>CBFHJD010000022.1:0-34160 GCA_965656215.1 Flavobacteriaceae bacterium
CCAATCTTTCTGAATCGTTTTCATTTGCTGAACCATCTGATCCCATTGCGGATCTTCAAGAATGGCTTTTGATTTAGAAATTAAGTCTTTTTTGGCATCAATATTATTATTGTATTCCTGCTTTTGATTTTTATAAAAAACATTTTTCTTTTGCATGAAGTCCCTCCCAATTTCACGAAATTCTTGCCAAGTAACTTTGCTTTCTTTTGAAGGAACATAGCCAATGCTTTTAAATGTAGCTCTAAGCTCGTTGAACTTTTTAAGCGCACTTTGCCAAGCATTGTGGTTTTGTGGTTCGGTTTCAGTAAGATTTTTCATTTCCTTGAGTATGGTTTTCTTTTTCTCAAGATTTTCTTTCATCGCACCGGCGACATCTTTCTGATATTCTTGTCTTCTGGTTTGTATTACCTTTGTAGCTTCTTGAAACCTGTTCCATAAAGCCTCACGATGTTCTTTTGCAACTGGGCCTAGATCGTTTTTCCACAACTGGTGAAGGGTGTTTAGATCACGACTAGCACGCATTACATCTGGAAGTTCTTTCAGTGCTTCAGCCCGTTCTATAATTTTTAATTTCTCCTCATAGTTGTGTTTAAAGTCTAATTCTCTTAGCTCTCTGTTTAAATGAAGAAAGTCATAGAAGCGTTCTACATGATGTTTAAATGTCTCCCACAGATTTTGATTTTCTGCTCGGGATACAGGTCCAGTACTATACCAGCTTTCTTGGAGCGTTCTGAATCTTTTGTAAATGGTATTGATGTTTTCATCAGCGCCAATGAGGCCTTTGATTTCATCAATGATGGTTTTTTTTCGCTCTAAATTAATTTTATAAGCGGCTTCTTGCTCTTTGTAATGATCGCGTCTTTTTTTTCTGTATTCGAACCCAACTTGATCAAAATGTTTTTTGTATTCAGGTTTGTAGAAAAAATCAATTTCATTGCCCCCACCATCAATAAATGCTTTTTTATTAGCCTCAACGTCTGCGTGGAATTTTTCTTCAAATAGGCGATTTATATTTTGGAGCTGCGCATGACTTTTCAGCCATTGGTCGCCTGTTGAAATTGCTGTAAAAGTTTCTATGAGCTCTTGAATGTTAAGCTTGCTAAAGTCTGTCTCTTCTACCGGAGAAGCTTCTTTGGCTTCTGAAACCGAAGCTTTTTTTGAATTTTTTTCTGAAGAAGATGGCATTTCGTCCGCAGTGTCCTCTTTTTTCTCAGGGGGTTCAACGAGGGCCTCTTTTTCTGTTTCTACTTCAGGAGTAGATTCTTTTTTAGGAGATGAAGATTCTGGAGTATCTTTTTGTGCTTCTTTATTTTCAATTGCATCAGCTGCTGCTTCCTGGCTTGGAAGTGCTGCTCCTTGATCAAGATTCTCTGTGTTTTGCGGCTCATTTTGCTCCTCCGCACTAGGTTTTTGGCTTTTCTCTTCCATTTTGAGTTAGGTATGATTACAAATAATATACATTTTTTTTAATTCTAAAAATAGAATTATTAAAATTAGTTCATTGATTCCATAGCTCCCAAGATTTTTCAGCTTGATATATGAGCATTTGATGACCATTTATTACCTGAGAGCCTTGCAGCTTTGCCTTTTTCATAAAGAGCGTCTCACTTGGGTTATAAATTAAATCAAAAAGGAAATGGTTTGAATTCAAAAGTTCATAAGGAATTGAGGGAGCTTCATTAATATTTGGGAATGTCCCCAGAGGAGTGGTATTGACGATGAGCTGAGTATTCGCGATTACGCTTTGATCTAATTCACCATAGGTTAATTGATTTTTTTTAGCTGTTCTTGAAACGAAGATTACCTCACAGTTTAAGCTTTCAAGAGCAAATTTAACGGCACTCGAAGCTCCTCCTGTTCCCAATATCAAAGCTTTTTTAGGAATAGACTCCATTTTCTCTAATAAAACTTTTTTAAAACCGATATGATCGGTATTGTGACCCGTAGTTCTGCCTTTGTGATCCCATACTATGGTATTCACCGCTCCTATTGCTTTTGATTCATCAGAGATGTGGTCTAAGAATGGAATCACTTCTTTTTTGTAGGGAATGGTAACATTTAATCCATAAAGATGAGGTTCGTTAGTAAGTAGTTGTTCAAAACCTTCCAAGGAAGCTAAGTCAAAATTGACATAACTGTGGTTTACTAGATTTTCATTAGAAAATTTAGTTGAAAAATAATTTCTTGAGAATGAGTAGTCGATATTTTTCCCCAACAGACCGAATCGTTTAGGATTTTCTTTTTTTGTCATAATAATCCAATAAAAACAACAGAATTGCTCCTAAAATGAAGGTCAAAATTACGATATAGGTATTAAACTCAGAGAAATCTGGCAGAAAATATCGATAATTTAAAAGTTCTGGAGTTCCAACGCTATTTGTAATTACTTCACCCTTATCGTCATAGAGGTACTGTCTTTCCTTCCATGGGTAAACAAGCCGAAGAGTTCCGAGAATAAATCCGATAATGCCTGCCAGCGTATAGTTGGGATATTTCTGCAAAACCAATTTGATTAGGTTTGAAAATAGTATTAAGCCCATCAGTGAGCCACCAGCAAAAACGAGCATGATAATAAGTAAGCGACTGGTTACGGGGTCATCCAAAAGTGTAAAATCCCAAACCAAGGCTGCTGAAAGGAATCGGAACAAGGCGTTGACAGCATCAACCAGCAATAAATTGTAGTTGCCTAAAATTAATAAAAGAAAAGATCCCGACAGACCTGGAATAGTCATTCCAGATACGCTAATAATGCCACAAAAAAAGACAAAAAGTAGTTTGTCATTTTCAGAAATGGGTTTGGCAAGACTGAGGCTTAAGCCAATTAAAAAGCCTACGGCTAAAAAAGTAAAAAGATTTTTATTCCAAGAGGGAATTTGTTTTATTACCAGAAATAAAGAGGCTAATATCATTCCTAAAAAACCTCCCATAACCACGGCTTCATTTTTACTTAGAGCATAATCTAAAAAAAGTGAAACACTGAAGTAGCTAATCACTACCCCTCCAAACAGTGTGCATAAAAATGAGGCATTGGTGTAGTTCCAAAAAGCTTTTATTCTTCCGGTAAAAATAAGTTTTACTGCAATAAAATTTAGCCGTTGAAAGGAATAAATCAGTTCCTCATAAAAGCCTCCCACTAGGGCTACAATCCCACCAGAAACACCAGGAACTTTATTCGCAGCACCCATTGCAATTCCTTTTAAAATCAAAAAAAAGACTTCCCAAAGGGTACGCTCTTTTTGAAAAGTTTTCATTTTGTTAAAAGTGTTTTTCCCCGCTCAATAAGAAAAAGAGTTCCAAAGCCTATACACATCCATAGAATAACCGTAGCTATTTGAGGATCGCTAGTATATTGATTTGGGAGCACTGCTTGGGTCTCTTTGAGAGAATCAGTAAGGCTGTTTTGCCAAGGCCAAACCTTGTGCAAGGCACCAATCATTAAGCCCACTAAAACAGCAATACTTCTTTCTGGGTAATGTTTTAAAAGCCAACTTAAAAATTTAGAAAACACTTTCAGACCGATTAAGATTCCTAAAATGAATATACCTAAAACACTGGCTGTTTTGAGGAATTGAGTTTGATCAAAATCAACCACTAAATCTTGGGCGATACGGACATTGGAGAGTATGGTCTTGTAAACTCCCATAATGACCAAAATATAAGCTCCTGAAAGTCCTGGTAATATCATTGCTGAAATTCCAATGAATCCTGAGAGGAAAAGATACCAAAGACTGGTATAGTTTTCACCACCGTTGAGTTGGGTTACTAAGAATGAAATTAATGTGCCAGCAGCTAAATAAAGTATGTTGAGAATGCTGAATGACAGTTCTGATTTAAATAGATAGATGATACTCGCGATTAACAAACCAAAGAAAAATGACCACAATGCCAGTGGTTCATTTTCGATGAGCCACTCAAGTAATCTAGATAAGAGTAATATACTTGTGATAATTCCCCCAAATACGGAAAGTAAAAATGGACCATTAATTTTTTTCCAAGTAGCTTTAATTCCTTTTTCTCTTACAAGTTTTAAGTTATTCAAAGACACCTTATTGATGCTGTCTAAAAGCTCTTTATAAATCCCTGTAATAAGAGCCAATGTTCCACCAGAAACACCGGGAACTAAGTCTGCAGCTCCCATGAGCATGCCTTTAAGGTATAGGGTTAAGTAGCGCATCACTTGATATCGTTAAGAAACAAAGTTAGAAAACCCTCAGGAACTAAGTGGTTTGTCTTTTTAAATTTGGTCAAAAGAAGGAAAAAGTTTTGAAAGCTCAAGTCGTTCCTCTTCACTGAGTTGTTCTACATTTAAAAAATAGCGTGCCTCACTTTTTTTACCCAATTCCATACAACAGCCACCTAGTCTAAAAGCAAGGCTTTTGCTTTCAGGGAAGGTTTTGTAAGCTTCATTTGTCATCTCAAAAGCTTTATCCCATTGTTTTAATTGGAGATGAAGATCGATGTGATTCAGTAGGATGGGTAATTCATAAACACCTAAGTCATAAAGCTTTTGATAAGCATTGAGGGCCTTTTCAAGTTGACCTAAGGCTTTGTAAATTTGAGTTCCTTTTTTCCAGAGCTCCACCGATTCGCTATTGACTTCAAGAGCTCTTTTAAAATAATCTTTCGCTTTTTTATGCTGTTTGAGGGAGATGTAAAATTCGATTAAAGAAATCCAACTGTTTTCATTACTCGGTTCAAGGTGAATTGCCTTGAGGTAAAAACTCACTGCGATTTCACTGTTACCTAATGTTTCATGACATCTTCCGATACTGAGAAAAACAAAAGCACTAGGGTCATTTGTATTGAGAGCAATTTCATAGTTATCAATGGCTTCATTGATCCGTCCCATGGTCTCCAACAGCTTCCCTTTTTCGATATAAGCACCCGTAAAAGTATCATCACTAATGATGGCAAAGTCAAACGCTGATAAGGCTTCTTTATGTTGTTCTTTTTTGAGCAGTACAAGGCCCAACTGATGCCAGGCTACTTCGCTGTATGGATCAATTTCAAGCACTTCGTTAAGAACCGTTATTGATTCATTGATTTTGTTCAAATGATCATAGCTGTATAATAAATTGTAAAGTGCTGAATAATCCTGTGGATTATCTTTGATACAGTTTTTGAAAAAATAAGAAGCTTCTTCAAACTCTTCCGCTAAAAGATGTTCCATTCCAAGAAGATTCCAAATTTCCAATGGATCTTCAGAAAGTTCTAAAGCTTTGTTTAGGAATTTAATAGAGGCTTCGTGGTCTCCATTTTTTGATGCAATACTCGCTTTTTGTAGTGATATTTCTTCATCCAATGGGTTTAGTTTTTCAACATAATCCAATAATTTAAGGGCAGCATCGTATTTTTCATCTATAATAAAAACTTCACTTTGCAGCAAAAGAAGTTCGTGGGAGGTGGGATGTTGCTCCAAACCCATTTTTAGCGCTTTTTTTGCAAGTTGATTTTCGCCGAATCCTAAATAATGAACAATGATGTCTTCAAACTCTTGGGCGTCAAAAAAGTAGATGAGATTTGTTTTGAGCATTCGCTCAAATTTAGTGATTGAAGATTGTGTTTCTTCAGAGTTATAATTTAGCATAGCGATTTATAAATCTTCTATAATAAAATTAGGTTCTAGATGCACTTGATTTCTCTTTAAGGAGGATTGTTTTTAACAATTTAATTAACATCAACAAACCTCGTCAAGCGCTGACCTCAGTAGGGCACATCCCTTTTTTATTTCTTTTTGAGAGATGGTGAGTGGAGGAGTGATGCGGATTGCTTTTTTTTCCCAGAGAAGCCAGAAGAGCATTAAGCCTTTATCAATTGATTTTAGTACAACTTGATTTGCGATTTCTGGGTTTTCAAGAAGGGGTGCGAGCATCAATCCTGTTCCGCGTATTTCTCTAATACTTGGATGTTCTAACTCTTTTTTAATCAAGGCTTCTTTTGATGCGATTTGATCCATCAACCGGCTGTCCCGAATCGTTCTAAGTGTAGCTAGCGCAGCAGCAGCAATTAACGAATTTCCTCCAAAAGTGGTAATATGACCTAATTTAGGATGCTCTTCAAGGAGTTGCATTAGCTGATGGGATGCAGTAAACGCTCCAATGGGGAGACCGCCACCCATTCCTTTTCCCATTACAACAATATCAGGGATTACGTTAAAATGTTCAAAGCCAAAGAATTTTCCTGTACGGCCAAAACCAGGTTGAATTTCGTCTAGTATTAAGAGTGCTCCTACGGCCTCACAGCGAGCTTTTACCTTTTGCAGGTAGTTGTTGAAGGGTAAAATAAAACCCGCTCCTCCTTGAATGGTTTCTAAAAGTACAGCTGCAGTTTTAGTGGTAATCCGCTTTAGATCATCTTCTGAGTTAAAACGAATAAATCGGGTGTCTGGTAGAAGCGGTCGATACCTCGCCTTTTGATGTTCTAAACCGAGAAGGCTTAATGCCCCATGGGTACTTCCATGGTAACTTTGATAAGCCCCGATTAACTCACTTCTGCCTGTGGCTCGTTTAGCGAGTTTTAAGGCTCCTTCAATGGCTTCGGTTCCAGAATTTGTAAGATAAACAGACTCTTGATTGTCTGGAAGTAATTCGATAAGTTCTTTACATAAATTAACCGCTGGAGCTTGTGCAAACTCACCATAAACCATTACGTGAAGGTATTTCCTGCTTTGTTTTCTAATGGCTCTTGTTACTTTGGGATGACAATGTCCTAGACTACAAGCAGAAACTCCAGACACAAAATCAAGGTATTTTTTTCCCTGTGTATCAGTGATGTAGGTCCCTTTTGCTTTTGCAATGGATATTCCCAACGGATGAGGTGTAGTTTTTGCTTGGTATTTTAAAAAATCATCTTTGAGCATGGAGGCTATTTTTGAGGCTTCTCGGGTACTGAGTTTTCTTTTTCCTCTGGATATTGAAATTTTAAAATTTCAGGAAACTGTTCTTCTTTATCATTTTCATCAAAAAGATCTTCAATGGTTTCTGGGCGTTGGGCAATTCGCCAAATAAAGCCTTTTAAAGTGCGATCGTTTTTTGGAAGTTCGTCTTCAGGATAAACATTGCCATTTGGACTTACTAAAAAAGTGATGTCATCAATCTGTCCATCGAGAAACATCATTTTTAATGCACTACACGTGGTCTTATCAATTCCTATGAGTTGGAGGTCTTCGTCGTTATAGAGGTAATAAACCATTTCAGTATTCTTAGTAATGACGATATTATCTAGTTTACTTTCTTTAAATGCACCTCTTAAAAGTCCTCCCTTAATTTGCTGAAATCCATCCTCACTCAACGTATCTTTTTCGATAATAAAGACTCTACCGTCAATTTTTAAAGAGTCTAACTTTTTTGTTTTTGTGTTGGATAACAATTGAATTTCATCCCCAGACATTTGACTTTTATCAAACCATAATACGGGATTTTTTTCAGTATAATCTTGTTCAGTAAACACCTGTTCTTGTGCTTTGGTAAGCGGTTTTTTAAGAAGCTTTGTCAGTCCGATTGATTCATCCAAAAACAACGAGTCTGAACGGCCTCTGATGTCACTTTTAAGTATTCGAACATCGTAGTAGGCACGTAAAATTCGCTTTTCCTCTGGTCCAGTAGCCACTAAAGTATCGGCGTGAATAAATAATGAATCTTGATCTATAATATTAACTGCCATGGCTCTTCGGGTGATGATGGCCGAATCTTTTTCTTTAAAGATTTCGCCATAATGCCCTGTAATGATTGAATTATTGATTGTGTCAACAATACTGATGTTTTTAGTTGCAGCAGCATAATTACGGGCACTTTCAAAGTAAAGACTGTCTCCTTTAATGATCTTGTTGTCATAAAAAAGCGTTGCATTTTGTTTGAAAATACCTTTTTCGCGTTCCATGTCATAAAACCCTCTTTCGCATAAAATGGTGTAGGCTTCTCCTTCAATTTTAGAAGTTCCGTAGAGGTACGCTTGATTGCTTTCAGTAAAATAATCCAATCGTTCTGAATTCACGATATAGTCAGGATTGTTGATGGTTACATCGGAAATAAACCGATATTTTTTTTGATTCATAAAATACTGTCCCTGGTTACTTGTAAGGGTACTGGTACTGTCCACTATAACGCCTGGGGTATTGTAAAATGCTTTTTCATTGATGCGATCTAAATTGAGCACCTCTGTTCGTAGGGTCATGTCAGGTCGCACTAAGAAGACATCTCCCTGAGCGTAAGCTGTTTTTGTTTTTCCGTCGTATTCAATTGTTTTGCATGTCATCCTTAAACTGTCACCTTGAGTAAAGACCACATCACCTATAGCTTTGAAATAGTTTTTTTTCTTGTAAAAATAAGCTTGATCTGATTCAATAAGTGCTCCTTCATGAAACAAGAGTACTCTTTTTTGATCTGATTTAAAGAGAATATTGGCATCTGGATACCGTACTTGATCTTGGGTTGAACCTCCAGCTTGACGGATCTGAATGACTTTGGACTCTTGACCCCAAAGCGTTCCTAAACAAAATTGAGCAATCAATACTGCGCGAATACAAAATGACGGCTTCATTAGGAAATGTTATCTATATATCGTTTGCGCTCTGTCAGGCCCAACAGAAACAATTTTAATTGGTGTTTCCAATGCCTGTTCTAAGTAGTTAATATAATCTACGAAATTTTGAGGGAATTGAGAAAACTCAGTCATTTGAGTGAGATCTTCTTTCCAGCCTTCTAATTCTTCGTAAACGGGTTTAATATCCGCATCTGAAATGTCGTAAGGTAAATAATCTTGAATGCCTTCTGAAGTTTTATAAGCCGTACAAACTTTGATTTTATCAAATCCAGATAAAACATCGCCCTTCATCATCATCAGTTGCGTTACTCCGTTAATTTTAATAGTGTATTTTAATGCTACTAAATCCACCCATCCACAGCGTCTTGAACGGCCAGTTGTTGCACCAAACTCATTCCCAACGCGTCCCATGGTCTCACCATCTTCGTCGAAAAGTTCAGTGGGGAAAGGCCCGCTTCCTACTCTGGTGGTATACGCTTTGAAAATCCCAAATACATCTTTTATTTTATTTGGAGCAATTCCAAGACCGGTGCACGCTCCAGCAGCTGTTGTAGTTGAAGAGGTCACAAAAGGGTACGTTCCAAAATCGATATCTAATAGCGATCCTTGGGCTCCTTCAGCCAGTATTTTTTTACCGGCTTTTTGAGCTTGATGCAAGTAGTGTTCACTATCCACCATTTTAAACTTTCGGAGTGCTTTAATACTCTCGAGAAAAACAGTGTTCATTTCTTCTAAGTCGAATTCAATACTATTTTCAAAGCTCCTTAAGATTTCTAAATGCTTTTGGGTGAGCTTTTGAAATTTTTCATTCCAATTTGCAGCAAAAATATCTCCAACTCGAATACCATTTCTACCTGTCTTGTCCATGTAGGTAGGCCCTATTCCTTTGAGTGTAGATCCTATTTTGGCTTTTCCTTTTGCAGCTTCTGAAGCAGCATCCAAAAGCCGATGAGTAGGGAGAATTAAATGGGCTTTTTTTGAAATCAATAATTTCTCATCAAAATTGATTTTATAAGGGGCTAAATTTTCAATTTCTTTTATGAATATAACCGGATCAATTACAACTCCATTTCCAATGAGGTTAACCGCCTTGGGATGGAAAATCCCTGAGGGAATAGTATGTAAAACGTGTTTGTTTCCTTCAAACTCTAAGGTATGTCCAGCATTAGGTCCACCTTGAAATCGTGCTATTATATCGTATGAAGAGGTTAATACGTCCACTATTTTCCCTTTCCCTTCGTCACCCCATTGGAGCCCGAGTAGTAAATCTACCGTCATGTTTTTTTAGGATTTTTTGATTTTTTTTGTGCCGTAAAAGTATAAAGAATGCTTGTGTATATCCACATCAAAAACGTCTTCTATGGTTTTTTTTATATGTTGAATTCTTGGATCACAAAATTCTTTTACTTCACCACTGTCAGTGAGTATGATGTGATCGTGTTGATGGTCAAAGTAAGACTTTTCATATTGTGCTTGTCCACTTTCAAACTGGTGTTTTCTAACTAATCCACAACCTAACAAGAGTTCTATAGTATTGTAAAGTGTTGCCCGGCTAACTCGGTAATTTTTATTTTTCATTTTGATGTAAAGAGATTCTATGTCAAAATGTTCTTTACTATCGTAAATTTCAAATAATATAGCGAACCGTTCCGGAGTTTTACGATGTCCCTGTTGATCCAAAAAATTGATGAAAACATCTTTTACAACTTCTTGGTTTGATTTATTTGTGATCATAGTTATACAAAGATAGTTATAATGGCTTATTCTCTTACAATTTTGTCAATACCGTTTACTTTTGAAAGGGTAATTAGCAGTTTATTCAATATGGTCTTGTTTTGTACACTAAGTTGAATCATTCCAGTAAAGTACTGATCTTGAGAATCAAAATTAATTTTATTTATGTTGACATTTTTAGTGTTTGAAATCATTCTAGTAACTTCATTTACAAGCCCTTTTCTGTCGATTCCACTTAATTTTAATATCGCTGAATATTCTTCAGAAGAGGAGTCAACCCATTTGGCAGGAATTACTCTGTACGCAAAGTTAGATTGAAGGGTTAAGGCATTTGGGCATTCTTTATGGTGCACCTTGACGCCCTCATTTACGGTAATGAATCCAAATACAGCATCTCCCGGAATCGGGCTACAACAATTTGCAAAACTGTGAGCTAAGGGCTCTTTTTCTTTTCCAAAAACAAGTTGATCAAACTTTTCTGTTATTTCGTTAGATGGATTAGGATCAGCATTTTTTTGGGATTTAATTCTTCGTTTAAAAAAGTTTAAAACGGTGTTTTGATAACTGCTTGCAAATGCTTTTAGTTGTTTGTTGTCCAGGGTTCCAATGCCCATTCGATAAAATAAATCTTGACTGCTATTGAACTTGAAGTAGAGTAACATTTGCTGAATGCTTTTATCATTCATGTTAATCTTAAGCTGCTTGAGTTTTCTTCTCAAGATTTCTTTTCCTTCTTCTGCACGGGTTTTTTTTTCTTCGTTTAACGAAGATTTTATAATAGATCGGGCACGAGAGGTAATCACAAAATCCAACCAATTTTTTGAGGGTTTGATATTGTCAGAGGTGATGACCTCAATTTGATCTCCACTTTTTAATTCTTTACTCAATGGTACCAGTCGTCCATTGACTCTAATCCCTCTTGTTTTTTTTCCAATGTCAGTATGGATGGCAAAGGCAAAGTCCAGTGCAGTTGCCCCTTGGGGAAGTGATTTTAAATCTCCTTTGGGGGTAAAGACAAAGATTTCTTTGGCGTAAAGGTTCAGTTTAAAGTCTTCTACAAAATCTACTGCATTTCCTGAATTATTTTCTAAAACTTCTTGTAAACGATTCAACCAGCTATCGATACCAATATCTTTTTGCTCTCCTTGCTTGTATTTGTGGTGAGCTGCATAGCCCTTTTCTGCAATTTCGTGCATTCTTTCAGAACGAATTTGAATTTCAATCCATCTGTTTTGAGGTCCCATAACTGTTATGTGTAGCGCCTCATAACCGTTAGACTTGGGTGCCGATATCCAATCTCGCAGGCGTGTTGGGTTAGGAGTAAAATGGTCGGTGACAATGGAATAGATTTTCCAAGCTAAAAGTTTTTCTTTAGCGCGTGTGCCTTTGAAGACAATACGCATTGCAAATTTGTCAAAAATATCTTCAAAAGTAATATTTTGAATGAGCATCTTTCTGTGGATGGAGTAGATGGATTTACTTCGTCCCTTGATAGTGTACTTAAGGCGTTCTTTATCTAGTTCTTGGGTAAGAAATTTCGAAAAAGTTTTGATGTAATCTTCTTGCTCTTCATAGCTTTCTTCAATTTTGCTTTTTATGGAGTTGTATCGTTGGGGTTCGGTGTATTTTAGACTTAGGTCTTCGAGTTCTGACTTTATATTGTACAATCCAATACGATGTGCTAAAGGAGCATAGATATACAGCGTTTCTGAGGCGATTTTGACTTGCTTGTATTCTGGCATAGCATCCATAGTTTGCATGTTATGCAGTCGGTCAGCTATCTTGATGATGATTACCCGAACATCATCATTTAGCGTGAGTAGCATTTTTCTGAAGTTCTCTGCTTGAAGGGAAATATTCTTGTCTTTTTTAAGACTCGAAATCTTTGTTAATCCATGAACAATTTTCGCTACGGTATTTCCCATTAGGCGTTCAATATCATCTAACGTAAATCGAGTATCCTCAACAACATCATGCAAGAGTGCTGCGCATATTGAAGTTGCGTCAAGGCCAATTTGATGCGCCACAATTTTAGCAACACTGATGGGGTGGAAGATGTAGGCTTCTCCTGACTTTCTTCGTTGATCACTATGCGCCTCAACAGCGGTATCAAATGCTAGGCGAATCATTTTTTTATCCTCATCGCTTAACGTTTGATAGCTTATATGGAGCAGTTCTTTATACTGCTTGGCAATTTCTTTATTTTCTACTTCTTGGTCAACAATCATATTAGCAGTAATATACTAAAGATTTTAGTGCTTCTTTCGTTCAATTTTTTTTGATCTAGCTTCATACATCAAAATTCCTGCCGAAACAGATAAGTTTAAAGAGTCTACCTCTTTAGACATGGGAATAATCAGATGTTGGTGTGAAGCTTCAAGCCAATTGGTATTTAAACCAGTGCTCTCTGTTCCCATTACTAAAGCAATAGGGGTTTTGTATTCAAATTGATTGTAGGGGACTGCTTCTGCATGCAATGCTGCAGTAGCAATAAAAATTTCTTTTTCATTTAAATACGAAATGACTTCATCTGAAGTACTTATTGCAGTTGGAAGTAAAAAAAGACATCCTAAACTCGAACGGATGCTATTGGGATTATAGAAATCTGTTTTTGGATTTGCAATGATTACCCCATCAAATTGAGCAGCAGCAGCTGTTCTATATAAAGCACCTATGTTCCCCGGTTTTTCTGGCGCTTCAATAACCAAAATCAGAGCGTTTTTGTTGGGACTAAATGTATCTAAACTGTGATCCTTTGCCTGGGCAATAGCTACTATTTTTTCTGAGCCAGATCGAATACTTATTTGTTCAAAGACAGCGAGAGAAACTAAAAACTGTTCTGAATCACTTAGTTTTTGGCATATATCCTCAAATCCTATTTCACTTCCCTCTTCGATAAAAAGAGCATTTATACAATAGCCCCCCGCAATTGCTTTTTTAAGTTCACGAAAACCTTCAATAATAAAGACAGCTTGTTTTTTCCGTTCTCGAGACTTTTGAGAAAGGAGTCGAAGGCGTTTAATTTCTGGATTTTTACTGCTAGATAAATATTTCACGTAAACGAAGGTATTTTAAAATACAATACTCTGATCAACAAAAGAAAAAAAATTATTCAGTCTCTAAATCATTTTCTAAAACATACGCAATCAACATACTTACCATGGCATTATAGCTTTGGATTCCTTTTGCCTGCCCATTGGCTTTTAAGTATGAGTCGTACCCTCTCTTCAAATAGGGTTCAAATGGGTTTTGAAATTGCAACCAAAAGGCTGAAATTTGTTGAAAATTCTTTAACACGCCAGAATTCAATTTAGAGAGTTGTTTTTTTGCTCTTTCAGGGTTGGCTTTAAAAAGTTCTGAATAGCAATAGCGAATGGCAAAACTATTCGCTGCATACTGTATGAAAGGATCCGGATGTTTTGAGCTAGTGTAATATGCAATAAAATTGGCTTCAGATTCGGAGGCAATTCCTAATTGATGAGCCATTTCATGCGTGGCTGTGGTAATGTAATTCAGTTTTGGAATCTTACTGTTGATCTGAGATTCTAATGTGAAAGGGTTTAAATAACCTGCAAAACCCATATAACTTAAAAGTGTACTCCAAAGTGAATTTTTTAAAAAGGGTTGAACTTTAAAATCGAAAAGGTCAAAATTAAAATCATCCTCTACTAGCTGTGCAATTGTTTGCTTAGAATAGGAAATATGAATAGGTAGGGAATCTTGATTGCTCAAACTTTGATGTAGTTGATTGGTTCTGTCGATAACCAAAGCTAGGGTTTGTTCCAATTCACTTTCGTTGTACTTGAGGTCGTAGTTTAACTTTTCGTGCAGTGGAACGCGGTAATAATTCAGTCCCCAATGCAAGTGAAAAAGTAGACTTAAAAGTGAAATAGCAGCGACTAAATTCAACAGCATATAACGGACGTTTATCCTCCGTTTAATTAAATTGATTAGGCTCCAGATTAAATAAAAAATGGTAATACCATAAGCGATATCGCCAAATGAAAAAGGAATATTTCTAAAGAAAAAGGCTTGTAAGTCGAAAAAAAGAGGATAAATCTTTTGACTGTAATTAACCTCAATCCACTCTGGATTATTTTTAATTAATTGCAGTGATAGCCATTGAAGTGGTAGTAAAGATATAAGGATCCACCTTGTTGTTTTCACTTGTTTAGATTTTGCAATTATTGAATACTATGCAACTAAAAAAAGCACCTTTCGACCTGCTCTACATTTCAAGTCCATTTGAAATTTTCAGTAGAATGCACCCAAGTTTTATTTTAAAAAAAGGGAAGCAATTGCTTCCCTTTGTGATATGGCTACTCTACACTAACAATTTCAACTTCAAAAATTAAATCTGATCGAGGGGGGATGCCTTGTACGCCTTTATCTCCGTATGCTATAGCGTAAGGAATGAAAAGAGTGGCTTTATCTCCTTGGTTTAAGAGTCTTAATCCTTCTTTAAAACCTTCAATCATAGCGTCATTTGGACCCACTGATGCGGCTATTGGATTGTATTTCCCAGCATTTTTTCGCGCTAGATTGACAACATCATTTTCCTCTGCAATTTCCAATTTACTGGTTTCTAGTAAAGCACCATCTGCAAAATATACTGCGTAATGAACCAATGCGTTATTTGTTGATTTCACTGCAACTCCATTTCCTTTAGTAGTAATTTGATATTGTAATCCAGAAGCAGTAGTTGTTGACTTGCTTTTCAAAGCATCAAATTTTGAACGGTTTTGTTCTTTAATTTGATTGCGTTTTTCTTCCTGTTCTTTTGCTATTGCTTCTCTTTGATTAAAATAGGTATTAAATACCTCAGGAGCATCAAATTGTTTTGCTTCCTTTCCTTTTCTAATAATGATTACATTTTCAATTAAATCATTTTGTTGAATACTGTCAACAACTTCTTGCCCTTGAACAACCTCACCAAACACAGAGTGTTTTCCATCCAGCCAAGGAGTTGCTTTGTGAGTAATGAAAAATTGACTTCCATTTGTTCCTGGACCTGCATTTGCCATAGAGAGTATCCCCGGACCTTTGTGAGTAAGGTCGCTAAATTCATCATCAAAGCGATAGCCTGGTCCGCCAGAACCCGATCCTGTTGGGTCTCCACCCTGGATCATGAAATCGGGAATTACACGATGAAACGTGATGCCGTTATAGTATTTTTTAGATTTAAATTCTTCACTAACATTTGGATTTTCACCTTCACTTAATGAAACAAAATTTGCAACTGTTATCGGTACTTTGTCATAAGCTAGTTTTAATAAGATCGATCCTTTATTCGTTTGAATATCTGCATACAGTCCTGATTCTAGATCTGGATATTGAGTTTTACATCCAATAATGACTGCTAATACAAGTACTGAGATAAGGCTTTTTTTCATGTGATTAATTTTGGAAAATTATTTAATATTCAAGGGCTTTTTAGGCGTTCAATTGTAAAACGAAGAGGTTGGTTTATACCAATTTTATCACCATCTCCTTGGTAACTGTAACAAAGGTAGGAAGGAAAAAGAAATACCGCAACTTCATTTGGTCTCATGATTCTTAAAGCTTCTCGTAATGCGGGCAATAGTTCTTCCTCATCTATCGCATATTTTACAGTTCCTAGGCTTTTTTTGTCGTAGATGATATTTTTTTGTAAATCTTCAATTTGATACTGAAAACGAACTTGATCTCCTTTTTGGGGATAGGGTGTTTCCATTACTGCTTTTTGCTTGTAGGCAAATAAATAGCCTCCTTCAGATTTTTCAAAATCCAGCAGACTGTCTTTTGCTGCGCTCTCCATCAAAAGGCGTTCTTCATTAATCAAAAGTTGTTTGTTGCGTAAAGCGGAACTATTTAAAAAAATAGTTCTTTGTTTGTTCAAAGGTTCACGAGGTTCTATCTGTGCACAGGAGAAAAAACAAATTAGAAAAACGAAAAGACCAATTATTCTCATTTCTTTAAAAATTGAGATGAAACTTCTGCAACCGCATTATGGAAACGCTTAACCGTTTCAGAAATGGAATCAGTTGACATTCCGCCTGCTGCATTGAGATGTCCTCCACCCTGAAAATAAGTTCGTGCAAATTCATTTACTGAAAAAGAGCCTTTAGATCGGAAAGACATCTTGATTTTCCCTTCTTTTTCATTTTCGATCATGATACAAGCGAATAGTACACCTTCCAAACTAAGTCCGTAATTGACGAAGCCTTCGGTATCGCCTTTTTGATAATCACAAGAGTTGAGTTCTTTTTGAGATAAGGTGATGTAAACAATTGGAAGTGTTCCAATACGATTTAGGTTGGATAAAGCAATTCCTAAAAGCTTTAGTCTGTTGAAAGAAGAACTGTCGTAAATTTTTTGATGTATGGCAGTACCATCAGCACCTTTTTCAATAAGATGGGCGATAGCTTTGTGGGTATCAGCAGTAGTTGATGGATATCTAAAAGAGCCAGTGTCTGTCATGATCCCAGTATAGAGACAACATGCAATTTCTGTATTTATTGAGTTGGGATTTAGGGTTGTGATTAGGTTGTAAATCATTTCACAAGTTGAACTCATACGAGTATCCGAATACATCAGCGTAGCATAGTCTTCGGGTGCTTCATGATGGTCGATCATGATTTTTTCTGCTGTGGCATTAGAAACTAGATCACCCAATTGATCAATTCGTCCTAGGGCGTTAAAATCTAAAGTAAAAATTAGGGTCGCTTCGTCCATTTTTCTTTGGACAAGTTCTTTGCTTTCATTATGAATTAAAATTTGATCTTGACCGGGCATCCAATTTAAGAATTTCGGATAGTCGTTTGGGGAAACAATGACTGCTTGATGTTTTTCTAGTTGTAAGAAGTGCATCAAAGCAAGGGTACTTCCTAAAGCGTCACCATCTGGATTTTTATGTGGAATGATTACAGCTTTTTGAGGACTGTTAAGACGTTGTCTGAGTGCTGTTATAAAGTCTTTTTTCATACAGTAGCAAAGATACCATTTTCACTTGAGCGAGCACTTCTGGACTATTTATTTTTTTAGATTACAAATCTTTAAAGAATTCACTCTATCCCTTTGAATTTCATTTAGTAATTTTGGCGGAAACAAAAAAAATGGCGAATACAACATTAATGATGATCAAGCCTGACGCAGTAGAAAACGGGCACATCGGTAATATTCTTGAAAAAGTTACTTCTGCAGGCTTTAGTATCAAAGCCCTCAAACTCACTCAACTCACAGTAAATGATGCCGAATCGTTTTACGAGGTGCATAAAGAACGTCCTTTCTTTGGAGAATTAGTCACCTTCATGACAAGGGGACCTATAGTAGCTGCTGTTCTTGAGAAAGAAAATGCTGTAAGTGATTTCAGAACACTTATAGGTTCAACAAATCCTGCTGATGCTGCTGAAGGAACGCTTCGTAAACTTTATGCCACCTCTATGGGAGAAAATGCAGTTCACGGTTCAGATAGTGATGAAAATGCAGCACTTGAAGCTTCTTTTCATTTTGCTCAGAGAGAGCGTTTTTAAACGAGGGTGATTTTCTGAACAAACTCACCACCTAAGTGGTCATTCATTCTTTTGACTAGTGACTCTAACCCATAACTTAACTCCATTTTAAGGGGAGCTGAACGAAGTGTTACATACAGGGTATTGTGAGAAAACCGTACCTCATCTGTGTAGCTCTCAATGTGTGCACCCATAGTTTCTCCCCAAGCGTTGCATATTCTAATTTGCTGAACCCCTCTCTTTAAAGGTTTTTGTGCGATAATATCTTTTAAAACAGATTTAATAGGTTTGGGTTCGTATTTGTCTTTAAAATCACTCATTTCCGAAGTTTATTTTGCTGATTAGGGGTCTTTTATAGTGAAAGCTACGTTCCTCATGATAAAGCACTAGTGTTTCGGCATCCAGATGTTTGATCGTTTTAATCCAAGCATTCCACGGCGAGGTAAATTGAAGGATTACATTTTCATTGTCTTTAATGATTTCAAACGAAACAGCACTTTCAGAAGTTTGAAAACTTCCATCAATTTGTGGCGCTACTTTTTTGTACACCCCCTTGTTTTTTTCAGTTGAATAAAAATCATAAAGGGGACTGGTTTGTTTGCTTTCAAACGTTTCATTTTCTTGTTGAACAAATTCAATTTGCCAATAACCATCAATTTGATCGAGTTCAATTGTTGGTTCTGCTCGACATCCAATAAGCATTAGATAAACAACAAGAGTGCAATATATTTTCAACATTTACAGTTTAAAAATTTCATAGCCAGATTTCGAATTTGCTAGTGCATCTAAGGTACGATCTTCATGAGTATCTGTGATAAAAATTTGCCCAAAATCATTTTGATCTACTAACGAAATAATTTGAGATACTCTTTTTTGATCGAGTTTGTCAAAAGCATCATCAAGAAGCAAAATTGGGGCTCCTCCAGTTTGAGATTTTAAAAAGTCAAACTGTGCTAATTTAAGAGCCACTAAAAAAGTTTTTTGCTGGCCTTGACTTCCAAATTTTTTAATGGGTTGCTCTTCTTTTAGAAAAAGGATATCGTCTTTGTGAATACCGACACTAGTATATTGAATTACACGATCTTTACCCAAGCTAGTTTTTAATAAAGAGGCATGAGAATCGGAGTATAGTTGACTTTCGTATTCTAGATTTACAAATTCTTCCACACTACTGATTTCTTGGTATCGCGATTTGAAAATGGGGACAAAAGTCTCCATAAATACTTTTCGTTTTTCAAATATTGGAGTGCTTCTTTCCACGAGCTGCTCGTTATAAACTTCAAGTGTATCTTCGTCAAAGGTCTGATTCAGAGCGAAGTATTTTAGTAAAGCATTTCGTTGTGATAGAATTTTGTTGTACTCTATCAGATGTTGTAAATACAAAGTATCGGTTTGTCCAATTACGCCATCTATAAACTTTCTGCGGGTACTACTTCCCTCTGAAATAAGGTCACGGTCCGAAGGAGAAATAATTACAGTTGGGATAAGGCCAATATGATCTGCGAGCTTCTCATAAGCCTTACCATTGCGTTTCATGATTTTTTTCTGCCCCTTTTTTAAACTACAAATAATTTTTTCTTCCCTATTTTCATTCTCAAAGCGACCCTCAATCACAAAAAACTCTTGCCCTATTTGAATGTTTTGAAGTGCTATTGGATTAAAATAGCTTTTCCCTAGTGCAAGGTGGTATATCGCATCTAAAATTGTGGATTTACCAACGCCATTATCACCTACAAAGCAGTTGATTTTTGGATTCAGAACAAAAGTTTTAGAACTGATGTTCTTGTATTGAGTAAGGGTGAGTTGTTTTAAAAGCATGAAATGCAAAAATAATAACTTAGAAGCTAGCTTTAAGCTTTTTGAATTAGAATAAAAAGACTAATTTTACGCGCTAAATTAAGTTACCATGGCTACATATAAAAAACGAGGCGCAAAAAAATCAATAACCCCAAGTCGGGAAAATGAAGCCGTCCAAGAAAGTACCACAGCAGAGGTATTCGAAACCTTAGATACTACTGCAAATAAAACTGAAGAATGGGTTGTTAAGTATCAAAACATTATTTTAAGTTTTATCGGACTTGTTGCTATTGGAGTTTTGGGTTATTTAGGGTACAATAATTTTATCACCGAGCCAAAAGCTAAAGAGGCGGTAAGTGAGCTCAATCAAGCTCAATATTACTTTGAACTGGCTGTGAATAGTGTTAATTCTGATTCTCTTTATCGAAGAGCCTTAAATGGCGGAGAAGGAAAGTACGGATTTTTAGATATTATAGACAATTATAAAGGAACACCAGCTGCTAAACTTGCTACTTACAGTGCTGGAATGGCATATCTTAATCTAAAAGACTATGAAAATGCCATCACTTATTTAGATGAATTTAGCGCTGATGATGTTTTATTGAGTGCCCTTGCAAAAGGAGCCGTTGGAGATGCTTATGCACAATTAGGTCAGCTAGATGATGCTTATGCATATTATATTAAAGCTTCCGAAGTAAGTAATAATATGTACTCTACTCCAAAATACCTTTACAAAGCAGCGATGTTGGGTGCTGAAAATGGTAAAATTAAGCAAGCAATATCCTTTTTAGAACGCATTGAAAAGGAATATCCAAAAGCTGAGGAAGCAAAATGGGTTGCTGTCCAAAAGGGCAAATTAGAACACATGAAGCCCTAAGGAGATGGCTACTGCCAATCACAATCTTTCCAATTACGATTTAAACACTGTTCCAGATGGCAGTGCTTTTACAATTCATGTAGTTGTTTCTCAATGGAATGATTCCATAACTGCCGCTTTGTGTAAGGGTACAATAGAAACCCTAAAAAAGCATGGTGTGCAAGATTCTAATATTAAAATTTGGAATGTTCCTGGGAGTTTTGAACTGATCTACGGATCCAAAAAGGCACAATCGTTTAATCCTGACGCAGTGATCGCAATAGGCAGTGTGATCAAAGGAGAAACTCAACATTTTGATTTTGTTTGTCAAGCTGTTTCACAAGGAGTCAAAGACTTAAATATAGTTTCAGAGGTGCCTGTTATTTTTTGTGTTTTAACAGACAACACCCTTCAGCAGGCAAAAGATAGAAGCGGCGGAAAACACGGAAATAAAGGAACTGAAGCTGCGATAGCTGCGCTTCAGATGAGTAAACTTCGGGCAATTCAATAATAGAAGTTTCTCCAACTTCGATACCAATATTTTCATCCCTTTCTCGTATTTTTGAGTCATGTTAAAGTCCAGTTTATTTAAACTACGAAAAAATAGAAGATACAATTACACTCCTCGATACTATAAGGGTAAAGAGGATGGAAACCTGTACGAATTCGATTCCAAATTCTCAAAATATCGAGATACCTATAACGCAAATGATATGGGTCAGCAATGGAAAGAGGCACGTGTGCAAATGCGAACAAGAAAGAACAGATCAATCTCCTTGCGTTTGCTTAGCATTATTTTAGTTCTGGTTTTATTGGCGCTTTATATACTGGATTTTGACCTCAGCCTATTTTATCCAAAAAATTAATGTCTGCTAAAATTTCGCTTTTACCGGATCATGTTGCTAACCAGATTGCAGCAGGTGAAGTTATTCAAAGACCCGCTTCTGTGGTAAAAGAATTGCTTGAAAATGCTGTTGATGCCCAGGCAACTACCATACAACTGGTTATAAAAAATGCAGGAAAAACATTGGTTCAGGTAATTGATGATGGTCAAGGGATGAGTAATACAGATCTTCGATTAGCCTTTGAACGTCATGCCACATCAAAAATTAATGTAGCCGAAGATTTATTTGGATTGACAACTAAAGGATTTCGAGGTGAGGCCCTTGCCTCAATTGCCGCCATAGCCCATGTAGAAACTCATACAAGAACTTATAAAGATGATGTTTCTCACAGTTTAAGAATTGAAGGAAGTAAAGTGGTGGATCAATCCCTATCCACCCAACCTCAAGGAACTTCTATAGCAGTAAAGAGTCTTTTTTACAACATACCAGCGCGTAGAAATTTTTTAAAGTCCGATCAAGTAGAGTTGCGTCATGTTATTGACGAGTTTCATCGAGTCGCACTTGCTCATCCTGAGATTAAGTTCCTTTTTTTTAATAATGGAAATGAATTATTTGATTTAGCTGTTTCAGGTCTAAAACAACGGATATCAGGAGTTTTCGGAACGAAATGGGAATCCCAACTCGTTCCCGTAGAAGAATTAACCTCATTAGCTGAAATTAAAGGTTTTGTAGTCAAACCTGATTTCGCAAAAAAAACCAGGGGGCAGCAGTTTTTTTTCGTCAACAACCGATTTATCAAAAGCTCATTTTTACATCATGCAGTAAGTGCTGCATTTGAGGGACTATTGAGACCCGGCTATCAACCGGGTTACTTTCTGTATCTTCAGGTAGATCCAAAATCCATAGACATTAATATTCATCCTACAAAAACAGAAGTAAAGTTTGAGGAAGAGCAGAATTTGTACGCGATTTTAAGAGCAGCGGTTAAACACAGTCTGGGAATTTTTCAGGTGATGCCTACCTTGGATTTTGAACAAAATAAATCGATGGAAGTTCCTTATGCTTTCAAAGATAAATCTGCCGTTCTACCTCCCATTGAAGTTGATTCTAATTTCAACCCGTTTAAGAACGACTCCAACACATTTTCATCCAAAAAAGACCCTCAATGGGAAGGATTGTATAGTGGCTTGCAGGATAAAGAGATTCCTTCTATAAATCCATCGCAAGAATCCTTAATGGATATTTCTGAAAGTCCCAAGGTCTTCCAGTTGTTTTCAAAATACATTATTTGTCCATTAAAAACACACATGCTCATAATTGATCAAAGACGTGCACATCAACGGGTTTTATACGAACGTTTTCTCAATGCAATAACTAATAAAAAGGGAGTTAGTCAGCAGTTACTTTTCCCCTTAGAGTTGAAATTAAATCCCCAGCAATTAGATCAATTTCAATATGTAGAAGCAGCACTTGAAATGTTAGGTTTTCAAATGAGCCTCAATGATGAAAAAATTTTAGTTATTAAAGGCGCACCAGATCATTGTCAGGCCTCTAAAATTGAAGGGGTAATTGATGCTATTTTATCCGAGCATGAAGAGGAGTCTAGTTTGGAGCATTTCAGTCATGCAGATCAAGTTGCAAAGACCATGGCCAAGAGCTTAGCGATCAAATCTGGAGAGCATATGGATGTACAAGAACAACAGGCTTTACTTGATGATTTTTTTGGATGTAAGGAAACCGCAGTCTCTCCATTTAATCAACAGATTTTTATTACTTTAGAAAAGACAGAGATTGAACAAAAGTTAAATTAATGCGAAACATAACAGAAACAGTAAAACATCTTTTAATCATCAATGTGATTTTCTTTATCGCAACTCTCGCCCTAGGTGATGTTGTTTATGATTTGTTTGCGCTACATTATCCTTCCAGTCCCAAATTTCAGTTTTGGCAACCCTTAACTCATATGTTTATGCATGGAGATTTGGGACATATTTTCTTTAATATGTTTGCACTCTATATGTTTGGAATCCCAATTGAACAAATGTGGGGAAGAAACAAATTTATTTTTTTCTACCTCTCTACCGGATTTGGTGCCGCAGCATTGCAGCTTGCGTTGTACTATTTTCAGGTTAGTGAGATTTCTGAACTGCTTATTTCACAAGGGCTAACAGGAAGTCAGGTCGCTACTTTTTTTGAAACACGAGACCTCTCTTATTCATTGATTGAACAAATTGGAAGAGAGAAACTTCTTTCTGGTCTTTCCGCCTTCAACTCAGTAATGGTAGGAGCTTCTGGAGCACTTTACGGAGTCTTAGTGGCTTTTGCCTTTTTATTTCCAAATGCTCGTTTGATGTTGTTGTTTCCGCCAATACCTGTTAAAGCCAAGATTCTTGTGCCTTTACTTATTCTAGGAGATTTGTTTTTTGGATTTACTTCTTACTCCATTGGTCCTATAGCTCACTTTGCGCACTTAGGTGGAGCCATCACAGGTCTGATAATGATGTGGTATTGGAAAAAAAATCAATTCGACCAAAACCGTTGGGACTAATGAATTTTAAAGATCAATTGACATACCGCTTACAACAATTAAACAATGCCGAGAAGTTAATACTCGTCAATGTTGTTTGTTTTGTGCTTCCCTTGTTTTTAAGAACAATACTTTACCTTTTTAACATACCCTCTGGAGTTTTTATTGGATGGTTTGAGCTTTCTGCAGATTGGGGAGAATTGATTTTTAAGCCATGGACAATTTTGACCTATAGCTTTATGCATTCTGGATTTTTCCATCTTTTTTGGAATATGTATTTGCTTTATTTTGCTTCACGTTTGTTTCTCAATCTATTCTCCTCAAAAACCTTTTTCAATGTTTACTTTCTTGGTGTCCTCATAGGGGGACTTACATTTCTTGTAAGTTATTCTGTTTTCCCTGCCTTTCAAAATTCTTCACCCATAATGGTTGGAGCTTCTGCTGGGGTTATGGCTGTTTTTATTTTTATAGCCACCTATTCACCAGACCAAGAAGTTCGCTTGATTTTTTTCAATGTTAAACTCCGTTATTTAGCTATTGCTTTTGTATTACTTGACGTGATTCAAATACCTTACGGTAACGCTGGCGGACATTTGGCTCATCTAGGGGGAGCAGCACTAGGTTATTTTTATGTTCGAAGATTGAATCAAGGTACAGACATTGGTCTCCCATTTGAAGCGTTAAGTAATCGGATTTTAAATTTGTTTAAAAAGCAATCAAATTTGAAAACGGTCTATAAAAATAAATCGAATTCGGCATCAAAAAAGAATGCAGTTCATGATGATTTAGATCAACAAAAAATAGATTCTATTTTAGATAAAATTAGTAAATCAGGGTATGATAGTCTTTCGCAAAAAGAAAAAGATCTTCTCTTTCAAGCCGGTAAAAAATAACAAGTGAAAACTAGAACTAAAAAGAACTCGTTTTTGTTTAAGTTTCTCCTAACTACAAATTTGATTTGTTTACTTTTTCAGCTTCTTAGCATGGGTGCTTTGGGAAATTTTATAGCCATTCCGTTACTTTCGCTAGGAGTTCCTTTGTTGTGTTTTATCAATGCTCTTTTTTTTATTTTTTGGTTGGTTCGTTTTCGATGGCCTTTTCTTCTTTTTTTTGGGACTATATTGATCAGTTTTCAAGAGTGGAAATTATTTTATCAACCTGATAATAATGCAATTGCAGCCTCCAGTGGTCTCAAAGTAATGAGTTATAATGTACGCTCTTTTAATCGCTTTAAGTGGTTGGAAGAAACTGAAGTATCGACTTCAATTGAGGCTTTTGTAACTGAAAGCAAGGTCGATGTTATTTGCTTCCAAGAGTATGCAAAGAACGAAGCTCCCCAATTTAAAAATTATCCCTACCAATTTTTTAAACCCTACATTAAAAACGGTAAGATTGGATCCTGTATTGTGTCCAAATATCCCTTAATTAACTCAAAAGCTATTTCATTTCAAGGTTCCTTAAATGGGGGTATGCAAAGTGATTTAATTTGGAAAAAAGATACTTTAAGATTATATAACCTCCATTTTGAATCGTTTCGTTTGAATCGAAAGGATACCTTAATCAGTTCTAATTATTCTAAGCAAATAAGAACAAAGTTGCAAGCCGTTTTTGATATTCAAAAGGAACAGGTTATAAAGTTTAATAATTTGACTGAGTCAAATTCATATCCAGAAATAATATGTACGGATCTGAATAATAATGCATTTTCAAGCGCGTATAAAGAAATCCGGAGATCACGAGTTGATAGTTTTCTTGAAAAAGGGACGGGTTTTGGAGCGACTTATCATTTTTCATTTATGCCCATGCGTATAGACTTCATTTTTGCCTCACCAGAACTTAAGGTTATTGATTTTGAAACTCATAAAGTCAAATTATCCGATCACAAACCCATTTCAGCTCGATTGGGAAAAATTTAAGGTGCAATTCCTTTTTGATTTTTTAGATAAGTAAAGCTCTCAGGTCCAAGATTGAATACCACATCCAATAGACTTAAATTATTTAGGAATCCATTTTTATTTTGAAACACTTGAGTATACGGTAAAGCTTTCCAGTCTATGTTTTTTTTCGCATTGATTAAAGAGTCCATTCTTTGATGCTTGTTTATATTCCACTCCACCAATTCGTATGAAAACGGTGCTTCAATAAGTTCCATTATTTTGATTAAAATCTGGATATTGAATTGCATCAAATGGGTTTCTTTTTTTTCAAAGAAAGGAGCGAGCTCTGTTTCGTAAAATTCAAAATACGGAGAGGATTGATACGCTGAACAAATGGATTTCCAATGTTGTTTTTGCCATGGGGTTTCGTTTGAAATGCAAACCTCCTTTTCTTTCAAAGGAGCTTTTGTTTTAGTGTGTACTACAGGAATGGTAAGTTTGAGTTTCCCATTGGCTCCATAAATCTCGCACCTATTTCTAAATGTTTGTTTTTGATAGTGAGAATCAACTAAAAAAAGCACTTTAGTTTGGTTTAATATCCAGCTACAATAGTAAATATTTGGAAGATATGCTGGACAAACGACAGGGATCATGCCACTTTTTTAGATTTTCTTCTTTGAATGAAGACGACTAGTTGCCAAAGGATTACAATTCCAGCAAAATATGGGAAATAAGAGAAGCGTTCACCAGGACCATCTACCGTTGTAAATACTCGGTCCCAACGTACACTCCAGTTTTTAATCCCGTCATTGATTCCTTTGATGCTAAACCAGATAAAAATTGGTTTCCCTACGATATGGTCATCCGGTACAAAGCCCCAAAATCTGCTATCTTCAGATCGATGCCTGTTGTCACCCATCATCCAATAGTAATCTTTTTGGAAGGTATAACTTGAGGAAGGCTTACCATTGATGAGAATTTCAGAAGGAGTCATTTCCAGTTCATTCAATTCGTAATCCGTAATGATTTTCTTGTAAAGGGGAAGGTTTGAACGACCTAATTGTACAGTCATTCCTTTTTTAGGGATGAGAAGTGGTCCAAAGTTATCTTCATTCCAATTGAAAGGTAATTTATTAGGAAAAAAAGTTTCGTTAGGCACTTTATTTTTACTTACCCGTTGAATGACACTATCAATTCCAGGAAGAGCTCTCAAAGTAGCTGCTTCTTTAGGAGTTAATGTCATCTCTTTTTTAGCTTCAAGCAGTTCACTAACCCGCAACCCTAATTTACGAACCAGATCTGCAGGGAGTCCCTTGGCATCGGTAAAGACAGAAAAATCATCTACAGAATTACCTGAACTTCTCAATATGTAAGGTACAAGTTGTCTGTAGCTGTTTTCTGTAATATTTTCAATTTTATACTTGCGATAAAAAGATTCAAACCCTTCGGCTAAGAGCTTCCTAGAGGAAATCCCTTTTTTAGCATAAGCACTATGGCTGAATTGAATTCTTGATCTACTAGAATAGCTGTTTTTTTCGCCATTGGTATGAACAAACCCGTTTATTATTTCAAGCGTATCACCAGGAATTCCGACACAACGTTTAACGTAGTTTGATTTTTTATCAATGGGTTTGTCAACCCTTTTTTCTCTTACAAAGAATTGCCGTACTGTATCTGCTGGCCAACTGAATACTACAATATCATTACGTTTTATTTTTTGTAATGCAGGAAGTCTAAAGTAGGGGAGTTGTGGTTTTTTTAAATAAGAACGGACTTTAAGGACTGGTATGGTATCGTGCACCATAGGAACCGAAACGGCAGTCATTGGGGTTCTTGCCCCGTAGTGAAATTTACTTACAAAAAGAAAATCACCGATGAGCAAAGATTTTTCAAGTGATCCAGTAGGTATAATGTAGGGTTGAATAAAATAATTATGAACCAATGTTGCTGCTACTATTGCAAAAAGAATTGAGCTTATGGTTTCTCCTAATCCGGTTCTCGGTTTTAGACTACGATCCGATATGTAGTTGAGCTTGCTGCTATAGTTTAAACTGAAGATGCTCAAGCCGAAAGTCAATAAGACCAAAAGAGTATCTGTACTTTTATTTTTTCCAAAGCTTCTTATAGTCTCAACCCAGATTACACCAAAGAGAATTAAATTAATTGTTGGAATAAAAAGCAAAATAACCCACCATTTAGGCCTTCCAATAATTTTCATTAAAATAACAGCATTGTAAACAGGAACTGCAGCCTGCCATGCCTTATAGCCTGCAGCTACATAAAGCTTCCATGTGCCTAAAAAATGAACAATTTGGAGTATTAAAGCAAAAAGAATCCACTGTGTAAGAGTCATGTCCTAACGATTTTTATCAAAGATAAGGGGTTCACTTTAATGTGCCGTAGAATTAAGAAATATTTAAAACATCATTCATACTAAAAACACCTTGCTTTCCAACCAGCCACTCTGAGGCAATTACGGCTCCTAGAGCAAATCCATCTCTACCAAATGCTTCATGCTTAAGGCTAATTTCATCGATCGATGAGGTGTATTTAACGGAGTGGGTTCCTGGAACTTCTCCTTCCCTTATGGATTTAATATTGAGTTTAGTTTTAGAGTCTCCTTCCAGCTCCCATTCTGTTAAATCAGATTCTTCCAGTAAAGCTTCAGCTAGAGTGAGTGCAGTGCCACTAGGAGCGTCGAGTTTGTGAATGTGATGAATTTCTTCAAGTGTGGGGCGGTAATTTTCCTGTTGAGATTTCATGAGTTTTGCTGCAATAGCATTTATTTTAAAAAAGAGATTGACTCCAATACTGAAGTTAGAGGCGTACAAAAAACCTGATTTTTGAGTAGTGCAATAGTTAACTATTTCTGGATAGTATTCCAGCCAACCTGTTGTTCCACAGACTACAGGGATTTGTTTTTCAAGGGCGGATTTAATATTCTCTACGGCGGCTTGTGGAACACTGAAATTAATTGCCACATCAGCTAGAGACAAGTCTCCTTTAATTTCTTCTTTATCAATTACATATACAATTTCATGAGCTCTGTCCTCGGCAAATTTTTCGATTGCCTTACCCATTCGTCCATAACCTAAAAGTGCGATTTTCATATAATTATTTTTTTAAAACCTAACGGCCAATCGAATGCCACTTTGTCGTTCGTCAAAAATAAGATCTGGAGTTATACTTAAATCATCATTTACATTAAACTGGAGTAAATGTGCAGAAACATTCGCTTCTAATATATTGAGCATGTAGGATGCTGCTAAAAAAAGCATGGCCATGTCCCTATAATTTTTGTGGAAATCTATTCCGATGAGGAGTTGTTCGGTAGTGATAGGAATCTCTTTTTCTAAAAAACGATCATTAAAAATCCCGTTAAGTCTTTGCTTATAAGCCGTTCGGTATTCACTCATCTGTTTATTTTGTAGATTATAGTAATAGAACGAAGTACCTATTGCTGCATATACAATCGGAATTTTCCACGCCATGCCCAAATAGGCTTGACCTAAACCAGGGATTATTGCCGAGTAGAAAGCCGCTTTTGAAGGAGTTAACGGATCATTTATCAAACGTTGAATTCGCGGGGAGTAATTTTTTGCGTAGGCTAGTGAGTCAGGAATTACAATCTCATTAAGTTCACTTCGCTTTTCTTCTTCAGGTTCTTCTTGTCCGAAGATAAACAGGGAGAAGAATACAAAAACACTACAAAAAAGGGATTTAATTTTCACCTTTAATTTTATTTAAAATATGTTGGAGCTTTTCTTGTGATTCAAAACTGATTTTGAGTTGGCCTTGTCCTTGACTATTTGCAGAAGCAGTTACTGGAGTGTCAAAAAGTGTTTCAAGTTCATTTGCAGCTTGATCTATGTAGGCGGGTTGATAAATTTTATTTGGTGCGACTTTAGGAGCTTTTAACTTTCGAACTAAAGCTTCTGTTTCTCGTACAGAGAGTCTCTTTTTAACAACAGTTTTATACAGTTTGATTTGCTCCTTTGGTGAATCAACATTAATTAGTGCCCGTCCATGTCCCATGCTGATAAAACTGTCTCTAATCCCTGTTTGTATAATAGGATCTAATTTGAGTAAGCGCATGTAGTTGGTTATGGTGGATCTTTTTTTACCAACTCGAGTACTCAACTGGTCTTGAGTAAGTTTGATTTCATCAATTAAGCGTTGATATGAAAGTCCAATTTCAATGGGGTCTAAATCCTGCCTTTGAATATTTTCTACAAGTGCCATTTCCAAGGACTCTTGATCATCAGCAAGACGAACAAAAGCTGGGATTGTTTTGAGACCTGCCATTTCACAAGCTCTGAATCTTCGTTCACCAGCAATTAATTCAAAACTGCTTCCTTTTTTGCGTACTGTTATGGGTTGTATAACGCCTAATTCTTTGACGGATTGACTTAACTCCTCTAGCGCCTGTTCATTAAAATGTGTTCTTGGTTGAAAGGGATTGGTGCTAATTTTGTCGAGGTCAAGTTCAATGATACTGCCAATTACTTGATCCGCATTTTTGTCATTGATTGATTCGATGGCATTTTCAGAATCATTCAATAGTGCAGATAATCCGCGACCTAGAGCTTGTTTTCGATTTGATTTTGCCATGTGGTATTATTTATTGCGTTTGATTATTTCGCTGCCCAAAGATAAATAACTTTTTGCACCACGGCTAGATGCGTCATAGGTGATGATGTCCTCACCAAAACTGGGTGCTTCACTAAGTCTGATATTTCGCTGAATGATAATTTTAAACACCATTTTACCAAAATGTTTTTTGACTTCTTCTACAACCTGGTTTGAAAGACGAAGTCGTGTATCGTACATTGTTAGTAGGAGCCCTTCAATATCGAGTTCTTTATTGTGAAGTTTTTGAACACTTTTAATTGTATTTAAAAGCTTTCCTAATCCCTCTAAAGCAAAATACTCACACTGAATTGGTATGATGACCGCATCTGCCGCAACTAGCGAGTTTAAGGTAATTAAGCCCAAAGAGGGAGCACAATCTATGAGGATATAATCGTAATGATCTACAATTCCGACTAGTGCTTTTTTAAGCATGTATTCACGCGACTCCTTGTCAACAAGTTCAATTTCAGAAGCCACTAAATCTATATGAGAAGGCACTAAGTCTAGATTGGGACTTTTAGTTTTTAAAATAGCTTCTTCGATTTTTATGCTGTGATCTAACAATTGGTAGGTACCGAATTGAACGTCTTGTACATCAATTCCTAAACCTGATGTGGCATTGGCCTGTGGATCAGCATCAATCAAAAGAACCTTCTTTTCCAAAACCCCTAAAGCTGCGCCAAGATTGACGGCAGTGGTAGTTTTCCCGACTCCTCCCTTTTGATTAGCTATGGCAATTATTTTACCCATTATTGTTTTTTAAGCATTTAAAAATACGATTATTTACTCCACTAGAAAAGATTAAAAGAATACATTTATGAAAGGGAACTGTATGTCTGAATTTTTTGATTGGTGTTTAATTTAAGCTGTCTTTAGTTTCTATTATAAAAATAGTTTCATTGCTCTTTTTGTGGCCGTAATTTTCTCTTGCAAAACGTTCTAGACTGTCTTGATTTTGTAGAACTTCAATAGTTTTGAGATCTTCCTTGATGATTTCTTTCAATACCTTTTCTTCTTTTTCAAGCTGTTCGATCTCTTGATTCAATTCAGAGTGGATCGTCCAAGAGTGCGTGTCTAAAAAAAACATCCAAACGGCAAAACCAATTAAAATAATTCCGTACAAAAAATAAGGATTTTTAATTTTTTTTGTAGTGTTCCAGAGTAATCGAAAATTCATTATTCCAATACTTTTTTCTGTATTTCAGTGACTTGTTGAGTTGTGATTTGTTTATCGTGATTATTTCCCCATTCGTTGAGGATATAGTTCATTACATCAGCAATTTCCTCATCCTCCAATCCTTGGTTTAGCATCACGCCATTGTATGTCTCGTCATTGACTATGATTTTACCACGAAGTCCATATTTTAGCCCCGCAATACTCTTTTCAATATTGTTTAGAAGATAATCTGAGGATTTTAATGGAGGAAAGACACCCGAAACGCCCTCACCTGAGGTTAAGTGGCATTGAACACAAAAATCTTGATAAATTTCTTGACCGGCAATAATACTGTCTTCTTTCGTTTTTTCTTGAAAAAGAAGTGTCGTAAACACACTAACAGTGAGCAAATAGACGACTATAAAAACTTTCATTAATTCGGTATAATTTTAAGAATACCTTTTCCTTCTACTCCAATATATAAATACCCCTCTGGACTTTCAACAACTTCTCTTACTCGTCCTATTTTATCCAATATTTTTTCTCTTTTGACCACTTTATTATTTTCAATAACGAGGCGTTCTAAGTATTCAAATTTGAGTGATCCAACAAATAAATCGTCAGTCCAATTTTTGTAAACACCAGAGGTTGAAAAAGCCATACCGCTGGGTCCAATAGAGGGTACCCAATAATAAAATGGTTGTGCCATGTTAGGTAAAGCCGTTTTGTCGGTGATTGGTGTTCCGCTATAGTTTATTCCATAAGTGATTGTTGGCCAACCAAAATTGACCCCTTTTTGAATAATATTAATTTCATCTCCGCCTTGAGGTCCGTGTTCGTGTTCCCAAACATCGCCAGTCTTTGGGTGGACTACCATTCCTTGTGGGTTTCTGTGACCGTATGAAAATATGGCTTCTTTTGTATTTTCCTTGCCTACAAACGGATTGTCTTCTGGGATGCTACCATCTAAGTTTAGACGGTAAATTTTACCTCCATCTCTACTGATGTCTTGTGGGTTTTCATCTCGATTTCCCCGGTCACCAATAGAAAAATAAAGGTGTCCCTCAGAGTCAAAAACAATACGAGATCCCCAGTGTTGGCCTTTTTTGGTATTAGGGGTTGCTTTGTAAAGTAATTTAGCATCTTCTAGTTCAGTTCCATTGAGTCTAGCAGAGTATAAAGATGTGTTACCACCCGCTTCATCACCATCAGTATTTGCGGATAAGGTCATGTAAACCATATTATTTGAGGCAAAATCTGGATGTATGGCAATATCTAAAAGTCCACCTTGACCTCTTACGTAAATTTCTGGCAAGCCATTTAAAGCTGTTTTTTCACCATTTTTTACACGGTAGAGAATTCCTGATTTTTCAGTTACTAAAAAATCATTTTCTGTGATAAAGACCAAGCCCCAAGGAATGTCAATTCCATCCACAACAGTCTCATAAGTATAGTTTACAGCTGTGGGGGTTTCAATAAAAGGGGGATTATCCTGAGCACAACCTATGTGCAATACTGAGAAAAATAAAAGGCTGAAAGGAAAATATAATTTCATAATTAATGCGTTCAATTAAATCAATTTGTTTTGCACTAATCTACTAAATTTTGGATTGAAAAAAGCGCATTTAGTAATGTTTGTAATCTGATTTAACTACCCCTCCCATTAATAATTGAATTTTGATTTTAAATAAAGCTCAATCTATCTACTATAAAATTTGTTTTCTCTTATGTATTTGCTTCAAATCAGGCGATTTAATTTTTCTTTGAAATGCGTTGGAATAATTAGAAAAAAGTCGGGATGACAGGATTTGAACTATACCTTAAAATACCAATAAAATCAATATATTACATTTAAAAATCTTCAAAAATAGTTAAAAATTGTGATTTAACATCACAACGTTGATTGTTGTATTATGTTTTTTATTCAAATTTAAAAACAATCACTTTTTTCCATTTTTATTTACGTTTCTCCAATTTCTGTATACTTATAATCAGATAAGGTTATTCCCTACCGAGAGTTTTTGGACATACACCCTTGTATCGGATATAATAATCTTTCAAATGAAGGATGGTCATCGTTGTAAATACGAGATTAATTAAGTGAAACCATTCAGGTGGATACGATATTGTAAATGAATAAAGGGTTCAGATACAATTTCGTAGAAAGAGTAATCTTTCTTGTGTTCCTCATTGGAAGAACATGATTCCCCCGTAGAGGAGTAATAACCCTCTAAGGGTGGATTGTATCCCTTTTGGAAGAGAATAACACTAAGAAGGTATTTATATTGAAAGGGAAACAAATTATGATAAACGGAATAAAACTGAATGAAAACATCTCACCTAACCAACGAAGAATTCGTTTAATGGAATTAAGTGGTATTCCTCTTACAGAGGATGATAAAAGAAAATTAAAACCAAGAACTGAATCGGTGTCTATGAAAGAAATCCCGAAAAACAGAAAGGGAGTTGTTCCTCCAAACTATATACCTCAACCCGATGAAGATGAATTGGAGGATATGGTAGATTTAGATGAAATCCTACGAGAGATGGGTTATGGAGATTCAGATGATTTAAGAGGAGATTTTACCGATGAGGTAGAAGAAGATGATTCTATATCAAATATGAGTAGAGAAGAGTTAAAACAGATGATTCAAGATATTGTTTTAGATACAATGGATGAAGAAGAAGAAGAACTCCACGAAATC
>CBFHJD010000023.1:0-31998 GCA_965656215.1 Flavobacteriaceae bacterium
CTAAAATTCCATAAACAAAATGTGAACCCCCCGAAAATACCCTTAAGATGTTGTAAATCATATTGCGAAACTAGGCTATACGAATTGATTTCACCCTGTTTTAATTCGATTTTATGCTTGGCTTTACTACCTCCGAAGTTCGTTTAAAGTGGAAGTTTTCCTAAATTTGAACTCAAACAGAAAATCCACCATGAATAAAATTTTTTCCACTCTAGTAATTTTTACTTTACTTTCATGCTCCTCAAAGAAAGAAAAGGCTGCAGACTATCAATTGGTATGGAATGACGAATTCGAACAAAACAGTAATGAAGTAGCTTCCTCCAATTGGTTCCTGGAAACGGTAGCTCCTAACAACGGAAGTTGGTATAACGATGAACTTCAGCATTATACGGACCGCCTGGAGAATGCTTCGGTAAGTAATGGCACCTTAAAAATTACTGCTAAAAAAGAAGATTATACCCATTCAGGTACAACTCAAGCCTATACCTCTGCCCGACTAAACTCAAAATTTTCGTTTACGTATGGAAAAGTTGTTGTTCGCGCAAAATTACCCCGTGCTCAAGGAACTTGGCCAGCCATTTGGACCCTGGGGAGTAATTTAGAAACCGTAGGATGGCCCGCTTGTGGAGAAATCGATATCATGGAGCAGCTTTTTGAGGATTTTGAAATGGTTCAATGTGCTGTACATACACCTGCTACCCACGGTGGAAACACCCTTGTAAAACAAGTAAATGTTACAGACGTGACTGAAAACTTTCACGAGTACGGAATGGAATGGACAGCTGATAAAATAGATTTTACAGTAGATGATCAAGTTTATTTTACATACCAACCTGAGGTCAAAACTCTTGAAAATTGGCCTTATTTCAACGATCAATACATTTTACTTAATGTCGCAATGGGAGGTAGCCTAGGTGGTGAAATGGCCCCCAATTTTGAGCAAGACGTCATGGAAGTTGACTATGTAAGGGTGTACCAGAAAAAGTAGCAGCCTTTTAGTTCTTTAAGAGAACTTCACCCGATTTTATGGGTTTAAATTCACCCTGATCAACAGCCAATTGACCATTTATGAGTACGTACTCAATCCCTTCTGAATACTGATGAGGCTGCTCAAAAGTTGCTTTATCAAGGATCGTCTCCGAGTTGAAAATAGTAAGGTCTGCTTTTTTACCTACACCTATACTTCCACGATCATTTAAGCCCATTACCTTGGCGGGCATTGAAGTCATTTTATAAATTGCTTCAGAGAGAGAAAGTATTCCTCGTTCTCTAACATAACGCCCCAAAACTCTTGGAAAAGTACCATACCATCTTGGGTGAGGATGACCATCGCCTAACTTCACCAATCGGCCATCAGAGGCAATCATAGTTTGTGGGTGTTGCATAATATTAACTACATCATTTTCATCCATTGCGTGAAAAATACAGCTTGCTCCCCCTTTTACTTGAGCTTCAATCACTAACTCGGCACCATTCGCAGTTGTGGGTTTTAACCCTTTAAGTTCACACCAATATTTTAACGTTTTTCCTTCCAATTCGGGCATCCAACGAACCTTAGCAAACTGAACTCGATCCAAGTCATCTCCACCTCTGTCGTTGAGAATATTAAAAACTATTCCCTTTTTAATACTGTCGCGAAGTTTAGGGTTCTTTAATCGTTCAATAAATTTTTCATTTCCCCCTGCTCGTGCCCATGCAGGAATTAATACCGAAATTCCTGTATAACTTGCGTTGTATGGATACTGATCCATTGTAATATTCAGTCCTTTTTCTCTGGCCTTATCAACCAATCCCAAAGTCTCATTGCTTTTGCCCCACATGGGTTTTCCTATAACTTTATGGTGGGTTAAAACAACCGGTATATTCGCTTTTTCTGAAATACTAATCGCTTCCTCAACAGAAGCCATAACCTCAAGACCCTCGTCCCTTAAATGTGAAGTATAAATTCCTCCTTTTTTTGAAGCCTCCTTGGAGAGTTCAACGATTTCTTCTAGCTCAGAAAAACTTCCTGGCAAATATTTTAAGCCTGTGGAAATACCAAAAGCTCCTTCGTCCATGGCCTGAGCAACTAAACTTTTCATTTGTTGTAATTCCACTGGTGTAGGCTTTCTATTGTCTAGATTCATCACCTCACGGCGAACAGAATTATGGCCTACAAGGAATCCAACATTCATCCCAACCCCTAGCTGAGCTAAACTGTCCACGTACACGCCAAAAGGAATGGGACCTCTGCCGTCAGGACCCCCTAAGCTGGTAGTTACACCCTGACGAACATGACTTTCACAATCTGAAAGATCAAAAATAGGCTCTAAATGTGCGTGCAAATCAATAAAGCCCGGGGCCACAACCAATCCTTTAGCGTCAATAATCCGCGAGGCTTGCCTGTCCGTTAATTCCCCAAGTTCAATAATTTTATTCTGAATGATTCCAACATCAATCTGTTTGGGATCATTTAAACTCCCGTCATAAACAGTCCCATTTAAAATTAGAATATCGAATTGTTGATTCGAAGTACAACCGATACCCACCAGCACACAAAGAATTAAACTTATTTTTTTAATAAAAATCATAAAAGTAAATCGTTTTTTAAATGTACAAAAATGGTTTTTACTTGAACGGGTACAATCTTGTCCATCTTGTGTAGATATTCCCCAGTCTTGGATTTTATCATCAAACTGAATATAAGGGCAGTAATGAAATTAAAGTTCATTTTTTAACACTTTTCAAGCTTTATAAAATAAAATCGAAACTGTATCTTTACTCAAAATAATTTTTCATGACAATAAAAGGTGTTGCAATAGTCGTCATAGTCACAATGATCATCGTAATGGCGTTTGTCCTTCGGGATATGTCCAAATCCAAATGATTTTTTAATGTGCTAACGCATTAGAATTGTAAGGCTGTACGTTTTGGTTAATTGTAAAACATATTGTAATATTGCAATATGGGGATAACAAAAACAGAGGGCTTTCCTCAAATCATCAATGAAACTGCGCTTGTGTTTAAGGCACTTGGGCATCCTGCACGATTATCAATTATTGAACATTTAATTCAAAGTCCCTCCTGTATTTGTAATGATATTGTAGATCAAATCCCACTAGCACAACCGACTATTTCAAGACATTTAGCTGAATTAAAAAAAGTAGGCTTAATCCAAGGCACCATCGAAGGGAAAAACATTTGTTATTGCATTAACGATGAAAAATGGGCTGAGATAAAGTCAATTTTTGACCAATTTAGTATTCCTCAAACTTGTTAATCCCCCAAAAAATATAATATTATGATATTATCAGAATTAAAATCAATCTTAAATCAAATTAACACTGTTGAATTTGCTCTACCGGATGGAAGCTTAATTCCTCAACATTTTCACGTAACTGAGGTCGGTCAAATTGACAAACGCTTTGTGGACTGCGGTGGAGTACTTCGGAAAGAATCTGTGATCAACTTTCAACTTTACACTGCTGATGATTACGATCATCGCTTGAGTGTACCAAAATTAAAAACCATACTAGAACAATCTGAACAACTACTTCTTCTAGATGATCTAGAAATTGAAGTTGAATATCAGTCTGAAACTATAGGGAAATACGGTCTGGGTTTTGAAAATTCGAGATTGAGGTTACAAACTACCCAAACCGCTTGTTTAGCCAATGACCAATGTGGAATTCCAGAAACTAAAACAACCTCCAATCAGTGTGCTCCAGGATCAGGTTGCTGCTAATCAATATATCTTATGTACGCTAAACTCAATGTAACAATTTCAAAAGCTCTTTTAAAGTCAATTACAGGGGAACGAGAAAAAGTATTACTCGAACTAGTAAATTACATCAAGAAAAAGAGAGCCTCAGGTGAAAAACCTTTGCTGAATTTTATTTGCACTCACAATTCTCGTAGAAGTCAGTTTTCTCAGATATGGGCACAAACTGCAGCAGCTTACTACGGTATTGATGTAGCCTGCTTTTCAGGAGGGGTTGAGGTTACTGCCTTTAACGAACGTGCTGTGGCTTCAATAAACCGAAGCGGTTTTAAAATTGAAAAGGTGGGAGATACGAATCCAAAATACAACGTCTTTTATGCTCAAAACTCAAATCCCATTATTGCCTTTTCAAAAGTTTTTGACGACCCTACAAATCCTTCCAATCCTTTTGCCGCTGTCATGACGTGTGCTCACGCAGACGAAAATTGCCCCTTCATTCCCTCAGCAGAAAAAAGAATTTCCGTACGATATGAAGATCCTAAGTTCTTTGACGACAGTCCGGAAGAAGCTGAAAAATACGATGAAAAGTCTCTGCAAATTGCCTCTGAAATGCTTTATGTATTTAAAAATGTAAGTGCTCTATAAATTTAATTTGAAAAACTTTAATTAATTTTATAAAAAGCCTAATCAAATGTTCAAAAAAATTTCATTAACTCCGTTTTATCCTGTCCTCCTTTTACTTATTCCCTTAATTGGAATGCAGTTTTCAAATGAAGTGCATTGGTCATTATTTGATTTTATTTTGATGGGACTATTACTCTTAGCTCTTGGGTTTGGAATCCATCTCATCATTAAAAAAACGAATCGGCTGAACCAAAAAATTATACTTATCACACTGACAATACTACTGTTTTTATTCATTTGGGCAGAGCTCGCTGTGGGAATAGTTGGCTCTCCATTTGCTGGAACATAGCCCAAAGTTTAAACCATTTAGCCCTCAAATTAATTTACCTACTTATGAAACGAATTCTATTTTCTATTATCCCGCTTCTCTTTCTTGTTTTTTCTTTCAACTGCTGTGCCGCTTTAAAAAAACAACCCAGTAAAAAAAATAGTACTGCTGTGGAACTACCACCCAATGTAGCGTCAAACAAATACGCTAAAAAAAGAAGCCGACATTGATCATTTTCACTACGGAAAATGTTACTTGACTATATCAAATAAGCAAAAGAGTTCTTAAAAACAATTATCTTTAAAATTCAAGATTCATTACTATTTATTGGTCTCTTTTAAGCTTTAGGCTTTTATTTGATTTCATCCCAATGTTAACTTTTCTTTAATCTTGAAACCATTTGCCATGACAAAAAAATTAAAAATTTATCAAATTGATGCCTTTACCGACCAATTGTTTGGAGGCAATCCAGCCTGTGTAGTTCCTTTAAAAAAATGGCTTGACGATAAGGTTTTACTTCAAATTGCACGAGAGAATGCCGTGCCAGAAACTGCATTTTTTATTGAAAAAGAGAATGCTATTCACTTGAGGTGGTTTACTCCAGACCTTGAAATGGATTTGTGTGGTCATGCAACTCTTGCAACTGCACATTGCTTGGTCAAGCATTTAGGATACCAATCAGATAAAATAGAATTTGAGACTCTAAGTGGCCCTTTAAAGGTTTTTATAGATCGTGAAATGTACTTTTTAGATTTTCCATCTAGACCTCCTGAACCAACTCAGCTTCCTGAGGTTATTAAAAATGCATTGAACATTTCCCCAATTGAAGTTTTCAAAGCTAGAGATTATGTTCTCCGATTTGAAACAGAACAACAAATCAAGGCTATTCAAGTCAATCGATCAATCTTTGATCAGATCAACCTGGGCACCGGGGGAGTTATTGTTACTGCTCAAGGCGTAGATGTAGATTTTGTCTCTCGCTTTTTTACGCCACAAGCTTCACTTCTGGAAGATCCTGTCACTGGCTCTTCTCACTGTTCTCTAATACCGTTTTGGTCGAATCGTCTTCAAAAAGAGAAAATGAAAGCCTTACAACTTTCTGAAAGAGGTGGACAATTAATCTGTGAAGCAATAGGTGAAAGAGTACGTATTGGTGGCAAAGCCCAAACTTATTTGGAAGGGCATATCTTTATAGAGCTTTAAAACACTCTGTTACCCTGCCCTGAAAGGAGCATGAAGCTTTAGTTTTTTTAGAGTGGGTAATTTGATTTATGTAACAAAAAAGAGTTCAGAAGAGTATTACCGAAATTAATCTAGTAAGCACTTAGATTTTTATCAAAGTTACTTACATTTAGAAGTTAAAATCAAATTTAGTTGATGATAAAAATTCAAAACAACAGATCCTCTTGCCCAGTGAGCACTGCACTAGAAATAGTAGGTGATCAATGGACTCTTATAATCATCAGAGATTTATTTTTAGAACGCACTACCTTTACTGAGTTTCGAAATTCTCCAGAAAAAATCGCTACGAATATTCTTACAGATCGTTTAAATAAATTATTGAGTTTTGATTTGATCGGTTTTATCCCCAACCCAAAAAATAAGAAGGTCAAAGTTTACTATTTAAAAGATTCCGGCATAGACCTATATCCTCTGATATATGAGCTGTCCATGTGGAGTAAAAATCATCTTGACATGCAGTTTCATCCAATATCTATAGATTGGTATAAAGAGGCTGAACAAAAAAAACCATCAGAACTAATTGATGAAATATCTGCCAATTACCGTAATTTCAGAGAAGTTACTTTAGAAAACATGACTACATAACATCTATTTTCATCCTCCAAACCGAAATAAACCCTTCTTGAAATGAAAGATTTTTGGAACCAACGGTATGCACAAAAGGCTTATGCGTACGGCAAAGAACCAAATGCGTATTTTAAGCAAACGCTACAAGATATTGCTCCCGGAAAAATATTATTGGCGGCCGAAGGCGAAGGCAGAAATGCAGTATATGCTGCAACTTTAGGATGGGAGGTTTACGCCTACGACTTTAGTGAAATGGCTTACCAAAAAGCCATGTCATTAGCTGAAGAAAAGAAAGTCGAAATTCACTATCAAGTGGCCTCTTTGTCTGAGCTAGATTTTTCTGAAGAATTTTTTGATGCCATCGGTCTTATTTATGTTCATTTTCCAGACACCATCCGGGAAACAAACCACCACCAGTTAGAAAAACTCTTGGCTCCAAAAGGAAATATTATACTCGAGGCATTCAGTAAAAATCATCCCCACTATCAGCGACTAAATCCAAAAGTTGGAGGACCTAAAATGCCTTCACAGCTTTACGATACTGCCGGATTAAGCGGTGACTTTGAAAACCTAAAAATGCTTCATCTTCAAGAAGAAATTATCACACTATCAGAGGGTAGCTATCATGTTGGTCAAACTTCCGTAGTTCGGATGCAAGGGATTAAAACAACTTAAACGTTTTTCCCTTTGAGCATTTTATTCCAATACAGGTAGGGCAACATATGTTTTTTAAGCATCCATAAACGCCAATGTTCTTTAGAACTATCCTTGATTAATAATCGTTTCAATTTTGGATCGGGCGTAAAATTATTAGCATAGTCAAACTCTGCTAAAACCATTTTTCCGTAGTCCGTAACTAGCGGGCAAGAAGAATAACCATCATAAGTCATCGTTCCTATCGTATTTGTTTTTCTGGACTGTAGAATATTATCTACCACTATAGGAACTTGTTTGCGAATTGCAGCTCCTGTTTTAGCTGTTGGCAAGGCTGCAACATCTCCCAAACCATAAACGTTTTTATGCGTTTCGTTTTGAAGCGTTTGATGATTCACAGCCATCCACTTGGCCTCATTGGCTAAAGGTGAGTCTTGAATGAATTTTGGGGCTACAGAAGGAGGCGCGGTATGCAACATATCAAAATGAATTCCAATCAATTTACCGTCCTTTTTTGTCTTTATATCTTTAGAGTTATGTTCCGCTTGGTGATCTGCAAGTCCATACCAAGCAATGTTTTTTTTCCCATCAATCTTTTTAAGTTGATAGCCAAATCTCAAATTAATATCTTTTCGATTGACAACCTTCATCAAAGTTTCTGCAATGGGTTTAACTCCAAAAATAACGGTTCCTGCAGTTGCAAAAACAACTTTAGTGTTTTTTCTAACTCCAGATTTTTTGAAGTGACTTTCCGCCAGATACATGATTTTCTGTGGAGCTCCTCCACATTTTATAGGAGTTGTGGGCTGAGTAAACAAGGCTGTTCCACCCTTAAAATTTTGAATCACTTGCCAAGTATGTTCAGGATCTGTATAATTGCTACATACCACTCCCTTATCTATGGCGTCTTCTAGACCTTCTACCAGGGAAAAATCATAAACCAGACCGGGTGCAACAACTAGATAATCATAAGTAAGTGTTCCGCTTGATTGGGTTTCAACGCTATTCTTTTCAGGAATAAGTTTTGAGGCATAATCTTGAATCCATGTTGCTTTTTTAGGCACCACAGACTTCATGGGTTTAGCGGTTTTTTTGTAGCTATACGTGCCTGCACCTACCAAGGTCCAAGCAGGCTGGTAATAATGTGTTTTTGAAGGTTCAATAATGGCAACCGAAGTAACCCCTTTCCTAATTAGTTGAGCTGCAGTCATGATACCAGCGGTTCCACCGCCAATAATCACAATTTCAAAATGTGTTTTCATGTTATATTTAATGATTTGAGTATTTTAAAATTACTTTATTTAAACAAAAAAAATGTAACTAAGGTTACATAAGTTACAGGTTGATTATTTTTCTGCAATTGACTTTTTTGGTTCAAGTTTTTTATGCTACATTCATTAAAAAAAATATGAGGAAATTCTTACTACTTCTTATTTTCCCGCTGTCGCTACTTTATAGTCAAGTCTATTTCCCAACAAATACAGCGGTGAAAACTAAAGAACTTAATTATCAGGCTTTTACAAATGCCACCATTCATTTATACCCAACTACGATCATAAAAGACGCGATACTATTGGAACAAAATGGCCGTATAATTGCAGTAGGTCAAAACATCAAATTACCCTCGAATACGAGAGTATATGACAAAACGGGGCTCATCATATCTATACCTCTGAATGAAATTTAGGCTTTCTCCCCAAACTGTTTTTTTATTGCTCGTATTGATCGCTTTTTCTCCAACAGAAATATGGGGTCAACAAAACGAAAAGCGTTCTGTTTTGGTAAAAAAAACAGACCAAAAAATTCATCTGGATGGCAAATTAAACGAGGCCTTTTGGGAAGAGGCAGAGACCATTTCTGACTTTTGGCAAAAATTCCCAACAGACTCCATTCGATCTACCAATGAAACCTTAGTAAAATTACTCTATACAGATACCCATATTTATCTAGGCGCAAGTGCTAAGGGAGTTGGCCCAGACTTTAGGGTTAGTTCTCTAAAACGAGATTTCAGCGCACGCTCAAATGACAATATTACTGTACTCTTTGATACTTTTCGAGACGGACAAAATGCTTTTTTGTTTGGGGTAAGCGCTTACGGAGTACAACGTGAGGGTTTAATATCAGATCGAGGAACCTCTATTTCTGGATTTAGCCTAACCTGGGATATAAAATGGCAAGCTGAAGCGTTACTAAACGGTGATGTATTTACAATAGAAATCGCAATCCCTTTTAACTCTTTAAAGTATCCAGACGGAAGTCAAAAATGGGGATTTCAATCCTATCGCTATGATATACAAAGCAATGAGCAAAGCTCATGGTCCGCAGTTCCCCAAAATCAAATTCCTGTAAATCTTGGTTTTCTTGGTGAACTTGTTTTTGAAGAACCCCTAAAAAAAAGTAAAGCCCCTGTTTATTTAATACCCTACATTAATAGCCTATCTTCTAACGATTTTAGTGGAAATGATAATTCTATAAAAAACTCGCTTACTTTTGGAGGTGACTCGAAAATTGCGGTGGGTAACGGCCTGAATCTAGACGTAACACTGAATCCTGATTTTTCAAATGTCGAAGTAGATGACATCATAACTAACCTTACCCGATTTGAAATATCACTACCTGAAAAACGTCAATTTTTTATCGATAATGGAGATTTATTTGGAAATTTTGGTGGAAGTAGGGAAGCGGTCCCTTTTTTTTCGAGACGCATTGGAATTGCTAGAGACCGAGAAGGAAATACAATTCAAAATAATATTTTAGGGGGTGTCCGATTGAGCGGAAAACTTGACGAAAACTGGAGGTTGGGTTTTTTGAGTATTCAAAATCAAGAAGACCTAAGCAACGATATTGCCTCCAACAACAATACCATGTTTGCCCTTCAAAGAAAAGTTTTTAACCAATCACAAATAGGAGCCTTTTTGGTAAATAGGGAAAGCTTTAAAGATTACGAATTTTTGGAAAAAGAAGATCGTTACAACAGGGTAATTGGCTTGGACTACAACTTAAATTCATCAGACAACAAGTGGACCGGTAAATTTTATACTCATAAATCATTTCAACCGGATGATAATGAAGGAAATCTTTCTTCTGGGGCATCTATAGATTATAATACACGTACTTGGCGATTTTCATCAAAATGGGTTTATGTGGACGAGGATTTTCGCTCAGATCTTGGCTTTATCCCACGAACTGGAATTATTAAAACCGGTATTTCCGGAACACGTATTTTTTATCCTAAAAAGGGGAAAATTAACACACATAGTATTCAGTTGTCAAATTACAGCTGGCAGCAAAAAAGTTTGGACTATAAAAAAACAGATCATAACAGAAGAATTGAATACACTATTGAATCTAAGAAAATGGACCGATTGGGATTTTCAATCAGAAATCAATTTGTTTATCTATCCAGTCCTTTTGACCCGACCCGATCAGAAAACGGCATTCCTTTGCCTTCGGATATAGCCTATGACTTTAATGAATGGTCTGTTGAATATCAATCAAATGTTGCCCGTTTATTTAACTTTTCCTCTGAATTATCTTACGGATCTTTTTTTAACGGGACACGTTTTTCGTATCAAGGGACTACCCAATTCCGAATTCAACCGAAAGTGAGTATGACGTTACTTTGGGATTACAATCAAATAAGGCTTCCAAATCCCTACCCCTCAGCCAACATCATTTTAGTGAGTCCCAAATTAGAGTTAACCTTGAGTAAAAAATTATTCTGGTCAACACTGGTTCAATATAGTAATCAAACAGATAATCTAGGAATCAACTCAAGGTTACAATGGCGTTTTGCACCACTTTCAGATTTATATCTGGTTTATAATGACAATTATTACACCCGAGAATTTGGCCCTGTTTTTCGGTCGATAAATCTCAAATTGACTTACTGGTTAAATTTATAAAAAAAGACCCGTATAGGGTCTTTTCATCAATTTCGTAAAGCGCTTAAAAACTAACCTGCGTTTTGCTTTTTGATCAAATTTAAGGCAGAGCCTTCTTTAAACCACTCGATTTGTTGTTCGTTGTACGTATGATTCGCTTGGATCTTTTCTTTTGTACCATTTGCGTGAACAATTTCAACAGTTAAGGGTTGGCCAGGAGCAAAGTCTGCAAGGTCTAAAAAGTTAAACGTATCGTCCTCCTGAATGAGATCATAATCGGTCTCATTATCAAATGTAATCCCTAACATACCTTGCTTTTTCAAGTTAGTTTCGTGTATTCGTGCAAAAGATTTAACAAGCACTACCTTAACCCCTAAATGGCGTGGCTCCATAGCCGCGTGTTCTCTTGAAGAACCTTCGCCGTAGTTGTGATCTCCTACAACCACGGTTTCTATTCCAGCTGCTTTGTATTCTCTTTGAACATCTGGTACACCTCCGTATTCACCAGTCAATTGATTTTTAACAAAGTTGGTTTTTTGATTGAATGCATTCACTGCACCTATCAAACAGTTATTTGAAATATTATCCAAATGCCCTCTAAAACGCAACCAAGGACCTGCCATAGAAATGTGGTCAGTAGTACATTTTCCGTGGGCTTTAATCAATAATTTGGCACCCCTGAGATTTTGTCCATCCCAAGGCTTAAAAGGGGTTAAAATTTGTAAACGTTCCGAATCCGATTTTACAACAACTTCTACCTGAGAACTATCTTCTTCTGGAGCTAGATACCCATTGTCTTCAACATCAAAACCTTGAGCTGGAAGTTCAACTCCTTGAGGAGGGTCTAGTCTTACCTCTTCTCCTGCCTCATTAATTAAACTGTCTGTAATTGGATTGAAATCCAATCGACCAGAAATGGCGACTGCAGCTACCATTTCAGGTGAGGCTACAAAGGCATGTGTATTTGGATTTCCGTCAGCTCTTTTGGAAAAGTTCCGGTTAAACGAGTGGATGATAGAGTTCGCTTCTTGCTTATCCGCCCCTTCTCTTGCCCATTGTCCAATACAAGGTCCACAAGCATTGGTAAAAATCTTAGCATTTAGATCTTCAAAAATAGAAAGCAAACCATCTCGATCTGCGGTATAACGAACTTGTTCTGAACCTGGATTGATTCCAAATTCGGCTTTTGTTTTTAACTTTTTTTCAACGGCTTGTTTCGCAATGGAAGCAGCTCGAGATAAATCTTCATAAGAAGAGTTGGTACAAGAACCAATTAATCCCCATTCTACTTGAAGAGGCCATCCGCTGGATTTAGCAACTTCTTTCATTTCAGCAACGGGAGTTGCTAAATCTGGAGTAAAAGGTCCGTTAATATGTGGCGTTAGTGTATTTAAATCAATCTCAATGACTTCGTCAAAATAAAGTTCTGGATGAGCATAAACTTCAGGGTCTGCAGTTAGGTGTTCTTTAACTTCATTAGCAGCATTAGCCACATCGTCTCTTCCTGTAGCTCTTAAATAACGTTCCATGGAAGCATCGTACCCAAAAGTAGAAGTAGTTGCTCCTACTTCAGCACCCATATTACAGATGGTTCCTTTACCGGTACAAGACATAGACTCTGCACCTTCACCAAAATATTCAATGATTGCTCCGGTTCCTCCTTTAACGGTTAGTATTCCAGCAACTTTTAAAATAACATCTTTCGGAGCTGTCCATCCGTTTAATTTTCCGGTGAGTTTTACACCAATTAATTTTGGGAATTTGAGTTCCCAAGCCATATCTGCCATAACATCTACCGCATCTGCTCCACCCACTCCAATGGCAACCATTCCAAGCCCTCCAGCATTGACTGTATGAGAATCAGTCCCAATCATCATCCCCCCTGGGAATGCATAATTTTCAAGAACTACTTGATGGATGATTCCTGCACCTGGCTTCCAAAATCCAATTCCGTATTTATTTGACACAGACTCTAAAAAATCAAAGACCTCGGCAGAAGTACTGTTTGCTGATTTTAAATCTTTATGTGCACCTTCTTTGGCTTGAATCAAATGATCACAATGAACCGTAGTAGGAACTGCAACTTTAGCTTTACCAGACTGCATAAATTGCAGCAACGCCATTTGAGCTGTAGCATCTTGGCATGCAATTCGATCAGGCGCAAAATCAACATAATCAACCCCTCTTTTAAAAACTTGTTCTGATGCAGTATCCCATAAGTGAGAATACAATATTTTTTCAGAAGCAGTAAGCGGTTTTGCGGTTAGTTTTCTAGCAGTTGCAACACGTTTTGGAAGTCGGTTGTAAACCTGTCTGATCATTTCAATATCAAAGGCCATAGACGTTTATTTAAATTCAAAACAAAAGTAAAAAATAAACAGTAACATTCTTTTGTTTTTTCACCATTTTGTTGCTTAGTTAAAAGGATTGACTTAAATGTAATTTGACTGAATCGTTACTCCCTTACAAAGCGTTATCTCCTTTTTTTCTAAACACTCAAAATTTGATTTGACTGGACCGTTTATATCCTGGCTTAAATCGACTAAAGACCAAGATGTATTCACAAACAAATAGTCCTTTAAGTATGGTCGGTAACTTCTTTGTTTACTGAAATTTTTTCAAGGTTTCTAAACAAAGTAGAAGAAATCAGTTCTGCTAAAATCTTATCCTACCGATTCAATTTAGAGTTCAACATTCATCAATTGTCCGCTCAATTGAATCAAACTCATCTCTGCCAATTTCGCCTGAAACTTTGCTGCTGCTCTTTGGATTTGAGCATTTCTCAAATTGATTTGTGCTTGCCTAAATTCAATTGCAGTAATCGATCCAAGACGATATTGCGCTTGTGATCTTTCAAAGTTATAACTACCCGTCTCCACTTGTTTGTTTTGAATCTGATAAATTTTTACTGCATTTAAATAACTTTGCTGGGCATTCAATAAATCGCGTTCAAAACTGAGCTTGGTTTGTTGCTCCTGTAAAATTTGATTTTCTAAGGTGATTTTAGCATTTTTCACTTGCGTTACTGTTCTTCCTCCATCAAACAGATTCCAGCTTAAAGAAGCTCCTAACCCCAGTGAAAGTGTTGTGTTATTCGTGCCAGGAAAAAAGGCTGAAGCAGGACTTTGATTTAAATTCCAGCCGTAAGTTCCTACCAATCCCAAAGTAGGTAAATAGCCTGATTGACTTACCTTAAGGTCGTAAGCATTTATTTGTCTGTTGCGTTCTTGCTGCAGTAAAATCACATTATTTTGAGGGGCTGTTTCTACCCATTGTTCAATCTGAATTTGTGGAATAAAAGCGACCTCCGTCTCTACATTTACATCTCGTTCTATGGGCTGATTTACGATTAAATTTAAATCCCGTTTAGCGTTATCCAATTCTTGTCGAGCTTGCATTACATTGATGCTGTCATTGGTCACATCTACTTGCGCATTCAATACAGCTAATTTATTAGATTGCCCATAAGAAAATGCCGACTCCGCTCGTTTTTGCCGTTGTTTGGAGACTTGAAGAGTTTGCTCAAAGTTAACTACAGTCTCTGTAAGACGTGCCACGTCAAAATACACACTAAACAATTGAAGTATAGTTTGCTCTATTGTTTCCCTTAATTGTAATTCGCTTAAAGCATACTGCTCTTTAAGTCGTTTGTAAGTAAATTTTCGTCCTAATCCGTCGAAAAGCGTATAGTTTAAATTAACACCAGCATTATAGCGCTGAGATTCTTGGCCGTTTAAGTTAACATTAGGCCGTTCTGTTCCATCTTCTAAAAATTGTCCAGGAAAAGCAATTTCGGAGTCTGAAGCTGTAAAATTTGTTCCTCCAGAAACTGAAACCTCGGGTAAAAATCCTGAGTTGAGCAATTCACTGTTATTTTTAACAATTTCATTGGCATTTCGAGTCATTTGAATTCCAAAATTATTCTCTAATGTCAAGCTTAATGCGGTCTCTTTAGTAAGAATTTCTTGTGCCTGAACAGGTAAAATAAGGAATCCAAAAAAGGTGAATATCATCTGAGCGCTCTTCATGATTCTTTTGTGTTAATTGATTCTATTTCATTCATTTTCTGCTCCTCTTTTTGTTCTGTAATGGCACGCTCCACAGCTTCTTTAGGAAGAAATTTACCTGAGCTTAACCATTTTAGATAAACTTTTATTTGGTTACTGTAGGACAAGAACACTGGAAGTACGATGAGGGTTAAAAGCGTCGCAAATGCGATTCCATAGGAAACAGAGATCGCCATGGGCTTCAGAAATTGAGCCTGTCTACTTTTTTCTAATAAAAGAGGTGCTAAACCAGCTACTGTGGTAATCGAGGTTAAAAAGATGGCTCTAAAACGAGACTTTCCTGCATTGAGTAATGCTTCATCAAAAGTCAATCCTTCCCTCAGATTATTGTTAAATTTTCCTATCAGTACCAAACCATCGTTTACCATAATCCCTATCAAAGCAATAATTCCTAATATGGAAAGAATGTTCAATGGGAAGTTATGAATCCAATGCCCCCAAGCCACACCTGTAATACTTAATGGAACAAGTAAGATCAAAAGTATCGGTTGAGAAAAGCTTCTAAAGGTAAATGCAATGGTCATGTAGATCAAAATTAAAATCGGAATTCCAGCATTAGCGAGTGAGGCAGACAACTTGGATGCCTCTCTATTTTGTCCCTCATAAGAAGCACTAATGGTTGGATACTTTGCTTGAATTTGAGGAACTATGTTCAATTGAAGATCACTCATAATGTCTGTCGCAGAGGTGTTTTGAGCATCTTTCAAATCCGCTGAAATCTGAATTTCTCTTCTTCCGTCAAGGTGATTGATTAACACTTCTCCTCGCTCTATCGAATAATACGCAATTTCTTTAAGTGGGACGCGTTCACCGTTTGGTAGATTAATTTTCATATCCTCCAATTGTGTAATGGAAGAACGGTCTTCTTTGTTATACCGTACCCAAACTCTGATTTCATCCTGCCCTCGTTGAAAACGCTGAGCTTGAACACCGAAAAATCCGGAACGTACTTGACTGATGATGTACTGTAAATCTAATCCCAAGGCATACCCATTATCTTTAAGTTGAATGGTGATTTCTTTGATCCCAGCAGGATCATTATCGGTCACATCTTTCAACAAGGCGTTTGAAATCAAGATTTGCTTTAATTCATTTTTGGCCGCTTTTAGCTCTACAATGTTATTTGACAACAAAGAAACCGAAACGGGACTTCCTCCAAAGTTACTCCCCGATCCAAAAACAAGACTCTCTGCCCCAATTACAGGACCCACTAATTCTGCCAACCGTGAGGAAACTGTATTGGCTCGGATACTGTTGGGTCGTTCTTCTCCAGGAAGCATATTGAGTGTTAAATTTGCTCGAGAAGACCCATTACCTAATGTTTTAATGGTGTTGATAAAAAGAGTTTTACCGGTCCCTGCCAAATATTTTTCATTGAACTCTTGTTCCAAAATTTGTGACTTCTGCTCAATGATACTGATGATTGAATCTGTAATTCTTTCATTGGTTCCGTTGGGCATAGTTAGCGTTACTTGAACTCTGTCACTAGCCAGATTAGGGAAGAAAGAAGTACGAACCACGCCCCCACCAATGGAACCTACGGTAAGAAATAATGCAGCTAAAAATAGCGCCATTGTAAGCAAGCGGTTTTTGAGTGTAAATTCAAATAAAGGAGAGTAGAGTTTATCCCGCATATATTGCATCATCAGATCTCCAAGTTTATTGATCACTCTAAGTTTTGAAAATGCCTTGGCTACTAAGGTTTTCGGCTCTTTCCTTTCCTTAGATAAAGCTTTGGAATGCGCAAGGTGAGCCGGTAGAATTATTAAGGCTTCAACCAAAGAAATAACCAATGTTAAAATAACAACGATAGAAACTTCACTGAAAAACTCTCCAATTCTACTGTCTAAAAATAGAAATAATGAAAACGCCAAAACCGTAGTAATAATAGCTGATACCACAGGAGGAATCACCTCTAAAATACCGTCAAGTGCCGCTCTATACGGACTTTTTCCTTTTTCATAATGTTGATAGATGTTTTCCGCGATGACAATTCCATCGTCTACTAAAATCCCGATCACAATGATCATCCCAAAAAGAGAGAGGACATTAATGGTAACATTAAAAATTGGTGCGAAAATAAACATTCCCAAAAAGGCAATAGGTAAACCAAACGCAACCCAAAATGCAAGTCTTGTATTGAGAAACAAGGATAAAAATATCAATACCAATAACATTCCTTGCAAGGCATTTTCTATCAAAAGTTTAGTCCGTTCCTCAAGTGTAATTGATTGATCACTCAGGATCTCAATTTGAAGATTTTCTCGACTTTCGTTAAAGGTCTTGATATAGGCTTTTATTTGATCAGCGGTTGATAATAAATCTTCTGTATTGGTGGAACTTACTCTAACATTTACCGCTAAATTACCATTGATAAATGAGGCATTAGGAGTCTCTGAAAAACGGTCTCGAACTTCAGCAATATCTCCCAAACGTATAAGTGTTCCGTCTGGCTGTGAGGCAACAATAATTTGTGTTAACTCATCAGCATAATACGATTTGTTATTTGCACGAATTAAAAATTCCTCAGCATCGGTTTTTAAACGACCACCTGTTACAATAATATTGGCCTGAGCTACCGCCTGAGCAACTGCAGTAAAACTGAGTTTGTAGGCTAATAATTTACTTTCCTCAACAGCAATTTCAATCTCCTCTTCGGGGTAACCTGTGATCTCTATTTGAGAGATTCCTTCCATTGCTCGTATATCGTTTTCAACTTGACGAGCAATTTTTTTTAAGCTTAATAAGGGTATGTTATCTCCACTTAATCCAAAATTGATTGTAGATCGAATTTGTTCTTGTTTCGCAACTACAAGGGGCTCCATCCCAGTGGGAAAACTTGGAACACGATCTACTGCATTTTTAACTTGCAACAGCATAAAATCAATGTCCCTTTCTTTTTCAACCTCTACAGTAATAGATCCACTGTTTTCTCTTGAAACCGAGGTTACGCGTTCTACACCTGCGAGACCTTTTAAATTATCTTCAATTTTTAAAACGACCCCCTCCTCTATTTCCTGAGGGGAAGCACCTGGATAGGCTACAGAGATCTGGACAATATGAGATTCCGTAAGTGGAAAAAATGAAGACTTTAATGAAGTTACACCTAATGTTCCAAAGAGAATAAAGGCAAGAATTACCACATTAACAGCAACGTGGTATCTGATAAAATAATTGATTACTTTTTTCATACCGATTGCTTACTTAGTTAAATCATATAAATTGGGGGTGACTTCCATTCCTTGATAAGCCCCGATAATGGGTTGTGCTACTATTTTCAATCCATCGGCTACGCCTTGTATAATGGCTTTTGATTCTGTAAAATGCACTACATCAACTTTTTTAAGAATCAGCTTGTTTTCTTCGACTAAGTAAAGTTCTTGGTCTCCATTGAGCAATCCCCGATCCACAGCAAAAACATTTTCAAATTCAAGTGCGCCAATAAGTGCCTCCATATAGACTCCTTCTCTTAATTCAGAATCGTTCACACGAATAAAAACTTCTACAGATTGGGTCTCTGAATTTACTTTTGCATTGATTCTTGCGACCCTACCTTTATATTGCTTTTGAGTATCAATAGATTTTAAATCTACCATTGCGCCCACTGCAATTTTCTCTACATAGGATTTTGGTAGTGCAACTTTTAACTCATAATCATCTGGTGCAATAAAATCTCCGAGTTCTTGTCCGGGTCTCACCAGTGAGCCTTCAGTCACATTTGTAGCCACTAGCACCCCATTAAAAGGGGCTATTATGGTATAAAAGCTCAAGCTCTTTTCTAAGTTTTGCAGCGTATAATAGGAAGAAATAATTCCACGACCCGAAATAAATAGCCGAACATCATCTTCCATAGCCGGTAAGGGAGGTACTTCTTTTTGGACATCAAAATTTGTCAAATACGTTCTCCAATCAAGATAGGCCGTTGAGAAATCCAGCTCCAGATCAGGTAGTACCGAAGTAATGAGATTGTACAAAGAAGCCCTCTGAGCAATTACATTTAAGCGGAATTCTGAAGACTCAATTTGAGCAAGAACCTGCCCTTTTTTATACGCTTGTCCTGATTTAAACAGGGGAGAAATCGTTTGCATCAAACCCTGAACTCTAGAAGTAATTTTGATTCTTTGATACGCCTCTAAAATTCCGTTAGAGGGTATCTGAACCTTGTAAGTGCTATTCTTAACCTCTAAATAGTAAACTTCTTTTACCAATTTATCTGCCTGTCTTCTTGGCGGCGGATTGCTATTTGCTATTGATTTTGATAGTAAATATGAGCCGAAAATTATCAGGAGACCAAGGATAGATAAAATGATCTTGCGAATATTTTTTAATCTGTTTTGTGACATGTTTAGGTATGTTGTAGTGGTATTTTTCTTTTTTTAAGTACAGCGATAAGGTAGAATTGAAAACTATCTTACAACTGTTCTTTTTCTTTATTTTTTACAAAAGTAGAACTAATAATATGATTTTGAATAGCTCTGTTTAAAATGAAAAAACTAGTTTACGGTTTTATCTCTGACAAAAAAAAGGGGGGAAAGTTTAAAATTCATTACAGACTAACTGATCGAATTTATTCTGGTTGTGTAATTGGTGTGCATTTCGGTGTGATTATCAATCTAGCTTATGTCGTTACTATACTCCTGAAATGATAAATAAACTAAAAAAAGCCCTCCATTTCACTGGAAAGCTTCTCACTGGTTGTAAACATTGGAAATTATCCAATTTAACAACACACAACATCTTTAAAAAGAGCGGTCTGGACGGGACTCGAACCCGCGACCCCATGCGTGACAGGCATGTATTCTAACCAACTGAACTACCAGACCTAATTAGCGTGTGCAAATATACGCCCCATTTTGTATTTGCCAAACAAATACCAATAAAAAGAAAATGAAGTTGAATATCTTACTATACTACAGCATCTAAGGCTTCTGCGTAGGCAGTTTTGGGAGAGACACCAACATGTCTTCCAACCAATTCGCCTTTGTCAAAAACTAAAACCGTAGGAATGTTTCTCACCCCATACTTAGCTGCAAACTCTTGATTTGCATCCACGTCAACTTTACCTACCACAGCCTTACTTTCATAGTCTTGGCTTATTTCGTCTATTATTGGTCCCACCATTCTGCAGGGGCCACACCAAGCTGCCCAAAAGTCAACCATTACTGGTTTATCTGAATTTAAAACAATCTCTTCAAACGTTGCATCTGTAATCTCTAATGCCATAGTTGTAATTTTTAATTTGGCAAAGTTAACTAATAATTGATCTAACCTTGCCTTTTAAAATCAAATTTACTTATCTAATCATACCTTTTTCCAATTCTACTAATTGAGTTTGTAGTGCCATTGTTCTTGGTCCAAAAAATGGAGTAAATCCGGTGTGATTTTTACTTTCTGCTTTTTACTGTTTAATATCAGCTTTACTTTCTTGCTTGGATCGTAAACGCTAAAAAATAGAGATTGATCTCCTTTGTGTGACCTCAGGTTGTCTTTTAAGGCTTCTATTTGACTTTCTTTCAATTGATGAATATCCAACTGGAGCGTGAGTTTTTTTGCATTTGTTTCTATGGTGTTTTGCAACATTTCAAAATGTAAAAATTGCATCCTAGGTGCACCCGCTTTTCCGGTTTCTCTATTCACCCAGCCTTCTCGTACTGAAAGTCGAATTCGGATAAACTGGTTTACAACAAGGAAGTGTCGGTATTTTAAATAATCTTCCCCGAATATTCGGAATTCAAATTGATCAGTAAAATCCTCCAAGGCAAAACGTGCCCAGCCTTTTCCATTTCTGCTCTCCAAATGCTGCACATCATTGACAATCCCACCCAAGCTAAGTTCTCTATTAACTAAAGGGGCTAAATCGCCTAATCGATTCAATGATATATTCATGAAATGTTTCATTTCATGCGTAAAGTCATCCAATGGATGAGAGGAAATATAGATCCCAACAACCTCTTTTTCTTTTTTTAACCGAATTAGATTTGACCAGGATTCACAGGCTGGTATGGTTAAGTCTTGATAAGTTTCATTAGTAGCATCACTAAATAAACTGGTTTGAGAAGAATTTAAGTTTTCTTGATACTTTGCTCCAAAACGCAATGTTTTTTCTAAAAAAGTTATTCCGTCCCCATCCGGGTTAAAGTATTGTGATCTATGAACATTTCCTAACGAATCAAGGCCTCCTGCTAAGACCAAGTTTTCAAATGCTTTCTTATTAGCGGCTCTGAGATCAATTCGTTTTACTAAATCAAAAATGGAGGAATAGCGTTGGTCTTTTCGATGCTCGATTATGGTTTCAACAGCCCCACGACCTACTCCTTTAATTGCTCCCATTCCAAATCGGATTGCCTGTTGGTCATTTACCGTAAACTTATAAAACGATTCATTTACATCAGGGCCTAAAACATTAAGACCCATCCGGCGACATTCTTCCATAAAGAAGGTAACCTGTTTGATGTCATTCATGTTATTGGAAAGCACTGCTGCCATATATTCTGCGGGATAATGCGCTTTTAAAAAGGCAGTTTGATATCCAATCCAAGCATAACACGTAGAGTGTGATTTATTAAACGCATAGGCTGCAAAGGCTTCCCAATCTTTCCAAATCTTTTCCAATACCTCTTCGGGGTGTCCATTGGCTTTTCCTCCCTCTATAAATTGAGGCTTTAGTTTTTGCAGTAAAGCAAAAATCTTTTTCCCCATTGCTTTTCTCAAAACATCTGCATCACCTTTAGAAAAACCTGCTAACTTTTGAGAGAGCAACATCACTTGCTCTTGATATACGGTAATACCATACGTTTCCTCCAAATATTCAGCCATTACAGGAAGGTCGTAACTGATTTCTTCTTGGCCGTTTTTACGGTCAACAAAACTTGGGATATATTCCAAAGGTCCTGGACGATACAGGGCATTCATCGCAATCAAATCTGCAAAAACGGTAGGCTTTAAATCTTTTAAATACTTCTGCATTCCAGCAGATTCATATTGAAAAATACCAACTGTATCCCCGCGTTGGAATAACTCATAGGTCTTCTGATCATCTAATGGAAATTGATCTGGGTCCAGATCAATATTGTGTTTGTACTTGACCAACTTGACCGTATCTTTAATCAAGGTTAAGGTTTTTAAACCCAAAAAATCCATTTTCAACAATCCTGCATCTTCTACTACCGAATTATCAAATTGGGTAACGTACAAATCCGAATCTTTGGCAGTTGCGACAGGAACGAATTGGGTGATATCATCTGGAGTAATGATAACACCACAGGCATGAGTCCCTGTATTTCTGAGTGAGCCTTCCAAGACCTTGGCTTGTTGAATGGTCTCCCCAGAAAGGCTTTCTTCTTCTGCTAAATTTTTAATCTCATTGACCCGCAAAACCTCATCGGCGCGTAGTTTTTCTTTGAGCTCTTGTTCGGTAGCACTAAAAATTTTAGAGAGCTTAATGTTAGGAAGGAGTTTTGCTATTCTGTCTGCTTCACCCAAAGGTAAATCCAATACTCTTGCAGTATCGCGAATAGAAGATTTGGCCGCCATGGTACCGTAAGTAATGATTTGGGCTACTTGTTTGGATCCGTATTTTTCAATTACATAATCCATCACACGACCTCGTCCTTCATCATCAAAATCAATATCAATATCAGGCATACTTACCCGGTCGGGATTTAAAAACCGCTCAAAAAGCAAGTCGTACTCAATGGGGTCAATATTGGTGATTTTTAAACAATATGCTACTACAGAACCCGCTGCTGAGCCCCTTCCTGGCCCTACAGAAACATCCATTTTACGCGCCGCGGCAATAAAATCTTGGACGATTAAAAAGTAGCCCGGATAACCCGTATTAGCAATGACATCCAATTCAAAGTCAATACGTTCCTTAATTTCAGCTGTCAATTCAGGATAGCGCTCTTTAGCTCCCTCATACGTCAGATGACGTAAGTATTTATTTTCGCCTTCTTTATCCTCTTCCCCATTTTCTTTTTGAAACTGTTCAGGGATTTCAAATTTGGGTAACAAAACATCTCGAGCCAATTCAAAAGGTTGAATTTTAGAAACCAATGCTTCAATATTCAAAACAGCCTCTGGGAAATCTTGAAAAAGGGTTTTCATTTCATCTTGAGACTTGAAATAGTATTCCTGATTGGGAAAGCCATATCGAAACCCTCTACCTCGACCGATTGGAGTGGCCTGTTTCTCTCCGTCTTTTACACAAAGTAAAATATCATGGGCATTGGCCTCTTCTTTATTGGTGTAATAGGTATTGTTGGTTGCAATTAAGGGGATATTGTGCTTTTTTGAAAACTCAATGAGTACTTCATTAGCACGGTCTTCTCCTTCCTCACCGTGACGCATTAATTCGATATACAAGTCCTCACCAAATTGAGTATGCCACCATTGCAAGGCTTCTTCTGCCTGTCGGTCACCAATATTAAGGATTTTAGAAGGCACCTCTCCATAGGTATTTCCTGTAAGCACGATCAAGTCTTCCTTGTAGTGTTCAATCAATTTTCGATCAATCCGAGGAACGTAATAAAATCCAGACACATAAGCTGCTGAGGTTAATTTTGCCAAATTATGGTAGCCTTTTTTAGTCTTCGCTAAAAAAACAATTTGATATCCATCGTCACGTCTTGTTTTATCTAAATGGTCTTCACAGACATAGAATTCGCAACCGACAATAGGTTTTATTTTTTGTTCTGCTTCCTTATTGTGAGCGTGTATTGCCTTAATAAAATGAAATGCTCCCATCAAATTGGCATGATCCGTTAGCGCTACTGCCGGCATATTGAACTTGGCTGTAGCCTCCACCAATTGACTTATTCGAGAAGTGGCTTGCAATACGGAAAACTGACTGTGATTATGCAAATGAACAAAAGGCGCTTCGTCCAAAACACCCTCAATGGCTGTGTCTTTTTGAATGGGAATGGAAGGACTTGTTTCTTTTTTTAATTGCTTTGAGGCCTCTTTCAAATTTTGATGCTTGAGTCCAATTAACTCAAACGGCGCAGCTTGATCTTTTAACTCGAAGGACTCCTCCGCAGAAACCATTGCTTTAGGATGTAATTTGTCTTGACGCATCAATTCGAGAAAAGCACGAGATGTTGCCTCTACATCAGCAGTAGCGTTATGCGCTTCCTCAAAACGTTGCTGAAATAAAAAATAATAAAGCTCACTGAGTGTTGGGAGTTTGAACTTTCCGCCTCGCCCTCCAGGCAACTGACATAATTGTGCCGTTTCTTCGGTACAAGTATCTATAACTGGTTTCTCTATAAAAGGATCTGCAACGCCTGATCTTAAGAATTCTGCCCCCATGATGTTCCGATCAAAGGAAACATTGTGCCCTACTACATAATTCACTTCTTCAAGAACTGTCCTAAATTCAGATAAGACTTCAGCCAAAGCAACCCCTTCTGCAGAGGCCAAAGCGGTAGAAATACCATGTATTTGCTCAGAATCAAAAGGAATAGTAAAGTTTTCAGGCTGAATTAAATAATCTTTATGCGAAATAATCGCTCCCTTTGCATCGTGAATTTGCCAAGCAATCTGTATACACCTTGGCCAGTTTTCACTGTCTGTCAAAGGCGCATCCCAGCGTTTGGGCAATCCTGTTGTTTCTGTGTCAAAGATTAAATACATCAAAACGAAAATAACAAATAATTTGAGGGCAAAAGAAAGGAGTTATTGGCAGTTATTAACGATAACCTATTTTAGATTTGAAATAAAAAACATACATTGTTTCACCCAAATCGATTGTACCCTGACCCGAAAATTCAAAAACAAATATCGCGTAGATACCGTGCGGGCAAAATGGTGGGATTATACCAATAATGGTTCCTATTTTATCACGATATGCACCAAAGACCGCCAACATTTTTTTGGTGAAATTTCCGATGCAAAAATGGAATTGAATGAAATTGGGGAATAGGTACAAAAATTCTGGATGGAAATCCCGCAACATTTTCCGTTTGTGGTTTTGGAGGAATTTATGGTAATGCCCAATCATATGCATGGGATGATTTGTGTTTCCAAAACGCAGACGCGCCCGAAAAATCATTCAATAATATCAGGCGATATATCAAAATGAACCCCGCAAAATGGCATCGTGACCGAAATATAAGCAATGGTTTATGGATATAAATCAAGGTATTCGTACCTTCCCATTGAAAAAGAAAAATTAAGCATGCCATTACTGGAATTCACCTCAAAAGGGATTTACTGTAAACAAGCTGACGTCTATCTCGACCCGTGGCGGGGTGTGGATAAGGCAATTATTTCGCATGGCCATTCTGATCATGCGCGCTGGGGAAGCAAACACTACATTACCCACGAAAACAATGTGCCCATTATCCAGCATCGTTTAGGGAAGATCTCGGTAACGGGGAAAAAATACGGAGAAACCTTTAGCATTAATAGCGTTCAATTCTCTTTTCATCCGGCCGGACATGTTCCTGGATCGGCCCAAATTCGAGTGGAATACAAAGGTGAAGTCTGGGTCTTTACCGGGGATTATAAAACCCAAATCGATGGGATTTCCACCCCTTTCGAACCCGTGAAATGCAACACTTTTATTACCGAATGCACCTTTGGTTTGCCTGTTTTTCAGTGGGAAGATCCGCAAAAAGTGCACGATAGCATCAACCAATGGTGGGCGCAAAATCAAGCCGAAAAAACCACCAGTTTATTAATGGGGTACTCACTGGGTAAAGTACAACGCCTGCTCAAACACCTGGATCCATCCATCGGTAAAATTTACACCCATGGAGCGACAGAACACATGACGGAAATACTTCGTCAGTTTATCGATTTTCCAGAAACAGAATTAATTACCCGAGAGACCACCAAAAAAGAGGTGGAAGGTAATTTAGTGCTCGCGCCCCCTGCTGTTTTAGGCAGTGCCTGGGTCAAAAAACTGGGGCAACTTTCAACGGGCTATGCCTCAGGCTGGATGGCCTTTCGCGGAGCGAGAAGAAGACGTGCGGTGGACCGCGCCTTTGTTTTGTCTGATCATGCCGACTGGAAAGCCTTACTCTCTGCCATTAAAGCCACCAGCTGTACGGATGTAATTACCACTCACGGTTACACCGATCTCTTTGCGCAATACCTACGGGAACAAGGCTGGAATGCGCGTACGGAAAAAACCCAATATGAAGTAGAAACCCCTGAAACTGTGGCTACCGAATGAGACGTTTTGCCGCTTTGATCGAAGAGCTGGACAGCACCAATAAAACCAATAAAAAAGTTGCTTCCCTCACCCAGTATTTTAAGACTGCACCAAAAGAGGACGCCTTATGGGCTGTCGCTCTTTTATCCCACCGCAGACCCTCGCGCCCAGTCACCATCACCTTGATGCGCGCTTGGGCAGCAGAACTCGCACAACTCCCCGAATGGCTTTTTGAAGAATCCTATCACATTGTTGGAGACCTGGCTGAAACCATCGCCCTTTTAGTTCATCAGGAAGCCAAAGGAACGCCCCCTTCCCTCTCCCAGTGCATCGAAGAAATCATCGCCTTAAAACCCAAAGAGGAGGAAGTGAAAAAAACTTATATCCTCCACCGTTGGCAAAACCTAGACAACTTTGAACGCTTTGTCTTTAATAAAATCCTCACCGGAGGTTTTCGCATTGGGGTGAGTCAAAAATTAATGACACGTGCTTTATCAAAAGCAGTCGATATAGACGAAAACATTTTGGCCCACCGCTTGATGGGACAATGGTCACCCCAGACCACAACCTTTGACGAACTCCTCTTAAACCCCAATCCAGAAGATCAAATCTCTCAGCCCTACCCCTTCTTTTTGGCTTATGCCTTAGAAGAAGGTTTTCAAGAAAAAGAAGCCGTCGAAAACTGGCATATCGAACATAAATGGGATGGTATGCGTTCTCAGTTAATCGTTCGAGAAGGCAAACATTTTTTATGGAGTCGTGGAGAAGAATTAGTCACCGATAAGTTTCCAGAACTAGCTTGTCTCACGGAGCATCTTCCTAACGGAACGGTGGTTGACGGAGAGCTACTGCCTTATAAAGATAGTGTGATTGGCGATTTTAACGCCTTGCAAAAACGCATTGGCAGAAAGACCGTTTCTCAAAAACTTCAAAAAGACATTCCCATTGTGATCATGCTTTATGACATTTTAGAGTGGGAAGGAAAAGACGTGCGGGCACTCCCTTTGGCAAAACGGCAAGAACTTTTGGCAAAGCTTTATCATCAAGTTAAAGCAGATAATGTCCCCTTATTGTTATCACAAGTTTTAGACTTTTCCTGTTGGGAAGAAGTCGCCTTAGAACGAGAAAAAGCTGCAGAGAAACGCAGCGAAGGTTTAATGCTCAAGCACAGGGATTCTCCCTATGCCGTGGGGCGAAAAAAAGGAACCTGGTGGAAATGGAAGTCTGATCCCAAAACCATTGATGCTGTTTTAACCTATGCCATGCGAGGTCACGGAAGAAGAACAAATCTTTACACCGACTATACCTTTGCACTTTGGGATAAAGAAGAGTTGGTCACATTTGCCAAGGCCTATTCAGGACTTACTGATGCTGAAATTAAAAAAGTGGATCAATTTATCAAGCAAAACACCTTAGATCGTTTTGGCCCAGTGCGACAAGTCAAACCCGAGTTGGTTTTTGAAATTGCTTTTGAAGGCATTGCTGCTTCTCCCCGTCATAAAAGTGGCATTGCAGTACGTTTTCCTCGTATTTTACGCTGGCGACACGATAAAAAAACAGGAGATGCTAACAGTCTTGAGGACCTCAAACAATTGCTCCCATGACAACAGTTCGGCAATGGTTTAAAACAAAGGGCTGGACCCCTCAAGCATTTCAAAAGGAATGTTGGAAAGCGTATGGGGAAGGAAAAAACGGAATGCTACACGCTCCTACCGGTAGCGGAAAAACGTTTGCCCTTTGGGGCGGCATACTACAAGAAGCCCTTAAAACAAAAAAACATCCCGTGGGAATTCAAGCTCTTTGGATTACCCCTTTACGAGCTTTGGCGGTTGAGATACAACAGGCCACCCAGCGGATAACTAGCGAGCTTCACCCCGACCTCAACATTGTTCTGCGAACTGGGGATACCTCTCAAAGTGAACGTGCTAAACAGAAGCGCAAACCTTCTTTTGGCCTTGTCACTACCCCAGAAAGTTTACATGTTTTATTGAGTGCAAAAGACCACTCCAAAAGCTTTCAGCACCTCAAAGTAATTGTGGTTGACGAATGGCATGAACTCTTAGGAAGTAAACGAGGGGTTCAAGTAGAGTTGGCTTTGGCTTATTTGCGGACTATTATACCAGATCTTAAAGTTTGGGGTATTTCTGCTACCCTTGGGAATAAAGAGCTAGCAAGAGAAATTCTTTTAGGACCTACTGCTAATTATACGGTAATTGAAGCAAAAATTCAAAAGAAAATTAAGGTTCACTCCTTGCTCCCTAAAACCATGGAACGTTTTCCCTGGCGTGGACATTTGGGTACCCACTTACTCCCTCAAGTTTTAAAAATTGTTCAAAAAAATAAGAGTACACTGATTTTTACCAACACCCGCGCCCAATGCGAAATTTGGTTTCATCGCTTATTAGAAGCTGCCCCTGAACTCGCGGGATCCATTGCAATGCATCACGGTAGTATCGATAAAAAAATACGTCTTTGGGTAGAAGATTCCTTGCGTAACGAAAGCCTTAAAGTGGTGGTTTGCACTTCAAGTTTGGACCTGGGAGTAGACTTTAGTCCAGTGGAAAATTGCATACAGATTGGAAGTCCCAAAGGAGTCGGTCGATTTATCCAACGGGCAGGAAGAAGTGGGCATCAACCCAAGGCTGGGAGTACAATCTACTTTTTACCTACTCATGCCATGGAGCTTATTGAATCCGTTGCTTTACAAAATGGCATTAAAACCCAACAAATAGAAGATCGGATTCCCTACCTTAATTGTTATGATGTGTTGATCCAATTTTTGATGACCTTAGCAGTTGGCTCAGGCTTTGATCCAAAAAAAATATTTCCTATCGTTAAGGCTACCTTTTGTTTTCAAACCCTAGACAAAGAACGCTGGCAGTGGATTCTTAATTTTTTGATCAGAGGAAGTCAATCGCTACAGCACTACGACGAATACAAAAAGTTAATCCCAACTGAGCACGGATTGTTTAAAGTAGCAAATAAAGGTATTGCCTTAAGGCATCGATTATCTATGGGAACCATAGTAAGCGGTAATGACTTAAAAATTCGCTATCGAAAAGGGGGCTATTTAGGGAGTATTGAAGAATGGTTTATCGCTAAATTAAAACCCGGAGATACCTTTGCTTTTTCAGGCAAAACGTTGGAACTCATCCGCATCCAAAAAATGGAAGTCATTGTCAAAAAATCCAAAGCTAAACAAGCTAAAATCCCTGCCTGGATGGGTGGACGTATGAGCTTTAGTGCTCATTTAAGTGATTTACTTAAAAAAGCTCTTTTTGAAGATCAGCATAAAACAACACGAGAATTTCAGTCCTTACTCCCTGTTTTTGAACAGCAGAAAAAGGAGTCCATAGTCCCCAAGCCCGATGAACTTCTCATTGAACGTTTTGAAACCAAAGAAGGTTTTCACACCGTGTTTTATCCCTTTGAAGGCCATGCCATACACGAAGCAATGGCAAGTCTCATGGCCTATCGCATCAGTTTACTTAACCCAATTAGTTTCAGTATGTCTTTTAATGATTACGGCTTCGAACTCCTCTCCGATCAAGCCTTTAGTCCCGACGATTTTTTAGACAATATGCTTTTTACTCCAGATCGCCTTTTTGAAGATCTGGCAAAGAGTATCAATATCTCTGAAATGGCACGGAGGAGGTTTCGAGATATTGCTGTGATTTCTGGTTTGGTTTTTCAGGGCTATCCCAACAAACCGATTAAATCAAAACACTTACAGTCAGGATCTCAATTGTTTTTTGAAGTTTTTAAAGAGTATGAGCCTGACAATTTACTCTATCAACAAGCCGTTGAAGAAACCTTTGATCATGGAATGGAGCGGGGTAGAATGCAGTTGGTTTTTGAAGAATTAGAGCAAAAAACAATTGTCTGGAAAAATTGTTCGCAACCCACCCCTTTTTCTTTTCCTTTGATTACCGATCGAATCCGATCCAAGCTCTCTTCAGAAACCGTAGAAGACCGCATCAAGAAAATGTACCTCCAGCTTGAAAAAGCAGCGCCATGATAACGATTGAAATCCATACAAATCAGTTTGTCCTCCATCCCAGTGGTGGAATTTATTGGAAAGAAAAACAAACGTGGCTATTGGCTGATGTCCACTTAGGAAAGGTGGCTCATTTTAGAAAAAATGGAATTGCTGTTCCTCGGAAGGCAGCAGGTTCCTTTTATCAAAAAATGGAGGTACTGCTCCCTCTATTTCCAGTACAACGCATACTATTTTTAGGAGATTTATTCCACAGCTTTCAAAATAACGAATGGTATCTTTTTGAGGCTTGGGTCAAACAGCAACGTTTTAAAATGATCTTGATTACTGGAAATCACGATGTAATCCCAAACTGGAAATTTGAAGCACTGGGATTACAGGTCGAATCAGCGTTGGAAGAAGCTCTTTTTCACTTTACTCATTTCCCAGATCAACAGACCCCTAAATTTGTGTTTTGCGGCCATGTACATCCAGGCGTAACACTTAGTGGTGTGGGAAAACAACGCCTTAAACTCCCTTGTTTTTTTCAAAGCCCCAATCAACTGATCCTTCCGGCATTTGGCGCTTTTACGGGGCTTCATATCCTTAAACCCAAAACCGAAGATCATATTTATGTTTTGACGGGAAAAGAAGTCTTAGAAATCAAAGAAAAATTGTTTTAAGCCAAGTATATTTTCTAAGTTCAAACAATAAGCGCAACAGTTAGAACAAATATCGGAAGCAAGCTTCCGATATTTGAAACTCAAATTTGTTGCCGATGAATTATACCCAACTAATCGAGTCTTAAAGATACCAAATTTGAGAATTATCGCAAAGCAGGCTATAGCCATTATAAAAATTGCTGAAGCCCTAGGTGTACATAAAAGCACAATGGCAAAAAACGAAGCTACAATACCAGTTTTGCTATTATGCTAAGTAAAGAACGCAGAAAAGAAGCCTACAAACATCATGTCTTTGATTGCTCCATGAAACGCTACATAATCGATAAGCTCACCAACAAACAATGGACTCCCCAGAAGATTAAGGGTAGGTGTGACTTAGAAGGGATTGCTATGGTTAGTGTGGAGCGTATTTGTCAGTACATCTATTGGGATCAATCTCAAGGAGGGATTCTTTATCAGCACCTGCGTACTGCTCATAGGTGGCGTAAGAAGTATCTGCATAGAAAGCATCAAAGAGGACAAATCCCCAATAGAGTGATGATAGACCAACGATCAGAAATTGTGGAGACTAAAGCTCGTTTTGGGGATTGGGAAATCGACACTATTATTGGTAAGAACAATAAGTATGCCCTATTAACACTTAGCGAACGAAAGAGCCAATTTAAACTCCTCGCTAAGACAGACCAAACCAAAGCAGAATCCATAAAAAAACAAATGATTAATCTATTAGCTCCCTTCTAAAGAACAGGTTAAAACCATCACTTCTGACAATGGAAAAGAATTTGCCAAGCACCAACAAATTAATTACGACAATACTTACCCAAGAAAACCGACTTTAACCAAACCAGTAATCAAGACATCAATATGATTACCAGTAAATTAAACAACAGACCCAGAAAATTATTGGGATACAAAACACCCAATGAAATCTTTTTGGCTAATTTTAATCAAAGTGTTGCACTTATCGCTTGAATCTAGCTCAGACGGAAAATTTCATGGGGCAACACTAACCTATATTATTTTTACTAAATTTGTATTTAGTTGAATACCCAAATCTCATCAAATTTAATTCCAATGAGGACACCTACTTTTCTAATTATACTCGTTTCATTATT
>CBFHJD010000024.1:0-31809 GCA_965656215.1 Flavobacteriaceae bacterium
AGATGATGCCCATTACAGAGGCATTTCAAAACTTGGTAAAAACAATGCAGCCTTTGCTTGATGAACTTTCTGCAGAAATGTCTTTGAATCAACTTATTGCAGGAGACGATAGAGGAGTTACCCACTACGCTGTAGAAAGTCATAAGAGCTATGCCGATTACTTGAGAGCTCAAAATAGATTAATGCAGGCTCCTGAATTTGGCAAAATGTTTGAAGCCATGGGGCAAGGTAACATTACCAATCCATCTACAATTGCACGAACAATGCTGATGATGTGGAATGCTCCTACGGAATAAAGGAGTAGTTTTCACAGCTTTTTACTCATTTGCTAAAAATCTCCATTGTGATACAATGGAGATTTTTTTTACTTTATTATACCAAGGTTCTGCATTTGGGAAAACCATTTTCTAAAACCCACACCCCTGCTCTTGGATTAGGAGTGCCTGAGAAGTTTTAGCTTTAAATAATCATGAAACACGATGATTTATTGCTAATATGTTGCCATTTGAAAAGAAAAAAATCCGCAACGTCATGTAAAACAATCTGTTACGGATTCTTAAAGTACTCGAGGCGGGACTTGAACCCGCACGCCCAAAAGAGCACAGGATTTTAAGTCCGGCGTGTCTACCAATTCCACCACTCGAGCAAACGACAGAGCGAAAGACGGGATTTGAACCCGCGACCCTCACCTTGGCAAGGTGATGCTCTACCCCTGAGCTACTTTCGCATAGTGGATTGCAAATGTAAAATAAAAATTAATTTTTTGGAACATATTCGTACGGCTTTTAACACAAAAAATAATTCCATAAATTAAACATCTAATCATAAAAAATAAAAGTGATGCTTCGTATGCTCTCCACCCTATTTCTAGGGCTTTATCTAGTCCTTTCTTGTCAATCAACTCCAACAAATACAAAACCGACGAACTTCATCATTATTTTTGCAGATGATTTAGGGTATGGTGACTTGAGCTCTTTTGGACATCCAACGATCAAAACACCCCATCTGGATCGTATGGCAGCAGAAGGTCAAAAATGGACAAATTTTTATGCGGGCGCTAGTGTTTGTACTCCAAGCAGAGCTGCGCTTCTTACGGGGCGCTTACCCATTCGAAGCGGCATGAGCAGTAATAAACATCGGGTGCTATTTCCAGATTCACAGCACGGTTTACCCAGCAAAGAACTAACACTAGCAGAGCAACTCAAAAAAGCGAATTATACTACTGCCTGCATTGGGAAATGGCATTTAGGACACAAGAAAGAATACTTACCGCTACAGCACGGATTTGATTATTATTTCGGTATTCCGTATTCGAACGACATGGACGTTCCCCAAACAGTTCTCAAAGAAAAAGAAGGCTATTGGAATGTAATGAGTGATCCAAAAAATAATTTAATCGAAAACTTTCAAGTTCCTTTGATTGAGAACAATACCGAAATTGAGCGTCCCGCAAATCAAAACAACATTACCCAGCGTTATGCGGATCAAACAGTACAGTTTATCAAATCCAATAAAGGCAAACCTTTCTTTATCTATTTGGCACATAATCTGCCACATGTTCCCTTATTCGCTTCCAAAGAAGCCTTGGGAAAAAGCTCCAGAGGACTTTATGGTGACGTGATTCAAGAAATTGACAAAGGAGTTGGAGAAATCCTACAAGCACTCAAAGAAGAAGGACTCGATCAAAATACCCTCGTTGTATTTACATCGGACAACGGACCCTGGACCGCCTTCAATGAGCAAGGGGGAAGTGCGGGTCTCCTCAAGGCCGGGAAAGGCACCACTTGGGAAGGTGGGATGAGAGAACCAACCCTGTTTTGGTCGCCTGGTAAAATTGCTCCCAGTATCGTAGATCGTATGGGATCTACTATGGATTTATTCCACACTTTTAGTAAAATGGCTGGAGTACCGCTCCCAGACGATCGAATTTTAGACAGTTATGATTTGAGTCCACTACTATTTGAAAACCAAAAAGGAGAAAGAGATCATTTGTTTTATTACCGAGGAACAGAGCTCTATGCCCTGCGGATGGGTGAATTTAAAGCACATTATATAACTCAGGGAGCTTACGGTATCTATGGTGGAAAAGAAATTCACAATCCACCGCTACTTTACAACTTAAATCACGATCCCTCCGAGCAGTTCAATATTGCGGATAAACACCCTGAAATATTAAAAGAAATGAAAAAAAGAATTGCTGAACACCAAGAAAAAATGGTGATGGGTGAAGATCAATTGAAGGATCGTGGAAACGACTAAATCAATTCTTTTTCTGACTTAATCGTCGTTTGATTTGATTGAGTTGCATCAGGGCCTCAACAGGGGTTAGTGTATCAATATCCAATGCTGTAATCTCATCCCGCAAGGCTTCCAAAATGGGATCATCTAGTTTGAAAAAACTCAGTTGCATTTCCTCCTTTTCGCTCGTTTTACCTCTTTTATTCGAAGTGCCGTGAGCGGTCTCTAAAGTCTTGAGTTTTTGCTTGGCAGTTTGCAAAACGTGTTGAGGCATCCCCGCCATTTTAGCGACGTGAATTCCAAAACTATGAGCACTTCCTCCGGGCACAAGTTTCCGAAGAAATAAAACATTGTCTTTAGATTCTTTGATGGCCACATTAAAATTTTGAATCCGCGGAAAATGCGTAGTCATATCGTTCAACTCGTGATAGTGGGTGGCAAATAAAACTTTAGGTCGGAACGGGTGTTCGTGTAAGTATTCTGCAATTGCCCAAGCAATGGAAATACCGTCATAGGTACTGGTTCCCCTTCCAATTTCATCTAAAAGCACAAGACTTCGTTCCGAGATGTTATTTAAAATAGAAGCGGTTTCGTTCATTTCCACCATAAATGTGGAAGCTCCCATCGAAATATTATCACTGGCACCTACACGGGTAAAAATTTTATCAACCACACTAAGTTGTGCTTTGGTAGCGGGCACAAAACTTCCGATTTGTGCCATCAAGGAAATTAGCGCTGTTTGTCTTAGTAAAGCTGATTTTCCAGACATATTGGGTCCTGTAATCATCAGAATTTGCTGGGCATCCTGATCTATAGAAAGATCATTTGCAATGTAGGGAGTCCCCGGTGTAAGCTGCTGCTCGATTACGGGGTGACGTGCTCCCTGAATGTTGAGGGTAGTCCCTGTGGTCCATTCGGGACAACAATAATTATACTTTCTGGCTGCCTTGGCAAAACAACTCAACACATCCCATTGTGCAATGGCTTCTGCATTTCGTTTAAGTGTTTCTAAATCTTGTTGAAGTTTAGCAACAAACTCCACGTATAAGCGTTGTTCTAAGACTTGAATCCGATCAGCTGCCTGTAAAATTTCATCTTCAAAAACTTTCAGTTCTTCCGTGATGTAACGCTCAGCATTGACTAGCGTTTGCTTACGTGTCCAATCTTCTGGCACTTTGTCTTTGTGGGTATTGCGAACCTCGATATAATAGCCAAAAACATTGTTAAAGGCGATTTTTAATGAGGGTATTTGAGTGCGCTCGGTCTCTCTTGCCAACATGGCATCCAAATGCGATTGTGAAGTATCTCTCAAACTGCGCAGAGCGTCTAAATCTTCTGAAAATCCAGCGGCAATGACTTGTCCTTTTGAAACCAAAACCGGTGCTTCGGGGTCTAAAGTTTGTTCAATTAGATTTTTAATTGAATTGGTAGCTGGAAGATTGTTGACTTGCTGTTTTAATGTTTGGTGAGCGGTATCCTTTAAATGTTGTTTTAATGAATCGATTGCCTCTAAGGAATTTTGCAATTGATTTAAGGCACGGGGACTAATTTTCTCTGTAGCAATTTTGGCTACGATGCGCTCCATATCTACAATTTGCGATAAGGAGTGTTGGGTAACTTCTAGTAACTTTTCTTGAGAAACAAAGTTTTGTACAATTTGATGACGGTACTCAATTTGCGTTTGTTCTTTTAAGGGAAAGGCCAACCATTGCCTAAGTAAACGGGCCCCCATGGCAGTTTGGGTTTGATCGATAATCTGAATCAATGGAATACCCTCAGGATAGGTCGATTGAAACAACTCCAAATTGCGCTGGGTAAACCGATCCAACCATACAAAACGATCTTGCGCTATGGGACGAATCTGACTGATATGCTGCAATTTGTCATGATGAGCATCAGAGAGATAATGTAAAATGGCCCCAGCTGCTGAAATCCCTACACCATAGTCTTGAATTCCAAAACCGGAAAGTGAATTGGTTTGAAAATGAGTCGTTAACTTTTCTCTTGCGGTACTTTGCTCAAAAGCCCAGTCGTCCATATAAAAACAATGAAAGGTGCTTCCAAAGGCTTCGATAAATAATTTCTTTTTTGGCTTTGGGACAAGTACCTCAGTAGGTGCAAAACTTTGAAGCAATTGTTCTACTTGTTCTGCATTTCCTTCAGCTACCCAATAATCGCCAGTAGAAATATCGAGAAAAGAAACTCCCCAGTATTTATTGAAAAAAACAGCAGCTAAATAGTTGTGTTTTTTCTGATCCAACACATCATCGTGTAGTGAAACACCCGGCGTAATCAGTTCCGTCACCCCTCTTTTGACAATCTTTTTAGTCATTTTAGGATCTTCCAATTGATCGCAAATGGCGACACGACAACCCGCTTTTACTAATTTCGGAAGATAGGTGTTAAGCGAATGATGTGGAAATCCAGCCAATGCGGTTTCACTGGAACTCCCAGCCCCTCTTTTCGTTAAAATAATTCCTAAAATTCCAGAAGCTTTTACCGCATCTGATCCAAAAGTTTCATAAAAATCGCCCACCCGAAAAAGTAATAATGCATCAGGATATTTCGCCTTGATACGATTGTATTGTTTCATTAAAGGAGTTTCTTTTGCAGTTTTTGCCAAAACAATTTCGGTTTTTACGAATGTATTTAATTTTACCGCTCGATAAAAAACAAAGATGCAAATAGCTGAGGAAAAATAAGAGTATGTACTTTTGTTTTTTCTAACAACTTATGCGCAAACTCAAAAATGAAGAATTAGAACGAAAGACCGTTGCAGAATTTAAAACTGCTCCTAAAACTCCACTTACTTTGATTTTAGACAATATTCGCAGCTTAAACAATGTGGGCTCCGTCTTTCGTTCTGCTGATGCTTTTTTGATTGAAAAAATTTACCTCTGTGGAATTACCGCTACCCCACCCCATCGAGACATTCACAAGACTGCTTTGGGAGCAACAGAGAATGTAGCCTGGGAATATGCTGAAACAACTTTGGAGGTTGTGGAAAAAATCCAAAAAAAAGGGGGATCTGTCTGGGCGGTTGAACAGACCGAAAAAGCTGTTCTTTTAAACGAATTTGAACCGGAACTAAATACCCCACACGCGTTTGTCTTAGGCAATGAAGTAAGAGGTGTTTCACAAGAAGTTGTCAATGCCTGTGGTCAAGCGTTGGAAATTCCACAATTCGGGACAAAGCATTCCTTAAATATCAGTGTTACGGCGGGTGTCGTACTTTGGGATTTCTATACTAAAATGAAACCCGATATATAAGCCTCAACAAGGACTGATAGTGGTCTCTGTTGGACTCAAAATCTAAACCTTTGGTATTGATAGAAACTACAGGATATGGTAAGTCTTTCGCAATCAGTTTTTGATATCCCAGTTCGATTTGTTCTAAATATTCTTTTTTTATGCCTTGTTCAAAAGAACGTCCTCGTTTTTTAATTTGCGCTTGAAGTGTATTCATATCAGTATATAAATACACCATCAAATCAGGTAATTTTTGACTGGGGTAAGCTTCCTCAAATCGAGTCTTATAAGCTTTAAAATTCGTGTCATTTAAGTTTTGACGAGCAAAAATTAAAGACTTTTGTAGGGTGTAATCCGAAACGGCTTTACCCTTATTTTTTTTCCAAAACTCCTGTCCTTGTTTAATACGGTCTAATAGAAAAAACTGCTCTACTGCCAAGCCATAAGTCTTAGGGTCAGCGTAAAATTTCTCTAAATATGGGTTTTTTGCAAAAGCTTCTTGAAGCAAGGGAAGTTTGTATTCGGAAGCAATCTTTTGTGCAAGAGTGGTTTTACCAACTCCAATATTACCTTCTATTGCGATATTTGGAAAAGCATCAAAAATTGGAGGAGACCATTTTAAAAAAGGGAGTTGCTCCAATTGATCTGTATCAGGAGTTTCACTCAAAAGCTCTACCGTGGATTTCTTTAAAACAGGATGTTTCCAATGCGGAGCTATTTCCACCAAGGGTAGGAGCACAAAATTTCTTAAATGCAATCTAGGATGGGGGATAGTGAGGCGTGCAGACTGATGAATTTCTTCTTCGTAAAATAACAGATCCAGATCGATTGGCCTGGCAGTGTAACCCTCAGTGGAATCTCGAAAACGACCTAATTGTTCCTCAATACCTAAAAAAATAGCAATTAACTCATTCGGCTTGAGAGGGGTCTCAATCAGTGCACAGGCATTGAAAAAAGGAGTGCTCTCAAATCCCCATGCAGGGGTTTCGTACAGAGATGAAAGCAATTTAATTGCAATAGGCTCATTTTCAAGTAAGATCAAGGATTTTTGAAGTAACTCCAGACGGTTACCCAAATTACTACCCAATGAGATGATGACTTGATGCATTTTCACTTTTATCTTCCTCTACAGCAAAGCTACAAAACCCTATATTTGTAACTACAAAAAGATTGAAAATGAATTTTTTTAAAAGCTTTCTTGCATCGGTTTTGGGAACGTTTATAGCGATTGGACTTTTTTTTACGTTAATTCTAATGTTGGTCTCTGCAACAGCAAGCTTTATCGTATCTCCTTCAACGACCCAAGCTGTAAAATCGAATAGTATTTTAGATCTGAATCTGAATGTCCCCATCACGGATCGCAACCCTTCATTTGATGAATTAGAAATTATTTTCGATTTGAACGAAGAAGTTTTAGGGCTTCCCGAAATCTTAAGTGCTATTGAAAAAGCTGCTCTAAATCCTGATATTGAAGGGATTCGATTGCGTTCAGATTTTATAAGTGCGGGATGGTCCCAAACCCGAAGTATCAGAACTGCACTTCTGAAATTTAAGAAACAAGGAAAGTTTATTTATTCCTATGCAGATGTCTTAACCCAAAAAGGTTATTATTTGGCATCGGTTGCAGACTCAATCATTCTCAACCCTATGGGAGTTTTTGAGTTTAAAGGTTTGGCTTCAGAAGTTCTCTACTATAAAGATTTTCAGGATGAGTACGGAGTTAAAATGGAGGTTGTTCGCCATGGAAAATACAAAAGTGCTGTAGAACCTTATTTGGAAAATGAAATGAGTGCTGCCAATCGATTTCAGATCAGCTCATTGCTACAAGATATATGGGAAACATTGAGAGACGAAATAGCCCTAGAACGAAACCTAAATGCTGAAAGTTTAGATCGTTTAATTAATAATTACAAAATCGGATCTCCTGAGGATGCGCTGAGAGAAGCTCTTATTGATGGTCTTGGTTATGAGACAGCTATTGAAAACATGATCAATATCCAATTGCGAAAGGAAGCAGATGAAAAAGTTAACTTTGTTTCAATATTCACTGTAAATAAAACCGTTCCTGATTATAATAAAGACATTAAAGACCGCATCGCTGTGGTATATGCCAAAGGCCCCATACTCTATGGTGAAGGAACTAGAAACATCATCGCTCAAGGGGTATTTGTAGAAACGCTTAAAGAGTTAGCTGATGACGATTGGATCAAAGCCGTAGTTCTTAGAATAGATTCTCCAGGCGGAAGCGCCCTGACTTCTGAATTGCTCTGGAAAACGATAGAAGAGGTTAAAGAAATCAAACCAGTACTCGTTTCCATTGGCAATGTAGCTGCATCAGGAGGCTATTATATTGCTGCCGGTGCCGATCAAATTTTTGCTGATCCATTGAGTATTACTGGTTCTATAGGAGTTTTTGCTTCCCTACCTAATATGAGTGGACTAACAAAGGATTTGGGGATTCATGCTGAAACGGTTGAAACCCATCCGGATGCTCTTGGATACAGTATTTTCCAACCCATGAGCAATGCTTTTAAAAAACAGACAAAACAGTCAATTGAAAGCACCTATTCCACCTTTAAAAAACGGGTTTCCGAGGGCCGTAATTTACCAGAAACTGTAGTAGAAAACAGTGCTCAAGGTAGGGTATGGACAGGAAAACAAGCCTTGGAAATTGGACTTATAGACTCTTTAGGAGGGCTTCAAGAAACTATAAATGCAGCAGCAAATTTAGCTGGTATTGAAAATTATAATCTTATGGAGTATCCGCAATTTGAAGAAAATCTTAGTTCATTTCTAACGGGCATGCAAATTTCAACTGAACTAAACAATCTGCTGAATGTATTCTTACCCAATTCAACACAACCCAAACTTATCAAACTAAAAGAGTTCAATCCAGCTGATCGCATGCAGCTGGCACTTCCTTTTGAGTTAAAAATTCATTAGGATGACCGAAGAAAAAAACGAGCTTGCCAAAAAAATATACCTCTATCTTGCGGGACTTTTTATCACTTCTTTAGTTGTCTCCAACCTTATTTTTCAAAAGTTTTTTTACTGGAGACCTTTTGAAATTTCAGTTTTTGGAAATCAACTTTTTGAACTTTCCGTTGGGATACTTCCCTATCCGATAACCTTTTTAATCACTGATTTAATCTCAGAAATTTATGGGAAGAAAAAAGCTAATCAAGTGGTTATTGCGGGAATCTTTGCCTCTTTTTTCTCTATGGGAATCCTCTTGATAGCAAATACTGTCCCAGCCTTGGATAATTCACCTATTGATGACACTACGTTTCAAAGTGTCTTTGCCCTTTCTCCAATCGCAGTATTGGCATCCATGATAGCGTACCTCAGCGCCCAATTTGTTGATATTCGGTTGTATCACTTTTGGAAAAGGCTTACTCAAGGAAGAATGCTCTGGCTTAGAAATAATTTCTCGACCTTTAGTTCCCAATTAATCGACACGGTTTCGGTCATCAGCCTGTTGAGTTTATTTGGAATTTTGGAATGGGATATGTTCTGGGGATTAGTACTTTCTGGGTTCCTGTTTAAAATTTTAGTTGCCGCATTTGACACTCCATTGCTTTACTTTTTTGTTTATTTATTTAGACGAAAGTTTGACCTCAAACCCACTGACGAACTTAAAATTTAATTTCTATGGAAACCCAACAAGAAGGCGTTAGGCTCAACAAATACCTCAGTGAAATTGGTCATTGCTCTAGACGCGCAGCAGACAAGTTAATTGATGCTGGACGTATTCAAGTTAACGGTCAAAAAGTAGTGATGGGGCAAAAAGTTACCCCTCAAGATCGAATCGAAGTTGATGGGGTTTTGGTGGAAGATCATCAGGAACGAAATGTTTATCTGGCATTTAACAAACCCGTTGGTATTGTTTGTACAACCGATACAAGAGTAGAAAAAGACAACATCATAGATTACATTAACTATCCCTCAAGAATTTTCCCCATTGGTAGGTTAGATAAACCAAGTGAGGGACTAATATTGCTTACAAATGACGGCGATATTGTCAATAAAATTTTACGTGCCAGAAACAATCACGAAAAGGAATACATTGTTACTGTAAACAAACCTGTAACTGCTGAGTTTATTGAAATAATGTCAAATGGAGTTCCCATATTGGATACAATTACTCGAAAATGTGAGGTGGAACAAATTCACAAAAAACAGTTCCGAATTGTACTCACGCAAGGGTTGAATAGACAGATCAGAAGAATGTGTGAACATCTGGACTACAGGGTTGTCAAACTAAAACGCATTCGAATCATGAATATTGAACTTAATTTGGGAGTTGGGAAATACCGTGATTTAACCAAAAAAGAATTCAGTGAATTAAATCGTTTGCTTACGGATTCAAAAAAGCATTTGACTTAATCAATACTAAGTGCTATGCGTTGCCCTTCATTGGACCGAACGTTGAATACTGTAGCATCCTCAAAAATTAGATACTGTCCTCGAATTCCTATTAATTTACCTTCATAGAGGGGTGTCTTACTCAGATTTAAACTTTTGACTTTATCTGGATATTGGAGTACTGGAAATTCTAGTCGTTCAACGGTAAATGAACCCCTTACAATATAGGGCTTCAAATCTTTTGGAATCCCTTCTAAAGCTGTGTTGCGAGCATCATCCCAATGGATCGATTCCGCATCGTTTTGCAGCATTTTCCTCCAATTGGTCTTGTCCGAAAAAAAGCTTTTGAGCGCCACTTCTCCTACTCCTGCAAGGTACCGGTTAGGTACTTCCAAAACTACGGATGCCTCATGCGCACCTTGATCAATCCATCGGGTTGGCAATTGGCTTTTTCGGGTGACTCCTACTTTTAAGTGACTGCTTAAAGCCAAATAAACTATATGGGGCTGTAACTGCATTTTAGATTCATATTCTAAATCCCGATCAGCCTGACCCAAATGTGCTTTGCTCAGTTCGGGTCGCATAATCCAGTCTCCAGTAGCAGGGCTATCAAAAAAACAAGACTTACAATGACCTTGTCTAAATATTTCTTTTTCCAACCCACAATTCAAACACTGAGAACCAATGTGTCTAATACTGATTTTTTTTTCTAACAGATCATTTAACTTAATAAAGCCTGCTTCAACATCCAAAAAATAGTTGATGGGTTGTAAATTTTCTGTTTGCATTTTTTTTAAGGTCGCTTGAAACATGTCCTAAGGAATATTTAAATTTACATTTGTAAGATAATGATAATTTCATGCCCACTTCACTCTTTAATTCGATTGCTTCATGGATTCTTAAAAAAAGAATTCACCAAATAGAACTTTTCATAAAATATCCGGAAGAAGTTCAAAATGAGTTACTCAACGAATTATTGAAAACAGCCCAAAATACAGAAACTGGAATACGCTATAATTTTAAAGAAATTTTAAACTATAAGGACTTTAGAGCGTCTATTCCACTCAGCACCTATGAATCTATAGCTCCTCAAATTGAACGCTGTAGAAACGGAACGCAAAATATTTTCTGGCCAAGCCCAATAAAATGGTTTGCTAAATCAAGTGGAACTACCAATGCTAAAAGTAAATTTATTCCTGTAAGTACAGAAGCACTTGAGGATTGTCACTACAAGGCAGGAAAAGATATGCTCTCACTCTATTTCAACAACAATCCTGACTCTCAATTACTAAGTGGAAAGTGTCTAAGATTGGGGGGGAGTCATGAATTATACAATGAGAACAACAGCTATTTTGGAGATCTATCTGCCATCATCATTCAAAATATGCCGTTTTGGGCTGAATTGAGTAGTACCCCAAGTCACAAAACCTCCTTGATGTCAGAATGGGAAGCCAAAATGAAAGCTATAGTCACAGAAACCCTTCCTGAAAGGGTAACCAGTTTGGCTGGAGTTCCATCTTGGATGCTTCTACTTTTACAAAAGGTGTTAAAAGAAACGAATAAACAGACGATAACAGATATTTGGCCTGAAGCTGAAGTTTATTTCCACGGTGGAGTGAGTTTTAAACCTTATAAAGAATTATACAAAAACTTATTTCCAAAGGCTGAATTTAAGTTTTATGAAATCTACAATGCCTCTGAAGGCTTTTTTGGAATTCAAGATCGTAACGATGCGGATGATTTACTCTTGATGTTAGACTATGGTATTTTTTATGAATTTATTCCTTTTCATCCCAGTTCAACTGCCAAAAAAGAACACGCCATCCCACTATCTGAAGTACATCTCAATACGAATTACGAATTGGTCATCACCACAAATGCAGGCCTTTGGCGTTATCGTATTGGAGATACCATTCGATTTACCAGTCTCACTCCGTATCGAATACAAGTTACAGGGAGAACAAAACACCATATCAATGCCTTTGGTGAAGAATTAATCATTGACAACGCTGAAAGGGCAATCTCAATCGTAAGCCAACAAACGGACAGTGTTGTTTCAAATTATACTGCTGCTCCGGTTTTTATGAAAAATAATACTAAGGGTGCACATGAATGGATTGTAGAGTTTGAAAAAGAACCCAAAGACGTACAGGACTTTTCGAAATTGCTGGACCAGAGTCTTCAAAAACTAAACTCGGATTATGAAGCAAAAAGAAATTCAAGCCTTGATCAATTAAAGCTTCACAAAGGAAAAACGGGCTTATTCTATGAATGGCTTTCCTTTAAAAACAAACTCGGAGGACAGCATAAAATCCCAAGACTATCAAATTCAAGAGCACTTCTAGAAGAATTGTTAGAAATGAATGCTTCTTAAGAAACTACTTTAAGTTTTGGGAGTTCAATTTTGGAAAGCTTCTGATCTGCATATTGTTTTGTAACCTTCAACTCTTTCACGTCAGAATTTGGTAATTCGTACATTGCGTCATTCAATACTGCTTCACAAAGTGATCGAAGGCCTCGTGCTCCCAATTTATATTGCATTGCTTTTTCTACGATGTAACTCAATGCTCCGGCTGTAAACTGCAATTTGATTCCATCCATTTCAAATAGCTGGATATATTGCTTGGTTAATGCATTTTTAGGAGCTGTTAAAATTTCAAGTAACGTTTCCTTGTCAAGGGGTTTCATAAAGGTTAGAACGGGTAGTCTCCCAATAATTTCTGGAATCAATCCAAAAGAACGCACATCACGAGGAGTAATGTATTGCAAGATATTTTCTTTATCTATTTTGTTTTGATCTACTGTAGTTTTATAACCAATCGCCTGTAAGTTTAAGCGCTTATTGATGTGACGTTCGATACCGTCAAAAGCTCCTCCCGCTATAAATAAAATATTGGAGGTATCCACCTCAATAAATTTTTGATCTGGATGTTTTCTTCCTCCTTTAGGTGGTACGTTGACAACCGTCCCCTCTAAAAGCTTTAGCAAAGCTTGCTGAACACCTTCACCTGAAACGTCTCTAGTGATGGATGGATTGTCACTCTTTCTTGCGATTTTATCAATTTCATCGATAAAAACAATACCTTTTTGGGCTCGGTTCACATCGTAATCTGCTGCTTGCAATAACCGTGAAAGTATGCTCTCTACGTCTTCACCTACATACCCTGCTTCTGTCAAAACTGTGGCATCAACAATTGCTAATGGAACCTTGAGTAAGCGTGCAATGGTTTGTGCCAACAAAGTTTTTCCTGTACCTGTTGGACCAACCACTATAACATTACTCTTCTGAATTTCAACATCTTCTTTCGAATTTTGCTTTAGAAGTCGCTTATAGTGATTGTAAACCGCAACGGATAGCACTCTTTTAGAGGCTTCTTGTCCAATGACATAAGTATCTAAAAAAGCCTTGATTTCTTTAGGAGGTTTTAACTCTATCAATTCTGCTTCTGTAGCATCCTCACTATTCGCTTCTTCCTGAACAATACCGTGTGCTTGATTGATGCAACGATCACAAATATGTGCGTCTAAACCGGCAATTAATAACTGAGTTTCAGGCTTAGGTCTTCCACAAAACGAACAATTTAAATCGGGCTTACTCATGGGTTTACAAGATTATTTTGGGCTATTTTGGAGTACTTCGTCTACCATTCCATATTTTTTAGCTTCTCCAGCTTTCATCCAGTAATCACGATCACTATCATTGGTTACTTTCTCCATATTTTGACCAGAATGCTTAGATATAATTTGATATAATTCATCTTTCAACTTGAGAATTTCACGTGCCGTAATCTCAATATCAGAGGCTTGTCCTTGTGCGCCTCCTAAAGGCTGATGGATCATTACGCGTGCATGAGGTAGCGCTGAACGCTTGCCCTCGTGGCCGGCACAGAGTAATACAGCTCCCATAGATGCAGCAATACCTGTGCAAATTGTAGCCACATTTGGGCTAATAAATTGCATGGTATCATAAATTCCTAATCCAGCATATACACCTCCTCCTGGTGAATTAATATACATTTGAATGTCACGGCTGGCATCGGTACTTTGCAAAAACAAAAGTTGTGCCTGAATTATATTGGCTACATTATCGTCAATTGCAGTTCCCAAAAACATGATGCGATCCATCATTAAACGTGAGAATACATCCATCTGAGCAACATTTAACTGACGCTCTTCGATGATATAAGGAGTCATACTACTGACAATTTTATCGTAATACATGGCATTAATACCATGATGTTTAGTAGCGTATTTTTTAAATTCTTTACCGTAGTTCATGTGTTTTTTTTTTAAAAATAAGGAAAAAATTATGCTTTGCCGTATGCCTCTTTTACAAAGGCATCAAAACCGACTTTCTTTTGCTTTAGTGGTGCATTTTCCTTGAAAAATGTTAACATCTTATTACTCATCAATTGTTCAGAAATTCGTCTTGTCTCCTCTTGATTAGTAAGTATGTTTGAGACAATTCCATCAATTTGTTTTTGATCGGGTTGCTGGCCGTATTGTTGCATCTGATTTTCGATCAACGTACCCGCAAATGCTTTAAGCTCTTCAAAGGTAATATCTAATTTATTATCTGTAATAATCTTTCCTTCTATGAGTTGATAGCGAATCCCTTTTTCTGATTTAGCGTATTCTTCAGCAGCTTGTTCAGGAGTCAATGCCTCTTTACCCGAGGTTTGCATCCAGCGTTTGAGAAAGTCTTCAGGTAGCTTAAATTTGGTTTTTTCTACTAAAAATTCTGTAATGTCATTGAGCAACTTTTGGTCTGCCTGAGGTTCAAATTGTTTTTGAAGATCCTCTTTAATTCTTTCTTTTAATTCCTTTTCAGAGGTGACTGTTCCAGGGGCATATAATTTATCAAAAAGCTCCTGGTTCAATTCAGCAGGAATTCTTTCATTGATTTCTTTGATTTCCAAAGTAATAGTCGAAGAACTAAGTGCTTTCATTTGATCATCATCTAGTGAGAGTGCTCTTTTCAACACTTCTTCTTCTTTAAATAATCCTTTGACTGGAAAGTTTACTACTGCGTTTAATGTCTCTTGTTTTAAACTCGCAATTGCTTTCTTAGATTTAAGATCATCAAATTTAAACGTACTGATTTTTTCTATTTCGAGTTCTTCATTTCTAAACTGGGCAGTAATCTCAAAATCTTTTTCGGGAGTTGTCTGAGAAACTAATTTACCATACTGTTTTCTAATGTAATCCAACTGTTCATTCACCATCTTTGCTTCTGGATCAATTTCATAACGAATCACTTTTTTAAGCTGATCCATTTTGACTTCAAACACAGGCGCAAGTCCCAATTCAAATTCAAAATCCATTTGTTCAGCGTTCCAGTCTAATTCCTTTTCAGAAGCTTTTGGAAGTGGATTTCCTAACAGGTCAAGTTGCTGTTCTTTAATGAAACTTTCAAGATTTTCTCTAAGTAATTTGTTTACTTCATCAGCAATCACAGCTTGTTGGTACTGTTTTTTGATCATTCCCATTGGCACATGTCCTTTTCGAAAACCTGGGACGTTCGCATTTTTTCTATAATCACTTAAAACCGTAGTTACTTTAGTTTCATAATCAGAACGGTCTACAGTAATCTTAACTACCGCATTCAGTGCGTCTAAATCTGTTTTGCTGATGTTCATTTAGAATAAATTTTAGTGCGCAAAATTACATTTTTTTATTCCCTTGAACAAGTTTAATAGCGTGCCATTTGCTTTTGAATCCCGAAATTTATTAATTTAGCCCTCCCGCCAAAACACAAAATTTGCGCACTACTGAATTACCTAAAGGATAATGCCCTCGGTAACACGGTAGTGCGTGTTTATGTTTTTGGCGGAACAGCCGGGGGTTATTTTGATTAAACTTAGAGGTGATCGTTCATTTCCTTACTGTGAATAAAAGGCGATAGCCAGATTCGGAAATGGCTCAGTTACTTATACAAGATAGCGTTTTCAAAACGCATTTGGTCAAATTCCTCTTTTATCAATTAAAAAGTGGACTTTATGCTCGAGTCAGTCAACCCTTCTCTGAATCCTGAGTACTTTAGTGTTGATATCATAGCCAAATACATACCAATAAGAACGTCTAGTATTCAATCGAATATGCTTCACCTAATTGCTTCTAAAGAGCAAGGGGTCATCTTAAAACGGATCGACTAGTGTGGGAATAATTATTTGAAAAAAAAATCTTTAAATATATTTAAATTGCGTCCTCATTTGCTTTTGAGGCCCCTAATACCCAGAAAAGAAGAGCACTCGGCATGGGTAAAAACAAAAAACTAAAAAAGGTTTTTCAAATTAGAAAATAAACTATATTTGCACTCCAGAATTAATAACCAGAGAGTCGGGAACTTTCACAAATTAATATGTTATGCCAGTAAAAATTAGACTTCAAAGACACGGAAAAAAAGGAAAGCCTTTTTATTGGATCGTCGCAGCAGATTCTCGCGCAAAAAGAGACGGTCGTTACCTTAAAAAATTAGGAACTTACAATCCAAACACCAATCCAGCTTCAATCAATCTCAATCTAGAAGATACAGTAACTTGGTTAGAAAAAGGTGCTCAACCAACAGATACTGCAAGAACACTTCTTTCTTACAAAGGGGTCATGATTAAGCATCATTTAAATGGCGGAGTTAGAAAAGGAGCTCTAACACAAGAAGAAGCTGATAAAAAGTTTGCCGCCTGGTTAGAAGAAAAAGCAGCTAAAATTCAAGCTAAGAAAGACGGTCTTTCAAAAAATGAAAGCGAAGCAAACGCCAAACGACTCGCTGATGAAAAAGCTGTAAGTGATAAAAGATTAGCAGATGCAGCTGCCGCTGAGGCAGAAGCTGCTGAAGAGGCTACAAACGAAGCTCCAAGCGAGGAAGCTCCTGCAGCAGAAGTCTCAAATGAAGAAGCTACTACTCCGGTAGTAGAAGAAACTACTGAAGAGGCACCAGCCGTTGAAGAAGCTGCTCCTGTTGCAGAGGCAGAAGAGACAAAAGCTGAAGAAGCTACTCCTGATGCAGAAGCTACTGCGGAAGAAACTAAAGAGTAAACTTCTTCCTAACAACGATGAAAAAGGAAGACTGCTTTTACGTAGGAACCATCGTTGGAAAATACAGCTTTAAAGGAGAGCTACTTGTCAAGACAGACAGCGATAATCCTGAAGACTATACAAATTTGGAATCAATCTTTGTGGAATTATCCACTGGCTTGGTTCCTTTTTTTATACGTAAATGCCAACTGCATAAATCCTCTTTACTTCGAATTGATTTTGAAGAAATCACTAACGAAGAAGAGGCAGATGCCCTGATTAAAAAAAATATTTTTTTGCCTCTAAATCTACTTCCACCTTTAGAGGGAAATAAATTTTATTATCACGAGGTTATCGGGTTTAGTTTAACTGAGAAGGATAAAGAAATTGGAATTATATCCAATATCATCGAACAAGGACTTCAGGCCTTGTTTGAAATAAAGGGTAGTGGTGGCAAATCACACCTGATTCCAATTCATGATGATTTCATCGTCAAAGTAGATCGTAAAACTAAAACGATCTCAGTCCAACTCCCAGAAGGACTTTTAGAATTATAGATTAGAAATAAAGCACAAATCCAAAAGAAGGAAGAGGAGAACTGTTACCATCTGTCGTTGATAGCTCTTTTAGACTTCTAGGGTTGATAATCGTCCCATCCATATTTTTATTCAATCCGTATTCAGGAGGAGTAGGATTTGGCTGAGCTAAGAAATTTTGAACTTCGAAATAAAAATTGAAAGACAGCGATTTAAAATTCCATTTTTTATCAATACGGATATCTGCCAAGTTGAAACTATTTAGTTTGACTTCTCCCAAACGATTGTAATCTAGAATTAGTTCTGGATAACGTTCAGTACTTTCCTCCAGATTGATCGGTACATAAGGGTTTTTTCCGGCAAAACGCCATCTTGCACTTAACTCCCAGTTGCGTTTTAATTTATAACCTCCTGAAAATGAGATTAAATGCCGGCTATCCCATACCGATGGTCTTAAAATTCCATCAGTTCCAGTAAACTCACTTGAAAAATAAGTATATGCAAAAACACCATAGAAATTTTTTGATAATTTCTGTTGAAACAATACCTCTACCCCAGAGCTTTGCCCCTCACCTTCGGAAACAATGGCTTCATTTCCAAGCACTTCAAAGCCTCCACCTTTGTTCGCTAAAGAAACTCCGTCAATTACCGAAACAGGGTATTTGGAATATTTTTTCAAAAACCCTTCTATCGTAAAACGCGATGCTGGAGTCAAGTTGTATTCCACACCTCCTACCAAATGATCACTCTGAGTATATTCAGCCTGTTGATTTAAAAAAATTCCACTTTGGTTTTGAAAACCTAGCATTGTATAAGTAGGAATCTTAAAATACCGCCCTAGTGAGGCATTGAATTTCCACTGATTATTTTCTGTCAAAGCATAAGAAACTGCTGCTCTTGGGGAAATATTATCCAACAAGCTAGAACCTGTTGAAAAACGATCTGCATCTGTTCGGATTCCCCAAGAGAAGTCAAGCCGATCATTCAAAAATGAACGCGAAGCCTTTACAAAAAGTCCGTATTTAATAAAATTAAGATCTGTATTATAGGATAGGTTATCATAAACAAAAAGTGTGTTGTTTTGATAATCAGAGTTTTGAATATTAAATCCTGCAGACCATTTCCACTTATCAGTGAATTGAGTCGCTTGAAAACGCAATTTGGTCTCCCATTCATAGGAATCATTCTGAAAAAGAGTTCCAGTTTTGGTAGTGTTGTCTTCATAGCGCGCAAAAACATTTTGCAATCTATTGGTACTGACTACCGTATTCATAAACCCTTTTCCATTTTTGTAGTTACGCTTCCATGACAAGCCAACAGTGGTGCTTCTCTGATCAATTATAGGAACCTGTTCTAGTGTAGCTTGTTGCTCTTCATCAAATTCATCTGGAGCTTTGACAGAAAAATCATCTACGGAACCAATTCCAATAAAAGTGAGTGAATTATACGCATCAATTTCATGCTTTATCTTCCATTGGTAATCCCAATAGTCTGGTCTTATAGGAAGCCCAATCAATTCAAAAAGAAACTGCAAGTAGCTTCTTCGAACAGAAAAGAGAAAAGTTGTTTTCGCAGCTTGCTCTTTATTTTTTCGGAACAACGGACCTTCTAGCGTAAGTGCTGTTTCGCTTGCTCCTAAACGAAAATTTCCGCCAAATTTATTGACATCTCCTTCACGTTGTTCAAACGCCAGCACCCCAGAGAGTGGGTTATCATATTCTGCACCAAAAGAAGAACTTGATAATGTAACCTCACGAATGAAAGAAACATTTACCATTCCTACAGGACCTCCTGCACTTCCCTGTGTACTGAAGTGGTTAATATTTGGTATTTCTATTCCATCCAGATAGTAAACCGTTTCATTTGGTGCTCCTCCACGAATAATGATATCATTTCGAAACCCTCCTATGGATGGTGAAATTCCTGGCATACTTTGCACTACTTTGGTAATGTCATTGTTACCACCGGGATAAGTTTCTATTTCTACAGCGGAAAAAGTTTGGGTAGATAAGGGCGTTTCACTACTCGTTTTAAAAGGACTTTGCACTAAAACAACCTCGTCTAAATTTTCAGCAATTTCATTCAATTTGAAAAGTAATGGAATATTCCCAACGGATTTTACAATCACATTGAATAAGGTCAGGGACTCAAACCCTAAATAACTTGCCTCTACGTTATAAGATTGAGTAGGAATATCCTCAATAGTAAAATAACCGTCTTGATTCGTTACAACTCCTAAAGAAGTCCCTATCAAAATTACTGTTGCCCCCTCAAGAGGGAGTTGGCTTTGGGCATCAAGAATTCGCCCACTCAAAGATCCTGTATTTTGGGCAGATAAAAACCCTGTTAAAAGCAGCAATAAAGCCGTAAGTTTCCTGTTCATGGTTCAAAAATAAATCATTTTATAGCCATAAATAAATTAATGTTTAATTATTTTGAATTATATTTAAACAAAAATAGTAAAGTAATGAAAGATAGACGCTCCTTTTTAAAAACAGCATGTAAGCCAATTGTACTGGCTGCTTTTGGCATCCCTTTGTTAGAGGCTTGCTCCACAGAAGATGAAACTTCTACAAACAACACAACATCAACAAATCCACAAACAACTCCAGTTGAACCTTTAGTTATTGATCTTACTGATAATAACTTTAAAAATCTTCAAGATGTTGGAGGATGGCTAAATTACACGGGGAAAAATATTTTGCTGGTGCGAATTAGCGAGTCAGAAGTTCGTGTTTTTGACAATAAATGTCCACACCAAGGAAATAGAGATAATTGGTCCTATGACGGTAACACCTTTGAGTGTGGATATCACAACAACACCTTTTCTGATGAATGTGCTGGTTCTCTAACTTGTTACAATGCTAATTTAGACGGGAATATACTTACAATAGAATTCTAATTTTTAGATTTCTTTCGTTCAGCTTTCCGCTTTGCTTTTTCAAGCTGCTCCTTATGCATGTTCTGCTGAACTTCATTTTGAGATTTTATTTTTTTGTCATATTGACCTCTAAGTCCTTCAATATCTTCTCCTGATATTTTAAATTGGTCACTTGCTTGTAAACTTATATCTTCAGCATTGAATGTTGCCTTTTGGCTTTGCTTGCGCATTATCTCACGAGCAGCGTTTAAATTGTAATAAAGACCAGGATCGATCATTTTATTGGCAACAAAATGTTCTTTTTTATCTTTATCCCAGCGCACAAAAATAAATCCGCCGTTGACCGAATCAAGGGTCACCCGATATACATGAGCGTAATTGGGTAAGGTTTGATAAACCCGTATTTTTTCAGGCACATAGCCTGCAACATATAAGAGCTCTTGAACAAAAGCAAATTGGGTATTTAATGATGGATCTGAATAGGCCTCATAATTTTCAATTAATGATTCTGACTGCGAAAAAGTTTTAACCGAACAGAGTAAAAAAACAAGGATGAATAAGAGCGTTTTCACAAAATATATTTTAGTCAGCGATTTTTAAACGGTCTTCATAATAGTCTTCCTCAAAGTATAAAAAGGCCTGAATGATTATAAAAAATCCAATCCCGTGTAAGATAGGAATAGAAAACGTAAAGACATCTTCGTTAAAATACTTTTTATTGTAAGTCAAAAAGACATCACGAACTGAGAAAATCAAAAGACCTATAAAGAGTAAAATATTTTTTTTAGAAGCAGTATGAAGGAGGTTCATAATAGTAACACTTCCAAAAGCTGACAATGTTACTCCATAAATTAGTCCGTGTATCTTCATCTCGCCCAAAGAGCCATAAACATGATTCATAAAAACGACCAAATACGATCCGTAAAAAAGTAGCCCCAAAAAATGCGACCGAAATGTGTACCCCTTAAAATACTTTAAATACTCCACAATAAAAGACAACTGCATCATCCAATAAAAAAATACTGCCCACTGTAAATAAGCTGGAGAAAGCTCAATCAGTAAAAGTAAATCACCCAACCACACAAAAAAGATTGCTATTAGAAGTAAAGGATTTTTCTTTTTAGTGCTAATCAAATAGTAAATCAGAATAGAAGGGATTATTAAGGGTCCAAAATAATAACGATACTCTTGAAGTCCTAAACCGTAAAAGCAGGAATCTAATATAGTTACCAGTAGGAAAATAATTAAAATGAGGGGTTTCATTTAGATCAAGTCAGTAATTTAGGACTAGTTGAAGCTGTATATTTCTGCCTAATTCAGAAGAATAAAAGCGGAGTCGGTTCAAATAGTCATTGTAGGTTACATTGGTTAAGTTTTGAATAATAAATCGAAGCGAACTTTTTAATTTTTTTTGTTTTGATAAAGGTAACGAAAAATATAAATCTAGAATTTGATAGGAATCAGGAGGGGTACTGACATCTACTTCTCTCTCGCTAATTTCACCCAACTCAAGTTGATTGACCAAAAAATTGGTATTTGGAAAACGGTTTTGTCTTGCTGTCAAACGATGCGCTAGTTGGATTTCAATTTTAGAAGGGGTTAAAGTGTAGGAAAGCTGCTGAAATAAGGATAAGGGAGGCGTTGAAATCAAGGGCTTATTTTCGGTAACATTCTGTGCATAAGTGTAGGCAGCGTTTGCATCATAGCTAAATTGATCGGAAAATCTTATGGAGGCATAAGCATCAATACCCCACATTAAAACATCGGTAGCTTGGTATTCCCAAACCGGGAAAGCACCTCGTATCGTTAATTCTACACCTGAAGGGTTAATATAAATAAAGTCATTTATTGAATTTAGAAAGGGGTCAAAGCCAAAACTAAATACCTTACTTTCTTTCTTAATACCGAGTATCAATTTGTGGGAGGTTTCCTTTCCTAAATTTAAACTCCCGTATTCAATAGCCGCCAGTGAATGGTGAAGTCCGTCGCTAAAAAGTTCGGAAACATTGGGTGCACGTTGAGTCAAAATATAAGAAAAAGTAGAGGTAATACCCTCCTTTAACTGAACCGAAATCCCTGTTTGTCCACTGATGTTGGTGAAATTATATTTAGGATTTACTAATAGTTGGGTCCCAAAATCTTTTTGTTCAAATTCAGCATAGTCTAACTCATATCCTCTTTGTTTCCAATCCGTGGTGTCGTAAAATTTTTGAGCATTTAAAAAAATTTGATCAGCCCTCAAGCCCCATTCCCAATGAAAAAGGTTGGAAGGGCTGTATTTTCCCGTTATAAAACTAGCCAATTGATACCTTTGGTGGTCAGGAATCAAACGCTTAACCCCTGTTTCTGGATTTGAATAATTATCCTGAAATACCCCATTGATTCCCCATTCAAAATCCCAGTTAAAGCGCTTTTGCCATTCCAAACTTCCCAGAAATTCGTGTGTTTGCAAGGTCAAATCAATTGACGCCCTATCCGAACGGTTTCCTCTTCTAACATCAAACTCTTTACGATTACTAATTTGAACATTATAATCCAACTTCAATTTTGTTTCGTCTGATAATTGATCAAAATAAGTGACTTGAAGATTTTGATGAAGCGCTTGCTGTTTGGGTGAAGTAATGTCGTAATCAAAAGAATCGATCCGTAAGGGTACATTGGATTCTAAAGCTCTAAGTAAATCTCCAATATTACCAATATGTGCCGACCTTAAAATACCTGTTTCGTTTTGAAAACGCTTATAATTAAACTCCCATCCGGTTTGTATTTTTGTCCTGCCTAAGGCAATTCCTATACTTGTTTCTTTGAGACCGGTATTGGTAAGAAGATAATCTGGTGCTTGACGATCTCCAAATTGCTTAGCAGTAAACTGTCCTGAAACATAGTATCCATTTGAAAAAGTTTTTGTTAAACGGCTGCTTCCACTTCCTCCTCGTCCATTAGTAACTCCATTAAGCACAGAACTCCCGTAGAGGCTATCCTTTATTCCCTTTTTTTCTGGCGTTAAAACAATCATTCCACCAGCCGTATCGCCTCCGTACTTTAAGGCAGCCGCTCCCTTTATTACCTGGACGGATTCAAATCCATTAAGATCGATAGTAGGAGCGTGATCAGCACCCCATTCCTGGTCTTGTAGTCGCATTCCATTCGCGATAATTGCCACCCTACTACCGTACAAACCGTGAATCATCGGTTTGGCAATTGAACTTCCTGTTTTTAATGAAGATACCCCAACCAAAGTATTTAAAGTTTCGGAGAGGCTTTGATTGCTCAATCGTGTGAGTTGATCCGCGTTTAATTTAGATTCATTTACACTTGCGCTGATACGGCGAATCTCATTTTCAGAAAGTACAATTTCATTGAGCTCATTGATGTGATGCTCTAATTCAAAATTGAGTTTTGTATTTGAACGGAGGTTTATATTTCGTTCTATTGTATCGCAAAGCGCATGAATAACTGAAATTCGGATAAAACCTTTACATAAACCTGTGATATTATAATTCCCTTCCTCATCTGTTTGACCAAATAAATCTGTTCCCTCAATTGCTACGACAGCCCCAAAAATTGGGAGATTATCGTGAAGATCAATCACCTGACCTTCTAGCTGATATTCACAAGATTGTCCATTAATTGCTGTTGGCCAATACACAGCCAACAGCAAAAAACAAACGAAATATTTCACAGTGAGTTTGATCTTTTTAAAACTTATTCTTGAACAACAATGGTAAAATCAACTTCTACATCGGTTTCACCTCCAAAACCACTACGATTTGAACTGGTTTTGGTTAGTGGTTCGTGAATGAGGTAAAGACGAACAGTCCCAGAACCTGAAGCATTTGTGTTCCATACAGAATTGACATAAAGCGGATTATTGTTGCTGTCTAAAACATCTGAATCAGCTGAACTAAAATCCAAGGAAACTCCCGAAAATTCGTAAAAGACCTGATGTTCATCCGCTTCTTCTTTAACTTCTTCTGTTATATCTTCAACATCAGCAGGGTCACTCTCATCCAAAAAGGAAACTGCAACTTGATATTGTGTATTGGATTGAAGTACAATTGAAGGTGTTGAATTTGAATCTAATGTCCACCGGACAGTTTGGGCAGCTGTATTAGCAGATGTAAATTTCAGCTCAACTGCAGTAATTAATTCTTGTTCTTCAACCAATTCAGGATCATCTTTGGAACATGAAGCGAATATGGTTAAAAGGATAAATGATGCACCAAGCATCGTTACTATATTATTTTTCATTTTTTAATTTTAATTGTGATTTTTTGATGAGCTAGACTCGATTGAGAATAGCCTTTAACTAACGAATACGAAAAAAATCACACGGAAGGGGGACCTCTTGTAGAGGAAAAATGAAAATTAGCATTGAAAAGCGAAGATTGATAACCTTGAGCACTTTCCATATAAAACATGATATCCTTAAGCTCATAAGGCTCAAGAGCTGTTTCGGCTGCAATCTGAAAATAAATGTCCAAAACATCATTGTGTGAAGCTTTGGAATGAAGATGTGTTGTACTGTGTTTACATTCTTTTTGAGCGGTATGAAATTCAAAAGCATGTGTTGCCTTCAATACTGGTGGAATCACAAAGAACAACAGTAGCCCTAAAGAAAATGCCTTATACAAAAATACTACTATTGGATTTTTTGGATTCAATTTTATAATCGTCTGAGTTTAATGTTTCGATAGGAAATGACTCCAGGGTGATCCTGAAGACAGAGGTGACCTTCTCTGTACTTTCCAAAACCTTCCATATCTGAAAACTTACTGTTTTTAACCATAACATCCCACTCGGGTCCATGTAACGGAAATCGGTTGATTTCTTCCCCATTGTGAATGACCGTTCCTAAATTTAAGTCCTGATTGATTACAATATGAAAACTATTCCACTCCCCAGCTTCTTTCGCCATAATGCGATCAGGGGCAATCATATCGTATAATGCAGCAACTGTATGAATTTGATTCTTCGGATCATCTCCATAAATTTCTGCGTCGATGATTTGAATCTCAGGTCCTGTGACATAAGGATGATCGTATTTTTTATCCTCACTCACTCCCCACATAAACCCACTGTTTGAATTCGGTGATAATTTCCAATCAAACTGAATTTCAAAACTGCTGTATTTTTCATCTGTAATTAAACTCTTATTTCCCTTGCCTTGTGCCTCTTCCGAATTGTACGTAAATACCCCCTCTGTGACAGACCATCCTGTTTTTTCGCCAGATTCATTTTGAAAGATGTGCCATCCATCAAGTGAATTAGAATTGCTGAGATTAATCCATTCTTCAGCGGGAACTTCATTCTCTTTTTGGGTGTTTTGATCTGACTTTTTGGGTGCATCTTGACAGCTAAAGATCAACAGAACTATTGATAAGATCAGCAAGGAATATTTAGTGTACATCGTTTTTTGTTTTTTTTAAAAGTATAAAAAATAAACAAGAAAAAGGAAATCAATATTCCAATTGCATCTCAGGAACCTCTTGCGGTATGATTAAGTGTCCCTCAGTGGCTTTTTGAATTTCTTCCACCACTACATTAGGAGCCCTCTCCACAAGTTGGAAACCTGCTGCTGTAACATCAATGACGGCTAAATCGGTCACAATGCGTTTGACACAATTTACTCCTGTTAAAGGAAGCGTACATTTTATTTTAAGTTTTGAATTCCCCTGACGATCGGAATGCATCATTGCAACGATTATATTATCCGCTGAGGCTACCAAATCCATAGCACCTCCCATTCCTTTTACCAATTTTCCCGGGACTTTCCAATTGGCTATTGCTCCACTTTGATCTACCTGCATGGCTCCCAAAACTGTTAAATCAATATGCTTTCCTCGGATCATTCCAAAGCTCGTTGCGGAATCAAAAAAACTGGCACCAGCCAAAGTAGAAATGGTTTGTTTTCCTGCATTAATCAAATCCGCATCCTCTTCACCAGCCAGCGGAAAAGGACCCATTCCCAATACACCATTTTCACTTTGAAATTCTACTTTTATATGCTTAGGGACGTAATTTGCAACTAAAGTAGGGATGCCAATACCCAAATTCACATAAAATCCATTTTGAAGTTCTTGAGCGATTCGTTTAGCGATATCGTTTTTATCTAAAGCCACAATTTAAATCGTTCTTAAAGTTCTATTTTCTATTCGTTTTTCATAAGTAGCACCCTGAAAAATACGATCTACAAAGATTCCTGGAGTGTGAATCTCGTTTGGATCTAGTGCTCCAACGGGAAGGAGATGCTCAACCTCAACTACAGTAATTTTAGCAGCACCACTCATCACAGCATTAAAATTTTTTGCCGTTCCTCTAAAAATCAAATTACCTGTAGTATCCCCTTTCCATGCCTTAATTAAGGCAAAATCAGCTTGATAAGCTTCCTCAAGCAAATAGTTTTTCGATTGAAAAGAACGAATTTCTTTACCTTCTGCCACTTCCGTTCCATAGCCTGCAGGAGTATAAAAAGCTGGAATTCCCATTTGAGCAGCTCTACATTTTTCAGCAAGTGTGCCCATGGGAGTCAAAACGACCTTTATTTCGTTGGATAACATTTGACGTTCAAACTCTCTATTTTCTCCAACATAAGAACCAATCAGGGTTTTTATCTTTTTCTTTTGGAACAAGAGCCCTAAACCAAAATCATCTACTCCCACATTGGCAGAAATACAAGTAAACTTGTTAAAAGGTGAGTCTGCAATTGCTTTAATTAAATTCTCAGGTATTCCACACAAACCAAACCCTCCTAGCATAAGTGTCTTTCCGCTTTCAATTCCTTGAAGGGCCTCGGACACATCTGCTACAGTTTTGGTTATCATATGGAGTACATTCTTATGCTTCTTTTAAAGCTTTTAATTTAGAGATCAACTCGGGGACTACCTCAAAAGCATCGCCAACAACCCCATAATCAGCAGCCTTAAAGAAAGGGGCATCAGGATCTGAATTGATTACCACTTTCACTTTTGAGGAATTGATTCCGGCCAGGTGCTGAATGGCGCCTGAAACTCCAATAGCAATATACAAATTTGAAGCCACAGGCTTTCCTGTTTGACCCACATGTTCACTATGCGGACGCCACCCCAAATCAGAAACCGGCTTTGAGCAGGCGGTAGCAGCTCCCAATACTGTTGCTAAATCTTCGATCAAATGCCAATTTTCAGGTCCTTTTAATCCTCTTCCTCCAGACACAACGATGTCAGCATCAGCTATAGTAACCTGATCCAAAGATTTTTCAATTGATAGTACTTCTAAAGCTGAACTTGTAGGTGTAATTGGTACTACTACCTCATTCATTTCTGCTGTTTTGGTGTGGATTCCAAATGAATTAGACGATAAGGAAAGAATATTTTTTTCTTTATTGGAAACACTTTGACTGAACGCTTTGTTGGTAAAACAAGATCGCTTTACCTGAATCGGATCATAGGAAAGGGGAAGTCCAATTACATTCGAAAAATAGCCTGCTTTGAATTTTGCGGCTGCAATGGGTCCTAAATACCGCCCGTTTGCAGAAGCACTCACTAAAATTAAATCAGCTTCTTCTTGAGATGCAATCTCAACTAAAGAAGAGCTAAAACGCTCAGCGTTAAAATTTAAATCTTCCTCAAGCGTGACTGAATAGTGTTTATTCACCCCATACTCACTCAAAGTAGAGCCGTCTTTCAATCCAAAACTTACTGCGATTAAGGGGGTATTCTTGGCGTCAGCAATTGCCCGGCCATAAGAAGCCAGTTCTAAACTTGATTTTTTTATTTCTTCCCCTTGGGTTTCTATATATACTAGTACAGGCATAATTAAAAATTTATAAGACGTTGGCTTCGTTTTGTAAAAGGTCTATTAATTGATCAATATCCGTTGCATCCACAAGTTTTACGGGTCCTTTTGTAGGTGGTTTTTCAAAAGAATGTACAGCACTTGAGGGAGCTGCGTCAACAGGGGTCAAAACCTCTAGAGGTTTTTGTCTAGCTTGCATGATTCCTCGCATGTTTGGAATAATTAGGTCTTTCTCTTCTACCAAACCCTTTTGAGCTCCAATTACAAGCGGTAATGTAGCCCTTGACACTTCGATTCCTCCATCAATTTCTCGCTGAAGATGTACCATATCCCCTTGTTTTTCAAGGGAAACACAATTCGCAAGGTAGGGTGTTTTTAAAAAGGCTGCGAGCATTCCTCCAACCATTCCCCCATTGTAATCAATAGATTCTCTACCGGTAATTATTAAATCAAAAGCCTCTTTTTCAGCATAAGCAGCAAGTTGGGTTGCTACATAGAATCCATCTTGAGGTAAAGCGTCTATTCGGACAGCGCTATCGGCTCCAATCGCTAAACATTTTCTTAGAATTGCTTCACAAGAAGCATCTCCTACTGTGGCAACAGTTACTGCTGCTCCTTCCTTTTGTTGAAGCCAAATGGCTCGTGTCAAGCCAAACTCATCATTGGGGTTGATGATATAAGTAACACCCTGACTGTCAAAGGCTCTGTTTTCATCCACAAAATTAATCTTAGATGTAGTGTCGGGAACGTTACTAATGCATACCAGAATTTTCATATAAAACTATTTTACACGAAGCTACTAAAAAAAATGACACGGTGTCACTTTTTAAAAAAAGAAATCCTCAACCGCTATTTATCTACAGATCTAACGAGTCTAAAACCCGTATGTTGCAGTCCTGTATCCGGGGTAGATTTCATTCGGGAAGCTACACGGTATCCTGAACAATAGGCATCATTACACAGAAAAGAACCTCCACGCATGACTTTTTGTTTTAAATAGGGTTGGTAGGGATCATATGGCACATCGGGACCTTGAGGGTTATTGACCTTTTTATTTTCAATTTTTTGATAATACGTGAAATCATACCAGTCAGAACACCATTCCCATACATTTCCCGCCATATCATAGAGACCAAAAGGATTGGGTTCAAATGAGCTCACTGGAGCCGTATAAAAAAACTGATCTTTAAGAGCGTTTTGATATGGGAAGTTTCCTTCCCAGGCATTGGCTTTCACAGTCCCTTTGGTAATGGGTTCATCACCCCATGGGTATTTGCTATCTTTCTCGCCTCCGCTAGCAGCCCATTCCCATTCTGCCTCTGTAGGTAGTCGCTTTCCAGCCCAAGCTGCATAAGCTTGTGCGTCATACCAGGATATATGAACTACAGGATGATCTAATTTATTTTCAATTGAGCTCCCCTTTCCTTTAGGTTGTCTCCAACTCGCTTTAGGTTTCCATTGCCACCAGGCTCCAAAATCATTTAAATTGACAGGGCCATCTGTTGCTTCAAAAACTAACGAAGCAGCTTGGAGTAAAGAATCAGCAGGTTTTGGCGTGTTTGGAGGAAGTTCTTTTTTTAATTCCTCCCAATCAGGCTTTTTTTCTGCCGTAGTGATGTACCCAGTAGCATCAACAAAAGCTTTAAATTGCGCGTTGGTTACTTCGGTCTGATCCATCCAAAAAGGATCTACATGAACGTAGTGAATTGGTGACTCATCAGCTCTTGCTTGATCATCTTCACTTCCCATTTGAAAATCGCCTGCGGGGATAAACACCATACCCTCTTTCACGACCGGTTCAGGGTATTTAGTAACCCCATTAGTACAATTCACTAAGGATACTAAAGCGACTAAGCTTCCTATTCGCGTAAGTCCTTTTCTAAAGGTATTGATTGAGTATATTTTCATATCGTTCTTGCTTTCCACTAATACGCTCTGGTGCTTTACCGCTCAAAGCAATTTTAGAAAGATCTTCCAAACCAAGAGCCCCTTGTTCAAAACGTTGACCCTCTCCTTGATCAAAGGAAGCATAACGTGCTTTTCTTAGACTTTCTATTCCACCATCGTTGATGACTCGTTCGGCCGTCAAGAGGGCTCTAGCAAATACATCAGCTCCTCCAATGTGGGCGTGAAAAACATCCTCCAAGTCCGTTGAATTTCTTCTTAATTTTGCATCAAAATTGATTCCTCCACCTTGAAGTCCACCTGATCTCAGAAAAACTAGCATGGCTTCTGTAACTTCGTAAATATTGACTGGAAATTGATCGGTATCCCATCCATTTTGATTGTCTCCACGATTGGCATCGATACTGCCTAGCATACCGGCATTGGCTGCAACAGCTAGTTCGTGTTCAAAAGTATGCTGAGCTAGAGTTGCATGATTGACTTCTATATTGAGTTTAAAATCTTGATCCAAACCGTATTCTCTTAAAAATCCAATGGCTGTAGCCGCATCAAAATCGTATTGGTGCTTCATCGGCTCCATCGGTTTTGGCTCAATAAAAAAGTTTCCTTTAAAGCCCTGTCCTCTCGCGTAATCTCTAGCCATGATTAACATTTGGCCCAGGTGGTCCAATTCTCTTTTCATGTCTGTATTCAGTAGTGACATATACCCTTCTCTTCCTCCCCAGAATACATAATTTTCTCCTTCAAGAGCGATGGTGGTATCCAGTGCCATTTTAATTTGAGCACCTGCACGCGCAACCACATCAAAATCAGGATTGGTTGCCGCACCATTCATATAGGCTGGATTTGAAAAACAGTTGGCAGTTCCCCAGAGTAATTTTACTCCAGAGGCCTTTTGCTTTCGGGCAACATAATCTGCAATGGTTTGAAGTCGTTGTTCATTTTCTGCAAGCGTTGGTGCTTCATCCACCAAATCCACATCGTGAAAACAGAAATAGTCAAATCCTAATTTTGTAATTAACTCAAAAGCGGCATCGGCTTTGTCCTTGGCACGTTGAATAGGTTCTGAAGCTTGATCCCAAGGAAACTGCTGGGTACCGGGACCAAACGGATCTCCGCCCTGACCACAGAAACTATGCCAGTATGCGATCGCAAATCTGAAATGTTCGCGCATGGTTTTACCTGCAACTACCTGATCGGGGTTATAATATTTAAAAGCAAAAGGGTTGTCAGACTCTTTTCCTTCGTATGAGATGGCTTTAATGCCTTTGTAATACTCTTTGTCTCCTGTAATAATCATAATTATTCGTTTAAATTCTCTAGTTTATTTTTTAATTCTAATTTCCATTTGTGGTAAGCCGTTAGGTAGGCTTCATTCTTTTGTACTGGGCTGACCTCACTCACTTTATCAATAGATGAGACACTTTGACTATAGGCCTCTAAACCTCCAGTCTGAATTGCCGCTGCTCGTGCAGCTCCTACAGCTCCTGTTGTATTGTATATTTGAATGGGCTGACCGATTAAGCTCGCTACTGTAGTCGCAAAAATTTCCGAACGAAACAAGTTGTCATTTCCTGTTCGTACTACACCAATGTTTAAATCATCCTCTTGCATGATTTCCATACCATAAGCAAAAGAAAAGGCGATTCCCTCTAGAGCAGCACGGAACAAATGTCCTTGTTGATGCAGATTTAAATTTAAGTTAGAAAATTGCGCTCCAGGCGTTTTATTGTAAAGCATACGCTCTGCCCCATTTCCAAAAGGCAAATTAATCAAATCGTCACTTCCAATGGGTACCTGAGCCGCTAAATTATTCATTGTGTTAAAATCGGTATGACTTGCCAT
>CBFHJD010000025.1:0-29803 GCA_965656215.1 Flavobacteriaceae bacterium
ATCCAACTGAAGTGATGCGATTTTTTTAGCTTGGTATTCATCAAATCCCCAGCGATGAATAAAATAAGTCCTCAGTTTTGATTCATCGTTAAAGAAATAGAGGTTGTGCCAGATATCCTCCTGATCTTTTTCACTTAACTTGAACCAAGAAGAACCAAATAGTTGAGGATGTGATAAGGATGCATTGATAAAAGAACCCTTAATAATTTCATTGTCATTTATATTGAAATGTCCTTCTGAGTTTTCCAGAAGATTAATGATTCTTTTAAAATCAAATCGCTTATGCGTCATAAAAAAATCTATTGCAGTATTCCGATCCCTAGGAGAAAGGAATTCGCCATTTCTTTTTAAAGAATTTGCCCAACGATATGCAAGTAGTTCTTGAAATGTTAAACTTGAAACGCAACACTTTGGCTTTTGTGGTTCAAAAGGACACCGTCCAATCCTAAACTTTTGGGACTTTAGAGGTCTCTGAAAAAAGATTGCACCTTTTTCATTTGGTGTATTATTTAAATTTCCAATTAAGGCAGTTTTCAATTCAGGAGTGAGTTGAGCATGGAATTGCTGTTGATGCTCCCAAATTTGGTGCAATTCCTCCTGAAACATCTCTCTGGTCAAATAACGATTTCTAAGGCGCTCATGGGTGAAACGATACGTTTCCTTTTCTTTGGGAAGTAGTGAGTTTAAATAGTCCCCTAAAGTCCTGTTTTGTATCTGTCTTAGGGTATGATTAATCCCAATCCGATCTTGTACGGGTGAGCCAAAATACATAGTATTCTCTTTTTTCCCTCTATTTCTTTCTGAAACGGGAAAGCCCCGTCGCAGTGTAATTTGATAAAAAATACGTCCCAATTCAAATAAATCCAATGGCTCATTTAATGCTTTTGCACGAAGTTCATAGGGATTGATTTGAAACCATGCCTTGAGTTCTTCTTGAGGAAACGATTTCTCCTTTTTAAATTTCATGAGTGCCTTTTCGGAAATGGGGCACATTCCGTTTTGAACCAATATACTTAAAACGCTAATTTTCCTTTTTCTCTTTCTCTGGTATCGAAGTCGAGTAGTTCGTTTAACTCTTTTATATGCACGCTTTGACAATTCTCTTTTCCCTGAACCATAGTTTTCACATGCAACAGGAAAAATACGACTCCCCATGGAAACAATCTTTTTGGTATCAGCATCCATCAATGCCCAACCGATCGCATTCACATCAATTGAAAGTCCTAGTAAATTTGGCATATTAATTTTTTTTTATATTTTGGCTGTTCAATCTTATCACAATAAGGCTAAATGCCGTAGATGAATTCTTAAATCCCGCTTCGGTGGGATTTCTTTTTAAACCTTCATTAAGCTTGATTCAACTTGATTGTGAAATTCTAAAAGCATATCGTACAATTCCCAAATTGTTTTTTTGGGATTTTTTCCGCTAGAATTAATCCGTTCCTCGTATTCATGAGCAAATTTTAAAGCACAACTTTTTACCTTTTCAGGGGTGTACTCCTTATTCTTCAATAGATTGTTGTAATATGCTTTTTGTACTGCTGCATAGGCGTTACATACTTGAAGTTTTTGAAATAAACTCTGACAATGACTTTCGTAAGTTTCTTTTGAAATTTCTAATAAATCTCTAATGGTATCACACCCTAAGCCCAGAGCAATAGATCTAAGAATGATCAACTCTGAGCTTGTAAGTGTTTCAAATATTCGGGTTTGGGGTTTTAGCTGCATGAACATTTATAATTTAGTTTGGGGCAATATTAGTTGCTGTTGCCAAAGATGAAATTAAAAGTGTTCCCCTCTTAACATTGCTTATAAAGGGTTCAAATTTTGTCATCTATGGTAATTTTAATGCAGTAATAGGATTTTTAAGAGGGGTTTTGTTTGTAAGATTTTTCTTACAGGGCCATGGGCTAAAGTCAATTCAATTAAAGATTAGTATTTTTGTAAACAAATTTATAGATTCATGGAGTTATTTTTAATCACTTTTGTTTTATTATTTCTTGCTTTCGCAGGGATTTCAATCAAGATATGGGGTAAAAAAAATGGAGAGTTTGCAGGTACTTGTGCAAGCCAAAGTCCATTTTTAAATAAGGATAACCAACCTTGCGGAATGTGCGGTAAAATGCCAGAAGAAACGGAATGTAAAAATCCAGCTACACTCAACAATTAAGGAGCTACTTGGTTCAATGTATTTGGAAAAGGAAATTATTGAAAAAGCTAAAGCAAACGATCAACTTGCTTTCAATATACTTTTTAATAAATATTGGGATCCTATTTATGCCTTCTTAGTTTCAAGAACTTCAGATCCTAACAAAGCAGAGGAATTGACTATAGAAACCTTCTCCAAAGCTTTTGATCGAATAGGTAGTTTTGACAATAAACTGGCTTTTGTTTCGTGGATAATGACCATTGCTAAAAATCATCATATTGACAAATTTCGTAGCTCAAGAAAACAGTCTGAAAATACAGATCAATTTGCTGACTTTAATTCTCACGACATTTCAAGTCGCGATCCTTCTCCAGAAGAACTCTTAATTTCAAACCAAAATTTAGATCATGTTCTATTTCAAATCAAGTCTTTAAAAAAAGACTACAGAACAATACTAAAGCTGCGCTATTTTGATGATTTGTCCTTAAAAGAAATTGAAGAGGCACTAAATGAATCTGCTTCGACAGTAAGAGTGAAGTTATTTAGAGCAAAAAAAATGCTAGCAAACAAACTAGATCGTGAGTAAATTTAGACTATCCCAGTTGGGACCAGGGCTTTTGTTTGCAGGAGCAGCAATAGGAGTTTCACACCTGGTGCAATCAACACGTGCTGGTGCTGATTTTGGATGGGGACTGGTATGGGCTCTTCTACTCATAAATTTATTCAAATATCCTTTCTTTCAATACGGTCCTCGTTATGCTCAAGCTACCGGGGAAACCCTTTTGGATGGTTACTACAAATTAGGAAAAGGCTATTTATGGGCTTATTTTATTTTAAATCTAGCCACAATGTTTACCATACAAAGCGCAGTAACTATTGTGACTGCAGGTCTGGCTTCAACCTTATTTGGATTGACCTCTGACCTCGTTAGCTGGGGAATTATCATTACGCTATCGTGTAGTGTAATCCTCATTCTAGGAAAATACCAGTGGCTAGATAAGTTGATCAAAATCATCATGGTAACTTTGGCTATCAGCAGTGTTTTAGCAGTAAGTGTTGCCCTTGTAAAAAACGACACTCCACTTTCCTTTCAACAGGTTTTTCCGGAATCCTCCGGCTTACTTTTCTTAATTGCTTTTTTAGGATGGATGCCAGCTCCGCTTGATATCTCAATTTGGCATTCTATTTGGACCCTAGAAAAAAATAAAACCCAGACTAATAACACCTTAAAGGATAGTCTTTTTGATTTTAATGTTGGCTATATCGCTACCATCATATTAGCACTTTGTTTCCTCGGATTAGGGGCATTGGTTATGTTTGGTTCTGGCTCACAATTTTCAAATCAAGGTGGGGTCTTTGCTCAACAACTTATAGAACTTTACACCTCCAACTTGGGTCAAGCCGCTTATGGGATTATTGGGGTTGCTGCATTTACAACAATGTTAAGTACCACGTTAACCACTCTAGACGCTTCTCCAAGAGCAATGTCAAAAACAATTCAACTCCTGTTCCAAAAAGAAAGAAACTACTACCTGCCATGGATGGCTATACTGACCCTGGGTACTGCTGGGATTTTTCTTTTTCTACTTTCAGAAATGGGTCAATTGGTTCAAATTGCTACCGTCCTTTCATTTTTAACTGCCCCACTCTATTCTTTTCTAAATTACCGATTGGTAATGAGTAAAGCCATGCCAAAAGAATACAAGCCCAAAAAAGGGATGCAAATTTTAAGTGTTATTGGGATCTTATTCTTAACTGGATTTACGCTCTTTTATCTTTTGAGTCTCTAAATAAGAGTTTGTATCTTTGCACAAAAGAAAGATGATGGAGGTACAAGAAAAAGAAATTAAGCATCAAAAAAAACCAGACTGGATTCGTGTAAAACTTCCTACAGGGAAAAAATACACTGAGCTTAGAAGTCTAGTAGATAAATATAAATTAAATACAATTTGTACCTCCGGTAGCTGCCCAAATATGGGAGAATGCTGGGCAGAAGGAACTGCTACTTTTATGATTTTGGGAAATGTTTGTACTCGATCTTGTGGGTTTTGTGGTGTTCAAACTGGAAGACCAAGCGCTGTAGATTGGGCTGAGCCAGAAAAAGTTGCAAATTCCATTAAAATAATGAACATCAAACACGCAGTGATTACCTCTGTAGACCGTGATGACTTAAAAGATATGGGATCCATCATTTGGGCAGAAACAGTAAATGCTGTGAGAAGAATAAGCCCTCAAACAACAATGGAAACTCTAATTCCAGATTTTCAAGGAAATACAAGAAATATCGACCGAATTGTAAAAGTTGCACCAGAAGTCGTTTCACATAATATTGAAACTGTAAGAAGATTGACTCGAAAAGTAAGGGTTCAAGCCAAATACGACACCAGTCTTGAAGTACTTCACTATCTAAAAGAAGCAGGAATTCAACGCACTAAATCTGGAATTATGTTAGGACTGGGTGAACAAGAGGGAGAGGTTATGGAAGCCCTTCACGACTTGAGAAAAGCAAATGTAGATGTAGTTACTATTGGACAGTATTTACAACCCAGCAAAAAACACCTACCTGTTCAACAATTTATCACTCCAGACGTATTTAAAAAACTCGAAGTTTTCGCTTTGGACTTAGGGTTTAGACACGTAGAAAGTGGTCCTCTAGTTCGATCCTCTTATAAAGCACACAAGCACATTGCTTAATTGATCTGAGTTTTTTGCTTTAGGTATTCCATAAATTGAGTTGCCATCTCTGGATTAAGAAACTCCATCTCTATCGGTAAGTAAAATAAATTTTCTTTTCCCATAAGAGGGCTCAAGCGTGTATAATCCTTCTCAGTTGTGACTACTTTTCCACCCTGTTGTATTTTGGTGATTTTCGCAACATCATTCGGTGTAAATAAATGATGATCAGAAAATTCAAGATGCTTGAAGTTTAAACCCTTTGTTTCTAGATGATTGACCAAAGTGCTCGGATCTGCTATTCCTGTAACAAGTATAAAAGGCTCTTTTAGCTCTTCCACTTTAATTTTCATTAGGTGATTCTGAATTACTGCACTGTATCTTATTTTGGTAAAAAATAGTTTTTGGGAGGAAGTCAAGTTGAATTTTTCAGTAATTGATTTTATATTTTCCTCTGACAATTCTTCCGGTGATTTGGTTACCAAAATTATCTGTGCTCTTTGTGCACCTGATTTGACTTCTCTTAATTTTCCAACAGGCATCAGCCAATCCGAAAAATAGGGTTTCTCATAAGTTGTAGTCATTATAAGTACAGAAGGAGCAACATAACGATGCTGCATCACATCATCTAAAAGGAGTAGGTCCAACTGAGGTTTTATTTCATTCAACTTTTGAAGACCGTTTATGCGTTCTTCAGCAACTACAACATCAATTCCTTGATGTTTCATGAAAAATTGAAATGGTTCGTCTCCTATGGTGGCTGCAGAACTCAATTCGTCCGCAACAATAACTCCCTTTGTTGTACGACCATATCCCCTGCTCAACACAGCAATATCAAACTCTTTTTTAAAATTTGTAATCAGAAAGTCAATGACGACAGATTTTCCTGTTCCTCCTACTGACAAGTTTCCAACTCCAATACTGGGGATTCCTATCTGATGTGTATCCAATACATTCCAATCAAATAATTTATTGCGAACTATAATGATCGCTCCGTAAATCAGACTGAAAGGAAAGAGTAATATTCGCCACTTATTCATGCCCATGAAGATAAATATTATATTTGTGATCATTCGGTTCTATGGCAACGATTAAAAACATCATCAATATACTAGATCAGTGGGCTCCTCCAGCTTATGCAGAAGAATTTGACAATGCAGGACTTTTAGTTGGATCAGCTTCAAAGGAGTGTACTGGTATCCTAGTAAGTTTAGATTGTATTGAAGCAGTAGTAGATGAAGCAATACAAGAAAAATGCAATATGATTGTATGCTTCCATCCCATAATTTTTTCAGGCTTAAAAAAAATAACAGGATCCGATTATGTTGAACGAGTGGTATTAAAAGCCATTCAAAATAACATTGCTATTTTTGCCTTGCACACACGCTTAGACAATCACCCTGAAGGGGTAAATAAAATTCTTATCGATAAAATCGGGGTTCGAACGAGTAAGGTCTTGATTCCCAAAGCCTCAAGTATAAAAAAACTTAGCACCTATGTTCCTACAGAATATCGTGAGGCCGTTCTAGATGCTTTACATCAAGCTGGGGCTGGAGCAATTGGAAACTATTCAGAGTGCAGTTTTACTTTTGAAGGTAAGGGAAATTTTAAAGGAAATGAGGCCAGTACCCCACATATTGGCAAGCCCTTAGAAAAAAAACAAGTCAATGAAACACAAATTCAAGTAGTCTTTGAATCCCATTTAAAGCACCCAATCGAAAATGCTTTACTGCAAGCCCACCCCTATGAAAATGTAGCCTATGAAATTTTCTGTCTTGACAATACTTTAGCCACTATTGGGATGGGTAGAATAGGAACTCTAAATCAGCCGATGAAAGAAGTTGCTTTTTTAGATTACATAAAAAACAAACTCAATCCTGAGGCCATCCGCCATAGCCCTTTGACAGGAAAAGAAATTAAAACTATCGCAGTTTTAGGAGGCTCCGGAAGTTTTGCCATCCCAAATGCAAAACAACAAAAAGCAGATGTATTCATTACAGCAGATCTCAAATACCATCAATTTTATGAAGGCGGAAAAGACCTGCTTCTCATTGATGTTGGGCATTATGAAAGTGAGCAGTTTACCAAAAATTTGATAATTGATCATCTTACCAAAAAAATGCCTAATTTTGCAGTCGTTTTATCACGCACAAAAACAAACCCTGTTAATTATTTTTAATTATGGCAAAAAAAACTGAAGTATCCGTCGAGAAAAAATTGAGAGCTCTGTATGACTTACAACTTATCGACTCTCGAATCGATGAAATCAAAAATTTAAGGGGAGAACTTCCTTTAGAAGTTGAAGACCTAGAGAATGAAATTGCAGGGCTTAACACCAGGCTTGACAAAGTCAAAAACGAAATTAAAGAAGACGAACACGAGATTGTAGAGCACAAGCAAACTATCGAAACCGCAAAAGAATTGCTCAAAAAATACGAAGAGAAACTTAAAAATGTTCGTAACAACAGAGAATACAATTCTATCGTTAAAGAGCAAGAGTTCCAAGAGCTTGAAATTCAATTGGCTGAAAAGAAAATCAAAGAACACAAAGCACGAATTGAACAAAAACAAGAAGCGCAATACGGTATCAACGAACGTCTAGAAGAACGAAATGCACACCTGAAAGCAAAAAAAGGTGAACTTGACGCAATCTTAAAAGAAACTCACAAAGAAGAAGACTTACTACAGAAAAAATCTTCTGAGTTTGAAAAACAAATTGAAGAACGACTAATCCTTGCCTACAAACGCATAAGAGGTAATGTGAAAAATGGATTAGCTGTTGTACCTGTAGAAAGAGGTGCATCTGGCGGGTCTTACTTTTCCATCCCCCCTCAAGTACAACTTGAAATTGCTTCTAGAAGCAAAATTATTATGGACGAACACAGTGGCCGTATTCTTGTAGACCCAGAATTAGCAAAAGAAGAGCAAGCTAAAATTAAGAAATTAGTCGGCGCCTAAAACTGCTTATTCCCAGTAGTCATAAACCAATACTGATTCTGTAAAAGGAACAAATAATTTCACAAATTTTTGATGAATAGGATGAGGCAGATAAATACTGTCTCTATCTTCTGCAGTACTAAATTTCATAGTAAGACTGTGGGTATAGCCTTTATTGAGTCCCTCAGGCGAGGTGTTTTCTCCAAAATTTAACTGCTCAACTCCCTCAATTTGTTGAAGACTGTATGCAGCGTCAGCAACCAACTGCAAATCGTTTGAACTCATTGAAGGCTGGAACTCTATAAGTACTAAATGGATTAATTTTTTAGAATCAGCGAGTTTCTTTTCATCTGAATTTTTACGCTCTGAAACATACAAATAACCAACTAAAAAAGTAAGACAATAAAAAACACTTAAAATTAAAAAGGAAAGTCGATCAGTAACTTCAATTTTTTTCACTGTATAAATTTTATCTAATGTATTGTTTTTAATTCTAAGATAAAATTGAGTGAAAAAAAATCTGCCCGTTTCCCAACTTTTTTACAAACAATCAAAACTAATTATCAAAATGAAAAATAATTACGGGCAGATTATTAAAACCAAATCTACTTATAAGACTGCTTGAGGAACAAAAAGTTACATGTAGTGGCCTTAAAGTATTGTTAAAATATTAACGAAAGAAAGCTGTTGGAATGGATCAAAAAAAAAGAGCTCCTTAAAAAAGGAACTCTTTTGAAGTGGTGGGCGCTGAGGGATTCGAACCCCCGACCCCCTCGGTGTAAACGAGGTGCTCTGAACCAACTGAGCTAAGCGCCCATTGTTTTTTCAATGAGATGGCAAATATAAAATATCTCAACTAATTCCCTACTATTCATCCTCATTTTTTAAAGCTTTTCATCTTCAAGGTAACTCAAAACCTCTGCTACCACAAATGTACTACCACAAACTAATACCATATCATTTTGTAATGCTTTAGCCTGGGCATGTTGATAAGAGTCCGAAACAGTATCAAAAAACAATATTTTAGGTTTGCTATCCTTTAACTCTACTTTTAATCTATCTAAAGGGTAAGCACGATCAATTTTTGGGCTTGAAAGGTAAAATTGAGCTGCTTTTGGAAAAAGTGAAATCAATTCATTTGGATTTTTCCCTTTAACAAAACCTAATACAACATGAAGCTGATTGTAACTCATCTCTTGAAGTTGTTCAACAATTAATGACAGTCCTTCTTTGTTATGACCTACATCTAATACTATTTTTGGTTTTTCTGAAATGACTTGCCAACGTCCCTGAAACCCAGTATTAGAAACGACATTCCCTAAACCTTGCCGTATAGAAATAGGGTCAATTTTTTCGTCTGAAAGATGGGTTAAAGCATTTAGAGCAGTACGAATATTATGGTTTTGATAACTTCCTTTTAAATCAGTTTCCCATATCGTTTCAAGGGATTCAGCAAAAAATAAAGGGGCAGAATTACGCTTTGCAACATCTTCAAAAACACCTTGTGTTTCCTCATCTTGTTCTCCAACAACCACAGGAATTGAATCTTTGATAATCCCTGCTTTCTCCGCAGCTATTTGAGCACGTGTAGTCCCCAAAAAATCCATATGATCCAGCCCTATGTTTGTAATTACAGAAAGAATAGGAGTAATGACATTCGTTGCATCTAAACGTCCTCCTAAACCTACTTCCACGATGGCGTAATCCACTTTTGCAGATTTAAAACAGTCAAATGCCATGCCCACGGTCATTTCAAAAAATGAGGTCTTGTTTGATTCAAAATAATCTTGATGCCGTTCAACAAACCGAATGACCTCTTGTTCTCCAATATGAACTCCATTGATTTTAATACGCTCTCTAAAATCTAATAAATGTGGCGAGGTATAAAGACCTACTTTATATCCTGCACTCTGCAGGACAGATGCAATAAGATGAGAGGTAGATCCTTTTCCATTAGTCCCGGCAACATGAATTGATTTAAAAGACTGATGCGGCTTGTCAAGATAAGCATCTAAAGTCATCATACTTTCCATACCAGGCTTATAGGCTGCTTTACCTAGTCTTTGATACATTGGAAGTTTTGAAAACATCCAATCTAAGGTGTCTTGGTATGTTTTCAATCTTTATTCCCCTAATTTAAATTGAATGACTACAAAGCCAATTTGTTCCCTTGGTGCATTGCTGTCTGGAAACCATTTATGCAGTAAGGCTGTTTTTTTTGCGGGCTCCAATAGGCATGGGTGGGTATTTGTACTTCCCTTTACTCCCGGTTCTGCTTGGATTACTTCGCCCTTATTATTTACAGTAATACGAACTACCACAGTGCCTTCTTGATTACAGTCTTGAACAACTTTACCATTGTTTTGGAGGTTTCTACCATTTAGGCCGTATCCTTTTCCTTCACCACCTAAACCAAAATTATTATAATAACTACTAGAGTAAGGATTCCCCTCAATTTTACCTTTATCTCCTTGAACTAAATCGTCCCCTTCTCCTTGTGTATCCTCACCTTCTTCGGTTTTATTTTTTAATAAATTTGAAACCACGCTCTTGGTTGCTTCTGAAACCTTTGGAACTTCTTTAACAGGTTCTGGTTTTACTTCAGGCTCCTTTTCTTCAGTTACTGGCTCTACGGACTGTTTTTCTTCGTTCTTTTCAGGAATAGAAACGGTAGATTCCTTTTCTGTCAAAACCTCCTTAACGGGTTCTACATTACTTTGCTCAGGTGGGACTGATTCCACTTGTTTCTCAACCGCTACAGGCTTTTCTTCTTTTTGCTCAATTGTTTGGACACGCTCAGTTGACTGCACTGCTCCACTTCCTTGAGCTAAGGTGCCAAAATTGACTTCCATTCCATAACTGATTGGAGGGTCATAATAGGTAAGTCCTAACATAAAAAACAAGAGTAAAAGTAGGACTCCAATAACTGCAGTTAGTCCAGCAGATTTTTTTTTATGTGGTGTATTTAGCATTTTCATTTCTTGCCTAACTTAAGGAGTGTCAACCGCCAAGACGACCTTGATTCCGTTTTTGTTTGCAATATTCATTACATATACAACCTCTTGAATAGCTACTTTTTTTTCTGCTCTTAAAACAATTGAAGGGAGGGTTCCGTTTCCTAGTGAACTGATCAATCGAGTTTCTAAACTATTTTTAGCAACTCGGTCCTCATCAATGTAAAATCTTCCTCCGTCAGTAATTGTTACGGCAACTGTATTTCGATTTTCAGTTTTACCCTCTCCCTGCGGCAATTTTACTTCAATAGTATTTAGTTGTTTTGCCAATGTAGAAGCAATCATAAAAAAAATCAACAACAAGAAGACGACATCCGTCATGGACGACATATTAAATTCTGGTTTAATTTGATTTCTTCCTTTGAGTTTCATGGTTTAAGCAGGTTCGTTGAGTAAGTCTAAAAACTCTAAACTAGAAGCTTCCATTTGATAAACAGCTTTGTTTATTTTTACTACTAAATGATTAAAGCATATGTAACCAACTATACCTACGATTAGTCCAGCTACAGTTGTTGTCATGGCAGTATAAAGTCCATCAGCCAATAGTTGCATGTCTATATTTCCTCCAGCATTTGAAATTTCAAAAATGGAGAGAATCATTCCAATTACCGTTCCTAAAAAACCTAACATCGGAGCTACTCCAGATATTGTTGCCAAAATACTGATGTTTTTTTCTAATTGATACACTTCCAACCGACCTGCATTTTCTATGGCCGTATTGATATCATCTAGGGGGCGTCCGATGCGAGAAAGTCCCTTGGAAATTAAACGGGCTACAGGAACATTTTCTTGAATACATAATTGCTGGGCACCGTCTAGTTTTCCATTCATCACAAACGAACGAATTTGAGGCATAAAGTTGGGGGTTACTTTAACTGCAGAACGAATGGCAAATAATCTTTCGAAATAAATATAAGCCACCATCAACAGCAACACAAAAAGCAATCCAATAATGAGTTGCCCTCCTAAACCTCCATTTTTAATAAGCTCAATTAAGGAGAGTGTTTTCTCAGTTTGTAAAGGTGCGGGATTTTGAAAATAAAAGGGTGCCATAGACTACAAATTCTTTTTATATAGTATGAACGAACATTTCGATAAAAAATTCTGTTCCTTAGTATTTATAATATAAAATCCCGAATAAGAACGAAGGCGATAAATCCGCCCAAAAAACCTACAAAGGCCAACCAAGCGATCTTTTTCAGATACCAAAAAAAGTCGATTTTTTCCATTCCCATTGCTACTACACCTGCAGCAGAACCTATAATCAGCATACTCCCACCAGTTCCTGCAGAATAAGCTATCAGGTGCCAAACTGGATCATCTGTCCCCATAGAAAACATTCCCATACTGGCTGCTACCAAAGGAACGTTATCAATCACCGCTGAACCTATTCCCAATAAACCAACTACCACATCAGTATTGGGTATGGCTTCGTTCAATCCTTCTGCAAAATTAAAGAGCAAGCCTAATGATTCTAGTGCTGCTACAGCCAGTAAGATCCCTAAGAAAAATAAGATACTTGGCAATTCAATTTTCGACAGTGATTTATGAACTGGGCTCGCAGTTTGGTGTGCGTCGCTTTCTTCGTCAAACGAGGTAATATTGATTTTAGCTTTACTGAAAATTTCAGCAAATGTTGCCACTACAGCAAGAGACAACATCATTCCCACATAAGGAGGAAGGTGTGTTAGTGTTTTAAAAACAGGGACAAAAACTATTGCAGACAACCCTAAATACAACATCGTTCCACCACGCTTATGTGTTTCTACAGCTGCATCTTCTTTTACTTCATCAATTTCCCCTTGAAAAGCCGGTAGTAAGGAGGCAATACCCACAGGAAGCACAAAACAAACAATTGATGGAACAAGCACATAACTGATCAGTTTTAAAGTAGTGACCTTATCCCCAATCCAAAGCATGGTAGTAGTTACATCTCCAATTGGAGACCAGGCCCCACCAGCATTTGCACATATAATAATAAGCCCCGCAAACCACAGTCTGGTATCGCGCTGATGGATTACCTTTTGTAATATGGTAATCAAAACAATGGTTGCCGTAAGATTGTCAATAATAGCAGATAAAATAAATGCAAGTATCCCAAAAATCCATAATAAGCCTTTTTTACTCCTCGTTTTAATGAAATTTTTAATGGTATAAAAACCATTGAAATAATCTATGATCTCAACAATGGTCATCGCTCCAAGAAGGAAAATAATGATTTCGGCAGTTTTACCAAGGTGGTGTAACAAAATCTCGTCTATATGACTTGGCTCTAATTCTTTCAGTTCAGTATTCACATCAAAAACAGGCAAATGGGCTAAAGAAATAATTGCCCACATCAATGCCATCATGGCCAAAGCTGGAATCAGTTTATCTACTTTGAGATTGTGTTCAAGCGTTATGGCTAAATATCCCAAAACAAAAAGGGAGATAATAAGGGTTTCCATAAATTCAAATTAGTTTGATAGCTAAAATATAAAAATCTCTCCCGCTTCCTTCATTTCTCTGGATAAAAAATCTGACCACTGCAATGGTCCTTTGAACTTCCTGTGACAGAAGACAAACAGTTAATCTTATTTTGCTTGCGTAAAAGCCCTAGAAAGGCAAAAATTAAAGCTTCTTTAAAATCAATAATTTCAACTTTAGGAATCGTAAAACTAGCATCACTATAACTTCGAATTGCTGCTATTAAATACAAATTCTTTGCCCCTCCACCACTGATAAGCACAGTATCCTTTGCCGTAAAACGTTCCCCTATTTGTTTTGCTACATGACGCGTGTAGGTATGAATACGATCCTCTAATGTTTCATTTGCAAACCGGTCTAAAATTGGGAAAACTTCTTGAATTACCCATTCTATACCGAGTGATTTCGGTGCCTTTTTAGTATAAAAATTCAAGGACTCTAGTGCTTCAAAAAGCTCTGGAATATTTTTGCCAGACTGGGCCAAAGAGCCCTCTGGGTCAAAATCTAACTCTTTTTCTTTCGCTAATTTATTAAGTACTGTGTTTACAGCACAGACATCATAGGCAGATACTTCAAAACCCTTTTTCTTTGACACATTGGCAAACCCACCCAAATTTAAGCATGCAGAAAACGACTTAAATAAATACAAATCCCCAATAGGTACCAAAGGTGCCCCTTGTCCACCCAAAGCAACATCTTGCGTTCTAAAGTCACAGACTACTGGTAAATTTATAAGCCTAGATAAATCAACGCTATTTCCAATTTGAAGTGTGATACCCTTGTCCGGTTGATGAAAAACGGTATGCCCATGGGAGCTGACAAAATCAATACCGTCTAAATCAGTTGTGAAATCTAAAATCTTGTCTGCCAATAAACAAATGTATTCTTTCTCAATATCCTTGATTTTCTTTGGGCTGTATTGGTTTAATTGCGCTAAGGTTTCTTTCCATTCAGACGTGTAGGCATAGGTAGTTGCTTTTAAAATTTCAAACTCCCAAGCTGTCTTTTTTTCAAAAGTAGCACACACTAAGTCCAAACCGTCCAATGAGGTTCCTGACATAGCTCCAATAATTTTATATTTTGACTTCAAATTTCAAACTTGTACCACAAAGGACGTTAAAATTAAGTTTTATATAATTTTTATCTTGTAAAATACGAATTAAAGCATTAATTCGAGTTTAAATTACGAAATCATTAGGAAGCAAGATTTTGATATCGCAAAAACACAGTAGAAGCAAATGGATTCTTATTTTTGTTATCCTTCAAAAAAACACATTTTATGTTGCCAGCAAAACAAGGACTCTATAACCCTGAAAACGAACACGATAACTGCGGCGCAGGTTTCATCTGCAGCCTTCAGGGTAAAAAAACCAATGACATCATACACAAAGCCCTTGATATTCTAGACAAACTAGAGCATCGTGGTGCGGTAAGTGCAGATGGTAAAACCGGTGATGGAGCAGGTATTTTAATTGAAATACCACATGATTTCCTAGTTACTCAATGTGATTTTAAATTACCCGCATTGCACCAGTATGCAGTAGGAATGGTTTTCTTACCCAAAAAAGAAAACCAAAGAAGCTATTGTATTGGTGTTTTTGAATCAGAAATTAAAAAACAAGGACTTGAAATTTTAGGGTGGAGAAAAGTTCCGGTTAACCCTGACGTGGTTGGAACTATTGCGGCACAAACCGAACCCCACATCATGCAGGTTTTTATTGACCGTGGATCAGACAATTTATCAGATCACGAATTCAATATCAAACTTTTTTGCGCACGTAAAATTGCTGAACACACCATTTCGAATTCTAAACTCTCGGAAGCCACTTACTTTTACCTCCCAAGTCTTTCAACGCATACCTTGATTTACAAGGGACTTTTGATCCCAGAAGACATTAAAGGGTACTATAAAGATTTGTCTGACCCTGCCGTGGTTACTCGACTGGCCTTGGTACATCAACGATTTTCTACCAACACCTTCCCAACCTGGGATTTGGCTCAGCCCTTCCGCTACATGTGCCATAATGGTGAAATTAACACCTACCGAGGTAACGTTAGCAGAATGCAAGCCAGAGAAGAACTATTAGCAAGTGATTTCTTTGGTCCTGACATAAAAAAAATATTGCCTGTCATACTTCCAGGAAAATCAGATTCTTCATCCATGGATATGGTCGTTGAACTTCTATTGGCCACAGGCCGTTCTTTACCAGAAGTCATGATGATGCTTGTCCCTGAAGCTTGGGAAAAACACACTTCAATGGATGAGGGTAAAAAAGCCTTTTACAAATACAATGCTTGCATTATGGAGCCCTGGGATGGACCCGCTTCAATTCCTTTCACCGACGGTAAATTTATCGGTGCCTTATTAGACCGAAATGGACTTCGCCCTTCACGATACTCTGTAACGAAAGACGGCTACGTAGTCATGTCTTCTGAAACGGGTGTATTGGATATCGCTCCTGAAAATATTGAACGACACGGTCGATTAGAGCCTGGTAAAATGTTTTTAGTAAACATGGACGAGGGTCGTATCATCGAAGATGAAGAAATCAAAAAGGAAGTTACCAGTAAACGTCCTTATCAAGAATGGTTAGACGAAAACCTACTCCCGCTCAAAGAGATTCCTTACACCGGGAATATAACTCCCACTGAAGATGAAGGTTTTGAAACTCGAATGCGAATTTTTGGGTACACTCAAGAAGATCTAAAAACCATCATCACTCCTATGAGTGTTGAGGGTAAAGAAGCCATTGGCTCTATGGGAACGGATACGCCTTTAGCAGTATTGTCCCAGCGCCCACAGTTGTTGTATAACTATTTTAAACAGCTTTTCGCGCAAGTAACCAATCCACCTTTAGATGGAATACGCGAAGAAATCGTAACTGACACTAGCTTGAGTATTGGAAGTGAGTACAACCTCTTTGACATCACTCCAGATCATGCGAAAAAATTAAACATTCAGAATCCTGTCATTTCAAATGAAGATTTAGATAAAATAAAATTCATACAGCACCAAGACTTTAAAACCGAAACCATATCCACCCTTTACGAAGTAAATACGGGGTTAAATGGGCTTGAAAATGCCTTAGAGGACATGATCAAGTCGATTGAAAAGGCCCTGGATAATGGTGCTAACATCATCATATTGTCAGATCGTGGAGTTTCCCCTGCTATGGCGCCTATACCCATGTTATTGGCCACTTCACATACCCACCATGCCTTTAAACGTCTTAAAAAGCGATCAAAATTTGGGATCATTATTGAATCTGCTGAGCCTAGAGAACCGCACCATTTTGCATTACTCTTTGGCTATGGAGCAAGTGCAATTAATCCCTACATGGTTAATGAAATCATCCTTCACCAATCAAAAGAAGGCAACATCGCATTACCAGCTAATAAGGCCATTGAAAACTTTAACAAAGCAATTGCCAAAGGGATCATTAAGGTGATGAATAAAATTGGAATTTCAACCTTACACTCTTATCGAGGATCACAGATTTTTGAAGCTTTAGGACTGTCTGAAAAATTAATCAATCGTTTTTTCTGCAATACGGCAACACGAATTGAAGGAATTGGCCTCTATGAAATTGAAAAAGAAATCAACAGCCGTCATTCCAAGGCCTATGTTCATGAATCCAACCTAGGACTTCCTTTAGAAATTGGAGGAGATTACCGCTGGAGAAGAGACGGTGAAGCACATGTGGTTAATCCACAAACCATAGCTTCCCTTCAACAAGCTGTTCGACAAAATAAGCCCGAAAGCTACGATGCTTTCGCAAAAATGATCAACGAACAAAATGAAAAGCTCATGACCCTGAGAGGGCTGTTTGAATTTTCTAGTTTTGATCCCATTCCAATCGATCAAGTAGAGCCTTGGACTGAAATCGTAAAGCGATTCAAAACAGGCGCCATGTCACTTGGTTCTATTAGTCAAGAAGCTCATGAAAATTTGGCCATTGCCATGAATCGTATTGGAGGAAAAAGTAACTCAGGAGAGGGAGGAGAAGACGTTCGTCGTTTCCAACCCGATCAGGATGGAAACTGGAAAAACTCAGCCATCAAACAAGTTGCTTCAGGACGTTTTGGGGTTTCCAGCCACTATTTGAGTTCTGCCAAAGAAATTCAAATTAAAATGGCACAAGGAGCTAAACCCGGTGAAGGAGGACAACTTCCCGGACCTAAGGTTAATCCTTATATTGCTTCAGTAAGAAACTCTACCCCATATGTGGGCTTGATATCTCCCCCACCCCATCACGATATTTATTCTATTGAGGATTTAGCTCAATTGATCTATGATCTGAAAAATGCGAACCGAGAGGCACGTATCAACGTAAAACTAGTCTCTGAAGTAGGAGTAGGTACCATAGCAGCTGGGGTTGCCAAAGCCAAAGCGGATGTCATCTTAATTTCTGGTTTTGATGGAGGTACAGGAGCTTCGCCGCTCACATCTCTCAAACACGCGGGTCTTCCTTGGGAATTAGGAATTGCAGAAGCCCAACAAACACTAGTAATGAACGATTTAAGAAGTAGAATCGTTTTGGAATGTGACGGCCAGATGAAAACTGGACGCGATGTTGCCATTGCATGCTTGCTTGGTGCTGAAGAATTTGGATTTTCGACTGCTCCACTCATTGCATCAGGCTGTATTATGATGCGAGCTTGCCACCTCAATACCTGTCCTGTTGGAATAGCAACTCAAGATCCAGAATTGCGTAAAAACTTTAAAGGAAAACCCGAGCACGTAATCAACTATATGTACTTTGTCGCAGAAGAGTTACGCCAAATCATGGCAGAACTCGGATTTAGAACAGTGGACGAAATGGTGGGACAATCTCAAAAGCTAAATATGAAAAAAGCTGTTGAGCACTATAAAGCACAGGGTATTGATTTGTCAAAAATCTTATATAAACCGGAGGTTCCCTCTCATGTTAAAGAACGCAACACCATCGGTCAAGACCATCAATTAGAAAATGTTTTAGACTTTGATATTTTAAGACAAGCCCACCCTGCCTTATACAGAAAAGAGGAACAACATTTAGAATATCGAATCAAAAACACCAACCGAACCGTTGGCGCAATTTTGAGCAACGAGATTTCTAAAATTCACGGAGCGGACGGTTTACCCAATAAAACCTTAAGCTTAAAGTTTACAGGAACTGCAGGTCAAAGTTTTGGAGGCTTTGCCACTCACGGTCTGTATATGAAGGTAGTAGGAACAGCAAACGATTACTTTGGAAAAGGGCTTTCTGGAGCAACTTTGGTTGCCCAAGTTCCTGAAAAGGCAACTTTTGTGCCTCATGAAAACATCATTATTGGAAATGTTGCTCTTTACGGTGCTACCCAAGGCGAAGCCTACATTAACGGGATCGCAGGGGAGCGTTTTTGTGTTCGAAATTCAGGAGCTAAAGCGGTAGTAGAAGGAATTGGAGATCACGGCTGTGAATACATGACAGGAGGTATCGCCGTTGTTCTTGGAGAATTTGGGAGAAACTTTGCTGCAGGTATGAGTGGGGGTATCGCTTATCTATACAGTGCAGATGGAACCTTTGACGAGAAAAAATTCAACTTGGAAATGGTCGAACTTGAAGATTTGCAAGAAAGTGACTTAGAGACACTTCAGGAACTTTTACAAAATCATATTGATTATACCAAAAGTCCTAAGGCAGAGGAAATTCTCAACGACTGGCCACAATCGGCTAAAAAGTTTATTAAAGTGATGCCTACAGACTACAAACGTGCCTTAGAGATGATGGCCAAACAACAAACCGAAAAAACAGTATAAGATGGGAAAAATTAAAGGTTTTATGGAATACGACCGACTCAAAGAGACGGTAATTGAACCCAAAGAGCGTATTAGTAATTACAAAGAATTTACCATTGCTCCCAAAGCTGAAAAGCTTCAGGAACAAGCGGCACGTTGTATGGATTGCGGCGTTCCTTTTTGTCATAGTGGTTGTCCCTTAGGAAACTTAATCCCTGACTTTAATGATGCGGTATATCAAAACGAATGGCAAAGGGCTTTACGTATTTTACACAGCACCAATAACTTCCCTGAATTTACAGGAAGATTGTGTCCTGCTCCTTGCGAGGAAGCCTGTGTACTCGGGATCGTTAATCCTCCTGTTTCCATTGAGCTTATTGAAAAATACATCGTGGAACGCGGATTTGCTGAAGGATGGATCAAACCTGAGCCACCAGAACACAGGACAGGTAAAACTGTGGCCGTGATCGGTTCTGGACCCGCAGGCCTTGCGGCTGCTCAGCAACTCAACCGTGCAGGGCATAGCGTAACTGTTTTTGAACGAGACAACAAAATTGGTGGTTTACTACGTTATGGTATCCCCGATTTTAAAATGGAAAAAAATGTCATTGATCGAAGAGTTGAAGTCCTTGAAGCTGAGGGAATCGCTTTTCAATGTAATGTAGAAATTGGGAAAGACATAGAAGCTGCCGAGTTAGAAAAGGACTTTGATGCAGTAGTATTGGCAACAGGGGCAACCATCAAAAGAGAAATGCCAATTCCTGGAGCTGATTTAGACGGTGTAGTTCAAGCTATGGATTTTCTTCCGCATAACAACAAAGCCGTTGATGGACAGCATGAACGTGAGGAGAAATACCTAGCAAAAGATAAAAACGTCATCGTAATTGGTGGTGGTGATACAGGTTCAGATTGTATCGGAACCTCAAACCGACAAGGGGCACAAAGTGTCACCAATTTTGAAATCATGCCCAAACCGGCAGACTCTCGAACCGAAGAACACCCTTGGCCCTACTGGCCTTTCAAACTCAAAACTTCTTCTTCTCACGAAGAAGGAAGCCATCGAGAATGGAGTATCCTGACCAAAGAATTTATTGGAGATGACAAAGGACATGTAAAAGGACTAAAAACAGTTGAAGTGCAATGGAAAAAGATTCCAGGGGAGCGTCCACAACTGGTTGAAAAAAAGGATTCTGAAAAAGAATGGCCTTGTGATTTGGCGCTTTTAGCACTTGGATTTACAGGACCTGAAAAATCACTTCCAGAACAATTTGGATTGACTTTTGACGAGAGAGGAAACATCAAAGGTGAAAACGATTACCAAACACTCAAGGCAAACATCTTTACCGCTGGAGACTGCCGTAGAGGTCAATCCTTAATCGTTTGGGCAATTTCTGAAGGACGTGAAGCAGCACATCAAGTTGACACCTATTTGATGGGCAGCTCGGTACTTCCTCAAAAAAATAAAGCAGGAGATTTGGTTGCGTCCTAAATCCTGATTTCGAAATAGTTTAAAAACCTCACTTCTGTGAGGTTTTTTATTTTTTGGTGTAACAATATCAAAAGAAATGGGTCATATAGGAAAACCCATCAAATGCTTAAGCTCCCTCTGACCCTACTTTTCTTTTTACCCTTTTATCTCATTGCCCAAAATACTCCGCCTACTTTTGATGGAATTGTTTCGCCCGAGGAATGGCAAGAAGCAGAAAAATTCGAAATCAACTATGAAATTGATCCCGGAAATAACGTGCCTTCTCCTCATTTGACCGAAGTTTTTATTACTCATACAGAGACGGATTTATATGTGGGCTTTATCGCCTATGCTGACATGGAAAACTTACGTTCTTCGGTGCGGAATAGAGATGAGGGTTTTCAAGACGACAATGTGTTTATCGGAATAGACACCTATGGTGATGGTCGCTATATGGTGGGTTTAGGTGCCAATCCCGAAGGGAATCAACTAGACGTCAAGCTCCTCTCGACGGGTAATGACGACGTGTCCTACGATGTCAATTTTGATTCCAAGGCCAGTAAGCACGATGACAGCTATCATGTGGAACTCAAGATTCCCTTTAGTGTATTGCAATTCAAACAAGCTCCTGAATTAAAGTGGAAAATTATGTTATACCGTTCTACTTTTACTGAAAACAACCGCAGTCAAAATATCAATTTCCCTATTGATTTAAACAATCCCTGTTTGCCTTGTCAAACCTCAACTGAACTCACTTTAAAAAATATCAAATCTAAAAACCGAGTCAACCTCCTCCCTTATGTTTACGGAGGCTTGGAAGGAACCACTCCAGAGGGTTCCTTAGATTATGGGAAACCAAATGGTACCGTAGGACTGAGTGGTTTGTTTGATCTGAATAACATTACCTCTTTAGAATACGCCATCAATCCTGATTTTTCGCAGGTAGAAGCTGATGTCTCTCAAATTACAGCCAACAATACCTTTGCAATTTTCTTTCAGGAACGTCGTCCCTATTTTAACGAGGGCAATGACATCATCGATACGAGACTTAACACCGTTTACACTCGATCCATTAACAAACCCCTACTTTCTACCAAACTCATCAGTCAGGGAGAAAACCAACGGTTTTACTGGTTGACCGCTTATGATGAAGCCTCGCCTTACCTAATTGCTGGAGAAAATCGATCCTATTTTGGAGAAGGTAAAGCCTCCTACTCCAATGTATTTAGATACCAACGCACCTACGAGCAAGGAAAAAACCTTGGGTTTTTAACTACCAATCGGGTCTTTAAAGACGGAGGCTATGGACATACCCTAGGGATAGACGGCAGATACCGTTTTAAAAAATCTTATACCGCCAGTTTTGAATTCAATAAAAGTATTGTGCTGGAACCCAATGCTGATTGGATAGAAGAAGACGATCAGATCCGAGATAAAAACACCCAGTTGGACGGAGAACACTTGAACGGTGATGCCCTCTTTTTTTCTTTGGAACGGAATACCAAACACTGGAACACAGAATTGGAATACCAACACTTTTCTCCTCATTATCAAACCCCACTCGGGTTTGTTACTCAAAATAGTGTTCGTTTTATCGAATTCTCTCATCGCTATCAACATTTTTTTGATAAAGAAGATTTTGTAAAACAATTGGTATTCAATGTAGAGAGTGAAATAAATTACAATTACAATAATTTGAGAAAATTATTAGATTTTGGGACGGCTATGTATATCCAACTCAGTGGGAATATTGAAAGTGAGATTAACTACAACTACACCGTCAATGAAGAATTTGAAGGCTTTAATGCTGAGGGCATGCCAGAATTTAGTGCTTTTCTATCCCATAATCCTTCAGAAACAGTTCGGCTGGGACTGTTTACAGAATTTGGTGAATCCATCCGATATGATTCAGACAACCCTGCCATCGGTGATAGCTTCTTTATTGGAACATTTAACAATTTCCAAATCAGCCCCAAATTACGATTCAGTCCTTCCTTTCGCTATTCTCAACTCAAAAATAAGACCGACCAAAGCCTTTATTTTTCAGGATTTATTGCACGTGCCAATCTTAACTACCAATTCAACCCCAATCTATCTTTTCGGATAATAGGAGAGTTTAATGACTTTGACAAGGTCTTCTTCTTTCAGCCTTTATTGAAATGGAATCCCAATCCGTTTACCATTTTTTATATCGGAGGAACCAATGGCTATTCTCGAATTGATGAAGGAAATCGATACGGAATTGAGAATAGTCAGCTTTATTTAAAGTTTCAATATTTAATTGATTTTTAAAAAAATTAGCTATTCTTTTCAAAAATTTATTAATTTCGCCTGGCGTTTTTTGAAAAAACGTTTTGACATTACGCAGTGAATGAATTCATTACGTTCGGGCGAAGTGGAACAAAGAAGCCTCTCCACCTAGCTGCCTTATGGATAAGGTTCCGAGCTCTCCAATTGGCTTCTATAATTTATTGGCTCCCTCAATTTTGGGAGAACTCTTCACGTAACGTATCACCACAATTCATTATTCGAGTTTGAATGATTTAAAAGCCCCTGCTCGCTTTTAATAATCAATCATCTTTAGAAATAATGAAGACAAAATACATCGATTTAATCGAACAAACATTTGACTTCCCACAAGAGGAATTTAAATTGAATCAAAAATATCAACTCCAATTTCATGGCATCGACCTTATGGAGTTGGTCAGCACCTATGGTGGACCTCTAAAATTTACCTACCTGCCCAAAATTTCGGAAAATATTCAAAACGCGAAACAATGGTTTGGTGATGCAATCAACCATCACCAATACAAGGGTACTTACAATTATTGTTATTGTACAAAAAGTTCACACTTTAAGTTTGTTCTAGACCGTGTTCTTGAAAATGAAGTGCATTTAGAAACCTCTTCTGCCTTTGATATCAATATTATCGAACGACTTATCGAGCAGGGGAAAATTAAAACGAACACCAAGGTGATTTGCAATGGTTTTAAACGATCTCAATACATTGAAAATATAAGCCGTTTAATCAATAACGGATTCAAAAACTGCGTCCCCATCATTGACAATTACGAGGAGGTCAATTTACTCACGGATTCCATTTCTGAACCCTTTGATGTCGGTATTCGGATTGCCTCAGAGGAGGAACCAAAATTTGAATTTTATACTTCCCGTTTAGGAATTGGGTATAAAAATATTGTTCCTTATTATAAAAAACACCTTAAAAAAAACAGTAAGGTACGGCTTACCATGCTCCATTTCTTTATCAATACGGGCATTCAAGATCAGTCCTATTATTGGAACGAATTACTTAAATGTATGAAGGTCTATGTCAGCTTAAAAAAAATCTGTCCCTCACTGAACAGTCTTAATATTGGAGGAGGATTTCCAATCAAAAATTCCTTAGGCTTTGATTATGATTATGCTTATATGGCTCATGAAATCATCGGTCAAATTCAATTGGCGTGTCAAGAATCGAAGGTAGACGTGCCAGATATTTTTACAGAATTTGGAAGTTTTACTGTTGGGGAAAGCGGAGGTTCTATCTATGAAGTTTTATACCAAAAACAACAAAACGACCGTGAAAAATGGAATTTAATAAATTCCTCCTTCATTACTACCATGCCTGATACTTGGGCCATCAACAAGCGATTTGTGATGCTTTCAGTAAACCGATGGAATGATGAATACGAACGGGTACTCCTAGGAGGTCTGACCTGTGATAGTGATGATTATTACAACAGTGAACAGCACCTCAATGCGATTCATTTACCGTATTTCGACGAGAAGAAACCTTTGTATATCGGGTTTTTTAATACTGGAGCTTATCAAGAGTCTATCGGAGGGTTTGGAGGACTCCAGCATTGCTTAATCCCACAACCCAAACACATTTTAATTGATCGCGATGCTGAAGGCAATCTGACACATGAGCTTTTTTCAGAACAACAAACAGCCACTAACTTTTTAACCCTTTTAGGATATTACTAAAGAGTCATTACACTAGATTATGAAAACAACAAAAACCTACGCGGGTATACCTGAAGAATACGCAACCCCAGAAAAATCAAAAATCGTGCTGATTCCCGTTCCTTACGACGGCACCAGTACCTGGAAAAAAGGAGCAGATAAAGGGCCACAGGCCTTTTTGGAGGCCTCAGAAAATATGGAACTTTACGACATCGAAACCGACAGCGAAGTTTACAAACAAGGCATTTATCTAACCCAAGCATTAACAGAAAATAGTTCGCCAGAAGCCATGGTAGAAGCCGTCACCGAAAAGGTAAAAAAATATCTAAATCGCAATAAATTTGTAACCTTATTTGGAGGCGAACATTCCATCTCAATTGGATCGATTCGTGCATTCAGCCAATTTTATAAAAACTTGACTGTAGTTCAAATCGATGCTCACGCTGATCTACGTAAATCCTACGAGGGCTCAGAATACAATCACGCCTGTGCCTTGTATGAGGCCAATCAAACTACCAACCTTATCCAGGTCGGTATTCGAAGTATGGACCAAAGTGAAAAAAGTGTGATGCAGCTGGACAACGTTTTCTTTGCGCATGAAATTGCCTCAGAAGAATACTGGATGGAGCAAGCCATTGAACGCATGACAGAAAATGTTTACATAACCGTTGATTTAGACGGTTTTGATCCTTCCATACTCCCTGCAACGGGAACTCCTGAACCCGGAGGACTGCTTTGGCATGAAACACTCACTTTTTTACAAGAAATAGTTAAAGAAAAAAATGTGGTGGGCTTTGATATTGTTGAATTGTGTCCAGAACCTTCGCTTTATGCTTCTAATTTTCTCGCTGCCAAATTATACTATAAAATGCTGAGCTATAAATTTCAAAAGCCCGTATTTGAAGAAAATGAAGAGCCTATAAGCTTTTCAGATAAAGGAATAAAAAATACTATTAAATACTCCAACAATGACGAATAAGAACGGAACAATATCTCAATTTTTAGAAACCCACTTTTTACATTTCAATGCTGCTTCACTTGTGGATGCAGCGAAGGGCTATAAAAAGCAATTAGAAAATCAAAGTAAGATGCTTGTTTCCCTAGCCGGTGCGATGAGTACGGCAGAGCTAGGAAAAATATTTTCCGAAATGATTCGTCAAAATAAAGTGCATATTATTTCTTGTACAGGTGCGAATTTAGAAGAAGATGTCATGAATCTAGTGGCTCACTCACACTACAAACGCATCCCAAACTATCGCGATTTGAGTCCTGAACAAGAATGGGATCTTTTAGAAAAGGGACTTAACCGAGTCACAGATACCTGTATCCCTGAAGAAGAAGCCTTTCGCCGACTTCAAAAACACATTTATAAATTGTGGAAATCAGCCGAAGAAAAAGGGGAGCGGTATTTTCCACATGAATATCTCTATCAATTATTATTATCTGGTGTTTTGGAAGAATACTACGAAATAGACGTGAAAAATTCATGGATGCATGCTGCTGCAAAAGCCAACCTCCCCATGGTGGTACCCGGTTGGGAAGACAGTACCCTTGGAAATATCTTTGCCAGTTATGTGATTAAGGGGGAACTGAATGCCAGCACCGTAAAATCTGGGATCGAATACATGACTTTTCTAGCCGCATGGTACGCTGAAAATTCAGCGAATGGTATTGGTTTCTTCCAAATCGGTGGAGGCATTGCAGGAGATTTTCCCATTTGTGTCGTACCGATGCTTTCACAAGATTTAGAACAAGAAGACACCCCTTTCTGGGCTTATTTTTGCCAAATCAGTGATTCAACTACCAGTTATGGCTCCTACTCAGGTGCTGTTCCGAATGAAAAAATAACTTGGGGAAAACTACATATTGACACTCCAAAGTTTATCATCGAATCTGATGCTACTATTGTAGCTCCGCTGATTTTCGCCTATGTTTTAGAACAATAGAAATAAAATTTTCATTCCTTATTCAGAGCCTTTTCAATCAAAGTTGCTACATCGATTCGTGCGCCGTGTGGGATACTGTCGGTTACCGTAAGGATTAAAATTTGCTTGCCCTTCAAGTCCAAATAGATTTTCTGTCCGTTAGGTAAATCCACCCCACTTCTAGAAAAAGGACTGAGGTTGGGGTTCATAACCCCAGGAATTCGTAGTGGCAAACTTTGGGCGGTATTGTTTTCTAAATAAAAAGCCCTTTGGGGGGTTAAAGGCGGGGTTGATTTCTTTTTTCCAGAGCTTCCCTTACGAAGGGTATAGGCCACTTTTAATGGAGCTAAAAACCGATTTTCGAATTGCAAATACATTCCATCGTTAACTTCCAATAAGGCATTGCTTCCTTTTTCAAGTCCGAAGCTTTTACGTACTGAATCAGTCGCTTTATCTCGAGCGGAAACCCCAACCACAAACTTGGACTGATTCCAGATTTTGACATTAAAACCTTTATACAACGGATAATCAATCTGTACCACTTGTTTAGGAGGTATAATTAATTGTGAACGTTCTGTTTTTTGGCCATAGGCAAAAGAGGTCCCTATAATAAGAAGTGTCAAAATCTTGTTCATAGTTTAAAAATACAATCTTATCTTAGTATGCTTACTTAAAAAATGCATAAAATACATAAACTAGTACTTCCTTTCTTACTTCTTTTATTTCTGGCGTGTAAAAAAAAGCAATTCTCTTTGAGCCTTGAATTGGCTCAACAAAAGATTAGTTCCACAGAAACCCAACGCATCTTATTTACCCTAGCAGCCGATAGTATGAAAGGGCGTGACTCCAAAAGTGGAGGCTATGCCAAAGCAGCTGATTTTGCTTCTGACTATTTTCAAACCCATAACATCAAACCTTTTTACCCAAACTACCGCGATTCCTTAGTTACCGATAGCATAGTTTCTTACAATGTAGTTGGACAAATTGGAAATTTTGACCCAGTAAAAAAAACCATTTTAATTGGTGCGCATTTGGATCATATCGGTGTTCAAGGAAGTGAAACAGATACAATTTATAACGGCGCCAATGACAACGCAAGTGGCTCTACCGCTGTATTGCAAATAGGAAAATTTTTAGCCGAATTTGAATGGGATCAAAATATAGTCCTTGCCTTATTTGCCGATGAAGAAAAAGGACTCGAAGGCGCCTATCATTTGGCGCAACGCTTTAAAGATGAAAACATCAAACCCGACTACATGATCAATTTTGAAATGATCGGAAAAACTTTGACCACTGGAGCAAATCAAGTCTATATGACCGGCTACAACTATTCCAATATGCCAGAAGTGATGAATGCTGTTGCCCCTAACTTTGTCCAATTTCTTCCCCAAGCCAAGGAATTAAATCTCTTTCAACGATCGGATAATTACGCCTTTTTCAAAGAGCTGGAAACACCTGCTTTTACCTTGTCCTCTTTTGACTTTCAGAATTACGATTTTTATCATAAAGCAGGGGATGAAGCCAAAAAAATGGATATCGAGAATATGAATCAAATTATTTCTACTGCGGCATTTACGATTGCTAAGCTGTTGGAAGCAGATACCGAGATACTTCTCACCCAAACGATATCGGAGGACTAGACCTTAATCGAGTCCTTTTGATATTTTTTGAACATACAAAATAACGAAGCTATAACAGGGCATATAGCACACACTCTTTAGGCTACTCTCCTGACAAAGAACACAGTAAGTAAAATCCTATTCGTAAAATTAAATTTGTAAGTTTAAGTCTGAAACATAAAAAACAAATGAGATTCGCTATTCTTTCACTGTTCATTTCCCTGATGTTCAATATACTTAACAGTCAGGTGACGTCTAAAAATAGAGTAATTGTATTGACTGATATTGAAGCAGATCCTGATGACACACAGAGTTTAGTGCGTTTACTTTTATATTCTAACGATATAGATATTGAAGGAATAATTGCAACTACATCATGCTGGTTGACCAATAAAATTCACCCTGAATCAATAAACAAAGTAATTAAAGCATATGAAAAGGTTCAGCCAAATTTACTATTGCACCATTCAGAATATCCAAGATCAACAGCTTTGTTTCCTATCGTAAAGCAAGGCTTGCCTATTTATGGAATGAAAGGAGTTGGAGATGGAATGGATTCAGAAGGTTCTGAATGGATTATTAAAGCCCTAGAAAAAGATGACAAACGTCCTTTATGGATTTCAACTTGGGGAGGAGTTAACACCCTAGCTCAAGCATTATATAAAATTGAAAAGACGAAGAGTAAAAAAGAGAGCAAAAGATTAATTTCCAAACTTCGCGTCTATACCATATCAGACCAAGATGACAGTGGAATATGGATAAGAAATAATTTTCCCGAGCTTTTTTATATCGTAAGCCCTGGTGATGATTATGCAAGTGCTACTTGGACGGGAATAAGTGAAAGCAGTGTGGAGGGAATTGATCATACAACCATAAGTAACCGTTGGATCACACAAAATATACAACAAGATCACGGACCACTTGGTGCCGTATATCCGGATGTCGCTTGGTCTATGGAAGGAGATACGCCAGCCTTTCTGTCACTAATACCAAATGGACTAAATAATGCTGAGAATCCAGATTGGGGAGGCTGGGGAGGTCGCTATGAATACTATTTACCTGACTTTTCAAAAGTAAAAGAAGGTCATTCAATAGTTACTATAAAACCTGAAACAAGAAGCATATGGACCAATGCAACAGACACCTATTTTCCATACCGTCCAAATAAGTATGGACGATCAATTAAGCAAGCTTCCAAAGCTTATACGGGCTATAAACCTACAATTTGGCGATGGAGAACTGAATTTCAAAATGATTTTGCCGCCCGTATGGATTGGTGTACAATGTCATTTAAAGAAGCGAATCATGCACCCCTCCCAATGTTATCTCATCCAGATAAGCTTACCGTAAAAGCAGGAGAAACATTCACTTTAGACGCGTTTGAATCCTCAGACCCTGATGGAGACAGTCTTAGTTTCCATTGGTTTAATTACCAAGAAGCAGGAACATATACTAAAAATATTGAAGCAAATGGCCCTAATAATGTACACATGGCTCATTTTACCGCACCTAAAGTAGAAAAAGAAGAGACCGTTCACTTCATCTTAAAGCTTACTGATAAGGGAGAACCTCCGTTATCCAGTTATAAAAGAGTACTAGTAACAATTCTTCCTGAATAACTACTAAAGCTGATGACATAGACATGAATTCAAGAAAACAGCAACCCACCCACCGGCATCAGATTTAGGTTTTAACATATTTAGTTACAAGCATGCTATGAACTAAGGTTGCTCTAGGGTGCTATTGGGCCAAAAAAAAAGACCCTTCAAGATAAACTTGAAGGGTCTTCGAAGAAGGCGGCGACATACTCTCCCACCAAATGGCA
>CBFHJD010000026.1:0-29274 GCA_965656215.1 Flavobacteriaceae bacterium
AAATTGGCTGTTGTTCCCTGAAGACTCTGCTAATTTGTTATCCAATACATCACTCCCTTCTAGTAAAAATTGCAATTCAATCTTACCATTGGGAAGCACTTTATAAGATTGAGCTATGTTTGATTGGAATTGGATAATAACATCAACAATACCAAAAAGTGACTTTGGAACATAAGTCTGGAAAACTGAATTGTTTCCGTCTGTTTCCATAATATTACTCGGTTTAGTATTTGTATACTCCATAAAAATTTCGATGCCTTTGTTCTTTAATAATTATACCCAACGGCTTTTGTTGTGCTTTCGTACTATATATTATTTCGTATCTGCGTTGGCTTAGACACACTCTTTTGACTAACTCTAGATTGTACGATTGGCTTCATACAAGAATAAATACTGAACAAAAAAGTGCGGGAATAATACTGCCTGTCTTCAACATTGTATCAATTTATGATTCTGATATAAATATAAAGGATGTGGACTATGATATTGTATTTAAAAGCTAAAAGTTTCTATCCAGCATTAATCCTAACTAAGGGGCGTGGGTTTTAGAAAGCGGTTTTTCTATTGAAGTAGGGTGATGGAATTTTATATGTAATCTAATCTTTCTATCTTGGCAACATTATTCATTACTAATAGATTAACAATGAAGAAAAGCTTTTTTACAATATTAATTTTTACATCATTCTTATTGTTTGCTCATGATGACTATGAGATATTCAATCTTGGCAATTTTAAACTTGAAAGCGGAGTGATCCTGCCAAATGCAAAACTTTCTTATGTAACCCACGGCAAATTGAATAAAAGAAAAGATAATCTTATTCTGGTACCATCAGCATATCTAGGTGATCATCACGGATTTGATTACCTTATAAAACTTGGTAAAGCATTAGATCCTGAAAAATATTTCATTGTCGCAACAGATATGTTTCAAAATGGACTTTCAAGTTCTCCAAGTAATACTGAATCACCGTATAATGGTCCTAATTTTCCATTAATTAACATAAGAGATAATGTAAATGCAGGTTATAGGTTAATTACAGAAGTTTTTAAAGTAAAAAAAATTAAAGCTGTTGTAGGTTTTTCTATGGGTGCACAACAAGCTTTTCAATGGGCTGTTAGTTATCCAAATTTTATGGAAAAAATTGTTGGAATTGCTGGATCAGCAGTAGAATACCCTCACGGTAAAGTCAGACTTGAAGGTTTTATTTCTGCTATAAAAGCAGATTCATCATTTGATAACGGAAACTATAATTTACCACCCGAAAAAGGTCTAAGAGCTGGAGGGACTCATTGGTCAAGTTGGGGATGGTCTCAAGAATGGTTTCGCAAAGAGCTTTATGAAGAAATGGGACTGAAAAATATTGATGAAGTAATTAATTGGTTTGAAGAATTTGTATTGACATGGGATGCAAATAACTTAATTGCTTTAGCGAGAACTTGGCAGAATAATAATGTTGGTAATACTCCAGGGTTTAATGGTGATTATAAAAAAGCCCTTAAATCAATAAAAGCAGAGGTATTATATATGCCGAGTGAAACAGATATGTATTTTCATATTGATGCTTTAAAAAGTGAAGCAAAACTAATCCCTAAAGTCAATCTCAGAATAATCCCATCTTTATGGGGACACATTGCTGGTGCAGGCTTTGCTAAAGAGGACGCAGTTTTTATTAATAATGAAATCATTCAGTTTTTTGAATAGTAAGTCCATTTTTGATTGATTATACTCCCCAGCGGAGGGTTTTCTTTAACACCAATGCCTCCAATCCAAATCCCTTCTAATCAATTAATATTATTGCCTTAACGTAAGATTCCAGTGTTGTGGTTTTAGGGGGGAGTTGTTTGGGGTTTCTGTGGATACGTGTTGGATCTTAGTTTTTCATTTCGTCAAAATAAGCCTCTTGAAGTTTTAGTGTGGTTTCATCTGCTTTAACCGCTTTGATAGACTCCACTAAAGAACGTACCACATTGTCCGTTATTAATTTTCCTAAAACTGCCGTTGCAACTTCTCCTTGACCAGCATAGTGATTAGGAAAACGAGCATACCACCAGATAGCAGAATATAAATTAGCGGGTAGATTATGACGTTTTTGATCGGCTCCAGACTCTTGGCTAGCACGCTCTTGTTTAACTACTTCGGGTTTGATATGCAATAAAACAGAGGTTTCTTTTTCCCCACCGTGCATATCAGTAGCGAGATCTGATTGTCGCATCTTTCTAATTTTTTCTTCTGTATCTGGAGGGGTATCGGGTTCGAAAAAATAAACTGCATAGTTTCGTTTTGACTCCAACTGATTTTGAATGAAATAGCGAATCATTTGGGGATTACCTCCATGTCCATTAATGATTATGATACGCTTAAATCCATTTCTTCCTATTTCGGCTACTGTAGCTTCCAATAATTCCATAGTTAATTTACTAGGCAAAGAAAACGTACCGTATTCATGCTTCGCCTCGTTAATTTGACCGTAAAAATAATCAGGAAAAACTACCGCATATTCCTCTTTAGTAGCCCGTTTTGCCCATTCCCTAACCCGAATCAGATCTGATCCCAAAGGACCATGAGGACCGTGTTTTTCTAAAATACCTATAGGTAAAATACAGGTGTAATTTGACTCCTTTAGGGCCAATTCCCAATCACTAGCCGTAAGTTCATCCCAGCGACTGGGAAGTGTTTGTGAAAAGTTAAAAAGTGGGGATAACAGGGTGAAAATCAGGATATATTTCATCTTTTTTTTAATAAATATAGGGAATTTCAGAAAGTATCGTTGTCTTTTTTAATAGGGTGTAAATAAAATGAGTGATTTTTAAAATGATAAATATCATCGGCAAATCCTCTAAAAGTGAATGATTTATTTTATTGTAAAGTAAAGTGGTGTAAATAGAACTAAAACAAATGGGGTGTTTAATTTATTTACGAAGTTTAAGAGGTCTGAATATTTTTAATTTTATCATAATATTCAGCTGGTGTTATTCTTTGTAATTGTTTAAAAACTCTATAGAAATTTTTTTCCGAATTTAAAGCCGGATTTTTCGCAAGGGCATTAATTGAAAATTTATCTAAAAAATTAGCTCTCATTAATTCACAAGCGAACTCAATTCTTAAAGAATACAAAACAGAGGATATATATAAAGCTATATATACAAGAGGTATGGAGTTAGGTCTTTTAGCACAAAGTTCTGCTACTTCTGAACATTGACTCAGGATCCTTGTTTTTAAATTAGCTCCATCTAAGTTCTTTTTGTGCTGTGGTATAGATAATATTCTAAAGAGGCTTGCCAGTGGTGTTGGCTTTATTCTCTTCAAGGAGCTGACGTTCATCAAGTCTTCTTACAAAAAGTAAGTATGTAAACTGCTCTATTACAGATAATGGATTTGAGATCCCACCTGTCCAGAAGGCTTCCCACCATTAGTCTGTATAGCTTGTTATGGCGATAGTTGTATCTCCTTTCTTTAGCAATCCCTCTCCAAAAGTTGACGTTGGCATATTTTATTGTTTTTTCTTTTGTTTGTTTATTCACTGTTGGATCATACATTAGTACTTCCATCCATGCTTTAGGGAGTAAGTCCCTTGCTATATCCTCTATGTTATTCGAACTTTTACAGCCCTTCGGAAAATTTACAATTAATTTTCGTCTGCCATTTTTGCCTGAAAAAGAGCAATTTCCTGAACAAGTTCTGTTGGGTCTAAGAAACATTTTGTCCCAATAATTTTATTACCCTCCCACTGCCACCAGCAATGAAAGGTGTTTTTTTGAACATCACCCGTAATTCTTGATGTACCAGACCAGTCAGACCATTGGTTGGTATAAACATCACCATTGTTGTAGTACATCGTGGTAACTAGGGGTCAACATGTTTTAATTCATCGTATAATACCGTGTGAAAATTATAACCTTCAATAATTTCATCCGTAGAATATTTTACATTGTTAAAATAATGCGTCCCATCGGGAGTAAAATATTCTTTTGCAATATCAAAGTTTCCATCTTGATATGCTTGAGCTAACTTGGGTACAACATCGGATTTTTCATCACTTTGATTGATGGTTCCACTCCAAGGTGCGGCATCAGCTTCCACATTTTGGCATGAAATCAAAAGCGTGCTCACAACCAAAAAAAGTATATATGTATTTCATTATTAATTGGTTTATGGGTAAATAAAAATATATAAAAATTTTTAAGCCAAATGCGGGCCCATTTCTTCAGACTCCAAGGGATGTGATGCAAATTTATTGTTGGGATGACGCTTGATAAAAAAAGATCGAGGTGGTGATCGTTCAGTAAATTCCAATACAGTTTTGTATTTTTAACGTTAAACAGCTTTATTATTTTGAAAAAATTAGTTTACCTCTTAGGTTTTTCTTTTCTAAAACCCAAACTCTATATTCCGATAAGAATTCTTTTGATTTTGTACTATGCAGTTCTTTTAATTGGTCTTGTTTACGATCTTTCTACAGAACGCACTGGATATTATTCTACAAACGCAGACTATCTTCAAATCCTGTTGGCTGATTCTGCTTTTTATTATATATATATAGTTCCTTTAATTCTTCTCTTGGTTATATCTTATTTGTGGGATTTTTTTCTAAACTTAGAGAAGAAATCTTCTAAAAATAAGATTTGATTTTGGAGTAATAGATTTCTTGAAAAGAATGTATCGTGAGGTCGGCTTCTCTGTAATCTTGATTTTTTGAATGGAGACTGTCAAAACCCACACAGAAAATTCCAGCAGTTTTTGCAGCTATTATTCCGTTGGTGGAATCCTCAATAACCAGGCAGTTTTCTTTCAAATGGCCCGAGGCAGTGGCAGCTTTGATAAAAATTTCAGGATGGGGTTTGGAAGCCTTTAAATCAGCACCGCTTAATTTATCGATAAAGTAAGGGTCTAAATCAAACCGTTTAAAAATACGGTTAATGTTTTGCATGGAGGCGGAAGAAGCGAGAACTAAAGTCAAGCCTGCTTGGTAGTAGTCTTGAATCAGTTCTAAAACACCGTCTATTAGTTGAAAATCTTTATCTTCATCAAACAGGAAGTTAAAGTGTTCCCTTTTTTTTTGGACCAATTTTTCTGGAGGAACGGTGAGTTTGAATTCAGCACATAATTGTTCACATATTGCCAAGGTGGCTTGCCCTGTAAAAGACTCATACAGTATATCCGATACCTCCAATTGATAGTCCGCAAACATTTTTTGATAGGCTTTGCGGTGCAGCGGTTCGCTGTCCACAATTACCCCATCCATATCAAAGAGTACAGCTTTTAGCATACTATAGTGAATTGATTTGATTGTCCATCCAATCCAGTCGTTGTGCTGTCCAATCCTTTAAATAATTTATTTCTTCTAAATAATTGGATCCTACAAAAGCGTTGGGCCAGACATATTTTCCCAAAACGAGCCATTTTGCAAAATTGTTTTGAGGGGCGTTGTTTGTTACTAAATGAGTGTGCAAAACTTCAATTCGCTCAAGTACGTCTTGGTTTGATAAGATGCTTGTTCTTAATTCGGTCCAACGATTTTTTAAGGCAGCCACAAAGCTTGCATCTTCCATTAATTTGGACCACCAAAAAGGGACCAACCAAGTGTCGTTTGGACAAATCTCATTAAAGCGGTATGACCAACCATCTGGAGTGTTACCGTTGCAATAATCAACATTGCCAAACGCAAGATTGAAATCCCAAATAGGTCCCATTTTTAATTTTTCCCCTTTGTCTTTGTACATAAAGGTGCTGAGGCGGAAGGCATCGGGGTTTTTTGAAACTTCGTTTAAAATAAAAAAGTCTACAAAACTATCCAGGTCGATATAGTTTTGGTAGTTGTTTTCTTCCGTCGAATCCGTTTCTAGCAGAGCAGTTTCAAAGTCGTGGATGTAGTTTTGAATGTACTGTTTTTGAGCTGCATTGATGTCGTCTTCGTCTGGATATTCGTAAATGAAATGCGTGTTTTTATTTTGCCCAAGAATTCCATCTACAGTATATTTTGAGCTAAATGCAAAGGATTCATTATACCAGTCCCCGTCGCCTGTTGGTTTATCAATTTTTATAATATAACCTCCGCTAATATCTTCTTCCTTGTTTTTACTAATATCAACTCGGTTTTTATCGCGTTTTATTTTTTCCATAAGTACATAGGTACCTTGAAAAGATGTGTTGATTTCTAATTCGTAAAAAGAGGTTTTAGTCGCATACCGTCCCATGGCATTCGAAAGTTCATAAATCAGAACGTTTCGAATCAATGATTTATCACTGTAAGGTCCGTATAAAATCCAATCTTCTTCTTCGGGATAATCACCTACTGAGGCGTCAAGATCCTCACCGTTAGCATCCCAAGTTTCGAAACCGTAGGATTTCTTGTCAAACATTTGTGAAGATGAGCCTCTGATTTCGATTCCAATTTGATGGGATTCTAGAAGAGAATCTCCTTGTTTAATTTGAAGATCTGCACTTACTTTTGGTTCATCTACGATGGTGTTTCCTTTGGTATTAATTGAAATAAGGGGAAGAGCTGCAACCGGCTCTTCGTTAACTAGATTTTGCTCAGTTTCTGTAATTATTTCTGGTGATGAGCATCCTAGCAACAAGAATAAAACGATCCACTTTGGTATCCTGCTATTCATGAGTTGAAACCCTTACCGCTGGTGAAAATGATCTGAGATAAAAGAGAGTACAGTTGGCAGAGCTGTTCTCCAATAGGTCCAGGTATGGCCTCCATCTCGAATTCTAAACTCGTGTTTTATTTTTTTATCGCGCATTTTAATGTGCATCAGGCTATTTCCTTCATAAAGAAAGTCATCATCACCACAATCGATATACCAACGTACACTGTTTAATGCTTTAGCTTCCATTTGATCAACTAATCGCAAAGGGTTGTTTTTATTGAGAAATTCTTCTAAATTATTTTCGTCAAATTTCATGTTTTCACGTGATGCAAACTCTTGCATTTCTTCTAAGTTTTGTGGTCCCATCCAAGCACTTAAAGGAGCAGCAGATGAAAACAAATCCGGTCGATGGAGTGCATAGAGAAAAGTACCTCCCCCTCCCATGGAAAGGCCGGCAATAGCACGAAAGCGTTTTTGCTTTTTGATTCGAAAACGCTCCTCAACGTGGGGCATTAATTCGTCGAAGAAAAAATCTTCATAATTCCATTTTCCAGAAATGGCATTGGTATAGCCGGGTAAGCCTGTATCCGCATCCGGCATCACAATAATCATTGAAGCGGCTGCTCCACTTAGGATGGCCTTGTCTGCAATGTACAACACTTCTCCAAACTGCACCCAACCGGTATGATCATCTGTGTAACCGTGTAATAGATACAATACCGGGTAACTCCTACTCGATGTTTCGTAATCAGGGGGTAAATACACAGCGAATTTCCGTTCGCCTTTTAAAATTTTACTTTCTAGGCTGAGGTCATCCATTACTTTTCCATGCTGTGCATGAATAAAGAAACTAGATAGTAAAAAACTGAGGATAAAAAAAGATGGTTTCATGAATAAATATTTCTTGGAAAGTACAAAAAAGATAAGATAATCTACTAAAGATGAAAATTTTAAAAGAAAGCAGTGGGAGGGATTAAATAAATTTTAAATTTAACCTGAACAAAAATTAATCGCTTTGTTACTTCACCTTTGGTTTCATGCAAATTGAAAAATCAACGCAATTAAAAATTATAGAGAACAAACTAAAAAACACCAACTAAAATTAAATGATTGAATTAATTCAAAGGGCATCCAGACATGCAAACCAAACTGCTGTTGTATCGGAGAATAGGAGTTATACGTATGCTGAGTTACTGCAGCGATCAGCACAAATTGCTTCAAAACTTTTAAATGGGGAAAGTGACTTAAACAGCGCCCGTATTGCTTTTATTGTTGACCCAAGTTTTGAATATGTTGCCATCCAATGGGGAATATGGAGAGCGGGTGGGGTCGCGGTTCCCCTTTGTACTAAGCATCCCTTGACTTCTTTGGAATATGTAATTGAAGACACCCAGGCGAAAGCACTGATTTATTCTCAAAGATATCATTCGCTTAGTTCACCTTTATTTGAAAAAACAGTTGGAATTGACGTGGCTTCTATTCCAACTACCGAGCTTGATTTGCCTGAGGTTGACCCTTCCAGAAACGCAATGATTTTATACACTAGTGGAACCACAGGAAAACCCAAAGGAGTAGTTACCACTCACAACAATATAGAGGCACAAATTACCATGCTGGTAAATGCTTGGGAGTGGAGTGCTGACGATAAAATTCTCAACGTACTTCCACTTCACCATGTACACGGTATTATTAATGTAGTGAGTTGTGCTTTATGGAGTGGAGCGAGTTGTCGTTTTCAGCCTAAATTTGATGAAGCTGAAATATTTGAAATATTTAAATCAGGTGAAATTAACCTGTTTATGGCTGTTCCTACGATTTACTATAAATTGATCAATTATTGGAAAACACAACCACAAGAGGAGCAAGAACAGATTTCTAAAGCCTTGAATGCATTTCGATTGATGATTTCAGGCTCTGCGGCCTTACCCATTTCAACCTTAGAGGAGTGGAAAAGAATTAGTGGGCATATTCTTTTGGAACGCTATGGGATGACTGAGATGGGAATGGCGATAAGTAACCCCTACCAAGGAAAACGTATTCCTGGCAGTATCGGTTTCCCTCTGGAGGGCATGCAGGTTAGACTTGTAAACGAGGAGGACGTGCTGGTTGAAAAAGGATCACCAGGTGAAATACAAGTACAAGGACCTAATGTATTTAAAGAATATTGGGATAAACCAGAGCCGACAAAAGACTCCTTTGTAGAAGGCTGGTTTAAAACAGGAGATATGGCTGTTGAGACTGAGGGGAGGTATCGAATTTTAGGAAGAAACTCTGTAGATATCATTAAATCTGGGGGGCATAAAATTTCAGCGCTAGAGATTGAGGAAGTAATTCGTAAAAGTACTTTAGTCAAAGATTGTGGAGTGGTTGGTATTCCGGATGAAGAGTGGGGGGAAATTGTTGTCGCCGGACTAGTTTTGAATGAAGGGCTAGAATCATTGCCTGAGACATTTGAACCTTGGTTGAAAAAACAATTGCCAAACTTTCAGTGGCCAAGGCAGTATTTACTACTCGAAGATTTGCCTAGAAACGTGATGGGGAAAGTCACTAAAAAAGAATTGCAAAAACAATTTCAAGACTTATGAAAATCTACGGCGTAGCCCTATTGGCTTTTTGTTTTCTCTTCGGAAAACTAATCGGAAATTATTTAGGCGTTTTAATTGGACTTAAAAGTGATGTAGGAGGAGTAGGATTTGCCATGCTTTTTTTGATGTTGTCCTATACTTATCTAAAGAAAAAAGGAGCAGTTAAAGAGATGACAACCCAAGGAATTTTATTTTGGAGCTCTATGTATTTACCCATTATTGTTGCTATGGCAGCTACTCAGAACGTCAAAGCTGCCGTCTCTCAGGGACCTATAGCTGTTGTGATTGGTGTAGTGGTTACATTCACAGGATTTTTATTGGTTCCAGTCATTTCTAAAATTGGTCAATCCAAAAAACAAAATTAGATGGAAGTAGTTACAAAATTAATCGATAAAAACGGACTTGTATTTGCTTTTTTGGTGGTTGGAATTATTATGTACGTGTCTTTTCTCATTTCGGAGCATCTTTTCAGAAAGAAAATTCCGGGGGTGGCTCTTGCTGTTTTTGCAGGACTTCTTCTTGCACTTTTGGGCTCTAAAAAAGGGATAGCAGATATTCCCTTTTTTGCTGGGATGGCCTTATTGGGAGGTTCAATGTTAAGAGATTTTTCGGTTGTAGCTACTGCCATGGGTGCCGATTTATCTAAAATCAAACAAGCAGGTTGGGCTGGGATTATTGGTCTTTTTTCAGGTGTATTTTTTTCGTTTTTTGTGGGGGTATTCCTTGCTTTTTTGTTGGGCTACAGAGATGTTGAGAGTTTGACAACTATTGGGGCTGGTGCGTGTACCTATATTGTTGGTCCAATTACAGGGGCTGCCGTTGGGGCTAGTTCTGATGTCATCGCCATCAGCATAGCAATAGGTGTAGTAAAGACCATAGTCGCTACCATTGGCACTCCGTTGATTGCAAAAAAAATTGGATTGGATAATCCACATTCAGCTCTAGTTTTTGGTGGGCTCATAGGGACCACTAGCGGAGTTACAGCAGGTTTGGCAGCAACAGATGCCAAATTGGTTCCCTATGGAGCTTTTACTGCAACCTTTTACACCGGGCTGGGCTGTTTGCTTTGCCCTTCACTATTCTATTTTGCATTGCGTGCACTTTTTTGATGCTTTTAAGTAATTTTAATAGGATAACTTAACCGATAATAACCACTTATATGAAGTTTTTGAAAAATACAATTGGAATTAAGCGACTCTTTTTCCTTTTTATGGGGATGCTCCTAGGGAGTTGTCAACTTGACAGCTTGTCTGTTTTATCCTATAATATTCGATATGCAAGTCCCAATGACGGTCCCAACCTATGGAACCATAGAAAAGGGGATATGATTCAAACACTTTCTTCTCTACAGCCTGACCTCCTGGGCTTGCAGGAAGTGGTTCATAGCCAGCTTATGGATTTAGTAACCGAAATGAAAGATTATTCCTACATAGGAGTGGGCCGAGAGGATGGGAAAACAAAAGGTGAATACAGTCCAATTCTTTTTCGTAAAGACCGTTTAAAGCTCTTAGAGTCCAATACATTTTGGCTTTCAGAAACACCCAATCAAGCTTCAGTTGGTTGGGATGCTGCCCTCGAACGAATCTGTACTTATGGTCGTTTTCAACACCTTAATTCCAGACAAGAGTTTTGGATATTCAACACTCATTTTGACCATATCGGAACCACAGCAAGAGCCAATGCAGCCCAACTCATTCTCGATCAAATAGAGCGGTTGAATAGTTCCAAACTTCCTGTTGTCATTACAGGAGACTTTAATTTAGAACCTCATGAAGAGCCAATACAAATTATGCAGTCTGCTTTTACTGATGTGCAGCAAGATTTGTCTGAAGAGGCTCCTAATTTTGGAACATTTACAGGATTTGATATAGAAACGGTTGGTGATCGAAGAATTGATTATATTTTTCAAAAAGGGTTTACTCTTATTGGGAAAGATCATCTATGGCTTAAAACAAAAACTAATTTATGGCTTTCAGACCATCATCCAGTGAATGCTTTTTTGGAATTTAAGAATTAATTTTAACTCAATTTTTAAAGAGACTATAGTATATTCGTAAAAAAACAATAACAATGAAACATCTTATCACATTTACATTCTTATTTTTCACAACTGTAACAGCACTTCAAGCTCAAAAATTCAAAGGATTAGATAAAAGCCCTTTAGACCTAATTGAATACCCCGGAAATCGTGGCGAAAGTCAATGGGCTCGAATTTTATACAGCCGTCCACAACTTAATGGACGATCGATTGAATCCTTAGTACCCGAAGGAAAAGTTTGGCGAATGGGTGCTAATGAATCTACTGAGTTAACGTTAACTGTACCGATGAAAGTAGGAGGAACTTCGCTTGCAGCAGGAACCTATACTATGTATTCACTGCCTTACGAAGGAGAGATGACGATTATCATCAATAAGGCAACTCATGTTTGGGGTGCCTACAGTTACAGCCAAGATATGGATGTAGCTCGAGTAACCGTTCCTATGACTGAAGGTAACGAATCGTTAGAGGCTTTTTCTATGATTTTTGAAAAGGTTGAAGATGATGCAATGGATCTCCATATGGGTTGGGGTTATTACAGAGCTACCTTGCGATTTACGAAGTAAATCGACACCAGCCATTATCTGTAAATTAAGGTCTTGAACGTTATTTCAAGACCTTTTTTATTGCTTCTTCTAGAAGAGGTTCCAATAATTTATAGCCCGCTAAAGTAAGGTGGACACCGTCATAACTGTACGTCTTATTAATCCCATTTCCCCCATTGTTTAATGCACTAAAATAATCGAGATAAAGCACCTTATTTTCCTCTGCATAGGCTTTAATTAGCGCATTGAGTTTTGGAATTTTGATGTTGGGCTCTAAACCGGGTCGCCAAGGATAATCATAAGCGGGAAGGACTGAACACAAAATAACTTTTACTCCGTTTGCTCTAGCTATTTCTGTCATTGATTTTATGTTATTGACAATCATTTCCAAGGTGGTGGGTCCTGTATTTCCTGCGATGTCATTGGTTCCTGCCAAGATCGCAACAGCGGTTGCTCCAACATCAATAACGTCTGCACGAAAGCGGACTAACATCTGAGGGGTGGTCTGACCGCTAATTCCACGATTTACATAGGGTTTATCTTTAAAAAATTCGGGATGGGTATTCAGCCATCCTATCGTAATCGAATTCCCCATAAAGACAATACGATCTTCACCTGTTTTAAGCTTTGGTAACGCTTCGTTGGCAGTTTTGAATTCATTGAAATTTGCCCAATCTTGGGCGTGAATTATACCGTTTGACAAAATCATTAGAACGAAAAGAAGAGGTAGTTTTTTGACCATGATAATTTTTATTTTTTTAAAAATAAGATTATTTGTTTAGCTCTGCATAAGGAATGAGGGTAAAATAAATTCCATTGTTATCCCGTTCGTATAAAAGTCCGATGGTATTTTTGTCCACTTGAACCAAGTCAGAGTAGGCTGCTGTGCCTTCATGGATTTCTTTTTGAATCGACCAACTTTTTCCTTCATCTAGGCTTGCTTTGATTGTCATTTTAGCGCGTTGATTCATGCTGTTAGGTCCCGAATACAACAAAAGGGTATCCTGACTACCCTCAAACATGAGAATGCTAGATTGGCACACAGGGGAGATTAGTTCTGTATCAAAGTGCTCACTGTCCCACTGCTCACCACCTGAAGAACTTAAAGTAATTAATCGTCGTTTACTTGCCCCGTTTTGTTCTCTAACGTTCATCATCAATCGACCATCAGTTAACTCAACACCAATAGCTTCGTTAGAGGAAGGGGTATTCAGATCAGGACTGACTTGAAAATGTTCTCCATGATCGTCTGTGTAAAAACCATAGGCACGGTATTCATTAAACCCTTCCTTTGGATCTCCTTGGGAATGATTAGCGGGAATATAAATACGGCCTTGATAGGGAGGCTTTTTGAATTGAAGGGCATGACCGGGAGTAGTTGCATTCGTTCGCCAATCTCTTTCCGCTTGATCCGTAGTTGAATTAAAGTGAACTTGATTGGTAATATTGGTAGGCTGTGACCAGGTTTTTCCTTGATCTGTACTGGTGATGTAGTGCACTCCTCGTGTTCCTTTTCCTAAACGCATATCGTGTTCGGACACATCTCCTGTATTGTAAAACAAAAAGATTCTTCCTCTCGGATATTGAGGGTCAAAACGGTCTGCTACCGGAGCTGGATTACCAGCCTGAAGTTCACCATAGTCAGCCACAACTTTTATCTCAGTCCAGTGCTGTCCTCCATCATCACTTGTTCTGAGGAGGATATCTACATTACCAAAATCACTACAGCTTGTTTTTCTTCCTTCAGCAAAAGCTAGTAATGTACCCTGCGGAGTTTTGATGATAGCAGGTATTCTGTAACAGGCATAAGCCCCTTCACCGTTTTTGAACAACTGGGTTTCAAATGGAGAAATTGTCTTGGTGCAACTTAAAAAAGTGAGTACGACGAAACAAAAGATTAAGTTAAACGGTAAGTTCATATTGATTTGACTTAAAATTCAAATAAGGTACAATGAAAAAGAGATTTTTAAAAAGGGATGCTGATTCGTAGTTGTTATCTAATCAAATTAAAAATTATTACATTTAGTAATCTAAAATCAAAAACATGAAGCCATTGAATTTTAAACAACTTTTTATGTGTTGTGTGGTGGTCCTTTTTTCATCAAATATCGATGCCCAAAACTATTCGCCCAGTCCAGAAAACCTAGAGGCAAGAACTTGGTTTCAAGATGCCCGTTTTGGTCTTTTTGTACACTGGGGAGTCTATAGTATTTTAGGAGACGGAGAATGGGTGATGAACAATCAAAACATCAGTGTGGAAGAATACGAAAAACTCCCTCATTTCTTCAACCCCATTGATTTTGATCCTGCCGAATGGGTAAGCATGGTAAAAACCGCTGGGATGAAGTACATTACCATTACGAGTAGGCATCATGACGGCTTTTCAATGTTTGACTCCAAGGTTACTGACTATGACATAGTGGATGGGACACCTTTCGGAAAAGATGTGCTGAAAATGTTAGCAGAAGAATGCCGTAAACAAGGAATTAAATTATTTTTCTATTATTCGCTCTTGGACTGGAATCGAGATGATTACTTTCCCAGAGGAAGAACAGGAACTGGAATTGCTGGTCGTGAAGAAGGCGAATGGGAAGATTATATCGCTTTTATGAAAGCTCAACTCAAAGAACTATTGACCAATTACGGAGAAATTGGAGGAATTTGGTTTGACGGTCACTGGGATCAAAAAGATTGGGATGGTAAAAAATTTGGAGAGCTTAAAGTGGATTGGCACTATGACGAAATTTATGGAATGATCCACCAAATGCAGCCTCAAGCACTCATTGGAAACAATCACCATATCGGTGTGATTGACGGTGAAGATTTTCAAATGTTTGAAAAAGATTTACCTGGAAACAATTCTACGGGTTGGGGTACGCCTGCGGATCAAATTGGAACCGTTCCTTTAGAAGTTTGCGAAACCATAAACGGATCTTGGGGCTTTAATTTACAAGACAGAAAACACAAGTCTGAAAAAGAACTCATTCACTATTTAATTAGAGCAGCAGGGTATGGAAGTAATTTACTTCTAAATGTTGGACCCATGCCGAACGGAAAAATCCAACCCGAACATCAAGCTTCCCTCAGAGCCATGGGCGATTGGTTAAAGCAAAATGGCGAAACTATTTACGGTACTCGAAAAGGTCCCATCCCTCCGAACGAGGATTTTGTTTCTACTCAAAAAGGAAAAACAGTTTTTGTGCATCTACTAAACTCTGAGATTGATGTGATACACGCAGCTAGAGTACCAGTAAAAATCAAGGGAATTTACGACCTAAAAACCAATACCAAACTGGCTTATAGAAACGATAGTTTTGGTTTGGCAATTGATGTGTCTAAACTTTCAAAGGACGATATAGATACTGTTGTTAGAATTGAATTGAGATGAGTGCAAGCAAACTTGAAAACAGATTAGTTTCCCTAGACTTTTTTAGAGGCTTAGTCATGTTTTTATTGATTGCTGAGTTCGCACATCTTTTTGAAGTGTTGATGGATTCAGGAAGTGAACAGCTAACGGCCGTTATGGATTTTCTTTTTCAACATGCCCAATGGAAAGGGTTGCATTTTTGGGATCTGGTCCAACCGTTCTTTATGTTTATTGTTGGGGTTTCTATTCCACTCTCCTATGCCAATCGAAAGCTAAAAGGAGCATCCGAAACTCAGATTCGAAATCACGCATTCCGAAGAGCCTTATTGCTCTTACTTTTTGGCTGGGGCTTGTATTGTATCGGACCTGAAAAAATTGTTTTTCAATTTGATAATGTACTGGCTCAATTGTCCTTTACCTATTTGATTTCTTTCCTTTTATTAAAACAATCTTCTGCCGTACAAATTACTACAGGCTTTGTCTGTATACTCATTTCAGATTTATTGTATCGTTTCTTCCCTGTGGTTGGGTTTGACCAAGCTTTCGTAGCAGGAGAAAACTTTGGTACTTGGTTTAACATTTTCATTTCAGGCTATGAATATGGGGGTCATTGGGCAGCGTTTAACGCACTTCCCACTGCAGCGCATACCCTTTGGGGTGTTGTTGCTGGAAAGTGGCTAATGGAAAATACCAAACAGACTGAAAATTTAAAGCGACTGCTAATTGCAGGAGTTGTGGTTTTGGTGTTAGGCTATCTCACAACCTTCTTCACACCAGTCATCAAACGAATTTCAACGACCTCTTTTGTCCTTCTTTCAGGAGGTTGGACTTTTTTAGCTTTGGCAGTATGTTATTGGCTAATTGATGTAAGACAAGTCATTAAAAAAACGTTTGTGTTTAGAGTTGTGGGGGTGAATCCTCTTTTTATTTATCTTTTTGCTTCACTAGGTGGGGGTGGATTGTTTCTTAAAATAATCCGACCTTTTTCGAACAGTTTTATTGGTGGTTTTTCGCCTTGGTTGGCGGATTTAGTTTCAGGGTTTGTAGTGCTTTTAGGATTGTGGTATCTGTGTTATTGGATGTATAAAAAGCAAATCTTTATCAAAATTTAACATGAAGTATTCTTTATTCTTTCTTTTATTGGGAGTAGCGTTTTCAGGCTGTGAAAGCCCAAAAAAAAGTGCTGTACAACCTCCTAATATCATTTACATTTTAGCAGACGATTTAGGCTATGGGGAACTCGGTGCTTACGGTCAGGAAAAAATCAAAACCCCTAATTTAGATCGTTTGGCTGCAAGTGGCATGCGGTTTACGCAACACTATACAGGGGCACCCGTTTGTGCGCCTTCCCGATATATGTTTTTAACCGGAACCCATGCAGGACATGCCTACATTAGAGGAAATTATGAACTGGGTCAATTTGAAGATGAAAATGAAGGGGGACAAATGCCCATACCTGAATCTACTCCAACCCTAGCTAAAATGCTTAAAAAAGCGGGCTATCAAACAGCCATGATTGGTAAATGGGGCTTGGGAATGAACGCTACTTCCGGAAGTCCTTTGGTTCAGGGCTTTGATTATTATTACGGTTATTTGGATCAAAAACAGGCACATAATTACTACCCTACTCACCTTTGGGAAAATGATACAGCTGTACCTCTTAATAACGATTATTTCTTGGTGCACAGTCCAATCAAAGAAGGAAGCGATCAAGCGGCGTTTGATCAATTTAAAGGCGACGACTACGCTCCAGATCGAATGATTGGAAAAGCCTTACACTTTTTAGATACAACCTCTGTTGAAAAGCCATTCTTCCTGTATTATCCCACACCCATTCCTCATGTTTCACTACAAGTACCTGATTCACTTGTGCAACATTACCAAGATGAATTTGAAGAAACACCCTATTTTGGAAATAAAGGTTATACCGCACATCAATATCCGCGAGCAGCCTATGCTGCCATGATTACACATTTAGACACTGAAGTTGGAAAAATTTGGGAAGCGGTAAAAGAACGAGGGCAAGAAGAAAACACCTTGATTCTTTTCACTAGTGACAATGGACCTACCTTTGCAGGGGGTGTAGAAGCAGAGTATTTTAATAGTGCAGCGGGTTTCAGAGGCTTGAAAATGGACGTTTACGAAGGGGGTATTCGTATTCCATTTATTGCTTATTGGAAAGGTAAAATAAAGCCTGGGACAGTGTCTGATTTGATTACGGGTCATTGGGATATGTACAATACCTTTGCGGCTTTAAGTGGTCAAAGTCAAAGCGCACCCGATGGGATTTCCATACTGCCTGAAATGCTCGGTAAGGAAGGTCAGCAAGAACACGATTATATTTATTTTGAATATCCAGAAAAGCGAGGTCAAATAGCCTTGAGAATGGGTGATTGGAAAGGAGTAAAAGTTGAAATGAAAATTAATCCCAACGCAACTTGGGAATTGTACAACCTGAAAAAAGATCCTCAAGAACGGGAAAATTTAGCCCTTCAATATCCCGAAATTGTTTTACAAATAGACTCTTTACAACGCATTGCACATCGTCATCCTCATATACGAGAATGGGAATTTATCGACCCAAAATTTAAAAAATAGACCAATGAATCATTCAATATATCAAAAGTTCTTTCTGGCAGTATGCTCAGTAATAGTAATCGCTAGCTGTACTCCAATTGAACCTCCTCTGGAACCTGTAAATCCCGTACCTAACGAACAACAGTTAGCTTGGCAAGAATTAGAATATTATGCTTTTATTCATTTTAACATGAATACGTTTACCAATAAAGAATGGGGTTATGGAGATGAAAGTCCCTCTCAATTTAACCCAACAGAATTGGATGTTCGACAATGGGCACGAGTAGCGAAAAAAGCTGGAATGAAAGGCATCATTATTACCGCCAAACACCACGATGGTTTCTGCTTATGGCCAAGTGAATTTACGGAACACTCCGTTAAAAATTCTCCTTGGAGTGGTGGTAAAGGAGATTTGATTCAGGAATTATCAAACGCTTGTAAAGAATACGGACTCAAATTTGGAGTTTATTTATCTCCGTGGGATCGGAATCATTCTGATTATGGTAAGCCAGAATACATTTCCTATTTCCGTAATCAGTTAAGAGAATTGTTAACTAATTATGGAGAAATCTTTGAAGTTTGGTTTGATGGTGCCAACGGAGGTGATGGTTATTATGGCGGAGCAAATGAAGAACGAAGAGTAGATAAAAAATCATATTACGATTGGCCCACAACCATTGAGTTAGTTCGTAGTTTGCAACCCCAGGCCGTTATTTTCAGCGATGCAGGACCAGATATTCGTTGGGTAGGAAACGAAAAAGGCTATGCCAACGAAACGACGTGGTCACCCATTTTTCGGGACAGCGTTTATGCAGGGATGCCTGATTTTCAGCGTTTTGCTTCTGGACAAGAGAATGGGACTCATTGGGTACCTGCTGAAACAGACGTTTCCATTCGTCCAGGTTGGTATTATCATCCCGAACAAGATAATCAAGTCAAGTCTTTGTCCAAATTAGTGGATATCTATTACAATTCAGTAGGGCTAAACAGTTCACTGCTGTTGAATCTTCCTGTTGATACCCGTGGTTTGGTTCATGAAAATGAAGTTGCAAATTTAAATGCCTTGGCAGATTACTTAAAAACAACCTTTTCTAAAAATTATTCCAAAGAGCAAAAGATTCAAACAAGTTCTACTGCCAAAGGGTATGACGAAATTGCATTAATCGATGAGGATAAAAACACCTATTGGGTTTCCAAAATGAGTGATCCTAAACCTACAATAGAACTCCAACTTGAAAATCCTGAGGAAGCAAATACCTTTATGATTCAAGAATACCTACCCATGGGGCAGCGGATTAAATCTTTTTACTTTGAAGTTTTGTCGGAGGGAAGTTGGAAAAAAGTATATGAAGGAACCACCATTGGGAATAAACGTTTAATTCGTTTTGACACTCAAACTATTGAAGGAGTTCGTTTTACAATAACGGATACTAAAGCCCAGGTAGTACTCTCTAACATGGGGCTGTTTCGAGCACCGGATTTAACGGAATGAGATGAAGCGACTTCTTTTTGTTTTACTGTTTTCACTGCTGGTTTTTAACGCTTGCCAGACATTACAAGTAGCGCAACAACCTCCAAATATTATTTTGTTTTTTGTAGATGATATGGGATGGCAAGATACTTCAGTTCCTTTTTGGAATCAGCCTACAGTCTTTAACAAAACCTACCGAACACCCAATATGGAGCGTTTGGCCAAAAAAGGAGTCAAATTCACCAATGCCTATGCTACGCCGGTATGCTCACCAACACGGGTAAGTTTAATGACGGGTATGAATGCGGCTCGGCATCGGGTGACTAATTGGACTTTGAAACCAGATCAAAAACAACCCATGGAACTCAACCATCCGACGTTGGATTTTCCCGATTGGAATTACAACGGAATTGGTTTAGATCCTTCCACCCCCAATGCTGCTTATGCAAAACCCTTACCGAAACTTTTATCTGAAAAAGGGTATTATACCATACATGCTGGTAAAGCCCATTTTGGAGCTATAGGTTATCCTTCTTCGGATCCTCTAAATCTTGGTTTTGATATCAATATAGCGGGTCATGCTGCAGGTGCTCCAGAGAGTTACTTGGGTCGTGAAAACTTTGGTAATGGAAAACCGGGCAAAGAAGTTTGGGCAGTTCCTGGCTTGGAAAAATACCATGGACAAGATATTTTTTTGACGAAAGCACTTACTCAAGAAGTTCTTATTTCATTGGAAAAACCCGTGCAAAACAAACAACCCTTTTTCTTGTATTTTGCGCTTTACGGCATTCACACTCCGTTGATGGCTAACGATCGCTTTGTGTCATCGTATCGAGAAATGGGTATGGAAGAACCTGAAGCTCGGTATGCTTCCATGATTGAAAGTATGGACGAAGCTTTAGGGAATATCCTTAATTATTTGGAAGCCAATAAGCTTGAAAAAAATACAGTAATCCTATTTATGTCAGACAACGGCGGTTTGAGTGCAGTAGCAAGAGGTGGTGAAAAACATACCCACAACCTCCCGTTGAAAAGTGGGAAGGGATCCATCTATGAAGGAGGAATTCGCGTGCCCATGTTGGCGTATTGGCCTAACAAAACACGCATGGAAACGGTCAATCCGACCCCACTCATCATTGAAGATTTTTTTCCATCCATACTGGACTTAGCTCAAATCGACACCAATGAAATTCCTCAGATTATAGACGGTCAAAGTTTTGTTCCGCTGCTACAAAACAATAATGTTGAACGTAAAACGAATCGTCCTTTGTTTTGGCATTATCCCAATGAATGGGGTCCCGAAGGTCCAGGTATTGGGAGCTATAGTGCTATTCGGCAAGGCGATTGGAAATTGATTTATTTCCATAAGAACCAGACCTTTGAGCTGTATAATCTAAAAGATGACATTCATGAAAATGATAACTTATTGGGATCAAATTTTGATATGGCAAAACAGCTGGCGACAACCCTCACCGATCACTTACAATCAGTAAATGCTCAAATGCCAATGGATAAATTGACCAAAGAAATTGTACCTTATCCCTCAACACTATTGAACTCTTCAGAATGAATACCTTTTTAAAATCTAATACATTTACCGCCCTTATTTTATCCTTAACTCTTGGCTTGGCGCCTTTTGTTCCCGAACCCCATTTATTGGGTAAGCTTCGTTGGCTTGGGGGAGGTGGAGTTGGTATGGCCGGAATGGATTTCTTTGATCTGCTTCTCCATGGTGCCCCTTGGGTTTGGCTCTTATATTGTTTCGGTTTAGAACTAGCCCGTGTGGTAAAAAAAGAGTAATTTAGAATTAAATAAAAAAATAAATATGGCTACTTACGAATGTGCTTCCTGCGGAATGGCAGTAAACGCGAGCTGCGCTAAATGCAATCAACCTCTAGAAAACGATCAGCTGACTCTTGATGACGGAAGTGTGGTTCAAATATCAATCTGTAGAAGTTGTGAGGGAAAAATAAAATCTCCTCAATGCTGTGGTGCTGACATGAGTTGTGAGGTCTAAGACTACAGACTTAACTAGGATGAATCCCTCGATTCTTAGAATAAAAAAAGGAAAAAACTCTAGAATCACTGCTATTAATTTCTCTGGTATTGGGGATTACCCCATCAACGATTGAACCTTCATGGCCAAGCCCATGTCGCCAGAAATTTTTATTTGACCGCCCATCACTGCCATCATGGGGTTGATGTCACCATCTCTTAGTTTTTGAAGAACTTCTGCCGTTAAGCTTATCGTACAATCGGCTTCTCCATCAGATGCGGAAACCGTGTTGGTTTCTCCTTTACCGTCAATTAAAATTCCTTGACCGTCAACTTCAAACTTGATTGAACCACCGATAGGTGCCGCAGTTGCTGCTCTTTTTCCGAATTGAGAAATCATGTTTTCCAGACTCATAACATTATTTTTTTTAAAAGTAAAAATAAAAAATGACACAGTGTCATTTTTTTAATTAAATTTAGTGATTCAAAATCTACAAGATGAATTATCGATTAAAAAAAGTAGCTGTTTTAGGATCTGGAGTAATGGGATCTGGTATTGCATGCCATCTGGCCAATGTGGGTATGGAAGTGATGATGTTGGATATTGTCACACCAAATCTTGAGGAAACTCAGTCCAATGACAAGGCGCACAGGAATAAATTGGTTACTACGGCTTTACAAAAAACGATTAAATCCAAACCGGCTCCCCTCTATCATAAGTCATTTGCAACGAGGATTCAGACTGGAAATTTTGAAGATGATTTTGAAAAAATTGCTGAGGCCGATTGGATTATTGAAGTTGTAGTAGAAAATCTCAAAATTAAAAAGCAGATTTTTGAAAAAGTAGATCGCTTCCGCAAAAAGGGAAGCTTAGTAAGCTCTAATACTTCGAGTATTCCTATTAATCTTTTAGCTGAGGACTGCTCAGCTGATTTTAAGGCATGTTTCTGTGGGACTCATTTCTTTAATCCTGCACGCTATTTGAGGTTGTTAGAAATTATACCTACAGTTGAAACTAAAACAGAAGTGTTAGATTTCTTTATGGAGTTTGGAAAAATTACCCTCGGAAAACAAACGGTTTTGTGTAAAGACACCCCGGCCTTTATCGGAAACCGTATTGGTGTAATGTCAGGAACCGAAATGACCTTGCTTACAGAAAAATATGATTTTAGAATCGAAGAGGTAGATGCATTGACGGGATCCTTGATTGGTCGTCCGAATACCGCAACCTTTCGTTTACAGGATTTAGTTGGACTGGATACAGGAGATAATGTAAGTCGTTTTGTAATTGAAAATGTTGAAGGAGACACCTATGTAGAGCAACTTCAAAATCGACCGGAACCCAAGTTCATGAAGTTTCTTTTAGACAATCAATTTTTAGGGAATAAAACAGGCAAAGGCTTTTACGAGAAAACCGCTTTAAAAGATGAAAACGGGAAAACCATCATCAATGCACTCAATCTAAAAACCTTAGACTACGAGCCTGCACTTCGCCCTAATATGGTAGTGGTCAAAACGGCTAAAGGGATGGAGTTAATGAATAAACGACTGCAATACTTGGCGGAAGGTGATACCAAAGAGCAGCAGTTTTTTGCGGAATATTTTGGACAATTATTTGGCTATGCCGCCGCTCGAGTCCCAGAAATTTCCGACCAATACTATCCTGTTGACGACGCCATGCGCACAGGATATTTTTGGGATTACGGTCCTTTTGAATATTGGGATTTAATCGGATTTGAATTGGGAATTCGTTTAATCGAAAAAGTAGGAGCAACAATCCCAGCTTGGATTGATGAAATGAAATCCAATGGGAATACCCAGTTTTACAAATTTGAAGACGGTCATAAAAAATACTACAACATCGGTTCCCAAAAGTATGAAGCTATACCTGGAACAGAAGCCTTTATACTGTTAGACAGCTACAGAGCGCAAACGCCTGTAGTGAAAAACCACGAAACCGAGGTTCACGATATTGGAGATGGTGTGCTTTGCTTGGAGTTTACGGGTAAGAGTAATTCCATTGGAGAAGGAGTTGGTAAAGCTTTGTTAGAAACTCTGGAACTTGCAGAGGAAGGAAACTGGAAGGGTTTGGTGATTGGAAACAACGCCAAACAATTTTCAGTAGGAGCCAACCTGATGAATATTGGAATGTTTGCCATGCAAAAACAGTTTGATGTTTTAGAACGCTTTGTCGATGATTTTCAGCAAATCAACATGAAAATACGAACCTCTAAAATTCCTGTGGTTGTAGCTACTCAAGGCTATGTGTTTGGCGGAGGATGCGAAATTGCCATGCACTGTGATGCAGGAATTTATGCCGCTGAGTCCTACATCGGTTTGGTTGAAGTTGGAGTTGGACTACTGCCTGGAGGAGGAGGGACCAAAGAATTTGCCCTTCGAGCTTCCGATGACTTTTTTGAAGGAGATGTACAATCACCAACCCTAATTAATTATTTTAAATCCATTGCCACGGCTGCAGTTTCTACTTCAGCACACGAAGCTTTTGATTTAAAATATCTAAGACAAGAAAGAGATGAGGTTTGTGTAAATACACCCATGAATATTGGAATGGCCAAAGATAAAGTACTAGCGCTATCCAAAAATTACATACCACCCTCTGCAAGAACCGACATTAATGTGATGGGTAGAGCGGGTATGGGAATCTTATATTCTGCCATCAACGAGTTTAGAATGGGAGAATACATGTCAGACTACGATGTAGAAATTGCACGAAAAATTGCTTATGTCATTTGCGGAGGCGATTTGACCTCCCCTCAGCAAGTCAGTGAGCAATACCTTTTAGACATTGAAAGAGAAGGATTTATGAGCCTGTTGGGTAATCAAAAAACACTGGATCGGATTCAATACTTATTAATGAATAACAAACCCTTAAGAAATTAAATTATGGAGGCATACATTATAAAAGGCTATCGTTCTGCCATTGGCAAAGCTAAAAAAGGAGGGTTTAAAAACTACCGCTCAGACGATTTGGCGGTCGATATCATTAAACACTTGATGAGTACCGTTCCTGAAATTGATCCCAAGACTGTGGATGATGTCATCGTAGGTTGTGCGAACCCAGAAGGAGAGCAAGGACTCCAAATTGGACGACTCATTTCTGCACGCGCTTTGGGTAAAGAAGTACCTGGGGTAACCATCAACCGGTATTGTGCCTCGGGTTTAGAATCTATCGCTCAGGCAGTATCCAAAATTAAAGCAGGCTTTGGAGAAATTTACATTGCCGGTGGAATTGAAAGTATGAGTATGATTCCCATGACGGGCTACAAACTTGCGCCCAGCTACAAGGCCAATTTGGAAAACATCAACTACCACGTAAGTATGGGGCATACAGCCGAAGCGGTATCAAGTAAGTATGGGATCACCCGTGAAGCTGCAGATCAATTTGCCTTTGAGTCTCATCAAAAAGCAGCTGCTGCGATTGACGGTGGAAAATTTAAAAATCAGATTGTTCCCGTGGAAGTAGAAGACGTCTTTTTCAAAGACGGAAAAAAAATCACTTCAAGCCATATCGTTGATACAGACGAAGGAGTTCGGAGAGACACCACTGCTGAAGGCTTGGCAAAGCTTCGTCCCGTATTTAAAAAAGGGGGTGTAGTTACTGCGGGTAATGCTTCACAAACTTCAGACGGAGCAGCTTTTACTTTAGTGGTAAGTGAAGCCGTTGTCAAAGCATTCAATTTAGAACCTATAGCTCGATTGGCAGCTTGCGCCGTTGGTGGTGTTGATCCCTTATATATGGGAATTGGTCCTTGTATTGCTATTCCTAAAGCCTTAAAACAGGCGGACTTAAAACTTTCTGACATACAGCAAACAGAACTCAATGAGGCTTTTGCCGCCCAAGCTTTAGCCGTGATTCAAGAAGCAGGTCTCAATCCTGAAACAGTAAATGTGAATGGAGGTGCACTTGCCTTAGGACATCCTTTAGGCTGTACTGGAGCAAAATTGAGCATCCAACTTTTGGAAGAAATGAAGTTGCGGGAGCAACGTTATGGTATGGTCACTGCCTGTGTTGGTGGAGGACAGGGAATTGCGGGTATTTTTGAGCGATTGTAATACATGAAAGATACGCAAGTTATATTGGGTAAACGAGAGATTCAAAAGCAACAAGCGCGAGAGCGTATCCTTGAAGAAGCATTAATTCTATTTTCTGAAAGAGGCTTGGATAAAACGACTGTTGCTGACATTGTGCAGCAGTGCGAAATCGCTCGGGGGACTTTTTATAACTATTTCCCGGATATGAATGCCCTTTTTGATGCTTTGATTGAGCAACTCAATCAGCAAGTGGTAGAGGCAATCCAGTACACCCGAAAGAATACAACCAATTTATACGATTATCTACACGGTACTTTTAAAAGTTATTTCAATTTGATCAGTACTGAGCAAATGATTCAATTCCATATCGTCAATCAGGCTTATATCAGACAAAGTTCCTACCAGAGTGATCTTATAAAAGTGATTGTAAAAAATTTAAATCGGGATTTAAAATCAGATTTAAACGTCAAAGCGTTTGATGAGAAATACGAATTTCTATTACTTAGTTATATGCTTGTTGGCGCTCCTCCAGAGCTCTTTTTAGCTACTCATACCACTGATATTGATGTCTCCAGTGAACAGTTAGCGACTTTTTTAGCCAAATTGTTTCACAAGGTTTTGATGGAATAGAGGGTCTATTTATACCTCCTCTCGTCCTGCCATACCAAAATCTCATTACTCCGTTTCTCAAAGAAATCAACGCATTTACCATCTCCCTGACCTGTAATTCCTCCGTCGGGTAGGCAAAGAAGTGTGCAAGGGGCTGCTGATGGTTTATTTATTTTTTTTAATTTGAGACCATGAAGCCCCAGATTTTTCCAAAAGAAATTTTAGAACACTCTGTAATAGTTCAGCAGTTTATTTTATCCAAAAAGAAACAGACTATTTACGGGGTGATTCTTATCGTACTTTTGTTATGTCTCACCTCTCTCCCCTTTTTTTTTATTGATGTTTACGCTTCCGCTTCTGGAATTATTAAGCCTAAAGAAGAACGAGTAGTTCTCCAGTCAGTTCAATCAGGAAGAGTAATTTTTTCAAAAATTGAGGCGCATAAGACTGTCAAAAAAGGAGATACTTTACTGATGCTTGAAAACGAAGAACTGGAAGAAAAAGAAAGATTTTTCCTACAAAATATAAAAGAGAAAGAGTTTTGGATTTCAGATTTAGAGGTGTTATTGACTTTTTCGAATTCAAAAAATCAATCCCTTAAAACATCCAAATATATAGCAGTTCAAAATTTATATCAGCAACAATTAAGTGAACTTAATGTACGCTTACAAAAAGCGATACAAGATTTAAAGCGCAACGAGGGTCTTTTCAAAAAACAAATTATTGCTGCTGTGGAGATGGAACAAATTCAATTTGAATTTGATTTGGCTAACAATAATTATTCAGAATTTAAAAAAAGAATGCATTCTCAATGGCAAAACGAATACAATCAAGAGCAACTTTTGCTTTCTGAATTGAAAAGTCAATTAGAACAACTGCATGAAAGTAGATCTCGTTATGTATTGACTGCTCCTTTAGACGGGGCTTTGGTCAATGTTGCAGGAGTTCAGACCAATGCTTACATTATTGCTGGGCAACCTTTGGCAGAGATCTCTCCAGAATCTGAATTAGTTGTGAATTGCTATGTCAATCCTGTGGATATTGGATATCTGAAAAAAGATGCTCCTGCTAAATTTCAAGTTGACGCTTTCAATTACAACCAATGGGGATGGGCAACGGGAAAAGTCAGCACCATTGGAAATGATATTGAGTTAATTCAAAATCAAGCGGTGTTTCAAGTACAATGTACATTAAATGACGATGTACTTTTTTTGAAAAACGGAGTAGCTGGAAAATTAAAAAAGGGAATGACCGTAAAAGCACAATTTTTTAGAGCCAGACGTTCCCTTTGGCAACTGCTTTTTGATAAAGTGGATGATTGGTTTAATCCAATACTGAATTCATCACAAACATAAATTGAAAGTTATGCATCGTATCAAAGAATTAGAAAGGCTTCAACAACTACATACACTCGTTAAAAATGAGTGTACCGGAACCCCCATACAAATTGCCAAACGAATGCAAACAAGTGAACGGAGTATTTACCGCTTAATTGAAAAACTTAAAGATTTAGATGCAGCGATTTGTTTTGATCGAAAACAAAACACCTATTATTACCGTGAAGACTTTGATTTAGAAATTTCAATCATAGTAAAAGCAATTAGTAAGAAGAATACGGTTAAACTCTATGGAGGAACTTTTTTTCAAAAAAAAACATCTACTGCCAACTTTTGGCAGTAAGCGATTTTACCTTTACAAAACAAAGGCTTAAAAAGTGCACATTTTAGGCTCTGGAAAATAAATGTTTAATTTAAATTTTATTATAAATGAAAAATTTTAAAAACTATGGAGTAGCAGAAATGACTTCTCAAGAAATGAAAGCAGTTAATGGTGGTGGCTGGGCGTTTATTAAAGCCTTAGTTTCTGCAGCAATAGTCGTATTTGCTGTTATTTTTGCATCAGAAAATGCTGATTAATGAAATCTTTGTATTTTAAATTCTAATTATTCAATTTACAAGTAAGAAAATCTTTTGAAAAAAGATTTTCTTACTTTTTGATTATGCGAAAAACAATTTCCTACTTTAGTTTACTTGTCTTAATTTTTTTATCAAGTTGTAGAACCTATAATAAGGTCTCTTTTCCAGATTCTGAGGACTTCAAAAATGATAGTGAAATCAAACAGCTCTCTTTATCTGTGGAAAAAATCACTAACTCAGGGGGAAACCATTATCGCAAAAAAGGAATATTAAAACGATTAGAGGAATTCGGACTAAAAAAACACACAACTTCAGAAAGAATAGATTGGTTAAGTGTTCAAAAAAATATAGTTATTAACCTTCAAGGAAAATCAGACTCACTCATATACATTGTTGCACATTACGATAAAACAGATATAAATCCGTTAAAATTGGTTAGTGTCTTTTTAAACGGATTGTTGGATCCACTTATTTCGTGGTCATACACCTCTCAAGGAGCAATTGATAATGCAACAGGGGTTTCAGTAGGACTTCAATTGGCAAATTCACTAAGCAGAAAAAAAAACTATTACAGTTATAGAATTTTGTTTACAGGATCAGAAGAGTCTGGACTAAGAGGTTCTAGAGCGCATGTTGCTCGTCAGAAACCTGAAGAATTTAATTTGATAAAATTTGTTGTCAACATAGATGTTGTTGGTGTGAAAGACAAACAAAACTGTATCTATATGCTAAGTGACGATATTCTCGAAAAAAAAGTTTTAAAAATTGCAGAAAAAGAGCAACTTGAATTAGGAGTAGGGTCAATGCCTGCAGGAGCATCTAGTGATTATTTACCTTTTAAAAATACTAGCTTTGGACTTGATTTTACTCGTAGTTTTGCTTTTAACTTGATTGGTAGTTTTTTGCCTCAAAGAAGTTATTTCACCAAAAAAAAATCAACCAAAGTAATAAATTTTTCCTCTTGCGAGTTTCTTGATTTTGGCGATACTTTGGGAGGCTTTACTCTACTTCCGCTAGGAGCCATTCACGGATTTCGGGATAATATTAATAAAGTAGATCCGATTAAGCTCTTCGAAATGTATAAGCTAATTGAATATTTTATTTTTGAAAATGAGAGACTAGTAGAAGCTAACCAAACGAAACTTGAATTTTAATATTTTCTATTCGAGTGCCTCAAATCAAAATCAAACAACACGACATTACGGATTGTGGAGCCGCATGTTTGGCTTCTATAGCTGCGCATTGGCATTTACACATTCCCATTGCGCGTATCCGTCAGTATGCAGGTACAGATAAAAAGGGAACCAATATTTTAGGGCTTACCGAAGCGGCAAAGAAGCTGGGACTAAATGCCATAGGTGTTCGTGGGGAGATGGAGAGTCTTTCTAAAATACCCCTTCCTGCCATTGCGCATTTGGAGTTAAAGAAAGAACGGATGCAACTGCATACACTCGTTAAAAATGAGTGTACCGGCACCCCCATGCAAATTGCCAAACGAATGCAAACAAGTGAACGGAGTAT
>CBFHJD010000027.1:0-29080 GCA_965656215.1 Flavobacteriaceae bacterium
AAAGTCAGCTTAGATAAAAAGGCTGAAAAAGAAGTGCAGTTTAAATTGAATGCAATTTTATTGCAAAACGATCCGAATAAGCTTCAAAAAGAATTTAACGAGATAAAGTCTACCTTAAGTAAGCTTAAAACTGAGCGTACTCAATTGGAAAATAATTTAGAATTTTTCAGTCACTCAAGTTCTGAAAACCCACTTTTCAAAAACGTAGAAAAGCAAATTGAAAGTTGTCAAAACAAAATTGACAAAGCTAAAGAGGAATATATTCGCTTAAAGCAAATCAAGAATGCTCAGATAAAATTAGCCAATCAAGAAGCAGCAAAAGAAGCAAGTGAAAGTGAAGAAGGTAAGGAGTCAAAAGAAGATTAATTTTTGGCTTCCTGCCAGTAGACTTCCATCTCAGCCAAGGTAAGGTTTTCAATAGAACGATTGCTTTTTTTTGCCTGAACTTCTATGTATTGGAAACGCTTGATAAATTTTTTATTGGTTCGCTCTAATGCAGTTTCTGGGTTAACATTTATAAAACGTGCATAATTAATTAGAGAAAATAAAACATCTCCAAATTCGTCTTCTATGGCGTCTTCTTCTTGAGCGTCAAGTGCCTGGTCTAGCTCGCTAAGTTCCTCCTTAAATTTGTTCCAAACTTGCTTTTTGTTGTCCCAATCAAAACCAACACCAGCGGCTTTTTCCTGCATTCTTTGTGCCTTGATCAGAGCTGGAAGTCCATTAGGAACACCCTCTAAAACACTATTCTTTCCCTCTTTTAACTTTAATGCTTCCCAGTTTTTTTTAACCTCGTTTTCATCTTTAACTGAAACCGATCCGTAAATATGAGGATGCCTGTGGATCAATTTTTCACAAATATCATTTGCCACATCTGCAATGTCAAATACATTTTCTTCACTCCCCAATTTTGCGTAAAAAACAATGTGGAGCAATAAATCACCCAATTCCTTTTTAATTTCCGTTAAGTCACGTTCTAAAATAGCATCTCCCAACTCATAAGTCTCCTCTATAGTAAGATGCCTCAAGCTTTCAAAAGTCTGCTTTTGATCCCAAGGACATTGCTCTCGAAGATCATCCATGATATTTAACAACCGATCAAATGCCTCTAATTTGACTTCTTTGGAATTCATTTTTTTGGGGAAGTTTTCGTTGTATCTTCTTCCTTGGCTTTCTTAGTTGAACTCTTTTTCTCTTTTGGAGGTGCGATGATATTTTTTGATAACAAGAGGTTATACCATTGTAAAATTTTCTTGATATCACTAGGATAAACACGCTCTTCATCATAATTATCTAAAATCTCAAAAAAATAGGCTTCCAATTCTACTGAAGCAGACTTTGGGCTCACGCGAGTTGGAGCGCCTGACTCAAATGCTAGAATCTTTTCAAATACATTTGACAGGAGAATCTCCTCTCCGATGCAATAGATTTGAATATCGCCCAAAACAGAAATTTGAGCATTGGTATTTGTTGTAATTCTTTTTCCATCGATCAATGAAGTAGCTACAACACCGGCACGTGTATGAGTATTCATTTCATAAAGCCCTGGACGACCTGAAACTGCAATTATTTTTGATAAGTCCATTTATTTGCGTTTAGTTTTAGTGGGAAACTTCATTGGATAATCCACAGTGATCAATCCTTTTGAAATTGAGGTTAATTTATTTTTGATAAGTCTTCTTTTCAGCGAAGATAGATGGTCTGTAAACAAAATACCTTCAATATGATCATATTCATGCTGAACCACTCGGGCAGCTAAACCGTCAAATATTTCAGTATGCAGTTTGAATTTTTCATCTCGATACTGAATCGTAATCTGTTCTTGGCGCGAAACATCTTCTCTAACATCAGGAATGCTTAAACAACCCTCATTAAAAACCCATGAATCTCCTTCTTCTTTAATTATCTTGGGATTGATAAAAACCTTTTTAAAAGATTCGAGTGTTTTTGCCTCAGTTGGATCCAATTCGTCATCTGATGCAAAAGGCGCAGCGTCAATCACAAAAACTCGAATTGATAATCCGATCTGAGGAGCAGCTAAGCCAACCCCATTAGAAGCGTACATGGTTTCCCACATATCGTCAATTAGTTTAGATAAATTAGGATATGCTTCGCTGACATCCTCTGCCTTTGTTTTCAATACTGCTGCTCCGTAAGCTACTATGGGCCGTATCATATTGTATTGGTTTTATAGTCTAAATAGGATTGCAAAATCAATGTAGCACTGACCTGATCAATCATGCCTTTTTTCTTGCGTTGTTTTTTTTTTAAGCCCCCATCTACCATTGCTTGAACAGCAAGTTTGGAGGTAAAGCGTTCGTCGTAGCGTGCTATACTTTGATTTGGAAATTTATTTTTAAGAACACGAATAAACTCTTGTATTCGTTCTTCTACTGCTGAGGGGGAGCCGTCTTTCTGTAAGGGCTGACCAATAATAAAAGCAGCTACTTCTTCCTTTTGACAATAGGCTTCTAAAAAAGTAATCACCTCGGCTGTTGGCAAGTTTTTAAGTCCACTAGCTATCATTTGATTAGGGTCTGTACAGGAAAGCCCTGTTCGTTTTATTCCAAAATCAATGCCCACTAAACAAGCCATCTTTTTTTTGACAAATATAATTGTTTCAGCATGATTTACTTCAATCGAATCCCAATGAATTCTTTACCTTTGCCAAAAATTTGACATGCAACACATCATTGAAGCAGCTTGGGAGGACCGCTCCTTATTAGAACAAGAAGAAACACAAAACGCAATTCGCTCTGTTATTTCACAATTAGATAGTGGAACTTTAAGAGTGGCAGAACCTACCAATACGGGATGGCAAGTCAACGAATGGGTGAAAAAAGGTGTCGTATTGTATTTTCCAATTCAAAAAATGGAAACTTTTGAGGCAGGGCCTCTTGAGTTCCATGATAAAATGCCCCTTAAAAGAGGCTATAAAGAAAAAGGAATTCGCGTTGTACCACACGCAGTAGCTCGTCACGGGGCTTACCTTTCTAAAGGAGTAATTTTGATGCCGAGTTATGTGAACATTGGGGCCTATGTAGATGAAGGTACTATGGTTGATACCTGGGCAACAGTTGGAAGTTGTGCCCAAATAGGAAAAAATGTTCATCTCAGTGGAGGAGTGGGTATTGGCGGGGTCCTTGAACCCTTACAAGCCGCTCCAGTCATCATAGAAGATAATGCATTTTTGGGCTCAAGAAGCATTGTAGTTGAAGGAGTACGTGTTGGTAAAGAGGCAGTTCTCGGAGCCAATGTGGTACTAACCGCATCCACCAAAATTATTGACGTCACTGGTTCTGAACCTAAAGAGAATAAAGGATTTGTTCCCCCACGTTCAGTTGTGATTCCAGGCAGTTATACCAAAACATTCCCTGCAGGTGATTATCAAGTTCCTTGTGCACTCATTATTGGTCAACGAAAAGAAAGCACCAATAAAAAAACCTCTCTGAATGATGCGTTAAGAGAACACAATGTCGCCGTTTAAGAACACTTAAAAGCTTCATCGTATGGTCGAAGAAACTGCAGCAGCATTACACCAGAAAAAAATCATCCTCTACCCCACCGATACGGTTTGGGGTATTGGAGGAGATGCTACAGATTTTGAAGTCGTCAAAAAAATTTACAGCCTCAAAAGAAGGGAAGACCACAAGGCTTTAATTGTTCTTGTCAATTCTAAAAAAATGCTTGAATCCTATGTAGAGTCTATTCCAGAGCAGGCATTTTCTTTTCTAAACAGTGAACGACCCACGACACTTATTTATCCAAAGGGGATTGGTTTTGCATCCAACCTCTTAGGACCTGATTCAAGTATTGGTATTCGTATCCCTAAAGATCAGTTTTGCCAGAATTTAATTCGCCGTTTTGGAAAACCGATTATCTCCACTTCAGCAAATATTAGTGGAAGTCAAACACCGCAGTCTTTTGCTTCCATAGCAACTGAAATTTTGGATGGAGTGGACTATGTTGTACCTTTGAGTAAAGAAACCCGTTTCAATCAACCTTCGAGAATAGTCAAAATAGATTCTAAAGGTGAAATTCAAATCCTTCGTCAGTGAAACTACAGACTAATTTTTCCGAAACACTCAACACACAAGTATTTCAGGTGTTGAAAAACACAGTGGAAGAACTTCGCATTGAAGCTTTTGTAATCGGTGGATTTGTTAGGGATGCCATCTTGGGAAGGAAACAAAAAAAAGACATTGATATTGTTGTTTTGGGTTCGGGAATTGACTTGGCTAAAGCGATTCAAAAAAAATTATCAGGAGCACAACCCGTTCAGATTTTTAAAACCTATGGTACTGCAATGATCCACTGGGAAGGAGTAGATCTGGAGTTTGTAGGAGCGCGAAAAGAATCCTATTCCCCAGAGAGCAGAAATCCAGAAGTCAAGCCGGGAACCCTAGAAGACGATCAAAATAGAAGAGATTTTACAATCAACGCATTAGCCATAAGTCTAAATCACGCTAATTTCGGCACCTTAGTCGATCCATTTAACGGTTTGCAAGACTTGGAAAACAAAATTCTTCGTACACCGCTAAACCCAGACATCACCTATTCAGATGATCCACTACGCATGCTACGTGCTATTCGTTTTGCCAACCAACTCGACTTTACTATAGAAGCGAAATCACTTCAAGCAATTTCAAAAAATGCGGCTCGAATTGACATTATTTCTAGAGAACGAATAGTAGATGAATTGCATAAAATTTTAGCTACTGCGCAACCTTCAATTGGATTTACCCTTTTAGAAAAAACAGGTCTTTTGCAGTATATATTACCAGAGCTCATTGCTTTAAAAGGAGTTGAAGAAATTGAAGGACAGCGTCATAAAGATAATTTTTATCATACCTTGGAAGTTGTTGATAATCTTTGCCCTAACAGTGATAATGTATGGCTGCGGTGGGCAGCTTTACTTCACGATATAGGAAAAGCCCCTACTAAAAAATTCAAACCCCCTGTAGGTTGGACTTTTCACAATCATGAATTTGTAGGAGCCAAAATGGTTTATAGGATTTTTAAACGGCTCAAAATGCCCCTGAACGAAAAAATGAAATACGTTCAAAAAATGGTGCTGATGAGCTCAAGACCCATAGTAATTGCTGAAGAGGAAGTGACAGATTCTGCTGTACGTCGGTTGGTTTTTGATTCAGGTACTCATATAGACGATTTAATAACTTTGTGTAAAGCTGATATAACGACAAAAAATCCAAAACGTTTTGAGCGTTATCACAATAACTTTAAAAGGGTACGGGAAAAGATTATAGCCGTTGAAGAAAAAGATCAATTGCGTAATTTCCAACCTCCAGTAAGTGGAGAATCTATTATGGAGTTTTTTGGATTGCGACCGTGCCGCGAAATTGGACTCATCAAAGAGGCAATAAAAGAAGCCATAATAGAAGGTGAAATTCCAAATGAAGTTGAAGCAGCATTTGAGCGTATGAAAAAAGAAGGAAAAAAACTTGGACTGACCCCACATGAAAAATCTGTATAAACCTTTTTTGATTCTGAGCCTAGTCTTGGTCTATTTAGTGATTTTTGCTGGAGCTGTTGTCCGCATGACAGGAAGTGGAATGGGCTGTCCAGATTGGCCTAAATGCTTTGGCTACCTCATACCCCCTACCGAACGCGCTCAGTTGGAATGGAAACCCAACCACGCTTATGGAAAGGGACAGGTCATTATCGTTGAAGAAAGTCTGCGCGTAGCCTCGGATGACTTTAAATCTCAAGAACAATACCGTAACTCCAATTGGGAACCCTACACCAAACACGATTATGCTGTTTTTAACCCTTCGCATACTTGGATTGAATTCATTAATCGTTTGTTAGGAGCTTTGGCAGGTTTAGCAACCCTTCTCTTATTCATCAGTGCGTTAGGTCGTATTAAAACCGATACACTAGCTGCTGTTGGATCATTTCTAGTTGTACTTGGAATGGGCTTTCAAGGGTGGTTAGGAAAAACTGTAGTGGACTCCAATCTGTTGCCTTATAAAATTACCATACACATGGGTATGGCTTTGCTCATTGTACTTTTATTAGTTTACCTACTCAGCAGAGAACAAAAAAATAGACCGGAAGTTTTTCAAGTCAAACAATTTCAAGGGCTTGCATTAATGGCGCTCCTACTCAGTCTCATCCAAATTGGAATGGGAACCCAGGTGCGTCAGTTTGTTGATGATCAAATGCATACTTTTAATCTTTCACAGGCATCCCAATGGCTAGCAAAGGCACCTATAGTATTTTATGTACATCGTAGTTTTTCAATTGCAGTACTTTTACTCCATGTTTACTGGGGGTATTTGTTCTTTAAAAACAATCATACACCCCTAGTCTTTAAGGGTATTTTAGCCCTCATAGGACTAGAAATACTGACTGGTATTTGGATGTATTATTTTGATTTTCCCTTTTCTTCCCAACCCCTACACCTTATCTTGGCAGCACTTTTATTTGGCGCACAAAGTTTTTTATTATTTGTAGTTAAAAGAAAATCATGATTTATAGATTTCGAATTATTTTAGATGTAAAAGAAGATGTCCTACGAGATATTGAAATTGAGGAAACGGCCACTTTCGAAGACCTCCATCACGCTATAACCCAAGCTTTTGGGTTTTTAGGTAACGAGATGGCTTCTTTTTATCTATCCGATGAAGAGTGGACACAGGGAGAGGAAATGCCTTTAGAGGCCATGGATCCTTCTCAAGAAAGCTGTGGCGAAAAGACGTTAAACACAGTAATTTCTTCCTCTCAACATCAACTCATTTATGTCTATGACTTTCTAAACCTTTGGACCTTTTTTGTAGAATTAATGGAAGTAGGTGAAGTGATTACTGGGACAACCTACCCAAATTTAATACACGCAGAAGGGGAAGTTCCAGAAGAGGCTCCTGAAAAACAATTTGAAAGCGAAGGGGCTGATATAGATGAAGCAAGCGACTTAGAAGAAAACGACCTTGAGGATTATGACGAAAGTGAGTTTTATTAGAACAAATCATGCATATCGACTTTCTCGTAATGCCGTCTTACAAACCTCAAACTAGCCTGTACAATATCTCCCATGGATTCACTTTGAGTAAAAGCTTTGTCCTTGGTAAACTTATAAATTTCCTGACGCAATCGTTCTAAATTTTCTTGAAGCGTTAAGGTTTCTGATTGCATAATCTTAACTAAACTCTCTAGTCGATTTCCAGAACTAATGATACGCCTTGCTACAATGGAACGTTCTTCAATTTTATATTGATTGATTGAGTTGTGAGTTAATTTTGTTCGCACTAAATCCATCAAAGCTTTATTTTCCTTAAAAAATTGAGGTCGATACACACTCAGCTTACCCTCAAAAGATTGCTGATCAAAATCAATAGGGCGAATTTTATAGACTACCTGATCAAAATCATGCGTAGGCACCACTACATAATTATATGCCCGCATGTCACCCAATAAACGAATCATAGAACGCTCATTAAATTTGACATATTCTTTCGCGATTTGAGCCTTTTCAGCATCGGTACATTGAGGTAAAAATTCTTTAATAAATTGATCCCCTGGTATTCCTGCTATATGCTCCTCAATCAATGTACTTTGATTGACCAGAAAGTTTAAATTGTAGGGAGACAACATATGCTCCAACTCCAAACCGTAAACACGAGAAGAATCAGTTTTTTTTAGATAATAATACGTGAAATTGTCATTGAGCACATTCCGTATCTTTATCCGAAAAGGTTTAGAATTTCCGAAGGTACAATAGTCTATAGCATCCACATTTAAATACGGAATCCCCGATTCGTTACCGTCGGAATGCAAAAGGGTATAAATTTTCTTGAGATTGTAATCAATTTCCCGACGCTCAGTATCCGTATAATAAACTCGAACCCATAGTGAGTCGTTATCATTTTTATCATAAACCGCTACAGAACCTGAAAAGCGAAGTAAATCTTCATAAAATATGGGGGTATTAATCCAACGATCATAAGACTGTAAAAATTTTTTTAAGCCTTCGGAGATCGGATAAAACGGCTTTTTTTTTGAGATTAACTTTTCTACCATTCCCTTGTTTTCTCAAATGTACTATCTTTTCTGTAACAAAACACCGCTTCGTTCGTTATAAGAATAACCAAAGCCCATGGAACAAACGCTACTTCAACTCAATCAACTCAGCAAATCTTACGGTCGACTTAAAGCTGTTGATCAACTCTCCATCACTATAAAAAAAGGAAATGTTTATGGCCTTTTAGGTCCTAACGGTAGTGGGAAATCAACAACCTTAGGTATGGTACTCAATGTGGTTAATCCCAGCAGCGGAAGTTTTCAGTGGTATCAAGGAACACTTTCTACGCATCAAGCCTTGAGAAAAATTGGAGCCATAATCGAAAGACCCAACTTTTACCCCTACATGACCGCCCTACAAAATCTTAACTTAATTTGTAAAATTAAACAGTGCAGTACGGATACGATTCAAGAACAACTGGAATTGGTAGGTCTTTGGGACAGGAGACACAGCAAATTTAGAACATACTCCCTTGGAATGAAACAACGTTTGGCCATTGCTGCTGCCTTAGTCAACAAACCAGAATTACTCATTTTAGACGAACCCACCAACGGTCTTGACCCCGAGGGGATTCATCAAATCAGGGCGTTGATCACAAAAATTGCCAAAAACGGCACGACCATTCTACTTGCCTCTCATCTGCTCGATGAAGTAGAAAAAGTTTGCAACCAAGTAATTGTCCTCAAAAATGGAGTAAAATACTATGAAGGGTCGGTGGACGGCATTTCTCAAACCTTTGGCTATTTTGAAATCAAAGCAAAAAATCTGGCTCTTTTAAAGGAGTTCCTTCAAGGAATACCTCAAGTAGAGTCTATTGAAGAAGAAAAAGACGGCTTAAAGGTCCTTTTAAATGCGGAGCTACAATCTGAGGAACTTTCCGAAAAGCTGGGCAAAGCTCAAATCTTTGTAAGCCATTTAGCCAAAAAGAAACCCTCTCTTGAGGATCAATTTTTAACCCTAACTCAAACCCCATAAATGCGCCTTTTATCCATTGAACTTTATAAAATTTGGCACAACAAAACTTCTCGGGTTTTAATGCTGGGCTATTTTTTGCTCATTTTTAGCATTGCCATTTTAAGCACCATAAACGTGGAATTTGGTCCCATCAAATTCAATTTGGCTGAGCAGGGTATTTTTAATTTCCCCTACATCTGGCATTTCAATACATTCATCATTGCCTTATTAAAAATCTTTTTTGCGATTGTTATTGTCGCTATGATTGGAAACGAGTACTCGTATAAAACCTTAAAGCAAAACCTCATCGATGGAATGAGTAAAGCGGAATTTTTAAAATCTAAAATATATGCCATTGCTGCTTTTGTCGGAATATCAACCCTACTTGTTTTTATTATTAGCCTAATTTTAGGAGGAATTTATTCGGATTACAACGAGTTTCAAATCATTTTTTCTGACTTGGAATACCTACTCGCCTATGCTGTCAAACTTTTTGGCTTTTTTTCCTTTTGTTTATTTTTATCCATTTTGATAAAACGAGCGGCCTTTGCACTTGGTTTTCTAGCCCTGTGGCAAGTTGTTGAGGGTATTGCATATGGATTGATGCGTTGGAAACTATCAGACCTGATCCCTCAACTCAGTGCAGAGCAGGTCTTCAAATTTTTTCCACTTCAAGCCTTGGGTAATTTAATTACAGAACCCTTTACACGACTTTCAGCCATACAAAATATTGCAGATCAGATCGGAGAAGGTTTTACCAAGGATTATGGAGTTTCAATCTTGAACATCCTTGTGGTATTGGCTTGGTCTTCCCTCTTTTTAGGAGGTTCTTACAGACTCCTAAAACGAAGAGATTTATAGCATTCTTTGGTAACGCACCACCATTCTCCTTTGGATATTTCGTAGTTTTGCTCTTTTGATAAAATCATGCAATTTAAACTCGTTTCTGAATTTAAACCCACTGGAGATCAGCCTCAAGCGATCAAAGAGATCGTAGCTCAGTTTGAAAACGAGGATCCTTTTGTCACGCTACAAGGTGTTACGGGTTCTGGTAAAACGTTTACCATGGCCAATGCAGTAGAAAAACTACAACGTCCCACTCTGGTTTTAGCACACAACAAAACCTTAGCAGCTCAATTGTATTCTGAATTTAAACAGTTTTTCCCAAATAACGCAGTCGAGTATTTTGTCTCATATTACGACTACTATCAACCGGAGGCTTATATCCCAACCTCCGGAACATATATTGAAAAAGATTTATCCATAAACGAAGAAATTGAAAAGCTACGATTGAGCACCACCTCTGCCCTGCTCTCTGGAAGAAGAGACGTGTTAGTGGTTGCTTCTGTTTCGTGTTTATACGGGATTGGAAACCCAGCAGAATTTGAAAAAAATGTGATTACGCTAGAGCGTGATCAGCAGATTTCGAGAACTCAACTGATGCATCGACTAGTTCAGAGTTTGTATTCTCGTACAACAGCGGAATTTGGACGGGGAAATTTTAGGGTTTTAGGAGATATTATTGACATCTTCCCAGGTTATGCAGACATTGCATTTAAAATCCATTTTTTTGGAGATGAAATTGAACAAATTGAGGCTTTTGATCCCATCGACAACACCCGACTGGAACAATTTGATCAAGTCAATATCTATCCAGCGAATATCTTTGTGACCTCTCCCGACATCCTCCAAAACGCAATCATTCAAATTCAAGACGATTTGGTAAAACAAATCGACTATTTTAGAGAAATAGGCAAACCTCTAGAAGCGAAACGACTGCAAGAACGCACCGAATTTGATTTGGAAATGATACGAGAACTGGGCTATTGCTCAGGTATAGAAAACTATTCGCGCTATCTGGATGGTCGTGCTCCTGGCACGCGTCCTTTTTGCTTGTTGGATTATTTTCCCAAAGACTTTTTGATGATTGTAGATGAAAGTCACGTAACCGTTTCACAGGTCCACGCCATGTACGGAGGGGATCGCAGTCGGAAAGAAAATCTGGTTGAATACGGTTTTCGATTGCCTGCAGCCATGGACAATCGACCCTTAAAATTTGAAGAATTTGAAGCCCTTCAAAACCAAGTATTGTATGTTAGTGCTACGCCTGCTGATTACGAATTGGAAAAAACAGAAGGGGCTTTTGTAGAACAAATTATTCGTCCAACCGGTTTGTTGGATCCTGTTATTGAAGTACGCCCCAGTTTAAATCAAATTGACGATTTGATGGAAGAAATTCAAAAACGTACGGAACAAGACGAACGAACCTTAGTCACTACTTTGACCAAACGAATGGCGGAAGAGCTAACCCAATATTTGAGCCGAGCGCAAATTCGTTGCCGCTACATCCACAGTGATGTAGATACACTGGAACGCGTAGAAATAATGCAAGACCTTAGAAAAGGTGTTTTTGATGTCTTGATTGGAGTAAATTTATTGAGAGAGGGATTGGATCTTCCCGAAGTCTCTTTGGTTGCCATTTTGGATGCGGATAAAGAAGGTTTTTTGCGTTCCAACCGTTCCCTTACCCAGACCGTGGGGCGTGCCGCAAGAAACATCAACGGTAAAGCGATTATGTATGCCGATACGATTACCAAAAGCATGCAAAAAACCATAGACCAGACAAATTACCGCAGAGACAAACAAATGGCCTACAATAAAAAACACAAGCTTATCCCAACGGCACTGAACAAGTCTTTGGATAGTGCACTGGCTAAAAATTCTGTAGCAACCCATGCTCAGGAACAAGAAGCTCGAAAAGTAGCGGAAGAGAAAAATCGCTATCTGACCAAACCTCAAATCGAAAAGAGAATACGAGGCTTACGCAAGGCCATGGAAGAAGCAGCAAAATCTCTTGACTTTATTGAAGCAGCCAACTACCGAGATGAAATCAAAAGTTTACAAGAGCAGTTGTAAGGTGAATGTTAAAAAAAGTATTAAAATAATTTTAAAACCGTTTTAAAGTTGGTTTTTCAAATACTTTTAATTCATGAAACTGAACATCAGCTTTTTTTATTTTAACTGCCTTTTCCTTTGTAGTTTCTTAAACCATGCTCAGGAACTCAATGCCCTAGTTTTAGACAGTTTGAATCAGCAACCCATCCCTTTTGCCAGTGTTTATCTCAAATCCGGAAGTGGAGTTGTCTCCAATGAAGAAGGTCGCTTTGGATTGCGCTATAACGCACAAGAAGCAATAAAAGATTCTCTTTTTATCTCTTGTATGGGGTATGAAACACTAAGCATCCAACTGAAAGAAGCTCAAGACAGTATTTTTTACCTGACCCCAAAAGCCATTGCTTTAAATTCGGTCATTCTAAGCAATAAAGAAGTCAACGTTAAAGCGATTATAAAACAAATCAAAGAGAACATTCCTGCCAAATACGAACTGGGCTATACCCGAAAAAAACTCTTTTTTAGAGAAACAGGGACACAGGAATTTAAAGCATTGAATGTGAAAATTAAAAAAACATCCATAGCGGAATTCAATCAAGCCTTTTGGGACAGCACCCTACAAAAAGTGCCGAGAAAAAACGAATGGTATCAAGAATTTGCTGGAACCCTTTACGGCGATTTTAGTGAAGAAAATCAAAAGCTGGAACTAGATAAAGCCCTTGATTTAGAGGATAAAGAAACCTCGGCTATTTTTGATAATATCGAACAAGTTTTTGACACCATTCTTAAAGAAAACGTCAAAACCACTTCGTATTTTAAAATACGTTCCGGGATTATTGGCGGAAAAATGGAGGCTGATGATTTTACAGATTCCAATCAAGAAAAAGACACCCTCAGTCAAGAAGAAAAAGACAACAAAGAAAAAAAAGATTTTCTCTCTTGGAAAAAAAGAGTTGCTTCAAACTTACTAAGAGGCTTGTTTAAGGATGACGAACTCAATATTTCAATTCTCAATAAATCCTCGAAATACAACTTTGAACTGAGCGATTTCACATATTTTGGTGACACTCCCATTTATGTACTCCAATTTGAACCCGATGGAAATGCTGATTTTGCAGGAAAAATATATGTGGATGCAGACCAAATGACACTCATCCGTTTGGAATATAAAAACATACAAAATATACGCGACTTTAGTATGCTAGGAGTTTCCTTTTTGAGAGATCTTAAAGAGGTCATTCTTCAATTTAAAAAACTGAATAATGGAAAATACGGGCTTGAATTTTTAGAGTTTTCCTCTGGATTTAAGGGAGGTTTTGAACGTCCCTTAGTGATTACCGAAAAAAATAAAGTCGTCAAAGGGCGCAACAAACAAAACCAACTTAAAATGGATTTGGATGTTAAAAACCGACAGTATGAAAAAATCCAATTGGTGGTATTTGAAACTGTACCCATTAGTCAGGAGGATTTTAAAGCGTATAAGGAAAACCCAACTGTACTCCCAGTAAATCTAACGGAATACGACCCCAGCTTTTGGGAGGGCTATTCCATTATAGAACCCAATCAAGCGATAAAGGCTTTTAAGGTGATTAAATAATTTTTCTTAACTTTCAGAACCTCAAATGAATACTAACCTACACCATGAAACCTTTATTTGTTTTTTGTCTCTTCCAATGGGCTTTCCTGCCACTTCTCCACGCCCAGCAATCGGATCTCAATTATAGGTTTTTAGGAAAATCAATTCAACCGACAATTGAACGTCTTAAAAAAGCTCCAGCCACAGCTGAAAACCTGATTCAACTCGGTGACCTTTATTCTTCTAAAGAAAACTACAATCAAGCACAAAAATACTTTGAGCAAGCTTTAAAACAAGACCGAACCGATTTACATATCTATAAAGTTGCGCTCACCAGTGAACGGCTTAAAAAATATCCAAAAGCCCTTGAGCTGTATTTTGAATTGTGGAATAAAGACACCTTAAACAACCTTCTGCAGTATCGTATCAGTAAATTACAAATGCGCCTAGGGCAGTATCAAAAGGCTTTTAAAAATTTTGAGTCGCTCAAAGCAAGAGATCCTGAACACCCCATTTACCCCTATCAAATGGGTTTGATTGAGACCTTGGATTTAGACTATTCCAAAGCCATTAATTATTTTCTTGAAGCCTATGATCGGGACAGTCTTATTATCGATGTGATCTACCAACTTGCGAACTCCTACAATAAACTTAAGATTCAAGATTCTACTGCCCTTTTTATTAGCAGAGGACTGAAACTTGATCCGGTGCATAAAAATTTAAACCGTATCAAAATCAATAGACTCAATAGAGAAGAAAAATACGAAGAAGCGATTGTACTCTTACTTCAGCAAGACAGCTTGTATCCCTATGAGTATTTTAACACAAAAATGCTAGGACTTTGTTATTATAAAACCGAAGCCTATGAGGAAGCAGCAAAATGGTTTCGTGAATCCTATCGAAATAATCCAGAAGATTTTAATTCTTGGACGTATCTCGGACATATTGCAAAGCAAAAAGGAGACCTTCAAAAGGCTCGGTTCAACTATTTAAATGCAACACAGATAGCCAAAATCCCTAGAGATGAAGAGTATATTGGACTCGGGAATGTTTCTCAAGAAATGGGAGATCTAAAGCAAGCAATGGAAATGTATGAAAAAGCTTATAAAGAAAATACAAACAACGATGATGCTTTATTTGAATGGGCGTTAGCTTCCGATCGGTACTACAAAGACAAAAAAACTGGATACAATCACTATAAAAATTATTTGAGACGCTTTTCCTATAAAAATGATAGTATCAAACTCGCTTTTATTAAATCCAGAATGGGTGCCATTAAAGAAAAATTATTCTTGGAAGGTATTGAGTTGGAGGATTGAATATAAAATATTTTTTATTTCCCTATTTTAGACAAAAACAAAGTAAATGAAAAAAGCACTCTTTGCCTGCTTTGTATTGGTATTCCTGATACAGTGTCAAGCTCCAAAAAATGAAACTACTCCTATTGTATTTACTATCAACCAGTTCGATGTTCCCAACAATCAAATGGAAGTCACTTTCAACATCACTAATCCCACACAAGACGTTTGGGAAGGCGGACAATGGTCGTTGCATTGGAATCAATTTAGCGGTTCTATCCAACCTGAGAGTCTGCCCGAGGGAATGGAACTAAAACCTACCAAAAACAGTCAGTATTGGATATTAAAATTTGGTTCGTCCTATACTCTAAATCCGGGTGCATCACTAGAGTTTTCTGTAATTCAAACTGGAATTATGAGTCGTTTGGTCATGGGACCTCATGGCTTTTTTGTACACAACACTCAAAATGAGGAATTATATGATCTCAACAGAACTCTTGTTTGGAAGAAAGCCCAAGGGCTTGAAGGTTTAAACATTCCCTCTGCTGCTGATCGCTATGCTTCCTATGAAGGTATCAGCACTTTACCTAAAGAAGAGCTGCATTGGGTAATTCCGGCACCTCAAAAAATAACATTACAAGGGAGTAACAGACCTTTAGCTGAATCACTTCAAATTAATTTCGGCAGCTTTAAACTAGACGATTCCTTTTTGACCCAACGATTGCAAGAAGGAACGCAACTACAAATCACAGTAAATGATACTGATGAAGCCAGTGTCCAAGTCAAACAAAACAATAGCCTTCCTAAAGAGGGATATCGATTACAGATTACTCCTGACCAAATTGAAATAGAAGCTTCCTCTGATAATGGTGTTTTTTATGCCTTAGAATCCTTACACCAAATAATTCTTACAGCAGAAAGAGAAGGCAACGGACTCCCTTTGCTTGAAATTGAAGATGCACCTCGTTTTCAACACCGTGGATTTATGACCGATGTTGCGCGTAACTTTTTCCCCAAAGAAAAAATCATTCAGATTTTAGACTATATGGCCTTCTATAAACTCAATCTTTTAGACTTGAAGCTGAGTGATGACGAAGGCTGGCGAATTGAGATTCCGGACCTCCCTGAACTCACTACCATTGGAAGTAAAAGGGGTTTTACCTCAGACGAGTCAGATCGTCTTATTCCTATGTATGGTTCTGGGTCTGGCAAAAAGCAATCCACAGGAAGTGGTTTTCTTACGCGTAATGATTTTGTCGAAATCCTCAAAGAAGCTGAAAAGCGGCATATTAAAATTGTCCCTCAAATTAGTTTTCCCTCCCATGCAAGATCAGCTGTAATCGCCATGAAAAATCGCTATGCCAACTTTATGGAACAAGGAAACGAAACTGCGGCTAACGAATACCGTCTTCACGATCCAGAGGACCAAAGCGAATACACCTCGGCACAACTCTTTAAAGACAATACCATTTGCATTTGTGATCCAAGTGCTTATCGCTTTTTTGAAAAGGTTTTTAATGAAATTAAGGAAATGTATGTTGAAGCGGAACTACCGATGAACACCTTCAATATCGGTGCCGATGAACTTCCCTATGGTGTATGGAGAAAATCCCCTCTTTGTGAAACATACATTAAAAACCAAGCTGCCATCAACTCCTACCAAGGCTTGTACAACCAAAGTGTAAAACGTTTGAATCAAATCATTACTGAAGGTGGAGCTCAAATGGTCGGTTGGGAAGATGTATTGTTGGTGCATAGTGAAAAAAGCCAATCGGAAATTGAAGTAAATCAAGATCTTAAAGAAATTGATTTTATTCCCTATGTCTGGAACAACATCTGGGGGGGAGGAAGAGAAGACATGATCTACAGACTCAACAATCTTGGACTAAAGGCTGTAATGAGTAATTCTTCAGCTTTTTATTTTGACATGACTGACGATACAGATATTGAAAACAGCGGCCTGAGTTGGTCGGGCTTCGTTAACTATAAAGACAGCTGGGGAACAGAACCCCTAGACGTATTTGCAAATAAGGTGAATTTACGTTCGCGAGGAATTGAAGAAACTGAAGTGGCAAAAAAAGTAAAATTACAACCACAAGCAGTCTCAAATTTTCTGGGTATTCAATCTCAACTCTGGACCGAAACAGCAACAAATTCGTACGAATTTGACCGTATGTTGATGCCCAATATGATTGTTTTTTCTCAAAGAGCTTGGAGCGCAAAAGAACCTTGGCTAGAAGCACAAACAGCTGAAGCACAAGAACCCCTATTGAACGCTTCATGGAATACCTTTGTCAATTCAGTTGGTCAACGACACCTTCCCCTACTCTCAGATCTTTTTGGTGGAGTAACATTTGACCTTCCCAAACCGGGTGCTATAATAGAAAATAACGAGCTCAAAGCAAGACAACAATTTCCAGGATTAACTATTCGTTATACCTTAGACGGAAAAGAGCCAACTCCTCAAGATCCACAGTTTACAGAACCTGTTCAGATTTCTGAATCAAGTCAAGTGGTTCTAAGAGTATTTAATGCCAATGGAAGAGGAGGAAACAGTATTCACATTAACTAGAAACTTATGAAAAACAAGCGCTTATTATCTTTGGACATCCTTCGGGGTTTGACCATCATTTTGATGATTGTTGTCAATGATCCTGGCTCGTGGAGTCACGTTTACGCGCCCTTATTGCACGCAGAATGGAACGGGATCACCCCCACAGATTACGTGTTTCCAAGCTTTTTATTTATTGTTGGAGTGTCCATTGTCCTTTCCATGAACAAACAACAAGAGCAAGGAAAAAGCCGTTCTGAAATAATCAAAAAAGTACTTTTACGGGCGATTAAAATATATGCAGTAGGCATTTTTCTTTGGCTTTGGCCAAGTTTTAATTTTGAGGGGATTCGGTGGGTAGGTGTCTTACCACGCATTGCTTTTGTCTATTTGGCTTGTGCATTATTGTTTTTATATACCAGTAGAAAAATACAATGGTATTTTGGCATTACCGCCATCTTGGGGTATTGGCTTGTCATGGCCTACCTCCCTGTTCCAGGAATTGGATTTCCTGATTTGAGTGTACCTGAAAAGAACTGGGCGCATTATATTGACAATTTACTTTTGCCCGGGAGACTATGGAAAGACACTTGGGATCCTGAAGGCATTTTAAGTACTCTTCCTGCAATAGTGAGTGGCTTGATCGGTATGTGGGCAGGTTATATACTTCTACAAAAAGACGATCTCAAAAACCGACTGAATCAATTGTTCTTTTATGGATTTATCCTGCTTTTTTTAGGAGATCTCATGCAGTGGTTTTTCCCGTTCAATAAAAATTTGTGGAGCAGCTCGTTTACCCTTTTTATGGGAGGTATCGGAATGTTGGTGCTCGCAAGTTTCAGTTACTTTTTTGACGTCAAACAAAGTCGCTATCAATTTAAATTTGCCCATGCCTTTGGAGTAAACTCCATCACGGCATATTCACTTTCCAGCCTGCTAACAGTAGTCTTTTACAGTTCCAAATGGTGGGGAATCTCGTTAAGTGCAGAGTTTATGTCATTTGGAGAACAGCTAGGCCTTCCGCTCAAGCTCACCTCTTTAATTTATGCATTACTCTATGTTTTGATACTGTGGATTCCTGTTCAAATTCTGTTCAAAAAGAAGATTTACATCAAGTTGTAAAAAAAATCGGCTCCAAAAGGAGCCGATTCAAACAAAACAAATAATTGACTTAGTTAGCGGATTTTAATCAGCTTTTTAGGCTGTGGTTGCGCTTCTTTATGCTTTGGTAAAAGCACTCGAAGAACACCTTCCTTGTAACTGGCATCAATTTTTGTGGGGTCAACACTGTCGGGTAGTGCAAAGCTGCGTCTAAAACTGCTGTAGCTAAACTCACGGCGTGTAAATTTTCCTTTTTCATTAACATGCTCTTCTTCTTGAGTAGAAGAAATCGATAAAATACCATCTTCTACGTCAATCTCGAAGTCGTCTTTTTGCTTTCCAGGAACTGCCAACTCAATCTCGAATTGGGAGTCCAACTCTTTAATGTTAACAGCAGGCATGGTGGCTGAAAATGAGGGTGCTTTAGGATTCCAATCTTGATTAATGAAATCATCAATCAGGGATGGAAAGAACGGGGTTTGTTTACGTATTAAATTCATAATTTTTAATTTTAAGGTTAACAATTTTTATTGCTACTCCTAAAACAAAAAAGAGACCAAAATAAGTATTTGTCATTTTGGCAGTAAGATTTAAAAAATTACTGCCTTTTTGTCAATTAAGCAATTGCCTCTTGAACTTTATCAGCAGCCTCTTGGAATGCCGTTGCTGAAAGTACGTTTAATCCAGAGCCATCAATGAGTTCTTTGGCTATATCGGCATTGGTTCCTTGCAATCGAACAATAATAGGCACCTGAATGGCATCCCCTAGGTTTTTGTAGGCATCTACAATTCCCTGTGCAACTCGATCACAACGTACAATTCCACCAAAGATATTGATCAGTATGGCTTTCACATCAGGATCTTTTAAAATTAATCTAAATGCGGTTTCTACTCGAGCAGCGTCTGCGGTACCCCCAACATCAAGGAAGTTTGCGGGATCACCTCCTGCTTGTTTAATTAAGTCCATGGTCGCCATTGCCAAACCAGCTCCGTTGACCATACAACCTACGTTACCCTCAAGGTCAACATAGCTCAAGCCTACTTCTCTAGCCTCAACCTCTACTGGATTCTCTTCACTTAAATCACGCAAATCCGCTAACTCTTTGTGTCGAAACAATGCATTGTCATCTAGTGTAACTTTAGCATCTACCGCAATAATTTTATCATCCGAAGTCTTCAGAACGGGATTGATTTCAAAAAGCGAAGCATCCGAACCCATATAGGCTCTATACAAGGCGCTTACAAATTTGGTCATGTCTTTAAAAGCAGCCCCTGAAAGCCCCAAATTAAAAGCGATTTTTCGTGCCTGAAAAGCCTGTAGTCCCAATGCAGGATCAACTTCTTCATTAAAAATAAGGTGTGGTGTTGCCTCTGCAACTGCTTCTATGTCCATTCCACCTTCGGTAGAATACATGATCATGTTTTTGCCCGTAGCACGATTGAGTAAGACGGACATATAATATTCACTTGGCTCTGAAGCACCCGGATAATATACGTCTTCAGCAATTAAAACCTGGTTGACTTTTTTTCCTTCTGGGGGAGTTTGAGGGGTAACCAATTGCATTCCAATAATTTGACCCGCAAGAGTTTCCAACTCCTCCAAGCTTTTAGCAATTTTGACTCCACCCCCTTTTCCACGTCCACCGGCGTGAATTTGAGCTTTAATCACATGCCAATCGGTTCCAGTAGTTTCTGAAAGTTGTTTGGCTGCATCAACTGCTTCAGCAGCTGTTTTTGCAACTATACCTCTTTGGATTGCCACTCCAAAACCAGCGAGCATTTCCTTTCCTTGATATTCGTGTAAATTCATATAGCGTTCTAAAAATCCATGGCAAAAATAGCTAATCCCAAGCGTAATTGGAACCCTTGAGCTTAAAACTTTTTGTTACAAATACAACAAAACGTTGTAATTTTTTGTGGTTTCCTGTTTTTCCTTGTTCACTTTCTTGAGGATGCCTATTTTTGAATTCAATTAAAATAGGTTATGCAATATTCTGATTTAGTATCCATAGCACAACAAGCCGAAGGACCGGTTTATGTTTACGATGCAGCAAAAATTCAATCGCAATTCCACCGACTTAAAAATGCCTTTTCAGGAGTTGCACAGTTAAAAATTAACTATGCTTGTAAAGCACTGTCCAACATCTCGATTTTAAAACTCATGCAAACCATGGGTTCTGGACTGGATACCGTTTCTATTCAAGAGGTGCGCTTAGGACTGGAAGCAGGGTTTGAGCCAGCTGATATCATTTTTACTCCCAATGGAGTATCCTTGGAAGAAATTGAGACGGTGGCTAAAATGGGTGTTCAAATCAATATTGACAACCTATCCATACTAGAACAATTCGGAACCAAACATCCGAAAGTTCCCGTTTGCATCCGGATCAACCCTCATGTCATGGCAGGTGGAAACAGCAATATTTCAGTAGGACATATCGATTCTAAATTTGGGATTTCCATTCACCAAATACCGCACGTATTGCGCATCGTAGAAAACACCAAAATGCATATCAATGGGGTTCATATGCATACCGGAAGTGATATTTTAGATATCGAAGTATTTTTACATGCTTCTGAAATCCTTTTTAACACCGCGCTTCAATTTAAAGACCTTGCCTTTATCGACTTTGGAAGCGGTTTTAAAGTTCCTTACAAAGAAGGTGACATCGAAACCAACATAGAAGAGTTGGGCGAAAAGCTTACAAAGCGTTTTAGTGAATTTTGTGAAACTTATGGTAAACCTTTGGAACTTGCCTTTGAACCGGGTAAATTTTTAGTCAGTGAGGCAGGCTACTTTTTAACTAAAGTAAATGCTGTAAAACAAACCACCTCTACTGTATTCGCTCAGGTGGATTCAGGATTCAACCACCTGATCCGCCCCATGTTATACAACTCCTATCACGAAATCGTCAACATCTCCAACCCGGAAGGGCGCGAACGTTTTTACACTGTAGTAGGCTATATCTGTGAAACGGACACCTTTGGCAGCAATCGTAAAATTGCCGAAATCTCAGAGGGCGACCTTGTGGCTTTTAAAAATGCTGGTGCTTATTGTTTTACCATGGCAAGCAACTATAACTCTCGTTTTCGTCCTGCAGAAATCTTGTGGCATGAAGGAGAGGCTCACCTGATTCGCAAACAAGAAAGCTTTGAGGATTTAATGCAAAATCAGATACTGATTGATTTTAAAGAAAAGGTGGAGGCTTAACCCAAAGGTTTTATTTTACTCAAGGTTGTATTATAAGTCGCGATAAACTCCTGAACAACTTCCTCAGCAGAAATTATAGTATCAATTTGCGCCGCTACTTGCCCAATTTCCAGTTCCCCTTCTACCAGGTCGCCTTCAAACATGCCTTTTTTGGCTCGTCCTCTGCCTAATGCTTCTTTTAATTTTTCAGGAGATGCTCCTTCAATGTACAATTGTTTAATTTGATCGTAAAAAGGATTTTTAAGCAAACGTACAGGGGTCAATTCTTTTAAAGTCAGTTTGGTACTCCCTTGCTCCGCTTTAAGCACCTCCGCTTTAAAATGATCGTGAGAAGAGGCTTCTGGGGTCGCTACAAAACGAGAGCCTACCTGAACACCTTCAGCACCAAGTGCCATTGCGGCCAACATGGCCGGTCCAGAACCAATACCACCGGCTGCAATCAAAGGCAGGTCAATGGCTTTTTTGACCAGCGGAATCAACGTCATTGTAGTGGTCTCTTCCCTACCGTTATGTCCACCCGCTTCAAATCCTTCGGCAACAATAGCATCAACGCCACATTCCTGCGCTTTCAACGCAAATTTTACCGAACTCACCACATGCACAACAATACATCCATGAGATTTTAAATGCTCCGTCCACAGTTTTGGATTTCCAGCAGCAGTAAAAACAATGGCCACCTTTTCCTCCACGATGATCTGCATCAGTTGATCTATATCTGGATAAAGCAGAGGAACATTGACCCCAAAGGGCTTATCGGTTGCTTTTTTACATTTTTGAATGTGATCTCGAAGTACTTCCGGATACATAGAACCCGCACCCAAAAGACCCAAACCCCCAGCATTACTAACCGCCGAAGCCAATCGCCAGCCACTTGCCCAAACCATGCCTGCTTGAACGATGGGATAGCGAATTCCAAACAGTTGGGTTACGGCATTTGCCATCATAAAAATTGATCCACTTTAACGTAGGCATCAATGACGGCTTGCTCGCCTGCTATGTCAGGGCGACTGTTGCCGTGTTCCATTCCTAAAATTCCATCAAAGCCCCTGGAATGAATATGTTTAAATACATTGGTGTAGTTGATTTCTCCAGTAGTAGGTTCTTTTCTACCCGGGTTGTCCCCGATTTGGAAATACCCGATTTCATCCCAGCATTTTTCAATGTTGGGAATCAAGTTTCCTTCCTGAATTTGTTGGTGGTAAATATCGAAAAGGATTTTACACGAAGGGGAATCTACAGCTTTACAAACTTCATATGCTTGTGGACTCTCTGCTAAAAACAAACCGGGATGGTCTCTAAAATTGAGGGGCTCCAATACCATAACAATTCCATGGGGTTCCAACAGAGCAGCAGCCTGTTTTAAACTTTCCACGACATGAGCTGTTTGATAGGCCATGTTTTGACGCAAATCTACATGTCCAGGTACTACGGTCATCCATTTTGCATTGACTCGCTTAGCCACCGGAATGGCTTTTTTAATGTAGTCCAAAAACTCTTCTCTTAAAGCTTGATCTCCACTTGCTAGATTGGGTTTTTGCCAATAAATCTGATGCGCCACAAAAACTCCCATACGCAAACCACGCTTGGTCATGGTCTGTGCCATTTTCTCTTGTAAAGCCACATCGCGATTTCGCATGTCATTGTCCTCAAAAGCAGTAAACCCTTGATCCGCCATAAAATTGAGCTGATCAATAGGATCGTTCCCCGCATGATGCCGAAACATTCCTAAATGAGGTGCATAATTCAAATTAAAGGAGTGTTTATTCAAGTTTTTTTTCGAAGCAAAAACGGAGGGAGCTGAAAATAAACCCAGTCCACTCATTCCTGCTAATTGTGTGAAATTTCTCCGATTCATCTTAAATCATTTTTGTTTTACCGGGTGTTGGAATGGGGTAGTTGCCGTTGGTGTCTGGGAGGGTGGGTGGGGTCGTATTCCAGCTCACTTCCTCAGGCATTAAATGCAATTCTGAATTGAGGGCTTCCTCAAACGTAATTTTCTTACCTGTATAAGTCGCCATACGTCCCAAAATTGCTGTCAAGGTGCTTTTCGCACCGTTCTCAGCATCGGCAATAACGCCTCCATTTCGAATGGAAGCAAACAAACGGTCGTGTTCTACTTGATACGGATTCGGATCTTCTCCCCATTTGTTGGGATATTTATAGGTAGGCTCTCCATCTAATCCACTCATGATTCCTTTACCAACTTCCACACTTCCTTTTGTTCCTTGGAATACCTCATCTACTCTACTCATTGTTCCCGGAATATGTCGGCATTGACTCGCAATTACCGCTCCGCTAGCATAGGTAAACTCTACAAAATGGTGATCAAAAATTTCACCGTGATCTTTTCCGTTACGCACTTGACGTCCACCCATTCCTTGAGCCGATACAGGATAATCTCCTATAAACCAGTTCGCAACATCGATATTATGGATGTGCTGCTCTAAAATATGATCTCCACAGAGCCAGTTGAAATAATACCAGTTTCGCATTTGATATTCTAACTCTGTTTGCCCTGGTTTGCGTTTTTTAACCCAAACTCCAGCATCATTCCAGTAAACCTGACCGCTTCTGATCTTTCCTATGGCTCCTGCGTCAATTTGCTGTTTTAAATCAATGTATTTGGATTGGTAGTGACGCTGTAATCCCACCACCACATTCAGTTTTTTTGCTTTAGCGATTTTAGCAGTTGCCAAAACCTTACGAATACCTACAGGATCAGTAGCCACTGGCTTTTCCATGAATACGTGTTTGTCATTGGCAACGGCGTATTCAAAATGATACGGTCTGAATCCTGGGGGCGTTGTCAAAATCACCACATCTGCCAGATCGATTGCTTTTTTATAGGCATCAAAACCGACAAAGCGATTTTTTTCTTTAACCTTGATTTTCTTCTCCCCGTCAAAATGTTCTTGAATTCCTTTTAGGCTTCGATCAATCCGATCTTCAAAAGCATCGGCCATAGCGACCAGCTCCACGTTTTCATCTGCAGTTAGGGCTTGTACTGCTGCTCCAGAACCTCTACCTCCACATCCTACAAGTGCGAGTTTTAATTTCTGTTCTCCATGAACTCTTGCCATTCCTTCAACCCCCATAGGAACAGTGAGTAAAGCACCCGCTGCCATGGCTGTTCGCTGAACAAAAGTACGTCTTGATTCATTTTGATTGTTCTTGTTTTTGTTGCTCATAATTTCTAGTTTAATCAGTTAATTCGTATTTCCAGTATTTTTTCTGCTCCTCTTCAGAGGGAGTTTCAAGGGGCCTCACTATACGAAAGCCTACAAAGGGTGCATCCGTATGCCACCACTTACTCTTAGGTATTTGCGGATCCCGCTTTTTCCATTTTTTTGAGGAAGGTCGTCTTGCCGCAGATCGCAATCGGTTTGGACTATCCATCCAAGAGCCTCCTCGAACCGACTTAGGATACACTTTAACACCTTCTTCCAAAGGATTGCGTTCTCCGTTTTTTCTTGTACCATAAACGGTTGGAATATATTGATCTAAAGTCCATTCTGCTACATTTCCATGCATGTCGTACAACCCCCAAGGATTGGGTTTTTTAGTTCCTACTTTTTGATATTTATCTTCACTGTTTTCAGCATACCAAGCATACTCGGTCAGTTGGCCAGCATCGTCTCCAAAACTATAAGCTGTTTCGGTTCCCGCTCTACAAGCATATTCCCATTCTGCTTCCGTTGGTAAGCGATAAAAATGTCCTGTCATGGCGGACAACCATTCGCAAAATTTTACGGCAGCCAACTGAGTCATACAAATGGCAGGGTAATTATCAACCCCCATTCCAAAACTCATTTCAACATAAGGTGTAGTGGCACCAGAGACTCCATCAACATCAATTTGAACCTCAGATTTCGCTGTTTTGGGAAGTTGTTTTCCATCCAACTCTCTACTTACAAAGAGGTTGTACAAATCCCAAGTAACTTCATATTGACTCATCCAAAATCCATCAACAGTAACTTTGTGTTGTGGACCTTCATCACCAAAATGTCCTTGCTCCAATTTAGGACTACCCATTTTAAAGGCACCCTCTTCAATTAAAACCATAGGGATTTCATAGTCACCACCATTTATTTTTTCAAAATAAAGCGCTTGAGAAAAGCAAACAGTTGAGAAAGTCATAAGCAACCAGCAACAGGCACAAAATTTTACTGAAATGGATGTCATATTGAATATCAATTGGACAAATTTATAGGGCATTTAAAGGAATTCAAATGAGAAACCTAAACATTTGAAATACTGTTTCTTTAATATAAACATCAGAAAATTACAAAAATTAAATTTAACTGTTTTAATTTTATTTTAGTCGCACATGCAAAAAAACAGAATCCAAAAGCAGATACTCACTAATTAAATAGTCTTTAAGTGCTGTTTTAAATCACAGATTGAAACCTGATACTTTTGGAAATATCTTTATTTTGGTATTCGATTCCCTCGCTAAGAAATCAATTTTCATAAAATTTAGAATGTATTTTTTTAACAAAGAAGTCATCTTGACTTTTTTTGATAAAAAATAAGGGTTGTAGATATTTGTGTTGCGAAACATAAAAACACAACCCTATGTACCAAGTACTAAGTAAAGATATGATAGAATTAGAAATAGTTCCCTATTTACCAGATACAAAACGTGGCTTTAAGCCAAAAGCACCTCTTCATGAGATTATTAATGCCATACTTTATAAGTTGAAAACAGGTGTTCAATGGGAATATTTACCTGTAGAAAGTCTTTTCAGCAATGAGGTTCTGCACTACAAGACCATTTTTGGACATTCCCGTAAATGGTGCGAGCTTGATGTATGGAAAGCTTGTTGGATAGAGTTGTTGAAAGCCAACAAATCGAATTTAGACTTATCAAGCGGTGATATAGACGGTAGCCATACAACAGCTCTACGAGGTGGACAAGAAGTTGGCTATCAAGGTAGAAAGAAGCGTAAAACCACTAATGCCATTTATCTAACGGATAGACAAGGTTTGCCTATAGCGATGTCAGAACCTATATCAGGAAACCATAACGATTTGTTCGACATAGAAGTGCAATTTGAAGAAGTTGTTGGTACTTTAGAAGATGCTGATATTAGTGTTGATGGTCTTTTTATAAATGCCGACGCAGGTTTTGACTCTCAAAAGCTCAGAAATAAATGTGAGGCAAAAGGCATTATTGCTAACATTTGTCCCAACAAGCGTAATGGTAATACAGACACAGACCATTATTTTGACGAAAAACTCTATGAAGAACGTTATGCTATTGAACGAACCAATGCTTGGATGGACAGCTTTAGGTCACTACTCAACAGGTTTGACACGACGATAACGAGCTGGAAAGGCTTTAATTTTCAAGCTTTTATTGTAATCGGGCTAAAGAAATTTTATAAACTTAAAAAGTCAAGATGACTTCTTTATGAAAAAAAGAGATGTCAAGCAAATCTATTATTTTTCTGTTTTGTTTTTTTGTACACTTATGGTCAACATCTTTTTTTCTTGTATGCACGAAATTAAACTTGAGGAAAATAATTTAAATCAAGAAACCAGCGCCTACCTCCTTCAACACGCTAAGAATCCAATAAACTGGCAACGTTGGGATGAAATGCTCTATACAAAGCAAAATCCAAATGAAAAATTATTGGTGGTCAGTATCGGCTATTCAAGCTGCCATTGGTGTCATGTCATGGAAAAAGAAACTTTTGAAGATGAAGAAGTTGCTACCTACATGAATAAAAACTTTATTAGTATTAAAGTGGATCGTGAAGAAAATCCCGAGATCGATAACATTTATATGACTGCTACCCAAATGATGACCGGCAGTGGAGGATGGCCACTGAATGTGGTTTGCTTACCTGATGGAAGACCCGTTTATGGGGGTACCTACCACACCAAAGAGCAATGGTTAGAGGTACTGGAAAAAATTCAAAAACTATATGATAACGACAAAAAGCAACTCTATGCTTTTGCTGAAAAAGTAGAAAAAGGGATACAAGAAGTCAATCGTTTTGAATACACCGAGGAGGAAGCTGATTTTATACCTGAATTGCTTCAGAATGAAATGATGATCTGGTCTAGCCGTTGGGATACAATTCATGGTGGTGAATCACAAAATCAAAAGTTTATTACTCCAGTAAAGTTTAACTACATTCAGCAATACCAGTATTTAAACAAAGATCAAAAAATCAAAAGCTATTTTGAAAACACCTTAACAAATATTGCCAACAGCGGTATTGTTGATCATTTAGAAGGTGGTTTTTATCGCTATACGGTAGATCCGGAATGGAAAATTCCTCATTTTGAAAAAATGCTCTACGACAATGCGCAGCTTTTAACGCTCTATGCCAATGGGTATAAAGAATTTAAAAATCCACTCTTTAAATCAACCGTCTATCAAACGTTTGATTTTCTTAAAAAACGAATGGAAAATAGTAAGGGTGCCTTTTATTCTGCTATTGATGCTGATAATGCCCTAGGAGAAGGTCGCTATTATATATTCGATGCGGAGGAGATCAAAAAAGTCGCTGATCAAGACCTATCCCTACTTCAAGACTATTATCAAATCGATTTGGACAAACCCTTTGATGAATCTTTTTATCATTTAAGAAAAATAGATACAATTGATGCACTTCTAAATCAATATAAGTTGACGAGTAATCAACTTACTGAAAAGCAACAAAATTGGGAAACCCAATTTGAGATACTTAAGCAAGAACGAGAATTTCCTCTGATTGACAAAAAAATCATTACCTCTTGGAATGCACAAATGGTAACTGGATTATTAAATGCTTATGAAGCTTTTGGAGATGATCAGTTTCTCAACCAGGCGAAGAAAACATTTTCATTCATTAAAGAAAACCTTATTCTTAAAGGAGAATTAATGCATACCTATCAAGCTGATGAAGCCAAAATGGAAGCCAACTTGGAAGACTATGCGTTTACCATTAAAGCGGCTTTGAATTTATATCAAAATACAGGAATTCGTTCTTATTTAAATCAAGCCAATGAACTTACCCAACAGGTCATTAATATCTTTGAAACAGACGAAAACCCATTCTTTACATTTACCGAAAATCCTGTATTGTTCTCAGAAATTATCTCTGTGGATGATAATGTAATTCCTTCAGCTAACGCAATTATGGCAGAAAATTTATGGGCTTTAGGACAATTAATTGATAATGAAGAATACAGTATAAAAGCAAAAAATATGCTCGGTGCAATGGATTCCTATTTTAGTGAAGGAAGGAGCAGCGACTACAGTCAGTGGGCTCAGTTGATTGCCAAAAAAGCGTATTCATACAAAGAAGTTGTGGTGGTAGGCTTTGAAGCCCAAAAATTCAATAAAGAACTACAACAGTATTACCTCCCCAATGTCCTTTTTCAAATTAGTGAAAAAGCAAGTGAATTACCCCTATTAAAAGATCGCTTTTTTGAAGGAGAGACTTTGATTTATGTCTGTGAAAAT
>CBFHJD010000028.1:0-28744 GCA_965656215.1 Flavobacteriaceae bacterium
GGGTTTACCGGTTTAATATATGAGCCTTTAGATTGGATGATTTCAGCACCAGCTCAAGGGATCATAGGCATTGCGAGTTTAGAGTCCAATACAGAAATTCAGCCTTATTTAAAAAAAATTAACTGTAAGCAGACTGAACTCTGCGCCAAAGTAGAGCGAACTTTTTTAAACACCCTTGAAGGAGGATGTACAGCACCCATTGGAGCCTTTTCGAAAATTGAAAATAATACCCTAATCTTTAAAGGAGGGCTTTTTTCGCTAGACGGAAAAAAATCTCTGATTATAGAAGAAGAAGTATCCTTAGATCAAGTTGCAAATTTTGGGAAAATGGCAGCAATAAAAATACTAGAGCAAGGAGGAGAAGAATTGATGGAACAAATAAAATCCCAAATGTAAGATGAGATTACTCGCCACAAAAAAACTCTCACTAGCACTCAAGGACCGGCTCATTCAACATGAGTTTTCTTTAGTTGAACATTCCTTTATTCAAATTGAACCCTTACCATTCCAAATTAAAGGAACTCAAGAGTATTTTATTTTTACCAGCCAAAACGCAGTAAAAATCGCCTTTTCAGATCCGAAAAATAGGGCTCTTCTTGAAGGTAAAAACTACTTTTGTGTCGGCGAAAAAACAAAATCTATTTTAGAAGAAAATGACCAAAAAGTGATTAAAATAGCTCAAAATTCAGCTGAATTGGCTCAATTTTTAGCAAAAAACTACAAAAATGAAGCTTTTTTGTTTTTTTGCGGAAAGCGAAGAAGACCAGAAATTGAAACTTTTTTTTCTGAAAACAATCCAAGTTCTGAGGTAATTGAACTTTACGATACACTTTTAACTCCAAAAACGTTGGTTACAAATTTTGATGGTATTCTATTTTTTAGCCCGTCAGCAGTATCAAGTTATGTTGAGGCAAACTCTTGGAACCCAAAATCCCACGGATTTTGTATCGGAAAAACAACCGCTTCTGCCCTAGAAAATTATACTCAAAATTTCAGTATTGCTAAAAAACCCAACGAAACACAACTGTTCCTTAGCATTCACAACTATTATACACAACACCATGCTCAAAAATGATTTATTCTTAAAAGCGTTACGGGGAGAAACCGTTACTCGACCTCCCGTTTGGATGATGCGACAAGCAGGACGCTATTTACCCGACTTTATGGTACTCAAGGAAAAGTATGATTTCTTTACACGTTGCCAAACCCCTGAGTTAGCCACTGAGATCACCATCATGCCTATCGATCAGATTGGCCCAGATGCAGCCATTCTTTTTAGCGATATTTTGGTGGTTCTTCAGGCCATGCAAATTCCCGTTGAGATGAAAGATGGTGTTGGACCTTGGATTCCCAATCCCATTCGTTCTCAAGCAGATGTTGACCAAGCCATTATTCCTGACATTCACGAGCATTTGGGGTATGTAATGGATGCAGTAAAAATGACACAACATGAACTTGCCAATAGGGTGCCCCTGATCGGTTTTGCGGGATCACCATGGACATTGTTGTGCTATGCCGTACAAGGTCAAGGGTCAAAAACATTCGATAAAGCAAAAGCTTTTTGCTTTAGTCAACCGGAAGCAGCGCATGATTTACTTCAAAAAATAACAGACACCACCATAGCTTATCTCAAAGAAAAAGTGAAATCAGGAGTGAATGCCGTTCAAATTTTTGACTCTTGGGGAGGACTTTTATCGCCAGAAGATTATCAGATTTTCTCATGGCCTTATATTCAACAAATTATTGATGCGCTAAAAGATGAAATTCCTGTCATTGTTTTTGGTAAAGGATGTTGGTTTGCCCTAAATGAAATGGGTAAATCTGGTGCAGCAGCTTTGGGAGTAGATTGGACCTGTTCCGCAAGAAATGCTCGGTATCTTTCAGGCGGACAAATAACACTACAAGGAAATTTTGATCCATCCAGATTGCTGTCACCCATTCCTGAAATTACTGAAGCCGTTTGGAAAATGATCAATGAATTTGGCAAAGATCGCTATATCGTAAATTTAGGTCACGGTATCCTACCAAACATTCCCGTTGATCACGCCAAAGCATTTGTTGATGCTGTAAAATCGTATTATTAATTAACCCCTCATGAAAGATCAATTTTACACTTACATTCAGAATCTACAAAACCAAATTACTCAAGCATTAGAGAATGTTGACGGTAAAGCAAAATTTAAAGAAGATGTTTGGAAACGCCCTGAAGGCGGTGGGGGACAAAGTCGCGTGATTGAAAACGGAGCGGTAATTGAAAAAGGAGGGGTGAATATTTCAGCTGTTCACGGGCCCTTACCTAAAAGTATGCAAGCTTATTTCAAGGTTGGTGAAGTTGATTTTTTTGCTTGTGGTTTAAGCTTAGTTATACATCCTAAAAATCCAATGGCGCCAACAGTTCATGCCAATTGGCGCTATTTTGAAATGTATGACAACACCGGAGTCACAGTCGATCAATGGTTTGGTGGAGGACAAGATCTCACCCCTTATTATTTATTTAAAGACGACGCAGTACATTTCCATCAGCAGTGCAAACAAGCCTGCGACAAACATCATGCAGATTTCTATACAGAGTTTAAAGATCACTGTGATCGTTATTTTTACAACGAACATCGAGAAGAAGCTCGAGGAGTTGGAGGCCTCTTTTTTGACTACTTAAAGGCGGATGAAAAGTTTAACATTCAAGATCGATTTGATTTTGTGACAGAAGTAGGGAATGTATTTTTAGATGCTTATCTACCCATACTAAAGAAAAGAAAAGATTTACCGTACAACGAATCTCAACGAGATTGGCAAGAAATCAGACGGGGGCGCTATGTAGAATTTAATTTGATCCACGACAAAGGAACCCTCTTTGGACTTCAAACTAAGGGTCGTATCGAAAGTATCTTAATGAGTCTTCCTCCTCACGTACAGTGGCGCTACAATTACGAACCCGAAGAAGAAAGCGAGGAAGCTAAACTTTTGGACGTATTAAAAAATCCGAGGGAGTGGGTTTAAAAAAATAAAACTCCTGTTTATTTTTTGTATTTTGAATTCAAAATAAAACGCATGAATACCCTTATCATCTTGTTCGTTTTTCCCCTGTTAATCATTTTTTCCTACCTCTTTGACGCTTTTGCGCGAAAAACAAAATTTCCAGCCGTCATTTTATTGATGTTTACCGGGATCATCATTAGGGTAATTACCTCGGCCAATGGTTATGATGAACTTGGATTTTTAGATGACCTTATTCCTGTACTAGGAACTGTGGGTCTAATTTTAATAGTTTTAGAAGGAGCATTAGAATTGGAAATTAAAAAAGAGAAACTTTCACTTATTTTGAAAGGATTTTTCGCAGCATTAATTATTTTAATTCTCAATATCGTTGCATTGCAATGGGTTTTTCTTCACTTCTTTGGAATGAATACTCAACTTGCAATACTCTCAGCCATCCCTTTAGCGATTATCAGCAGTGCAGTTGCCATTCCCTCTGCAGCTGGCCTGCTCAATCAAGAGCGTGAATTTGTGGTTTACGAATCTACCTTTTCCGATATCTTAGGAATTATGATTTTTAATTATGCCCTGCGGCAATTTGAAGTCCAACAGCCATTGATCGGAACAGCACCATTGGTTTCTTTATTTCTTCAAATACTCGGGGTAGTTGTCATTTCTATAGCGATCACATATGTTCTGTTCAGATTGATGCGTCAAATTAATCATCATGTCAAATTTTTCTTGATACTCGCATTATTGATATTAGTTTATGCTTTTGGAAAACTATTTCATTTACCTGCATTAGTTACCATTTTCATTTTTGGAATTTTCTTGAGTAATGTCAAAAGTTTATTGCCTCAGTTTTTAAAGAACTATTTGGATTTGGAGCGGACTGAAAAAGAGTTACACGAATTTCATATTCTTACTGCAGAATCTACCTTTATAGTCCGCACCTTCTTTTTCTTATTTTTTGGGTTTTCAATCCAACTCTCCGATTTTAACTCGGTACAACCTCTGTTCTATGGAGTGCTGATCATTGTAATCATGTTGGTTTTGCGCTATGTTTATTTTACTGCAACGACATTTAAAGTTACGCCAAGCACACTAGTTTATATGTCTCCAAGAGGGCTGATCAGTATTTTACTATTCATCCAATTAAAAGAAGTTCCCTATATTGATTTATCTACCAGCCTCATTGACGAGCGCGTCCTTTTAATCATCATATTAACTTCCATGTTAATCATGCTCATAGGAACGTTGAAAAAACCAAAAGAAACCCTTCCGGAAGATACCACAGAAGAGGAAAATCCACTCACAGTTGAGATGGATATTAAAACACCAGAGCTCCCTGAAAATGAGTCTGAAAACACACTAAATTAAAAATACATGTACCCATTAAACCGCAATAGAAGATTACGAAGTTCATCCAGCATAAGGAGTTTACTCCAGGAACATCAGCTTACACCCAGTGATTTTATTGTGCCCTTATTTATTGTTGAAGGCAATCAACTTAAACAGACCATACCTTCAATGCCAGGGTACTTTAGATTTTCTTTAGACTTACTTGCAGCAAAAGTCGTTTCGCTTTGGGAGCAGGAATTGAAGGCCGTCCTTCTTTTTGTCAAAGTACCGGACAACTTAAAAGACAACAAAGGAACCGAGGCATTAAATCCTAACGGATTGATGCAGCGTGCAATTAAAACAATCAAAGATGTAGTTCCAGAAATGATTGTCATGACCGATGTAGCCTTGGACCCCTACTCCTCTTTTGGGCATGACGGTATTGTTGAAGAAGGAAAAGTCCTCAACGACCCTACGGTAAAAGTACTCTCAGAAATGGCGCTTTCACATGCTCAAGCGGGAGCTGATGTAGTCGCTCCGAGTGACATGATGGACGGTCGGATTTTGGCCATCAGAAACCAATTAGAAGAAGCTCACTTTCACGATACACTCATTATGAGCTATAGCGCAAAATACGCTTCGGCATTTTATGGACCTTTTAGAGATGCTTTAGATTCTGCGCCTGGATTTGGAGATAAAAAAAGCTATCAAATGGATTTTGCAAATCGAGAAGAAGCCTTAGTAGAAACCCAACGTGATCTTGATGAAGGAGCAGATATTGTGATGGTCAAACCAGGCTTGGCTTATCTAGATATTATACGAGATTTAAAAAACACAATACATGCCCCCATAGCAGCCTACCAAGTAAGCGGAGAATACGCTATGCTCAAGGCGGCGGCGGCTCAAGGATGGTTGGATCACGATCAGGTCATGATAGAACAACTGCTCTGTTTTAAACGTGCAGGGGCACAACTAATTGCCACCTATTTTGCAGAAGAAGCAGTTAAACTACTTTAAATTTTTATCCTCTACAGAATTAAACTATCTTTAATACAATAAACCCCAAATTGTGAAAAATGAAGCCCCTCATCTTCCTACTTTGCTCTCTGTTTTTTTCGTGTAGCGGTATTGATTTGATTGACGACTATGTTCCTCCAACACTCAGAATTACCTCAACATTAGAAGAGGTTCCTTTAGGATCTTCCTTTGAGATTAGTGCCTCCTATTTTAATAATGTAGGTGATTTCATCCAAGGAGCTTCCATACAATGGACAAGCTTAAATCCTGAAATCATTTCGGTAGAATCCGATGGAAATGCTTCAACAAAAAAGGAGGGAACTGCTGAGTTAGTTGCTCAAACAGTCACAGAGGAAGGAACGCAAATCGAAGCTAGAATTCGTATTACCGTGATTAGTAATGTCATTTTAGACCCTAATACCGAAACGACGGTTCCGGAGACAGAGGATACTGAAAACACGAACACTACAACAACCACACCTACACTAGACATCACCAACCGAATTTCTGAAATCTTTGAACAAACCAGTTATCAAATTGAAGTTGATTATCAAGACGAAAATGGAAATTCAACCCCTGAATTAAACTGGACGAGCTCGGACGATTCCATACTTGAAATAGATGAAAACGGATTCCTTACAGCAATTGCTTCTGGAGTGGCAACAGTTACTGTTTCTGTTCTGGTCTCAAACACCACCCTTATTGCAGAAAATGCGATTCAGGTAATTGCTTTAGTTATGGAAACAGTAACGTCTTTTTCAGGAAATTTAGAAACCAAAAGCGGCTATACGCTTCAGGGAAGTTTTACGTTGTCAAAAACTGACGAAGGCCTTGAACTGTCTCTAGGAGAAGACTACAAAGCTTCAAGCACCCTTCCAGGACTTTATGTCTATCTATCCAACAACACCAATACTACTGCACTAGCCTACGAAATTGGCGCAGTTAGTGTGTTTAACGGTGCTCATAATTATTTACTCCCCACCTCCATCGAACTCATGGACTATCAGTATTTATTGTATTGGTGTAAACCGTTTAATGTTAAAGTGGGCGAAGCTAAAATTTACGATTGATGAAAAAGTATAGTTATATCATAATTGGACTATTGATTTTTAACTCAATTCAAAGTCAATGGATTAACGAAAAAGGGAAAGGATACTATAAAATTGGGGGATGGTCCTTACTGGCAGACGAACACTATACCGATCAAGGAATTGTTGATCCCAATGCCACTAGAGGACTTTTTATTAGCAGTTTTTATGGGCAATATGGGCTTTCTAAAAAAATCAATCTTATTGCTTATATCCCTTTTCTTGTCAAAAACTACCAATTTGCTCAAGTATCCAAAACCAATGGCAAGGTTTATGAACCCAGACAAGAATACAACGGCTTTGGAGACATTAATTTGGGGGTTGAATACGGTTTAAAAACAGAAGGAAAATGGGTTTTTTCAACCACACTTACTTTAGGATTCCCAACAGGAAAAGCACAAGCTGGAAGTGATGGAAGCTATCAAACCGGAGATGGAGAATTCAATCAGTTGGTTCAACTTAATGTGGGTAGTGGGTTTGGAATTGGAAAACAAAATTTTTATTTAAAATCTTATTTTGGAATGAACAACAGAACACAAGGCTTTTCTGATGAAATTCATAGTTACGTTGAAACGGGGACCCAACTTTTAAAAAATAAACTTTTACTTCTTTCTCGTTTTCACTGGATTAAACCTTTGTATAACGGAACTTTAGATGCATCCAGTTCAAACGGTAATATTTTTGCAAATAACGTTGAAAGTGTAATTCTGGGTGGAGAAATGGCATTAAATATAGGTGAAAAATGGGGGATTTCTGCGACGATAACACATCCACTCTTTGGGAGAGTAATTTTTAAGACTCAAACCTTTTCTGGAGGAATCTTCTTTGCTCTTTAAATCCCATACTTTCTCTCTGGAGCATAATGCTCAATGGAAATAGAAGTATCTTGATTTGAAATCAGTTCAGCAACCAATTTACCCGTTGCAGGCCCCAGACTCCATCCCATCATAGAATGCCCTGTAGCTAAAACCAAATTTTTACATTTAGAATGCCGTCCAATAAACGGTAAACCATCCGGAGAAAGCGGACGTAAACCGCATTTTACATTTGCTAATTCTTCTTGAGAGATCTGTACTTGAGGATAGTAATCACTTCCAGCTTGAGCAATAGCTGCAACGCGTTTCGGATTAATTTTATGATTGACCCCCGAAAGTTCCATAGTGCCGCCAAAACGTGTAAATCCTTGCATGGGAGTCACTGCTACTTTAGCTTCCAACAATAGGGCCGGTAACGAAATTCCTGTAGGCTGATTGAGATTGATTCGGTAGCCTTTCCCTGCCTGAACAGATAGTTGAATCCCCAACTGTTTTAATAATGCTTCTGACCAAGCTCCACTTGCTACAACAACCTCATCGGCTAGAAAATCTTTTTTAGAAGTACATACCGATTCAATACCGTTGTCCTTTAATTTAAAGTGTGTTACTTCCTGTTCTAAAATAAAACGAACTCCCTTTTCTTTTAAAAGACGAATTAGGTTTTTCATAAATAATTCAGGGGTGCTGTGGGCATCACTTTCATACCAATACGCGCCTGCAATATCCATAGGGGTGTCAGGTTGCATTTTCAAAACATCTTCCGGACTCAATTGCGCTATTTTTAATCCTAAATCTTTAGCCTGGACTACTACTTCGCCTTCTTCTTTTTCAGCTTGAGTTGTTTTGTATACCATCAAAAGCCCTTTGGTTTCCAGATGAAACTCAAAGTTTGAACTTTTTTGCATTTCAAGATACAGCTCTTTACTTAACAAATTAATTTCGAGAAGGGCGCTCATGGACCTTTGTACATGAGTTGGGGTACAAGATTTCATAAATCGAAGTCCCCATCGAATCAGGTCTTTATCCAAACGTGGTTTGATATAAAACGGACTGGAAGCCTTAAACATCCATCGAAAACCTTTAGAAACCATTCCAGGGGCTGCCATGGGAATGATATGGCTGGGAGTCAGGTAGCCCGCATTCACATGAGAGGCGCCTGAATTTAGGTTTCCTTTGTCAACAACTGTTACTTCATGCCCTTCTTGGCAGAGATAATAAGCGGTACATAAACCTACTATACCTCCTCCAATGACAACTACCTTTTTCTGTATCATATCACAAAACTTGAAATCCTTTTACATAAGGATCTTCAGGGTCTAAAATAAGCTGATTGTATCCTGTAATCATTGCACTTCCTTCAATACTCGGCAGGATAGCCTCATGAGCTCCGACCGTTGTCACAGCTTCCACTTTTCCTTTAAAAATGGATCCAATTATACTTTCGTGAATAAAAGAGTCACCAAGCTTTAATTTTCCTTTCGCATACCATTGCGCCATTCGTGCAGAAGTTCCCGTTCCACAAGGAGACCGATCAATAGCCTTATCTCCATAAAAAACAGCATTACTCGCAGTAGAGCTCTCTTGGGTGGGTTCTCCTCCCCACAATACATGACTACATCCTTTGATTTTATTGTCTAAGGGGTGTTTAAAATCATGCTTTGTATTAATTTGAGAACGTATTTCTCGGCTCCATCCTACGAGCTGTCCTGCGGTATAGGTCCTGATCCCTTTAAAGTTTTTTTGAATATCAATAATCGCATAAAAATTACCTCCGTAGGCAACATCTAACGTTAGAACTCCTAAATCTGGACATTCAATTTCAATTGCTGAAGCAGCTAAAAAAGACGGAACATTGGTAAACTTTACCGAATGTATTTTACCGCTCTCCGTTTTATATTCTGCAATCACCAAGCCTGCTGGAGTTTCAACTCTTACAATCCCTTCAACCTTAGTTTCAATCAGACCTTCTTCCAGTAAAATAGTCAACGCACCAATTAATCCATGTCCACACATGGGCAAACATCCACTAGTTTCGATAAATAAAATTCCAACATCGTTTTCTGGATCCAGAGGTTCAAAATAAAAACTCCCACTCATCATATCGTGTCCTCGAGGCTCAAACATTAATCCCTTTCGAATCCAATCGTATTCATTCACAAAGTGAATGCGTTTCTCCCCCATAGTTGAACCTTGAAGTTGAGGGCTAGGAGATTTCACCAAACGAACTGGGTTTCCAGCCGTATAGCCATCAACACAATCAAAAATAATTCGCTCAGTTTGTTTCATAGAGCAGCCGAAGTCATTTTCCCGTCCACCTTCCTCAGTAAACCTAAGGGGTTTCCATTTTTTAATACATCAGGAAGTAAATCGTTTGGACAATCCTGAAAAGCCACAGGGCGTAACCAACGGTAAACAGCATCTGTTCCAACTGCAGTAAATCGACTGTCAGTTGATGCTGGAAAAGGCCCGCCGTGTTGCATGGACTGCGTTACAGCCACTCCTGTAGGTGCCCCTTGAAAAAGTATTCTACCTGCTTTAGACTTTAACTTAGACAGAAGACTCTTTGACACTTCTTGATCTGAGATTTCACCGAGAATTGTAGTCGTCAGTTGGCCCTCTAATGATGATGCTATCTTCAATATTTCATCATTCGTTTTACATTCAACTACTAATGTAAAAGGCCCAAATACTTCTTCTCCAAGACTTTGATCACTTAAAAATTTAGCCGCTTTTACTGTCCCAATTGCCGCTGAACAACTTGGTGAAATATAGAGGGTTTCCAATGTACCGTTTGCTTTAAGTGTTACAAGCTGTTTGTCGTATTGTTTTTGGATGTTACTATGAACCATTGGAGGCAACTCCAAGTCTTCGAGAATTGAGCTCATTTTTTTTGCCAAATTAAAATCACCTGAAGGATCACAAACCACAATCAACCCAGGGTTGGTGCAAAATTGCCCTGTCCCTAAGGTGACCGACTGAGTCAATGCCTCCGCTAAGCTAGAATCGGATTTTAATTTATCTTCTAAAATAAAAATAGGATTGATACTTCCCATTTCAGCAAAAACCGGAATGGGCTCTTCTCGTTTTTGTGCCAAGTCGTAAAGGGCTTTTCCTCCAGAAAAACTTCCAGTAAAACCAACACCTTTGGTTAGAGGATGAGAAACCAGTTGACTTCCAACTTCATGTGATTGCCCTCCTAAATGAGAGAAAATTCCTAAGGGTAATTTACATTTTTTAACAGCTTTTATAATGGCTTGTGCAACCAACTCGCTTGTCCCAGCATGGTACGGATGAGCTTTAACGACAACAGTACAGCCTGCTGTAAAAGCGGAAATTGTATCTCCGCCCGCTGTAGAAAATGCCAGCGGAAAATTACTCGCCCCAAATACTACTATGGAACCTAAAGGATGAAGCATTTTTCTTAAATCTGGACCTTGGGTATGGATACTTGCGTCTGTAAATGTACCCTCATTCAACAGTTCAATAAAGCATTGAATTTGGTCGATGGTTCGATTAAACTCACCATTTGCCCTACCTTCTGGTAATGCGGATTCTGCTTGATAAGTGGCTATTATTTCAGGTTTTATTCGCTGTATTTCTTCTTGGATACTTCCCAAGAAAAGTGCCCGATCTTTAAAACTTGTACTTGCGAAACTTTCAAAACACTCAGAAGCAGCATTTAAGGATGCTGAAATTTGGTCAGTAGTAGCTTCCTGAAAATGGATTGCCAATGACTCACCCGTTTTGGGATTTACCGTTTGAAATCGTTCAGCATTTGAATTATGCTCCCATTTTCCTGCAACTAAATTCTTCCCGTTTATCATACGTATTTTTTATAATCAAGATTTTGAGGACGTGTTTTTAAAGCAGATTGAATGATGCTTTGCACCTCTTCGTGTGCTTTTCCTTTAAGCGGCATTCTTGGTGGACGTACATGACCTGTTCCGATTCCCGTTACCACTTCGCATAACTTAATATTCTGAACCAATTGAGGTGAAATATCCAGTTCCAAAAGAGGCAAAAACCAACGGAATACTTCGCGTGCTTTTTCCCATTCACCTACTTTACAATAGGTATAAATCGCAACCGTTTCTTCAGGAAAAGCATCAACCAAACCAGCCACCCAGCCCGTTGCACCCATCATTAAACATTCCATAGCTATCGTATCTACCCCACAGAGGATTTTAAACCGATCTCCAAACCGGTTAATCATTCGTGTTACATTGGTGGTGTCTCGTGTAGATTCTTTTACAGCTGAAATATTATTATACTTTGAAAGCTGTTCAAACATTTCTAAAGTCACTTCTATTTTATAATCTACAGGATTGTTATAAATCATAATAGGCAAAGAAGTACTTTCTGCAACCGAAGAAAAATAAGCTACCGTTTCCTCATCCGTTGCTTTATACCGCATGGGAGGGAGCAACATTAAGCCGTTAGCTCCTTCTGCTTCCGCCTGCTGAGCCAAATGAACGGCATCGGCAGTGGCTTGTTCGGCAACATTCATAACGACAGGAATTGTACCCGCTACACGCTCTAAGGTTGTCGCTAGCAATAAGCTTCTTTCTTGCGGCGTAATGGTACTTGCCTCGCCAAGGGTGCCTCCCAAAATAATTCCGTGTACACCTGCTTTCAACTGAGCATCTAAATTATTCTGATAGACAAGGAGATCAAGCTCGTGTTTTGCATTAAATTGGGTGGTAATTGCTGGCATAACGCCTTCCCATTTAAAGTTTTTCATCTCGAGTTGTTTTTCTTTAGATTTAAAGTTTGAATATAAGTTTTTTTAAGAATAAGATTTCTAACTTATGTGGAATAAAAAACAAATGAAAGTTTCTTGTTTTTACAAAAGCCCAATAGGCTGGATAGAGACGCTTGAAAGCGAGAAAAGTTTAGTCCGCTTGAGTTTTGTACAAACCATTAGTAAGCCACAAAAAGTTTCGCAATTTCAGAAAGAACTAGACCACTATTTCAATACGGGGATGATCGACCGCAAAATAAAGTTTATAGCTGAAGGCACAACGTTCCAAAAAGAAATCTGGGAAATTGTCAAACGTATTCCCAAAGGAAAAACCAAAACCTACAAGCAAATTGCTCTAACCTACGGGAACATAAATTCCATTCGTGCAGTAGCAAATGCTATTGGCAAAAATCCAATTTTACTTTTTATCCCCTGTCATAGAGTTATTGGAAGTGACGGCTCCATGACCGGCTTTGCTGGAGGAATTGAGAGGAAAAAATGGCTGTTAGAACACGAAGGGGCATCCATTCAAAAAATATTAGATTTGTAAAACAACTCACTTAAAGCTTAAAAATAAATTGGCAATGAAAAAATTCTTCCAGACTTTGGGATTAGTTCTGATAACACTCTTTGGATTACTCTATATTTCCGACTACAACTACCTTTTAACAGCGGTTTCAAATATTTATCTAAAGGGACATACTACAGCTTTTTTGTCTGATTACAACTATTTTGACAATCGTGTAGTACCACCTTCTGAAAATCCAGAACCCTGGCCACTTCATAAAGATTTCAATACAAAAGAGTTAAGCCCGACACAGGAACAAATTAATTTCAATAACAAAACAGTCGCTTTTTTAATTCTAAAAAATGACAGCCTATATTTTGAAAAATACTATGAAGACTATGGAATAGACTCTAAAAGTAATGCATTTTCCATGGCGAAAAGCTATGTAGCTGCCTTATTGGGAAAGGCCATTATGGAAGGGTATATTAAAAGCTTGGATCAGCCCGTGATTGATTTTATCCCAGAACTCAAAGGAGAATTTGCTCAAATGGTCACCGTAGGGGATTTGGCCAGTATGGCTTCTGGACAAAAATGGGATGAAGCATACTATTCCCCTACCTCTGTGACTACCGCGGCTTACTTTGTTAAAGATTTAGACCAATTAATACTGGATCAACCCATCGACCAAGCCCCTGGCAAATCATATATTTACAAAAGTGGAACTACACAATTACTAGGCATGGTGATTGCCAAAGCTACAGGAAAAACTTTGTCAGACTACCTATACGAAAGTTTTTGGAACCCTATGGGAGCTGAACATGAAGCCCTGTGGCAATTGGATAGTGCTGAAAAGGGAATGGAAAAAGCCTATTGTTGTATTGCGTCCAATGCTCGAGATTTTGCTCGTTTATCAAAGCTCTACAAAAATCACGGAAAATGGAACGGAAAGATACTTTTGGATTCAACTTTTATCGCCAAATCAATTCAGCCTCGTTTTCCAGAAAGTCCTGAATACGGATACAGCTGGTGGCTAAAAAACTATAAGGGTCATGAAGTATTTATGAACAGAGGGCATTTGGGACAATATGTTTTGACCTTTCCTAAAGAAAATTTAATTTTAGTACGACTTGGGCACAGCAAAGGTGTTAAAGGAGATCCCGAAGATCCTTTTACCCCTGACCTATACCGTTATATGGATCTTGCCTTAGAAATGAATCCAGATGCTAGCACGCCTTGATTTAAATACCATCCTTTTTCTAGACATTGAAACTGTCCCTCTTTATTCAGATTTCAACCAAGTCCCTGCTATTGAAAAAGAATATTTTGCTGAAAAAACAGCTTACCAAAGAAAAAATGAAATTACCACAGAAGACTTTTACGACAGAGCAGGAATTTGGGCTGAATTTGGTAAAATAATTTGTATTTCCGTGGGGTATTTTACCCCCAAAACCCGTCCCCGAGAATTTCGGTTAAAAAGCTTTTCAGGAGATGAAAAACAACTTTTATTAGCATTTAAAAGTTTAGTTCAAACTCATTTTAACGGTCCTAAACATCGGCTTTGTGGTCACAATGCCAAGGAATTTGACTTTCCCTTTATTGCCCGGCGAATGCTGGTACATCAAATTACACTACCCTCAACACTAGAGCTGTTTAACAAAAAACCTTGGGAAGTCCTTCATCTTGACACCCTTCACCTTTGGCGGTTTGGTGACTATAAGCACTATACTTCTTTAAAGCTGATGGCATATGTATTGGGGATTCCCTCGCCCAAAGATGATATTGATGGAAGTCAAGTCGCTTCTGTTTTTTACAAAGAACAAAATATAGAACGCATCATTAAGTATTGTGAGAAGGATGTTGTTACAGTAGCACAAGTATTTCTTAAACTTCGGAATAATTCTCTTTTAGAGGAAGAAGAAATTATTTATAGCCAATAAAAAATACTATATTAGGTACGACAAAATTAATAATAAGATGGAATTAAACTTTGATGCAATTGTAGTAGGTACAGGAATTAGCGGTGGTTGGGCCGCAAAAGAACTTTGTGAAAAAGGGTTAAAAACCTTAGTCCTCGATAGAGGACGAATGGTCAAACATTTAGAAGATTACCCCACCATGCATTTAGACCCTTGGGATATGAAAAATGGGGGAAGTACTTCACAAGAAGATCTTAAAAAATACAATAAGCAAAGAAGATGGGGTGTCAATGAAGGAAATCGTCATTTTTACAATAATGACTCTGTATATGACTACGATGAAGACAAAGCCTTTGATTGGATTCGAGGAACCCAAGTGGGAGGTCGCTCCCTTATCTGGGGACGTCAAACCTATCGTTGGAGCGATGATGACTTTGAAGCCAATTCAAGAGACGGAATTGCCATTGACTGGCCCGTACGCTACAAAGATATTGCACCTTGGTATTCTTATGTAGAGAAATTTATTGGAGTCAGTGGTGAAGCATTAAATCTTCCTCAACTTCCAGACAGTGAATTTTTACCTCCAATGGAATTAAACTGTGTTGAAAAAGAGCTCCAATCATCTATTGCCAAAAATTATAACGACCGAATCATGACTGTAGGTCGAGTGGCACATATTACGCAAGGAACAAAATCGGATGGAAGTCGTACCCAATGTCAATTCAGAAATCGCTGCGATCGAGGTTGTCCTTTTGGGTCCTATTTTAGTTCCAATTCTTCTACCCTCCCCGCTGCAGAACGAACAGGAAACATGACGCTTCGTGACAACTCAGTTGTCACCCAAATCATCTACGATGAACAATCTCAAAAAGCAACAGGAGTACGTGTGGTAGATGCAATCACCAAAGAAGTATTAGAGTTTAACGCCAAAGTAATCTTTGTTTGTGCTTCTTCAATGGCTTCTACATCCATTTTATTAAACTCCAAATCCAATCGTTTTCCAAATGGACTAGGGAATGACTCCGGTGAGCTAGGGCATAATATTATGGATCATCAATTGGGGAGTGGAGCTTCTGGTTCTTATGATGGCTATGAAGATAAGTACTACACCGGAAGACGACCGAATGGATTTTATATTCCTCGATTTAGAAATGTAGGAGGAAAGAAAAAAAATGTTGACTTTTTAAGAGGATATGGTTATCAAGGTGGTGCAGGACGAGGAAATTGGTCAGATGCCATCGCAGAATACAGCTATGGTTCTGAGTTTAAAAACGCTATACTTAAACCTGGAAAATGGAATATAGGTATGGGTGGTTTTGGTGAAGTTTTACCTTATCATGAAAATCGAATGTATTTAAATTTCGATAAAATTGATCCGTTTGGCATGCCTAAAATTGTCTTTGATGCTGAATTCAAAGAAAATGAAAAGAAAATGAAGGAAGACTGGAAGGTACAAGCTGCAGAAATGCTTGAAAATGCCGGGTGTAAGGACGTCAACATCTATGATTCCAATGCTCCTATCGGTAAGGGAATACACGAAATGGGAACCGCTCGGATGGGATACGACCCTAAAACTTCGGTCTTAAATAAGCACAACCAAGTTCATAGTGTGCCGAATGTTTACATGACAGATGGTGCGTTTATGACTTCCTCAGGAACTCAAAATCCTTCGTTGACCTATATGGCATTTACAGTGCGTGCGGTAAATCACGCCGTATCCGAATTAAAGAAAATGAACCTCTAAAAGAGGTTTCAATCCATGCCGGACCGTCCAACAATAAATGACGATAAAAAAGTCTTATTAGACGTTAAAAAGCTAGCTCTTGAAATTGAGGGGACTCCTCTATTAAAGTATATTTCAATTCAGCTTTTTGAAAATGAAATTCTTGCTTTGGTTGGTGAATCGGGTAGTGGTAAATCTCTTTTAGCTTTATCCTTACTAGGTTTACAACCTAAAAAAGCAAAAGTAAACGCTCAAAAACTTTTATTTAATGGACAATCTCTAGTCTCTCTTGAAAATAAGATTTGGCAGCAGTTGCGAGGTAATGAAATTGGAATGGTCTTTCAGGAGCCTCAATCCAGTCTGAATCCTTCCATGCGCTGTGGAAAACAATTAAGAGAAGTATTGACACAACATACTTCCTACTCAAAAAAAGAACAATGCGATAAAATTAGGAATGCCTTAGTAGAAGTTCAACTCCAAGATCCCGACCGGATTATGAACTCCTACCCCCATCAGATTAGTGGAGGACAAAAACAACGTGTCATGATTGCAATGGCTTTACTGTGTAATCCTCAATTATTAATCGCAGATGAACCCACTACAGCACTGGATGTGACTGTTCAAAAAGAGATCATTGAACTGCTTAAAGAGCTTCAAAAAAAACGCAAAATGAGTGTCTTATTCATTTCACACGATTTGGCGGTAGTAAAACAGCTTGCCGACCGTGTAGCGGTAATGCATCAAGGGCAACTCATTGAGGAAAACTCCAGTAAAAAATTATTTGAAAACCCAACGCAAAGCTATACTAAGGGCTTACTTTTTGCACGCCCTTCTACAACAAAAAGATTTTATCCACTTCCTACGCTTAAAGACTACCAAACAAACTCTTTTATAGCCCACGAACAAACTGCAAAGGAACGTGCTCAGCAGCATCAAAAGCTGTATGTACGGTCACCTCTTTTAGAGGTTAAATCACTAGAAAAGATTTATACTGACCGCAGAGGACTTTTCAAATCCTCAAAGGCATTTCAAGCAGTGGCTCCTTTGAGTTTTTCTCTTTATCCTGGAGAAACCTTAGGCTTAGTGGGAGAATCGGGCTGTGGAAAATCAACGCTAGCACGAGCCCTTATTTACCTTGACCCTCCTAGCGGTGGAACAGTACTCTTTAAAGGTCAAGAAATTAACCCACAAGACAAAACAATGATGCGCAGGATCAGACAAAAAATTCAGTTTGTATTTCAAGATCCGTATGCCTCACTTCACCCCCTAAAAACCATAGGCAATGCCATTCGGGAGGTTTTAAAATATTATGCTTTACATTCAGAAGATCAGCTCATCGTACAAACCCAAGAAATATTGGAACGTGTTGGACTCCCTTCAACTTTTTACGATCGATACCCCCATGAACTTTCGGGCGGGCAACGACAACGAATCGTTATTGCGCGAGCTCTAGCAACCCAACCCGAACTTCTGATTTGTGACGAAAGCGTTGCAGCCTTAGATATTTCTGTTCAAGCCCAAGTTTTGAATTTATTAAATCAACTTAAAAAAGATCTAGGCTTGAGCTATTTATTTATCTCCCATGATTTGGCCGTAGTAAAGTATATGTCAGACCGGGTTATTGTCATGCAGGATGGTCAAATCGTTGAACTTCAAGAAGCTGATGCACTATACAACAAGCCGCAAAAAAACTATACCAAGAAACTTATTGAAGCCCTACCTAAATAAGTTTAGGTTGATGGATTCGGTATTGATTCATGAATAGAATTGATCTCTTCTAAAACCTCATCACTAAGACGAATATTTGCCGTATCAATGTTTTCTTTGAGTTGACTGAGATCAGTAGCGCCAATAATATTACTCGTCATAAAAGGACGATCGTTTACAAATGCCAAAGCAAGCTGAGTAAGTGATAACCCATTTTTAATTGCTAATTCATGATACAAATCAACGGCTCTGTTACAGGGGTCAGAACTGTATCGATCGTAATGGGGAAAAAGAGTTAATCGAGCATTTTCTGGTTTTTGGCCTGATCTGTATTTTCCTGATAATACTCCAAAAGCAAGTGGTGAATAAGCCAGAAGTCCCACTTCTTCTCGATGACAAACTTCTGCATTACCCACTTCAAAGGTTCTATTCAATAAAGAATAGGGATTTTGAATGGTTCGCACGCGAGGACGATTGGCATTCGAAGCTCTTAAAAAACCCATAGTTCCCCAAGGGGTCTCATTCGAAAGCCCAATATAGCGGATGTTTCCTTTTTTTACATGATCGTTTAAGGCGTCTAAAACTTCTTCAAAATTTTCCTCCCATTGGTCACCGCGTTTGTAATCATATCCTCTTTTTCCAAAATAATTTGTAGGGCGTTCTGGCCAGTGTAACTGATACAAATCAATATAATCAGTTTGAAGTCTTTTCAAATTATTTTCAATGGCTGCATCAATAGTGCGCTTACTGTAGCTTTTATCTGTTCGAATATGTTGTGTGAAAGCCGCGGGACCTGCAATTTTTGAAGCCAAGATAATTTTATTCCTCAGTCCTGATTTTTTAAACCATGTCCCAATATACCGCTCGGTGTCTCCTTGTTCCTCTTGTCTGGGAGGAATGGGATACAACTCAGCAGTATCAAAAAAATTAACCCCTTGTTCAAAAGCAAAATCCATTTGATCATGGCCTTGCTGTTCTGTATTTTGTCTCCCCCAAGTCATGGTGCCTAAACATATTTTACTGACTTTAATTTGGGTTCCAGATAATAAATTGTATTCCATTAATTTGATTCTAAAAGTGATGTGATTTCGTCAAAAGAAGGACTTAAAACAACTTCAATTCTCCGGTTTGCAGCTCTGCCTTCAGCCAAGCTGTTGGACGCTATGGGAACAAACTCACTTCGTCCTGCAGCGGTTAGATTTTCTGGTAAAATTTGATCATTTTGAAGAAGAATATTTACTACGGAAGTTGCGCGTTTGGTCGATAGGTCCCAATTGGATTCTAATGCTCCTTTAGGAGAAAAAGGAACATTGTCTGTGTGCCCTTCAATGAGTATGGATATGTCTGGATTTTCCTGCAGCACTATAGCCAACTCTTGCAGCGCATTCTTCCCTTCAGGTTCTATATCCCAACGACCAGATTTAAACAATAGTTTATTTTCCATAGAAACATAAACTTTTCCATTTCGCTGTTCTACAGTAAGCCCTTTCCCTTCAAAATTTAACAGCGCATCAGAGAGTCGATCTTTCAATTCTTCGAGTGCTTGTTTTTGATTTTGGATCATTTCTTCCAACTGATCTACACGCTCTGATCGTGCTTGCAGTTCCGTCTTTCTCAGAGCAATTTCTTTAAGAAGCGCATTGTTTTCAGCAATACTATTTTGAATTTTTTCTTCACTATTTTCTTTCAAGAGGGTGTAGCGATCTTCCCAATCATTGATCTCGTTTAGCGCATTTGAAATGCTGTCACGAGAACGTTTTAAATAGGCCTGAGCTTCCACTAGATCATTATTTAAACGATCTGAAGATTGTTGTAATGAATCTCTTGACTTTTCAAGTGCGTTACGCTCTGCTTTAACGACAGCATATCTGGCTTCTAAATCATTAAAAACCTTTGTAGAAACACAGCTCGAAGAAAAAATCAAAAGGCAAAAAAGAGCAAGTGATGAATATTTCATAATTAAAATTTGAGTTCGAGTCCAACAGGACAGTGATCCGAATGTTTGGCTTCGGGTAAAATAAAAGAACGTACAATATTCTTTTCAAGGTTTTTGCTTACCAAGGCATAATCTATTCGCCAGCCTTTGTTATTATTTCTAGCATTAGCGCGATAACTCCACCAAGAATAGTGATGTGGTTGTGGATTCAGATGACGAAATGAGTCTATAAAACCTGAGTTCAAAAAATTATCCAGCCATTCTCTTTCTTCTGGTAAGAATCCAGATACGTTTTTGTTGCGAACCGGATCGTGAATGTCAATGGCTTGATGGCAAATATTGTAGTCCCCACAAATAATGAGATTGGGATACTCCTTTTTTAGTTGATTGATGTACTCCTTAAATTCGTCCATAAATTGAAATTTATAATCCAATCTAGCCAAATTTGTTCCAGAGGGTAAATACAAACTCATGATGGACACCTCGTCAAAGTCAACTCTAAGAATTCTACCTTCAAAGTCCATATGATCTATTCCACTTCCATAAGTGACCTTTTTTGGTTTCTTTTTTGAAAAAACAGCCACTCCACTATAGCCTTTTTTTTGCGCAGAAAACCAATAATGATGGTAGCCTAATGCTTCTAAAACTGCCGTATCTACCTGATCCTCCATAGCCTTGGTTTCTTGGATACAAATAACATCTGCTTGAGTAGCTTCTAACCAAGTTGCAAAACCTTTTTTGAGGGCTGCACGTATTCCATTAACGTTGTATGATAGTAATTTCAAGATGATTTTTTACGAAGATAAAAAATCCAAATGGTTAGCAAAACTAAAACGCTATCGCAAACTACTTTCCCAAAAGAAAAACGTTTTAAAGTTGTTTCAGTAAGGAAGCTACAGCAACGTGTTCTTGAATAATCGTTTTTAAATCCGCAATAGCGATACGTTCTTGTTTCATCGTATCTCGCTCCCTTAAAGTTACAGTTTGGTCTTCCAAACTCTGATGATCTACAGTAATACAGTAAGGTGTCCCTAAAGCGTCTTGTCTTCGGTAACGTCTTCCAACAGCATCTTTTTCATCGTAAACAGTTTGGAAATCCCATTTTAATTCTTCCACTATACTTCGGGCAAGTTCGGGCAAACCATCCTTTTTTATCAATGGTAGAACCGCCGCCTTATTAGGTGCAAGAGCATAAGGAAACTTAAGTACTGTTCGAGTTGCCCCTCCCTCTAATGTCTCCTCTGTGAGTGCATTTGAAAAAACAGCTAAGAACATCCGGTCCAACCCTATGGAGGTTTCTACTACATATGGAACATAGTTTTCATTGCGTTCGGGATCAAAATACTGTAATTTTTTTCCCGTGAATTTTTCGTGGCTAGATAGATCAAAGTCTGTTCTAGAATGAATTCCTTCTAATTCTTTAAATCCAAAAGGAAATCGAAATTCAATATCGGAAGCCGCGTCTGCATAATGGGCTAATTTTTCATGGTCGTGAAAGCGGTAATTTTCTTTACCCATACCCAGAGCCAAATGCCATTTCATTCGATTTTCTTTCCAGCGCTCGTACCACTCTTTTTGGGTTCCTGGGGGGATAAAAAACTGCATTTCCATTTGTTCAAACTCTCGCATTCTAAAAATAAATTGACGTGCTACAATCTCATTTCTAAAGGCTTTTCCTGTTTGGGCTATACCAAAAGGCAGCTTCATTCGACCTGTTTTTTGAACATTGAGAAAATTGACAAAAATACCTTGAGCCGTTTCTGGGCGTAAGTATAAATCCATAGCGGTATCAGCAGAAGCACCCAGCTTGGTTCCGAACATCAAATTGAATTGCTTAACATCAGTCCATTCTCTTGAACCTGATTCTGGACATGAAATTTCTAATTCTTCTATCAAGGCTTTGACATCTGCTAAATCTTCTTTTTCAAGAGATTGACCTAAGCGTTTTAAAATCCTCTCTGCTTTTTCCTGATTGGCAAGAACTCTAGGGTTGGTTGCACGAAATTGAGCTTCATCAAAAGCATCACCAAATCGTTTGGCCGCTTTTTTAACTTCTTTGTCCGTTTTGGCTTCAATCTTGGCAACATAGTCTTCAACTAAAACATCAGCACGGTACCTTTTCTTTGATGTTTTATTGTCAATCAAAGGATCATTAAACGCATCAACGTGACCTGATGCCTTCCAAGTGGTTGGGTGCATAAAGATGGCGGCATCAATTCCTACGATATTTTCATTGAGTTGCACCATGGCTTTCCACCAATACTCGCGGATATTATTTTTTAAAGCGGCTCCATTTTGAGCGTAATCATATACGGCACTGAGGCCATCATATATTTCACTTGAAGGAAAAACGAATCCATACTCTTTGGCATGGGAAATTACTTTCTTGAATTGATCTGTTTGCTGCGTCATTCGGCAAAAATAATTCTTTTTGTTATTTTTAAGTAGCTCTTGATCTTAATCTATGAAAAAAAAAAGTGTTGCAGTTTTTAAGTCCCTCATTGATTTTATATTTCCGCGGCATTGTTACGGTTGTAGAAACACGCTTGAGTTTTACGAAAAAAATTTATGTTTGGGGTGTCAAATCAAGCTGCCCCACACCTCATTACATCTAACGCATAAAAATCTCCTTTATGAACAGTTAAAATTCCGCATTCCCCTTGAAGCAGCTACAAGCTTGTTCTATTTTGAAAAAAATGGAGTTCTTGCCCATTTAATTCATCTGTTAAAATACAGTGGAGAGAAAAAAATAGGGGCTTTTTTAGGCTCTTGGCTTGGTGATCATTTAGAAGAAAGTCCATTTTTTAAGGAGATTGATGGAATTGTTCCTGTACCCCTTCACCCTTTGAAAAAAAGAAAAAGAGGATACAATCAAGCAGACATAATAGCGCACGCCCTTTCCAAAAAAATAAACTCCCCTGTACTTTCAAAGATTCTTATCCGTGTAAAAAATACTTCTGCATTGGCACAACTGGGTGAATCTGAACGAGAACAGGAAGTTCAAAATGCATTTGAATTAAATTCAAATAGATTAAATCATCCGCAACACTTACTTTTAGTCGATGATGTACTGACAACTGGAGCAACCCTCACTGCATGCGCAAATGCTTTAGCAAAAAATGGCAATATAAAATTAAGCATCGCGGTACTTGCTTGTAGGTTGTGAAAAGAATATTGCTTTATTTTGTGGGGATTATTCTTATGAAAAAAATCGGTTTAAATATTATCCTAATTGCTGGACTTTTATTGTCCACAGTCCAATGTGCAAAAAGAGCATCACCTACTGGCGGACCTAAAGACTCAATCCCTCCCGTACTGATCAATGCTTCTCCCAAGCTCAATACTGTTTTTTTTGATGGGGATGGGTTTAATATGACCTTTAACGAATACGTTACTCTAAAAGATTTAAGTAAGCAACTTATTATTTCTCCACCACTAAACTCAACTCAATACAAAGTTTACCCAGTTACAGGAGCTTCAAAAAAAGTAACTCTTAAATTACTTGATACACTACTTGACAATACAACCTACACCTTTAATTTTGGAGAAAGTATAATTGATTTCAACGAATCCAATCCCTCTTCCTATTTAACATATACCCTATCAACAGGAGCAACTATTGATTCCCTTTTTATTCGAGGGCGCGTTACAGATGCATTTGAACGTGAAACAGAGCGGTTTATCTCGTTACAACTCTATCCTGTTGACAGTGTTTATACTGATTCTGTTATTTATACTCAAAAGCCACTCTATGTAACCAGCACTTTGGATACAACGATTTACCGCTTTCAAAACCTTAGAGCAGGTAAATATGCCCTGATCGCTTTAGAGGATAAAGCAGGGAATTACTTTTTTGATCAAAATTCAGATAAAATTGGCTTTAATGAACAACTTATTGAATTGCCAAAAGACTCCGTTATTGATCTTCGAATATTCAAAGAACGCACTAACTTTTTTTGGGACAAACCCTATTTTGTGAATGATCATCATATACGATTGGCCTATTACGGAGACCGTGAAGAGGAGCCCTTTAAAATGGTAAGTGATGTTCCAGACAGTTTTGAATCTTTAGTTACTCAAAGCAGAAATACGGATACCTTAAATTATTGGTTCAAAGGCGCAGAATTGGATTCTTTACAATTTGAATTTAATATAAAAGATTCATTACAAATAAAAACAGTTCAGTTTAAAAATCCAACCCCTGACTCCTTGGTCATTGATAAGCTAAAGCAAGGTACCTTAGGCCTTAAAGAGCAGTTTGAACTGAAAAGTAATCTTCCTATTGTTACGGTAAATTCTGAGCAATTAATCGTTACCAATGTGGATACAATACAAATTCCAGCAGCTTTAAAAATTCAAGAAAACTACGACCGTATTACTGTAGATTTTGAGGTCATTCCCAATGATCGGTATGAAATTACCCTTTTACCCAACGCATTAGTTGATTTTTGGGGCCAAACCAACGACACCTTAGTGTATCGGACCTCAACTAAAAAAATTGAAGATTATGGAAATATTTTTCTAAGAGTTCAACATGAAAGTCCCTATCCCTACATCATTGAGTTATTAAAAAATGATCAGATTATACGTCGATACGACACTATTGTAGAGGGTAATAATTATACATTTAAATTGCTTGATACAGGTAAATACAGGGTTCGACTTATTGAAGATGCAAATGAAAATAAGCAATGGGATACTGGAAATTATTTAGAAAAAATTCAGCCTGAAAGGGTAATTTATTATTGGAAAGAAATTGACTTAAGGGCAAATTGGGACATGAACGAAACTTTTAATACAAGTCAAAATTATCCTGATCTTCCAGAAAGCGCAACCGCTTCCGATGTCCTTGAAGTTCCAAATAATCCAGCTCTGCCGTAATTTGGGTTTCTACTGTAGAAGGTTTTCCTGAGATACAATGCCCTAAGGCATCATAAACAGCAGTATGCCCAGGGTATTCCTTATCTTTTTCATCGCGCCCTACTCTATTGACTCCAACTACATAGGAAAGATTTTCTATGGCTCTAGCTGGTAACAATATATCCCAAGCGTGAATCCTTGGTTTGGGCCAGTTAGCAACAAAGAGAAGTAAGTCGTAGTCTTGTGTATTACGGGACCAAACAGGAAACCTTAAATCATAACAAATTCGCAAACAAATTTTCCAACCTCGATATTCAAAAATCCCATCGTTTGTGCCTGCACGATAAGCTTTATGCTCCCCTGCAAGAGTGAAGGTGTGGCGTTTATCATAATACACCACCTCTTTAGAAGGAGTAACAAAAATAAAACGATTATAAAAATAAGCCCCTTCTTGAATTATTAAACTTCCACCAACGGCAGTGTTCAATTTAGTTGACCAAGCTTGCATCCATAAAATACTCGCACCATCCATAGACTCTGCAACAATTTCTGGATTCATGGTAAATCCTGAAGTAAACATTTCTGGTAATAAAATTAAGTCTGTTGGAGTTTGTATTCTTTGAAGGTGTTGGTCAATATAAGCTCTGTTATCTAATGGGGCTTCCCAAAAAAGCGGAATCTGTAAAGCTGTTATATGGAATTTTGATTTCATTATAAATTAGATGATGAGCAAAATGATTATCCATAAATTTATAAAGATTAAAAATACAATTCCACTCCACGCCCTGAAATTTAATCCGATGAAAACAACAAAACCTCTTTTTTTACAATTTTTTATCTCGACTGTATCCGCCTGGCTTACATATCTAGCACATGAATTTTTTCACTGGCTGGCCTATACTTTTTTCGAAATTAAGACTTCATTTGAGTTAAATACTATCAAGGTTCAAGATCACAGCGAAATCATCCCGGATTCAAAGCTATTGATCATTTATGGAAGTGGTGTTGTTTTTACTTTTTCTCAATCGTTATACTGTTACCTTCGTTTAAAAAAGAAGGAAAGTATTTGGCTTACTGCACTACTCATCTCAGCCTTTGAACTGAGGCTACTGGCAGCAATTTTAAATTTCATTAGTCCTAGCGACGAAGGAAAAATAAGTCTCATTCTGGGTGTAAATCAGCATACTTTTTCCTTTTTACTTTTAGGAGGGATGGGGTGGTTTATCTATAAATTAATCAACGGTAAAAAACATACTACAAAGGAGCTGACATTGATTTTTTTGGTGGTATTCATCTCAATTTATGTCTTTAGTCGAGTAAAAATTTAATTTTTTGTTAATTATTAGACCCGTTCTAAGAAAATCTATAATTTTAAATTCTTAATTAAGACATCGTCTTTTAAATAATTTAAATATAACCCCATGAAAAAATCAATTAAACTGACCTCTATCCTACTTATTGCCTTATTCTTTTCAAGCTGTGCCACTATACTTGGTGGAAAGGTAACCGAATACCAAAAAACAAAACCCGTGCCTGGTGAACAACAGCGAGACATCCGCTTAGTAGCCCTAATTGCTGATATCATTTTATTTTGGCCTGGAGCTGTTGTTGATTTTGCTACTGGTGCTATTTATAAACCAGCGTCAGAGTAACCTTCAAAATTTAATAAACGCTACCTTTTTTTAAATCATGACTAATTCCCCTAGTAAATGATTCTTGAAACGAAATTAATTTTAAAAAAGGTAGGTTTTTAGACAACGGGTCTGAATTCGTCGAAAAGAGACCTTAAAGCGTAGTAGACACCAACCTACTATTATTATTTTTATGTACCCAAAATCCTACCTATTGCTAATCTTAGCTTGTTTGCCTGTACTTCTATTTTCTCAAAATACCCGTTTTGGACTCAAAGGAGGGCTCAACCTATCTGATGACAGGTTTTTAACGTACAATAAAGGAGTCTCATTGAACCTAGCCTCTGATATTGAACCATCCTTTCATATAGGAGGGCTAATTGAGTTTATTATTCCAGACAAAAGAGCACAATTTCAACTCGAAGTTTTATACACTGGAAATGGAACCATCATTCGAGAAAGTGATATCTCCCAAAGAATGGAAATCAATATCAGTCAACTTGCAGTACCCTTAATTCTTAAGTATGAAGTTACTAGAGATTGGAGTTTTATATCGGGTTCGTACTTTGGATATATTCTAAACGCTAAAGAAAAAGATCGTTTTGGGGGATCAATTAATGCAAAAGACGATTTCCAATTGTTTGACTTTGGATTGCTGGCCGGTTTTGAACTCCGAGTCAATCAAAGTTTAAGCTTTGATGTGCGATACAATTTTGGCTTATTAAATTTCAATAATTCTGAATATTATGCCGGTATGGAAACCGAACGACAATATAAAAACAGAACCGTAAACTACGGAGCGGTATATAAATTCTAAAATAGGTTTTCTTGGAATTATCCCTTCAAACTCGCGTAGAGATATTCTCGATTCATTCGAGCAATGTTTTCTAGAGATATCCCTTTGGGACATTCTACCTCACAAGCACCGGTATTGGTACAGTTTCCAAAACCTTCTTCGTCCATCTGATTTACCATATTCAAAACACGGTCAGTTGCTTCTACCTTTCCTTGTGGTAACAGTGCATATTGGGAAACTTTAGCTGAAACAAAAAGCATTGCTGATGCGTTTTTACAAGTAGCTACACACGCTCCACAACCAATACAGGCAGCAGCATCAAAAGCTTTGTCTGCATCGTGTTTATCTATAGGAATAGCGTTAGCATCTTGAGTATTTCCAGAAGTATTTACACTTACAAATCCACCTGCCTGCTGCACGCGATCAAAAGAAGAACGATCTACAGTAAGGTCTTTGATTACTGGGAAAGCCTTGGCTCTAAAAGGCTCTATGGTAATGGTGTCTCCATCTTTAAACTTCCGCATATGCAACTGACAAGTCGTTACCAAACGATCGGGACCATGGGCTTCACCATTAATAAACATGGAGCACATCCCACAGATACCTTCTCGGCAATCGTGATCAAAGGCTACAGGATCAATTCCCTTTTCGATTAATTCTTCATTTAACACATCCATCATTTCAAGAAATGACATGTCAGGGGAAACCTCACTGATCTGGTAGGTTTCCATTTTTCCTTTTGCATCTGTGTTGGCTTGTCGCCAAATCTTAAGTGATAAATTCATCATTCTATTTGTATGATCTTGTTTTTACTTCAATTTCTTCATAATCCAATTGCTCTTTATGCAATTTTGCTTTTGAAGGCTCTCCTTTATATTCCCAAGCGGAAACAAAAGTAAAGTTTTCATCATCTCTCATTGCTTCTCCTTCTGGAGTTTGAGATTCTTCTCTGAAATGCCCTCCGCAAGACTCGTTACGTTCTAAAGCATCTTTAGCAAAAAGTTCACCCAACTCTAAAAAATCAGCCACTCGAGCTGCTTTTGCTAACTCGGGATTAAATTCAGAAGTAGCTCCAGGCACTTTTACATTTTTATAAAAATCTTCTCTCAAAGCTTTAATTTCAGCAATGGCTTCATTGAGTCTATTAGTATTACGAGACATTCCACATTTATCCCACATGATTTTACCCAACTTTCGGTGGTAATAATCCACTGTTTTAGTCCCTTTATTAGAAATAAACGCTTCCAATTGAGCTTTTACTGAGGCTTCTGCCTGCTCAAATTCAGGTAGGTTAGTGTTTATAGTTCCCGTTCTGATATCATCTGCCAGATAATCTCCAATTGTGTAGGGTAATACAAAATAACCGTCAGCTAAACCTTGCATCAAGGCGGAAGCTCCTAAACGGTTTGCACCGTGATCAGAAAAATTAGCTTCTCCGATGGCATAACATCCCGGTATAGAGGTCATTAAATTGTAATCTACCCAAACCCCTCCCATGGTATAATGTACCGCTGGATAAATCATCATAGGTGTTTCGTATGGGTTTTGATCTACGATTTTCTCGTACATCTGAAATAAGTTTCCGTATTTGGCACGAATTACTTCTTGGCCTAATTTTTTGACAACTGCGACATCGTTTTCATTCAACCCTTTTACATGTGCTTGTTCTTTTCCGTATCGCTCAATAGCTGC
>CBFHJD010000029.1:0-27992 GCA_965656215.1 Flavobacteriaceae bacterium
AAAAACGATTTTGATATCTTTATGATCGATTTCTTCAAGGAGTTCAAAGGCGGTGCTTTCCTCTAAAACAATATCCAAAAAAAGTAAGTCTGGGTTTAATTGGTTGACTAACTCTACTCCTTGGTCTTTGGTTTGACACGAAGCAATTAAATCGACTTCTGGACAGTATTTTTTTAAAAAATGGGAAAGTAAATTGAGATTATTGAGCTCGTCTTCCACAACAATAGTCTTCATATAGAAATAGTTTAAATTAATAGTTTGGGAATCATAGGGACTGGAGAATAGGGATTTCGATCTGGGCTACAGTCCCTTTAACTTGATTATTTAATACATTGGTTTTGATTGTAAACGTGATGTTTTTTTTCTTTAAATAGTTGAATATATCTATCCGCTCTCTCAAAATTTGAGTGGCGTAGGACTTGTGTACTTTCACTTTATTTTTTTTTAAATTTTTAGAAGCCTTTAGTCCAATTCCATTATCCTCAATCGTTACTTTTAAATAGTCATCAGACTTGTTTATGGACAAGTTGACACAGCCGGTTTTATTCTTCAGTGGGCTGATGCCATGAATAATTGCATTTTCTAGAATGGGTTGGATGAGCATGGGGGGAATCAAATAGTTTTTGGCGGTCATGTTAAAATCAGTATCTATGTCAACACTGTAATTCATTTTGGAGTCTAATCTCATTTTTTGAAGTCCTAAGTAGGCTTCTAAATAGTCTATTTCTTCCCTGAGGGTTATACTTTCTTTGGTACTCATTTCCAAGGTAAAGCGCAAAAGCTTGGATAACATACCGATATACCGATTGGATTCGAGTTCTCCCTTTAAAATCATGATGCTCTGTAAACCGTTCAACGCATTGTAAATAAAATGGGGATTCATTTGCGCTCGCAATGAACGAGCCTCCAAACGAGCGATGTGATTTTGGTAAAAAGTTGCTGCTCTTTTTTTGTTGTTTTGAAAAAAGAGGAAAAAGAGAATCACCAAGAGATTGGAGATGATCAGCGGAAAATAGTCTTCTAGTAAGTTGCTGCCAAGAATAAATCGACATAACAGGGACAATAACATAGTAAGTCTTTGGGTTAGACATTAGGCGAAATTTTTTTTAAACTCTTGCTTTATAAAATTATACATTTTTAATAGGATAGACAAAAATTGATCAAAAATTATATTTTTTTATGTTAATCTGACATTTAATTATTTAAGGGAACGACTTTAATTTTTTAGTTTAAAACAATTTTATGACCTTGTAAAAAAGATATTATGAACACACCTTATTATCAGAGTCAAGATTTAAAAAAGTTTAAAAACATCAGCGACTGGTCTCCAGAACTCGGTCAAAAGTTTTTTGATTATTACCATAGTGTTTTTGAAGAAGGAGCCCTTTCGGCTCGTGAAAAATCTCTTATTGCATTGGCTGTTGCCCATACCGTTCAATGTCCGTATTGTATTGATGCCTACACCCAAGACGGTTTAGAACGAGGTATCGACAAGGCAGAAATGATGGAGACGGTTCATGTTGCTGCCGCCATACGTGGAGGCGCTTCCTTGGTACATGGTGTTCAGATGATGGAAGTGTACGAAAAACGCAGCATGTAATGGCGACAAAATCCCTTAAAGGAAGGGTGCACGAGCTGGCAAACAGCAGTGCGCAACTGGACTTTTTAAGTAATGGTATTTTTGCGGATGGAGGTTTGCCCACTTTTAAAAATAAAATCAAGCAAACACAGAAGACAGGCTTACGGCCTAAAGCGTTAGAAATTCTACAATTGAATCTAGGGTATATGTGTAATCAAGTCTGTGCGCATTGCCATGTTGATGCCGGTCCGGATCGCAAAGAAATGATGACACGAACGACTCTAGAAAAATGCTTGCAGATTTTAAAACAGTCTTCGGTAACCACACTAGATCTCACAGGTGGTGCTCCAGAGATGCATCCTGATTTTCGTTGGTTTGTGCAGCAGGCTTCCAAGATTGGTGTGGCTGATTTTATCGTACGATCTAATCTTACCATTTTAAGAGCTAATAAAAAATATTACGACCTTCCGGAATTTTTTAAAGCGCATAATATTCATGTGATTTCATCACTGCCCTTTTACAAAAAAGAAAAAACGGATCGTCAGCGGGGTGAAGGGGTTTTTTCTCAATCCATCCAAGCGCTGAAAGCATTGAATAAAGTGGGCTACGGTAAGATGGGAAGTGGCTTGCAGTTGGATTTGGTCTATAACCCTTCGGGAGCTTTTTTACCAACCAATCAGCAGGCTCTAGAAAAGGATTTTAAAACCGCGCTTAAAAAAGATTTTGACATTGATTTTAATCAGTTGTTTACCATAACAAACCTACCTATTAGTCGGTTTTTAGAATACCTGATTGCTTCCGAAAACTATGAGGAGTATATGGAGCGTTTGGTTGAGGCTTATAATCCCGCTGCAGTTGCAAATGTAATGTGTACGAATACACTGTCTATCCGTTGGGACGGCTATTTATACGATTGTGATTTCAATCAAATGTTGGATTTAAAAGTGGCGAGTGCCGTACAGCATTTGGATGATTTTGATTTGAATTCTTTGCAAGATCGAGAGATTTGTATTTCCCAACACTGTTATGGTTGTACTGCAGGGGCAGGAAGTAGTTGTCAGGGAAGTGTGGTATAGGGAGTTTAAAACTAGGGCTTATAAATCACCAATAGAGCGTTTTTTCCTGAAGACAGTAGGATAAAAGATATACCAGCAATCAATTTACTTTCTAGCGAATCTGAGAAATGAACTCGGGTATGCGTGCTACGCCCTGCTGCTCTAAAAACTTAATGAAAGCTGAACCGATGATGGCGCCTCGAGATTCTTTTGTTGCAGCTTGATAGGTTTCTGCATTACTAATTCCAAATCCAACTACCGTAGGAGTTTTTAAATTCATTTGCTGAATGCGATTAAAATAATCGGTTTGGGTACTACCAAACTCACTTTTAGCCCCTGTTACACTGGCACTGCTTACCAAATAAATAAACCCATTAGACACCTTGTCGATATATCGAATCCGTTCGTCCGGAGTTTGAGGGGTGATTAAAAACATATTGTAAAGTCCGTGTTGGTCAAAAAGAACTTTATACTCTTGATGATAAACATCAACGGGAAGATCGGGAATGATGAGTCCATCGATACCTACCTCCTGGCAACGCTGACAAAATTTATTAATACCGTATTGCATCATGGGGTTAAAATAGCCCATAAGTACAAGAGGGATGTCAATCTCTTTACGCACACCCTCCAGCTGTTTAAAGAGTTTTTCTGAAGTCATGCCGTTGCGTAAGGCTTGGGTTGAACTTTCTTGTATGGTGGGTCCGTCCGCCAGTGGATCAGAAAAAGGCAGTCCAATTTCTACCATATCCACCCCTGAAGCTTGCAGTTGTTTTAAGATGGGAACAGTATCCTCTAGCGCTGGATGTCCGGCAGAAAAATAGATGGATAACAGTTTTTTATCTTCTTTAAATTTTTGATCGATTCTGTTCATTATAATTTAAAATAATCAATATAAGTATCCAGGTCTTTATCTCCACGACCGGAACAGTTAAATACTACGATTTCTTCGGGTCCAAATTTACGGACGTCTAAAGCTGCAAAAGCATGCGCGGTTTCTATGGCAGGAATAATTCCCTCCATTTGAGAAAGGGTCAAGCCCCAATCCATGGCTTCTTGATCAGGAATAGAAATAAATTCTGCGCGTTTACTGCGGAATAAATGGGCATGCATGGGGCCTACACCTGGGTAGTCCAGTCCAGCAGAAATGGAGTAAGGCTCCGTAATTTGTCCGTCAGGAGTTTGCATTAATAAGGTTTTACTTCCGTGAATTATACCTTCTTTACCCAGAGCTGAAGTGGCAGCACTTTCTCCAGAATCTATTCCTTTTCCAGCAGCTTCAACGGCAATGATGTTGACGCGCTTGTCGTTGAGATAGTGGTAGTATAATCCCGCAGCATTGCTTCCACCTCCTACACAGGCAATGACGTGATCGGGATAGTCACGCCCTTCAGTTTCTTGTAATTGCCATTTGATTTCTTCGCTGATTACCGCTTGAAAACGGGCAACCATATCGGGATAGGGATGAGGACCCACTACCGAACCAATGATGTAATGGGTATTTACTGGGTTGTTGATCCAATCGCGGATGGCTTCATTGGTCGCATCTTTTAAGGTTTTACTTCCTGATTGTGCAGGGCGTACCTCTGCACCCAGCATTTTCATTCGAGCAACATTAGGTGCCTGGCGTTTGATGTCCAGTTCTCCCATATAGACAATACACTCGATTCCCATCAATGCACAAACGGTTGCAGTTGCAACACCGTGTTGGCCGGCACCTGTTTCGGCTATGATGCGTTTTTTTCCTAGACGTTGTGCCAAGAGAATTTGTCCAATGGTGTTATTGATCTTGTGGGCTCCCGTATGGCAGAGATCTTCTCGTTTGAGATAGATCTTGGTGTTGTACCGTGCAGACAGGCGTTTGGCAAAGTATAGAGGCGTGGGTCGTCCGACATATACCTTTAGGAGTTCGTCAAATTCTTTTTTAAAGGCTGGATCTGCAGTAATACTGAGGTATTTTTGTCGTAATTCTTCTACATTGGGGTACAGCATTTCGGGGATGAAAGCTCCACCAAAATCTCCGTAATATCCTTTTTCATTTACATTATAGTTCATCGAGTTGTTGTTTAAAAGGTGTAATCTGCTCTATATTTTTATGTCCAGGAGCACGTTCAAATTTACTATTTACATCAATAGCAAAGAGCGGTAAGTCCGTTTTTGTTAAGGCTTTGATTTTTTCTATATCCTCAGGACCGATCCCTCCGCTCAGGAAAAATGGTTTATTGGAGGGGTAGGCATTGAGAAGTGTCCAATCAAAACCGTATCCATTTCCTCCAGGAAGCGCTCCTTTGGTATCAAAAAGAAAGTAATCGCAACTTGTTTCATAGGCGTTCAGCCTGCTGAAGTCAAATTGATTTTTAATACTAAACGCTTTGATGACTTCTACTTCAAATTCATTGATGAGCGAGCAATAAGCCGGGGTTTCCTCTCCGTGAAGTTGAACCGCTTGGAGGTGATGCTCTTGGATGGTGGATTGAATATAGTCTGGGGTGGCATCCACAAAGACCCCAGTTTTTTTGATACTATCCATTAGAACAGGGGTAGGCTGATCGACATAGCGACTGGACGATGCCCAGAAAATAAAGCCCATATAGTCGGGTTGAAGCTCCACTAAAGCTTCAATATTCTCTGTTTCACGCATGCCACATACTTTCAATTTCATGCTTTCAGTTGTTTAATGAATGCTTGAGCTGCCGCTCCCGGATTGTCTGTTTTCATAAAACGTTCCCCAACTAAAAACCCCTGATAGCCATAGGTTTGCAGGTCCTGAATGGCACTGACCTCTGAAATTCCACTTTCGGAAACTTTGACAAAATCGTTTGGAATTTTTGAAGCCAAGTTGCGACTGGTGTCCAAAGAGACTTCGAAGGTTTTGAGGTTGCGGTTGTTAACGCCTAGTAAATCCAATGTCGGCATTAATGATTTTTCTAATTCTTCTTGATTGTGAACTTCCAACAGCACTTCCAAATCCAGTTGCTGGGCAGCGGTGGAAAGTTGTTGAATTTCTGTTCTTGACAATACAGCAGCAATCAACAAGATCAAGTCAGCCCCTTGAGCTTTGGCTTCGATGAGTTGGTATTCGTCTATGATAAACTCTTTACGTAAAAGGGGGAAGTTGGTTACTGCTCTCGCCAAATTCAAATCGTCTAAGGAGCCTCCAAAGTATTTGCCATCCGTTAGAACAGACATTCCACAGACACCTGCATTTTCGTAGTCTTTGGCAACAGCGTTAACCGATAGGCTACTGTTAATGTTCGGTTTGGAAGGAGAACGTCTTTTGTGTTCAGCAATGATGCCGGAAGGGCTTTCTCTGAGTTTTAAGCTTAATGAATTTCGCGGACGTGAAAATAGTGGTGAGGCTTCCCAGTAAGAACTTGGGAAGAGCGTCTTCCTTTGAGCGACTTCAATTTTTTTATCGGCAATGATACGATCTAATATACTCATGATTGACTCAATTGTTGAAGGGTTGTAAAAGCGCTTAAGGCTTTGCCTGAGTGTAAGGATTCTTTTGCTTTTTCAAATCCTTGAAGGGGAGAGAGGTTTTCTGCGGTGGCGATGGCCATACCAGCATTGGCACAAACTACGTTTTGTTGTTCCTGACTGCCTTTGTTTTGTAAAATATTCATAAATATTGCTGCTGAAGAGCCCACGGTTTCCCCACCGGCGATGGCTGAAGCAGGATGAGATAAAATCCCGAAATCTTCAGGATTCAGTACTCGTTCACCCTCGTTACTATACGCCTTGGTGGCACCTGTAAGGGAAATTTCATCATAGCCATCTAGTGCGTAAAGTACGGTAAATTGCGTGTCTGTTTTTTGAAAGAGATAATAATATAAACGAGCTAATTCCAGATTGAAAACCCCTGTTAATTGGTGTTTTGGAAAAGCGGGATTAACCAAGGGTCCGAGCATATTGAAAAAAGTTTTGACGCCTAATTCCCGTCGTATGGGGGCCACATTTTTCATGGCAGGGTGGAAGAGTGGTGCATGTAAAATACAGATGCCCGCTTGGTCAAGACAGCGTTTTAAAAAGTCAGCATCATTGGTAAAACGAATGTCCAATGCCTCAAGTACATTGCTAGATCCACAGCCGGAAGAGACTCCGTAATTTCCGTGCTTGGTGACTTTAACTCCAGCGCCTGCCGTAACAAATGCGGATAGGGTTGAAATGTTGAAGGTGTTTTTTTCGTCTCCTCCTGTACCGCATAAGTCGATGGCTTCAAATTCGCTGAGATCTACAGCGATACAAAGTTCGAGTAAGGCTGCTCGAAAGCCTTCCAATTCTTCTAAACTGATGCTTCGCATCATAAATACGGTGAGGAAAGAAGCAATTTGGGAGGTGTTGTATTGTCCCTCTGCAATATTGATCATTACCTGACGTGCCTGCTCTTTTGAGAGGGGTTGGTGTTGGAGGAGTTGATTGAGAATGGTCTTCATGACTTAACTATTGATCCAGTTTTCCAATATTTTTTTTCCGTTTGGGGTCAATACCGATTCGGGATGGTATTGAACAGCTCGAACATCAAAAGTCTTATGACGCAATGACATCAGTTGACCTTCCTCATCTACTGAAGTGGCTTCTAAGGCTTCGGGCAGTGGTGTATCAACCACCCAAGAATGATAACGTCCTACTTCAAACTGTTCAGGAAGGTCTTTAAAAAGAACATCTTGTTGGGTAATTTTTACAGGAGTAGCAATGCCGTGATAGACTTGGTTAAGGTTGCTGAGAGTTCCTCCGAAAACTTCTCCAATGGCTTGTTGTCCCAGGCAAATCCCTAATATTTTTTTGGTGGGCGCATAGCGTTCTATGGCGGCTTTTAGTAAACCCGACTCCTCTGGTATTCCAGGACCAGGAGAAAGTAGAAGGTAAGGATAAGCGTTCAATTCTTCCAATTCAAATTGATCGTTTCTTTTGACGGTTACTTCACAGTCGAGTTCCTCTAGATAATGGACGAGGTTGTAGGTAAAGGAATCGTAATTATCGATGACAAATACTCTTTTCATATTACGTCTTCAGCTAAGGTTAAAGCTTTATCTAAAGCTCCTAATTTATTATACACTTCCTGCAATTCGTTTTCAGGGACAGAATCCGCTACAATACCAGCACCCGCTTGGTAGTGGAGTTGGTTGTGTTGGCTTAAAAACGAACGGATGATGATGGCGTGATTGAAATTTCCGTCAAAGTCGAGGTAACCAATGGCTCCGCCATAGAAATTTCGTTTGGTCTTTTCGTATTGGTCAATGAGTTGCAAAGCCTTGTGTTTTGGCGCACCACTTAGCGTCCCTGCAGGGAAAGTGTCGGCTACCACCCGAAAGGTTTTTGCGTTATCCTTCATGGTACAAATAACTTTAGAGACCAAGTGAATAACATGGGAGTAAAATTGAATTTCACGATTTTTTTCAACGACCACTTGAGAACCGTTCCGACTCAGATCATTTCTTGCCAAATCAACTAGCATAACGTGTTCGCTATTCTCTTTAGGGTCTTTGGAGAGTTCTAATGCTGCCGCAGCGTCTTCCTCATCATTTCCAGTACGTTTAAAAGTTCCTGCTATAGGATGTATTTCTGCTTTACCATCTTGAACGATGAGTTGGGCCTCGGGAGAACTCCCAAAAATTTTAAAATCCCCGTAATCAAAATAAAAGAGATAAGGGGAAGGATTGATGGATCTCAGGGTGCGGTACACATTAAAGTCGTCACCTTGAAAACGTTGACTAAATCGCCGGGATAAAACCAATTGAAATACATCACCCCGATAGCAGTGTTGCTTGCCTTGGTTTACAAATTCTAAAAATTCGGTATCGGTTAAATTAGAGCTTTTTTCTCCTGTTTTTGTGAAGCGGAATTTACTTTGTTGTTTGCCGTTGATGAGTTGTTCTAATTGATCTAAATTATGACTTCCATCCAAGCTATGCGAAAACAAATGAGCCTCATGATTGAATAAACTGATGGCAATGATGTTTTGGTAGACAGCATAATAAATATCAGGGATGTCGTTACCTGATTTTTTATCGTTTAATTCAAGTTGTTCAAAATACTGGACCGCATCGTGAGCAACATAACCAAAGATTCCATTACTGATGAATTTAAAGGGATATTTTTTAGTCTCAAACTGCTGAGAAAAGCGATGAATCGTTTCGGGGATATCGGTTTCTGTATCCACCTGGAGTTGTTCTGAACTGCCGTCAGGGTAGTGGGTGGTCAGTTGTCCTTTTTTTAATTCAATAGAAGCAATTGGGTTGCAACAGATGTATGAAAAGTCATTATTATTGGCATGGTAGTCACTGCTTTCTAGAAGCAAGCTGTGGGGAAATACGTCCCTAATTTTCAGATAAACACTTACGGGAGTAAGGGTGTCTGCCAAGATTTTTTTATGTTCAGATTGAAGAGTAAAACGCTTCATGTTAGGTCAATTAAAAAAGGCTTGTCGTGATGACAAGCCTTGTTAGTATATACGGTTTGGATTCACGAATTCATTGCTGAGTTGTGGACCACCATCCGTTTAAATAAATTATTGTTCGGTTCATTAAATCAAATATAGTACAAATGTTAATTAACCCCAAATCCCCGAACAATAATTATTTTTTATTAGCGTGGGAACCGTCGCAAAATCCATCTGAATTTTGAGTATTTCCACATCCGCATTTTGGTCTGTTGTTTTTCATCTGCTTAAAATTTTAAGTTTACTGCTAATTCAAAATCATCATAGATCATTTTGTCTCCTAAATTATCAAAAAAACTAGCTGATCGATAACGAATGTCATATTTGGAACGATTTACTACCAATTTAGTCATGGCCGTGTCGCCTTCTACATGCATCTCAAAATTGATTGGTTGAGTGATGCCTTTAATGGTAAGTGCACCTTCCATGGCATAGTGATTTTCTGTTTTCATTTCACTTTTGGTGATTACTAGCGAGGCTTTCGGGAATTTATCCACACTAAAGAAATCGTCAGATCTCAAATGTCCTTCTAACTTTCCTTTGTATTCTCCAGTAAGATCTGTACAGTCAATAGTTGTCATGTCTACTGTAAAATTACCTCCACTTATAGTTTCGCCGTCCATTTCTAAGCTGCCTTCAATCAATTTGATGGTGCCTTCATGTTCTCCTGTAACTTTTTTGGCATTCCATTGAACGCTACTTGCGTTGCTGTCAATATTCATCTTAGACGCTTGACTCCAAGCTGTTGATACAGCTGCAAGGAGTAATAATAGGGTACTCATTTTCTTTTTCATAGCATTTTTTTTTAGTTAAATTTGAATTGTTTTAGAATTGAAACCAGTTGTTCTTTGTCCGTATTTTTTAGATGGCCTACCATTTTTTCCTCAACTCGATCGATAACGGGATCAATTTGATTTAAAAAAGAAAGTCCTTCTTCCGTGATAAACAACTCTATTTTCCTTCTATTTTCTTTACAAATGATGCGTTCAACTAATGATTTCTCAATAAGCTTGTCAACTAAACGGGTTGTGTTGCTCATTTTATTTATCATACGCTCTTGAACCGTTGACAAATTTGCTGCCACCCCTTTTTGCCCCCGAAGGATTCTCAATACATTAAATTGCTGAATTGAAATACCGAAGGGCTTTAATTCTAACATCATTTGGTTGTTGATTTCAGAATTAATTTTAATGAGTGTGATGACAACTTTTTTTGAATCCATTAATTGTATCTACAAAATTTGTTGGTACAAATATAGGATATTTTTTTTGAATTCAAAATTATTTTGATTTGTTTGAAAAGGGAGGCTATTGTACCTTAGCATAAAAAACAAATGGATTTAACACAAGAAGAGTGGACGTCAAAGCAAGAGCAAACTGCGGACAGCGTTATAGTTGATGTACGTACCCCAGAGGAATACGAGGCAGGTTTTATCGAAAAGGCGCATTTATTAGACATTCGGGAGCCACAACAATTTATGGAGGGCTTGGAGCGTTTGGATCCATCGAAAACCTATTTTATATATTGTCGCTCAGGGGCTCGAAGCGCCCAAGCGTGTCAGATTTTTAAACAGCAAGGTATAGCGGATTGTTATAATCTGCTTGGTGGTATTTTAGAATGGCAAGGAGATTTAAAAAGCTGATGTATTGAATATTTTGCTTCCCCAAAGCTTACTTTATGAAAGAATCGTTACTCCACTTCATTTGGCGGTTTCAGAAATTTTCTAAATCTCAACTTAAAACTGTCGATGGAAAAACCTTAGAAATTTTATTCCCAGGGTATCTGAATACCTTAGGGGGACCTGATTTTTATGAAGCTAAAATATATTTAGATAAATTATATTGGAGTGGTGCGGTGGAATTACACGTCTGTGCTTCAGATTGGTTTCGACATGGACACCAAAAAGATGCAGCTTACGATAATGTCATTCTCCATGTAGTATGGGATTTTGATTCTGATGTGTGTTATCCCAACGGCCAATCTATACCTGCTTTAGATTTAAGTAGTTATGTGTCGTCAACTGCGCTCGAAAATTATCAAAAGACTTTTTTACAAAAGCCCAAATTCATTTCGTGTGAAGAGCATTTAAGTCGCTTTTCAAAGGCTCGATGGTTAAGTTATCAAGAGCGCCTTTTTGTAGAGCGTATGGAAGGTCGTGTAGAAACTATTCAGCAGCTTTTAAAAGAGCATAAAAATGACTGGGAAGCTGTTCTCTTCGTTTTGCTTTCCAAAGCATTTGGTTTAAATGTCAATGGAACTGCTTTCTTTACTATGGCACAATCTATACCGTTTAAGCGTATCCTGCAGTTGAGAACAGACCCGCTTGATTTGGAAGCCTTATTCATGGGACAGTCCGGACTTTTGAATTTACCATTCAAAGGAAATTATCAGGAGGTATTGCATGAGCGTTATCACTACATCAAAACAAAATTTAATTTTGAAAAACCCAGAGGTATTCGCGTTCATTTTGCTCGGTTGCGTCCCGCAAATTTTCCTACCATAAGATTGGCTCAATTGGCACAAGTTTATGGAAAATCAGCGGCCTTATTTGAAGCTGTAGTTTTGCAGTCAACCCCTCAAAATTGTTATTCTCTATTTGATGTCAAAGCCGGTTCGTATTGGGATACACATTATAATTTTGACAGTAAGAGTAAGCTTCGACCTAAAAAAATCAGTCGACGTTTTTTTGATTTACTACTTATAAATACGCTTATTCCGATTCGTTTTGCCTATGCTAAATACTGTGGAAATTCTGGGGTGGATTCACTTTTTGAATGGGCGGCAACAGTGCCACCGGAAAACAATCGGATTTTAAGTCGTTTCAAGGCATATGAAGTGCCACAAGTCAATGCAATTGGCTGTCAATCCATTTTACATCTATACAAAACCTATTGCAAGCTAAAAAAGTGTTTGTCTTGTCAAGTAGGATTTGAATTAATGAAGTCCGAGTGATGTAAATGCTTGGCTTAAAGAAAAAAAAGTAACTTTGTTTAGATGAAAGCACCCCATAGTATTCGATTGTTTTTTGAGCGTAATGGTTTTGCCGTTTCAACCCGACTGGCAGAATTGTTAGGGATGAAAGTGAAAAGTGTACGTCTGTTTTTTATCTATGCTTCTTTTGCTACACTTATTGGAGGATTTGTACTTTATCTGACCCTTGCATTCTGGATTAAACTCAAGGATATGATCTATACCAAAAGAAGCTCCGTTTTCGATTTATAGCTCATGTCGTTTTTTAAGACCCCATTAATTCGCGCTTTACTACTCCTTTTCTCAGTCCTTCTTTTTGGTGTCTTTGGGTTTTACTCAATTGAAACAAATTACTCTTTTTTTGACGCCTTGTATATGACAGTTATTACGCTGAGCACAGTTGGATATACTGAGGTGGGGCCGCTATCAGAACAGGGAAGAGTTTTTGCAATTGTATTCATCCTTATTGGATTTTTAATTGTAGCTCTAGCCATCCGTTTCATTGTAGAGTATTTGATAAGCGGTTGGAGTTTAAGTGTAATCAAACAAAAAAAAAATAGAGAAATGATCAATACGTTAAATGAACATACTATCATTTGTGGTTATGGGCGTAATGGGAGACAAGCTGTAGCCCGTTTGAAAAGACATCAAAAGTCCTATGTTGTAATTGAACAAGACGAACAATTGATTGAAGAAAATGAGGGTGAGGTTTTGTTTTTTAAAGGGAATGCTTTGTCTGATGAAGTATTAGTGGCAACGGGAATCAAACGTGCTAAAAATTTGATTAGTGCCCTTCCCAACGATGCAGATAATCTATTTGTCGTTTTATCTGCAAGACAACTCAAGCCAGAAATTACCATAGTAAGTAGGGTGTCAGAAGAAAGCAATCAATCCAAATTAGCTTTGGCGGGAGCAAATCATGTCATTATGCCTGATAAAATTGGCGGGGATTACATGGCAGCATTATTAACCGTTCCAGATTTGATTCATTTTTTAGGTGCCTTGGATTGGTGGCCAGATGAAATAAGTCCGAATGTTGAAGAGGTGAGTTTGAGCAAAATTCCTAAAGCTTATCAGAATAAATCACTGGCCGAAATTCAATTTAGAAAAAAAACGGGTTGTAATGTAATTGGTTATCAGGATGAAAATGGGAAACAAGTGATCAACCCCGATGCAAACCACTCATTATCAGCACAGGGGAAGCTTATTGTGCTTGGGAGTAGTGAGGCCCTCCAAAAACTAAACCGAATGTTTCAGTTAGATTAATTTGTTTTTGTTTTCCTTTTTAGGATATTAGGCTTTTAAATCTTATAAGAACCTTCATGAATTTATTTCAAGCGCGTAAATTTCTTTACACCTCTTTGTTTTTTTTAACTAGTTTTTCCCCAATATTTTCTCAAGAAAGAGGATTGGATGAACGTATTAATGAGGCTTTTACACCTGTGGCAAACTGGTGGGAGGGTTTAATTTTGCACAATTTTTTTGGAACTGGTATTCCTACCATCATTATTTTATTAGTTGGCGGAGCGTTGTTCTTTACCATTTATTTTGGTTTTGTCAATGTACGGCGTTTCAGTACCGCTATTAATACGGTTCGAGGTAAATACGACAGTATCGATCAACACACTTCTGGGAATCCCGAATTGGCAGTTGATGGTGATGTAAAAAGAACTATATCGGATGAAAGTAAGGAAGGAGAGGTCAGTCATTTTCAAGCGCTTGCCACGGCCGTATCAGGAACAGTTGGAAATGGAAATATTGCAGGTGTAGCCTTGGCGATTGCAGTTGGTGGACCCGGAGCAACTTTTTGGATGATCTTATGTGGACTTCTCGGTATGTCTACAAAGTTTGTAGAATGTACTTTGGGGGTTAAATACCGCGATATAGGTGAAGACGGAACGGTCTATGGAGGTCCCATGTACTACTTGACTAAAGGATTAAAAGAAAAAGGTTTTGCCACTTTGGGTAAAGTCCTTGCTGGCGTGTTCGCATTTTTGTGTATTGGAGCTTCTTTTGGTGGTGGGAATGCCGCTCAATCCAATCAAGCTGCTATGCAATTGGTGGATTCATTCGGAATGACAGGTGGAAATGCACGAACCATAATTGGTGTTGTTATGATGATTTTAGTTGGGATCATCATCATTGGAGGAATCAAGCGAATTGCCTCAGTAACTGAGAAGGTTGTCCCTTTAATGGCGTTGATGTACATACTGGCATGTCTCTATATTATCGTAACCAATTTTAGTTTTGTTGACGATGCCTTTGGAATGATTTTTAATCAAGCATTCAATCCTCAAGCAGGTCTGGGAGGATTGCTGGGTGTCCTAATCACAGGATTCCGTAGAGCTGCGTTTTCCAACGAGGCTGGAGCCGGTTCAGCATCGATTGCACACTCTGCTGTAAAAACGAAATTTCCAGCTTCGGAAGGGCTGGTTGCCTTATTGGAGCCATTTATTGATACGGTTGTAATTTGTACAATGACAGCATTAGTAATCATCATCTTTAATGGAGATAATACAGTATTCAATTACGGAGGTGAAGGAGGTGTAGTAATGATTAATGGAGTTGCTGCTGAAGGCGCAGGTATTACTGCTGCAGCCTTTTCAAAATATATTGCATACTCAGGTCCATTTTTGACTATAGCAGTGGTCTTATTTGCGATCTCTACAATGATCTCATGGTCGTATTACGGCCTGCAATCCTGGATGTATATTTTTGGTAAAAGCAAAGTTTCTGAATTGTCTTACAAATCACTTTTTTTAATTTTTATTGTAATTGGTGCTGCTGGAGACATGTCTTCAGTTTGGGCTTTTTCTGACGCTATGATTTTGGCTTTAGTGTTCCCTAATATGGTTGGCTTGCTGTTGTTATTCCCGAGAGTGCGTGAAGAACTCGATACGTATCTAAGTGCCATAAAAGGCATAAAAAAAGGCTAAAATGCGTTCCCAGTTTCCTTTTGTGCTTTCCGAGTCACAACGGGGAGCTTTAGTTGTCCTCTTACTGGTGCTGCTTAGTGTATTGGGCGTTCGTTTTATTTCAGACCCTGACGAACCGGCCGAACTGGACTTTACCCAAACAGAATACTATCAAAGGCAACTGGATTCTTTACGCGAACAGCAAAAAGTTGCCCAACGAGAAACTTACACCTACAATCCTAATTATCTGAGTGATTACAATGCCTTCAGGTTGGGAATACCCTTGGATGCTTATGATCGACTTCAACGCTACAGAGCCTCTGGTAAATACGTAAATTCTTTGACAGAATTTCAAAGTATTACCGGAGTTACTGACAGTGTAAAAAATGTTTTATCCTCTTCCTTGCGCTTCCCAAATTTTAAATCTGCCCCCAAGAAAAAAGCCGTAATTAAAAAGCAAGATTTAAACACAGTGGATGCAGCAGCTTTTGAAAAAATTTCAGGGATTGGACCCACACTTTCAAAACGAATTGTCAACTATAGGGAGTACCTCTCTGGATTTTCTTTTGCTGAACAATGTTACGAGGTTTACGGTCTGGATAGTCTTGTCGTTAATCGATTATTACAGTATTTTGAAATTCAAACTCCAGCGCAAATACACCCCATAAACATCAATAGTGCGAGCTTGGATGAATTGGCTAGACTGCCTTATTTAAGTAGAAAAGACGCTGAAAAGATCGTGGCTTTTAGAACTCAAAATAACGGAATTAGCCCTTTCTTTTTGTCTGAACTTTTTGTAGATTCCCCAAACAAACTAGCTAGAATAAAACTATATTTGTATTAAAATTGCACTATGATAGATTTTGAATTACATCCAGAAATCAAAACTTCAGAGACTCAACGCATGGTACATGAAGCTGCACGAGATTTTGCAGCTCAATACATTAAGCCTCATGTGATGGACTGGGATGAAGCTCAGTATTTTCCTAAAGAAATTTTTCAAAAAGCCGGAACTTTAGGTTTTATGGGGATGCTGGTTCCAGAGATTTATGGCGGATCGGCTATGGGTTATCACGAATACGTCACCCTCATTGAAACCATATCAATTGTGGATCCATCAATTGGCCTTTCAATTGCTGCTCATAACTCACTTTGTGTCAATCACATTTATGCCTTTGGAACTGAAGAGCAACGGCTTAAATGGTTGCCCGATCTTTGCTCAGGGAATCATATTGGAGCCTGGGGATTAACCGAACACAATACAGGTTCTGATGCCAAGGGGATGTCAACCACTGCCCGAAAAGAAGGAGATCACTGGGTTTTAAATGGAACAAAAAACTTTATTACCCACGGGATATCTGGAGATATTGCGGTAGTAATTGCCCGAAACGGTGAAAAAGGAGACAACAGAGGGATGACCGCTTTTGTTGTGGAAAGAGGTACAGCAGGATTTACTGCGGGTAAAAAGGAAAACAAACTGGGAATGCGTGCTTCAGAGACTGCTGAAATGGTTTTTGATCAGTGTGTAATTCCAGATGAAAATAGATTGGGACCCGTAGGAGACGGATTTATCCAGTCGATGAAAATTCTCGACGGCGGTCGAATTTCTATCGCAGCACTTTCATTGGGAACTGCAAAAGGAGCTTACCATGCTTCCATAGCTTATTCAAAAGAGCGCAAGCAGTTTGGAAAATCAATTAGCAGTTTTCAAGGCATTTCTTTTAAACTTGCCGAAATGGCGACAGAAATTGAAGCTGCAACACTGATGACCCAGAAAGCAGCAGAGATGAAGAATCAAAATCTTAATGTCACCCAACATGGTGCTATGGCTAAATTATTCGCTTCAGAAGTTTGTGTAAAAGCGGCTGGTGAAGCTGTTCAAATACACGGTGGCTATGGTTTTACCAAAGACTATCCGGTAGAGAAGTTTTACCGAGATTCAAAGCTCTGTACCATAGGTGAGGGTACTAGTGAAATTCAAAAATTAGTTATCGCCAGAAAAATCTTAGAATGATTTTAAATAAAACGAGAATTTTAACACTTAGACTGAAATAGTTTTACCTATATTTGCCCCCACTATGAAAGGAGGTGCCATTTTATGTTAATTATACCCATTAAAGACGGAGAGAATATCGACCGCGCGCTAAAGCGTTTTAAGAGAAAATTTGATAAGACTGGAGGAATGCGTCAACAACGTGCTCGCAAACAGTTCGTCAAGCCTTCTGTCAAAAACCGACAAAAAATTCAAAAAGCTCAGTACATTCAGAAACTTCGCGATAGCGAGTCGATTTAGGCTTTTTTTACCACATTTTTAACAACGTTATTCCGTGAATTTTTTAAATTTATGAAATAGCGTTTTTTTTATGTCCATAAAACCGTTTTTAGACTATTTGTTGTTGGAGAAAAAGTACTCCAGGCACACCCATAAAGCTTACCGAGCCGATTTGCAGTCTTTTAAGGTTTTTATAGCTGAATCCCAGCCCGAAACTGAAGGGATCGAACAGGTTACTTACAGTGAAATACGTTCATGGATCGTGAGCTTAATCCAGCAAGGGAATAGCAACCGTACCGTCAATCGGAAATTATCTGTATTACGTTCCTATTACAAATTTTTAGTACGTAGTGAACTCATCGAAGTTTCTCCTTTAAAAGAGCACAAGGCGTTAAAAATGGCATCTAAAGTGCCATTGCCTTTTTCTGAGCAAGAGGTATTGGATGTGATTGAGGGGGATTTTTATCCAGATAATTATCTGGGTGTACTTCAAAAAACACTGCTGAGCCTTTTTTATTATACAGGAATCCGAAGGAGTGAACTCATTGAGTTAAAACACTCTCATGTTGATCTAGATCAAGGAACTATTAAAGTTTTAGGAAAACGCAATAAAGAGCGATTGATTCCCTTATTGTCCCCAATGAGTTTGCAATTAACCGTTCTTCTCAAGCGTCAAAAGGAAGAGCATATTCCTAAAGATTCTGGCTTGATATTTATTTCTGCCAATGGGAAAAAACTTTCTGAAGCGTTTGTTTATCAAACAGTAAAAAAGTACTTTAGTGAAGTAACTACCAAATCAAAGAAAAGTCCCCACGTATTGCGACACAGTTTTGCAAGCCATCTTTTAGATCAAGGTGCTGGTATTAATTCGATTAAAGAATTACTGGGTCACAGCAGTGTTGCGGCAACACAGCACTATACGCACAGCAGTATGTCAACGATTAAGTCAGTTTATAAAAAAGCGCACCCAAGAGAACAGAAAAAATAACTTTTAAAATTTAGAATTATGATGACCATTCACTTTAGGGCTGTCAACTATACGGCAGACATCAAACTCAAAGAATTTGCACAAGAGCGAATTGAAAAGCTATCTCAATTTTACAATCAAATTATAGAGGTATTTGTTTTTACCAAAGTAGAAAACGATTCTGATGGACTTAACAAATGGGCAGAACTTAAAATTGCCATTCCAGGGGATGATATCATTGTAAAAAAGAAGTGCCGAACTTTTGAAGAGGCAATTCACACAGCAGCCCACAGTGCGGAGCGTATTCTCAAACGCAGAAAGGAAAAAATCAGAGCCTAAAGTTTGTAAAGAACTACCGTTTTTGATTGATTTTTTTACGACAAGAACATTTCAATGGATACTGTTTTTGATGTTGAGGTAAATTAATTATGTTTTTATTTTCGGATTTCACAAATAAGGTTAATTTTGCCCCAGTTTATTGAAATACAAAACGCAGTCTTAATTGTTTAATTTAAACAATGGCGTATTAAAATCATTTTTGACTTTTATAGCTTTTGTTTGCGTTTCATAAAATGAAATATGCCGATGTAGCTCAGCTGGCTAGAGCAGCTGATTTGTAATCAGCAGGTCGTGGGTTCGAGTCCCTCCATCGGCTCTTTGTTTTTAGAACAACCGCTTGTTCTGATGACATTTAATAAAAGTTCATTATAAATAGGGGAGATACTCAAGCGGCCAACGAGGACAGACTGTAAATCTGTTGTTTTTAACTTCGCAGGTTCGAATCCTGCTCTCCCCACTCAAAATATCAAGCTAAGAATCAAAAGTTTATTATCTTAGCTGTGAATACCAACACTGGATTTAACCTTCAGTAATAATGCGAGAGTAGCTCAGTTGGTAGAGCGTCAGCCTTCCAAGCTGAATGTCGCCGGTTCGAACCCGGTCTCTCGCTCTCTTTTTGTTTGCCGATGTAGCTCAGGGGTAGAGCGTTTCCTTGGTAAGGAAGAGGTCACGAGTTCAAATCTCGTCATTGGCTCTCTTTAACCACTAGGCTTTCCATTGGTTGGCCTTTTTATTTTTCCTAAATCTTCTAATTCCATCACAACATTTTAGTAAATTAATTTTGTTTGTTCCCCTTTACGATTACAATACCTTGTTTTAATCCATTCAGATACTAAAGGGAGATATGTTCTACCCATAGCAACCTTCATAGGTATTTTAAAAGGAGAGCCTGCATCTTCCCATTGTTTCTTATAGTTGCAATCATTAGAATCACATCTACATGGGAATACTTCTGCTGTATTGTTGTCAATCATTAGGAGTTCGGGTTTTAAATTGTGCAATCAACTTCAGCTAATATGCCTGATTCTATTTCTTCTTGAGTAAGTATAATGGTTATTTCCGAATCTTCATATCCTGCGCATCTTGCATTACAAGGATTTGAATATTGATTATTTCCTGCACAAACAGGATTATATTCTTCCGTACAGAAACAATCTCCAGTACTCTGATTACAGGAAAGTAAAAAAGGGAGTATTAAAAGGAGCTTTTTCATTTATTCAAAAATGTTAATTCTATCAAAAAGGTTTAAAGAAACGGTACAAAGTAAAGGTGTATTAAGACTGAAGCTATAAAACCCCAGACAAATGCAAATAAAGCAAAACCAAATAACCCCAGTTTTTGTAGCAACCAATTATTAATTTTAAATCTTAATGGTATAGCTCTATCGAGCCATTTTTTTTCAAATGTTATGGTATTGTCTTTCATTCTTATCGATTAATAGTTTGTTTAAAGCTACTCAATCCACCCAAAAATTTTAGTGAAGTAGTTGAGATTTTTTCACCCATGTTTTTTGTCAGTCAAAATGAAAGACATATACTATTAGCTCTAATCTTTTTTCCGAATTCTTAAAACAGAAAGAATTCACTTCGATGTAATTGTTGTATTTGAATGCAAATAAAGGATAGCCTTTAAAATATCAATGAATCCATTTCAGCACAAAGCGTTAAATTTCATTTATTCCCCTATTGAAAATGAGGGTTTTTTATATTTGTAGTATAAACTTTTTAATTCAACAAAAAAATGAAATATTTTTATTTGGTTTTAGTGTGTTTTATGATCACAAATGTTCTAAAAAGTCAAACACAAAATTTTGGTGATGACCTCACAGAGGGTGCGCTTTCAGACCTCAAAAAAGTTGAATTATTATACAATTCAGAAGGAGTTTTTAACACCAAATTTAAGGCCGTAGTTGTAGAAGTGTGTCAAGCCAAAGGATGCTGGATGAAACTTGATCTTGGAGAAGACAAAGAAGTTATGGTGAAGTTTAAAGATTATGGTTTTTTTGTGCCAAAAGATATTGTGGGGAGGGATGTAATTGTTGAAGGTGAAGCATATAAAGAAGTTACGACTATTGATGAATTAAAACACTATGCCGATGACCGCGGAGATTCAAAAGAAAAAATTAATGCTATAACGCAGGCAGAGGAAGTACGAACACTAACAGCAAATGGTGTTGTTGTTTTACCGCAAAAATAAATATTAAGATGAAGCTATTAAGCGCTATTAAATCTCGACGATCGATTATGCCCAGTCAGTATAACGATTTACCTATAAAGGACGAGCAGATAAAATTAATGCTTGAAGCCGCTAATTGGGCACCGACCCATAAAAAAACAGAGCCCTGGAGATTCAAGGTTTTGAAAGGGGAAACTAAAAATAAGCTTGGTGAATTTTTAGCAGCTAAATACAAAGAACACACTCCCAAATTTTCAGCATTCAAGCACAAAAAAATAATTGAAAAAGCAACAAAATCATCAGTGCTTATTGTGCTTTGTATGCAGAGAGATCCGTTAGAGTCTGTTCCAGAATGGGAGGAGATCGCTGCGGTTTCTATGTCGGTTCAAAACATGTGGTTAATGGCTACGGAGCTTAATATTGGTTCTTATTGGAGCTCGCCTAAATTGATTACTTATATGGATGAGTTTATCCCTCTAAACGAAGGGGAGCGATGTCTGGGTCTCTTCTATATGGGAAATTACGACACTGAGATTTATCCTAGGACACCAAACCCAATAGAAGATAAGGTAAGGTGGTTCAATTAAAAGAATCTAAAAACATCCTTTACTGTTGAGGAAATAGAATTGATCTTTTACTGGCGGATGTATGCGGATGAACAAATCCTCAATCAAGGCTCAAATCCATAAACACCTCTTTTTTTATTGGAATCAATCCGACTAAGTTTTGTTCTTTTATTGGGTTCCAATTGTTCAAACTGTTTATTGCTAAGTACAATATAAAAAGTATGTTCAGAACGTAATGCTCTTTTTAATTGTTCAATTTTAATTACTTTGATTTTACCTTGAGTATAAAATTGACTAGAATAACTTTTTGCATCAAGTGAATAAATTGTTTTTACTTGATCTAGCGGGCTGATCAGAAATTTATCGGTAGTATGGCTGTAAAGTGATGTTGCAAAACCACTAAGATGAATTATAAACATTAGCAAGGGTAGTCCAATAGCAATTCCAGTGTAAAGCATTTTATTTTTCAATGCCATCCAATAGTGGTTTATGATGAGAGCTGCTGGGATACAACTGGGCAATATATAGGGATGAATTAAGCTTTTAGAAGAAGTGAAAAATAAAGGAGTCCAGACCATCCAAAGTAATAAAAACAATATCCAAGGGTCTTGTTTTATAGACTTCCATTTACGGAATAGAAGCCGGATTAGGGCAATGGTCCACGGAAGTAAAAATACAACTAAAAATACCCAAGCCATTCCTAATGGCTGTTGTTTCGGAAAACCGTATTTATCTCCTTTCCATTCGGAATTAAAATACCGTTCAAAATGTTCCCCAATAATGAAGTAATCAATGAATCCAGGAGTGCGTAATTCGGCCAAAATATACCAAGGTAGGCTGATGACAAGTAGAAGTAAAACTCCTCCAATCCAAGGAAGTTGGAGAAATGCATTCTTGATATTTTTTGTAATCAACGCCCAAATTAAAATAGGAGGGAGGGTCAGTATCCCAATTATGGGTCCTTTACTGAGTAGTCCAATTCCTATTCCTAAAAAAAACACATATCCCCAATAGGCTTTTGAATTTTCACGAAGGGTCTCCCAGAAACCGAACATAGTAAGAGCGACGCTCAAGCATAAAAAAGTATCGGTTGAGACTACTCCAGCATGAAGATAAAACTCAGGTATTGTAAGTAAGATAATTCCAGGAATGTAAACGGATTGCGTCACCTCTTTTTGGTATCTGCCTATAAAAAGAGCTACTGCAACCAGTGCAATGAGGTAGGGTAGTCGAACAAATATTTCAGCAGATCCAAAAGCAGTTATGGATAGAGCAGAAGCCCACGTTGACAGCGGAGGTTTTGCCCAAAAAGGAAGGCCATAGTCTATCTGGGGTGTAACCCAATTTCCGGTTTCGCTCATCAGTCTTGCAATTTCACCATAGCGCGCCTCTGTTTTATCCATTAAAGGGAGAACTCCATTAAAGTACATTCGAATAGCGACCAGTATCCAAAATACCAGGGTATAGCGAATGGTGTGAAGTCGTTGATAGAGGTTTTCCATTATTGGTATTTGCGTTTAATTTTTAACAAGTCCATCCACATTTTAAATCCATAGGTCCATTCAATTTTTGAGCCTCCTTGATCCCTCCATTTTTTCAGTGGAACCTCAGCACTTATGGTTTTAAAATCTGAAGTTCCAAAATGATTTTTTAAACGAAAAAATAGCTCTACATCAAAAAGCCATGTCGAAATAAAAGGAGCCCCAAATGCAAGCTTGGCTGTTTTTTTAGTAAAAATTTTACAACCGCATTGGGTGTCATATACAGCCAAATTGAGCACTTTTGATATGGCAGTTGCAATTACTCGACCAATAATAAATCGAAAAAACTTCCGTTCAATGGAATTGTCAATTTTTTTAATTCGCGATCCAAAGACAAATTGTTTTAAATCCTTAATCTGTTCGGCTAAATGGTTGCATTCTTCAAGAGAAGTCGACAGATCAGCGTCTAGATAAGCAAAAGTATCACAGCCTTTGTTGTCAAGAGCATGAAGCATGCCCTGACGAACAGCATTCCCTTTTCCTAAATTTTGGTGAAGGTTGAGCAGATGAACTTTTTCAAGCTGCCTTTTTTGAAAGGATGCAATAACAGCAGCTGTCTCATCCGTAGATCCGTCGTTTACAAAATAAAGGGTCACTTTAGGATAGTGAGATAGGAAGGTTTCAAAGTCTACTAACGGTATTCGTTTGGCTTCATTAAAACAAGGGACGATGATGCATAAATCCATAAACTGAATACAAACTCTCAAAGCCATTTTTAGCTCGAGAAATTCAATGACAAAGAAACAAAAAATCAATTGATTAAAAGCGGAAAAAACAGTAGGTAAGACAATCTATTCAACAAAAAATAAGGATCTGAACCTGAAATAGATAGTATTGAAACTCACCTCAAACTATTTTAGATTTTAGAAATACATCAAAATTTATAGAATTTAATTCAAAAAAAATACGTAAAAGAAACAATGGATAAAAAAAAATTAATAAATTTGCGCTCCTAAAAATAACAATGAAACAACAATAATTATGGCTAAAGAAACATTTGACCGGTCGAAACCCCACTTAAATATTGGAACTATTGGTCACGTTGATCACGGTAAAACAACTCTTACCGCTGCGATTACAAAAGTATTAGCAGATGCAGGATTCTCTGAAGCTAGAAGCTTCGATCAAATCGATAATGCTCCTGAAGAAAAAGAAAGAGGAATTACCATTAATACGTCTCACGTAGAATATCAAACAGCAAATCGTCACTACGCTCACGTTGACTGTCCAGGTCACGCCGATTACGTAAAGAACATGGTAACTGGAGCTGCTCAAATGGATGGCGCTATACTTGTTGTTGCGGCTACTGATGGTCCAATGCCACAGACTAGAGAACACATCTTATTGGGTCGCCAGGTTGGTGTACCACGTATCGTAGTTTTCTTGAACAAGGCGGACATGGTAGATGATGAAGAGTTATTAGAATTAGTTGAAATGGAAGTTAGAGAATTACTTTCATTCTATGACTATGATGGAGATAACACCCCCGTAGTCTTAGGTTCAGCACTTGGAGCACTCAATGGAGAGCAAAAGTGGGTTGATACCGTATTAAAATTAATGGAAGAAGTTGACACGTGGATTGAATTACCAAAGCGTGACGTCGACAAAGATTTCTTAATGCCTGTTGAGGATGTATTCTCAATTACAGGTCGTGGTACTGTTGCAACCGGTCGTATTGAAACTGGTGTTGCAAATACAGGTGATGAAATTGACATCATCGGTATGGGTGCTGAAAAAATGAAATCTACTATTACAGGAGTAGAGATGTTCCGGAAAATATTAGATCGAGGAGAAGCTGGAGATAACGTAGGAATTCTACTTAGAGGTATCGAAAAAACCGATATCAAAAGAGGAATGGTACTTTGTAAAGGTGGCTCTGTAACACCCCACGCTAAGTTTAAAGCTGAGGTGTATATCTTGAAAAAAGAAGAAGGTGGACGTCACACTCCATTCCACAATAATTATAGACCACAGTTTTATGTTAGAACCACAGACGTAACTGGAAACATTGCACTTCCTGATGGAGTGGAAATGGTTATGCCTGGGGATAACTTGACGATCAATGTAGATTTGATCCAGCCGATTGCCTTAAGTATTGGACTTCGTTTCGCGATTCGTGAAGGAGGAAGAACTGTAGGAGCTGGTCAAGTTACTGAGATCCTAGACTAGTTAAGATGTTTTTAAAATGACCTGAAGGTGTCCGTCTAAAGCGGATACCTTTTGTGTCAAATAAAAACGGGTTTAGCTCAGTTGGTAGAGCACTGGTCTCCAAAACCAGGTGTCGGGAGTTCGAGCCTCTCAACCCGTGCCAATAAGAATAGAGCCGAAGGGCGAGAAGTTTATTTCAAGAGAATCGCGGAAAGCCTCTCAACCAGAGTAAAAAAGAATAAGTAGAACATGATTTCATATATAAAAGATTCCTTCGAAGAACTTAAGAACAATGTTTCGTGGACCGAGCGCTCTGAACTTCAACGTTTGGTTGTGGTTGTGTTGGTCTTTTCCATTTTATTTTCTTTAGCCATTTGGGGTGCAGATACCGTATTATCTCGAGCAATTCAGTTTTACTTTAACCTCATAGGATAACCCATGGCAACTACTGTTAAAGACAAAAAATGGTATGTAGTTCGTGCAGTAAGCGGACAAGAAGCGAAAATCAAAGACTACATCATGTCGGAGATCAATCGTTTCGGTTACGATCACTTGGTTGAAGATATTTTAGTACCTACCGAAAAGGTAATCCAAATCCGTAATGGTAAAAAAATAAATAAGGAACGCGTTTATTTCCCGGGTTATATAATGGTAAAAGCCAATTTGACTGGAGAACTTCCTCACATTATCAAATCAGTAACCAACGTTATTGGTTTCCTTGGTGAAACTAAAGGGGGTGAGCCCGTACCGCTAAGAGAGTCAGAAGTAAACCGTATGCTCGGTAAAGTTGATGAATTAGCATTAACCGCAGAACATGTAGCGATTCCATTTAATGTAGGAGAAAATGTCAAAGTCATTGACGGTCCTTTTAATGGATTTACTGGAGCGATAGAAAAAGTAAATGAAGAGAAACGCAAGCTTGAAGTCATGGTGAAAATCTTTGGAAGAAAGACACCATTAGAATTAAGCTATATGCAAGTTGAAAAGTTATAAATGTTACACTAATAAATATGGAATACGTGTCAAGCTTCCACTAACACTTTCCTAAATTAAATGAAACAATGGCAAAAGAAGTAAGTAAAGTTTTAAAACTACAAGTTCGGGGAGGTGCTGCGAATCCGTCGCCACCGGTTGGACCCGCGCTCGGTGCCGCAGGAGTCAATATCATGGAATTTTGCAAACAATTTAATGCAAGAACCCAAGATAAACCAGGTAAAATATTACCGGTTGCGATTACTGTATATGTTGACAAATCATTTGAATTTGTCATCAAAACACCGCCAGCGGCCGTTCAACTAATGGAAGCAGCCAAAGCTAAAAAAGGTTCTGGAGAACCCAACCGAACAAAAGTGGCAACAGTCACTTGGGATCAGGTAAAGCTCATTGCTGAGGACAAGATGCCTGACTTAAATGCATTCACCATAGAGTCTGCTATGAAAATGGTAGCCGGTACAGCACGTTCAATGGGATTCAAAATTTCTGGACAAGCTCCTTTTTAATTCATTAAAATCAAGCAATGGCGAGAACAACAAAAAAACAAAAAGAAGCGAGAGCTAAAGTAGATCCTAAAAATCTCTACACGCTCAAAGAAGCTTCAGCATTGGTAAAAGAAATTACCAATACTAAATTTGATGCAAGTATTGATATGGCTATTCGATTGGGAGTAGATCCTAAAAAAGCCAATCAAATGGTTCGTGGCGTAGTAACCCTACCTCATGGAACAGGAAAAAACGTTCGTGTTTTAGCTCTAGTAACCCCTGACAAAGAAGCCGATGCCAAAGAGGCAGGAGCTGATTTTGTTGGTCTGGATGAATACCTCCAGAAAATCAAGGACGGGTGGACTGATGTTGACGTGATTGTAACCATGCCTAGTGTTATGGGAAAATTAGGTCCTTTAGGACGTGTATTAGGCCCTCGTGGTCTAATGCCAAATCCAAAAACGGGTACGGTAACAATGGACATTAAAAAAGCGGTAGCTGATGTAAAAGGCGGTAAGATTGATTTTAAGGTGGACAAAACCGGAATCATTCATGCTGCAATCGGTAAAGCCTCTTTTGCACCAGAAAAGATTTATGAAAATGCTGATGAGTTATTGAAAACCATCATGAAACTAAAACCCACTACAACAAAAGGGATTTATGTAAAAAGTGTTTTCATGTCAAGTACGATGAGTCCAAGTATTTCAATTGATGCAAAATTGGGTTAACGCACAAAATTTAAGCAAATGACTAGACAAGAAAAAAACGACGCAATAGAGAACCTTAAAAAAGCTTTAGCCGGGGTAAAAACCCTTTATTTAGCTGATATTGCAGGATTAGATGCGATTCAAACCAGTGCGTTACGCCGCGCTTGTTTTAAAGAAAACATCCAACTGCAAGTGGTTAAGAATACCCTACTCGCTAAAGCCATGGAAGCTTCCGACCAGAACTTTGGAGAGTTGACGGAGATCCTGAAAGGGAATACTTCGTTAATGTTTTCTGAATCAGGAAACGCACCTGCAAAGGTGATTAAGAACTTTAGAAAAAAGTCTGATAAACCAATCTTAAAAGGAGCCTTCATTGAAGAAGCTATTTACATTGGTGATGATCAGATCGATGCTCTAGTAGCAATCAAATCTAAAGAAGAATTGGTTGGAGAGATCATTGCATTGTTACAATCACCAACTAAAAACGTAGTTTCAGCACTCCAGTCAGGAGGTGGAAAATTATCTGGAATTTTAAAAACACTTTCAGAACGCGAATCCTGACCCAAAACAAGTACGCACTCGAATATATATATATTAAAAATCAAACAGAAAAATTAATAACATGGCAGATTTAAAAGAATTCGCAGAACAATTAGTCAACTTGACTGTAAAAGAAGTCAATGAATTGGCTGATATTTTAAAAGATGAGTACGGTATAGAACCCGCAGCTGCAGCAGCAGTTGCAGTAGCTGGACCTGCAGGTGGTGCTGGTGAAGCAGCAGAGGAGAAGTCAGAATTTGACGTGATCCTAAAAGCAGCCGGTGGTTCTAAACTTGCT
>CBFHJD010000030.1:0-27670 GCA_965656215.1 Flavobacteriaceae bacterium
GATACACAGGTCCATAAGGTCAGATTTAATGATACAACCCTCCGCCCAAACGGCAGCTACCTCACTTAGATTGAGTTTCCAATGGTATTCTTTAGCAGCTAAAGTGAGCATTTCAAACCCTTGATGATGATTGATCCAGCGCGATAAATCATAACTCATCTTAAGTTGGGTGAAGGAAATTTTTTCAACTGTTTTTTCTGTAGCGTAATGCTCAGCAAATTGCACTCTTTTTGATTTAAAAGAAGAGATATAACGTGCGTGTAGTGCAGTCGCCATTAAGGTATTGGGGTAACCCAAAGTAGTTCCAGCTGCTGTAGCCCAAGCACCCGTTCCTTTATTGGAAGCCTGATCTTGAATCAATTCAACAAAGGGTATTTGATTTTCTTTATAGTTTAAAAGACGTGCAGTAATTTCCAAAAGATAGCTTTTACTACTTGTCGTATTCCATTGATAAAGTTCACTTTGGATGTCATCATTTAAACCCTTAGATTGACTTAAAGCATACACTTCAGCAAGCAACTGCATTTCAGCATATTCAATGCCGTTGTGAACCATTTTCACAAAATGTCCGGCCCCTCCAGCTCCAAAATACCCACAGCAGGCTTTACCTGTTTTATTTTTTGCAGCAATTTTAATTAAATCGTTTTTTACAAGTTCAAAGGCCTTTAAGGCACCACCTATCATAAGAGAAGGTCCGTAGAGCGCTCCTTCTTCGCCGCCTGAAACACCAATACCGAGAAATAAAATTCCTTTTTTGTGAAGTGCTTTCGCCCGTTTCTCAGTGTGTAAATAATGCGTATTCCCTCCATCCATAACAACATCTCCTACTTGAAGAAGCGGAACAAGTTGATCTAAAAACGCATCAGTTGGTTTTCCAGCTGGCAGCATGAGTAAAATTTTTCTAGGGCTTTCAAGAGATGAAACAAACGGAGAAATTTCCTCAAATGCCAAGCTGGTATTCAACTCTGGATAGCGCTGTTTTTTCTTATTTGCTACCTGTTCTTCAGATCCTTTTAAATAACGATTAAACAGGGAAAGGGCAATTCCTTTTTGAGCAAAATTTCTACTCAAACTGGTTCCCATTACACCCATTCCGGCAATTCCCCATTCTGTTTTATTGTTCATCAAGATGAGATTTAAGTTGTTGAATCATCACTTCTATACTAAGTGAACAGTCTAATTTTATTGCTTCTTTTGGGGGCTCTAGCGTTTCCAGTTGGCTTTGGAGTAAACTCGATGGCATAAAGTGATTTCGCTTTTCCATCCGTTTTTTCAATTCGGAGAATTCACCGTTTAAGTAAACCCATAAGATGGCGTTGTGGGGTAGTTGTTCACTTAACTGTTTTCGGTATTCGTTTTTTAAAGCAGAACATGCCAAAACCATTGGCTTTTCTGATCCTTGTTTAAGTACTGTATTGATTTTTTTTAACCAAGGCAAACGATCTTCATCTGTTAGCGGCGTTCCTTTTTTCATTTTATCTTTATTTGCAACAGAATGGAAGGCATCTCCTTCTAAAAAAGTGCAATCAAGTGTTTTTGCTAAAGCCTTTCCCAAAGTGGTTTTGCCACTTCCACTTACTCCCATAACAATGATAATTCTCGACACAAGGTAAAGGTAAAAAACCTCGATGAATTATGCGTAGCCTTAAACTTAATTAAAGGGACGACCAATTAAGCGTTTGATTTGTCTCAGCGGCCTTTTTCGCAAGGCTCAAAATTTTTGAAACAATGACATTATTTTCCAAGCTATACAGACTAAAGGGGCTTAGTTGTTTTTTGTTTTTGGTCACTTCATAGAGCAATCTGAACGGATCTTTTTGATTGGATTGTATAGCCGGGGGCTTATGATTATAAGGGCCTTTGCTTTCATCCTCTAGAACCGACATTTCATTCCCGTTTTTAGCATCAATATAGCCGTGAGCACCGTACACTTGCATGTCTTTTCTATTGTGTGACCAATTCCAAGAAGCTTGAATGATCACTTGTTGGTCTGGGTAGTCTAAAATAATTGTAGTGTCGTCATCTACATTGGGATAACGATTGGGTTTTGTTTGTTTTGCAACACTACTAATTCGCAAGGGCGTTTGACCGTTTAAAAACCAGGTTGCAATATTGGCACCATAGCAACCAAAATCAGTTAGTGCACCTCCTCCATTTTGGACAGGATCAGTTAACCACTCTAAAAATTCGGGAGAACAGCCAATTTCTTGAGGGCCTGGATGTCCAGTGTTAAAGACCATTTTTGTTAGTTTTCCTATACGATTGTTATCCATCATTTGTTTTGCTTCATAAGTAGTTTCATACCAGGAGGTTTCATAATTTGTTAAAACAGGAGTTCCGTATTTTAGAGATAAAGCCTCAATTTTTTTAGCATCTTGATAAGAAGTTGCAAGTGGTTTTTCTACCATAATGGGGATCTTTAGGGGAGCAAAAAACTCAACAACCTTAAGATGTTTGTTGGTCTGATTGAATGCAGAAACGGCTTCTGGCTTTACTTTTTGATATAAACTTTCATAACTATCAAAAAAGAGCGTATCTGGAAGCGCATAACGTTTTTGAAATTTAGCGATGGCTTCTGTATTGGTTTCTACGATACCGACAATGACGACATCCTTCTTATTGCGGTTAAAAATCCAATGTACATGATCGTGAACCAAGCCTATAATGGCAAGACGTAAGGGCGCTTCCTTTGTTGTGAATTTAGATTTTTCATCAAAAGTGGCTGCTGCCATTAGATTGCTAAAAAAAATCCCGATAAAAAGGAAACGGCGAATAGAATGTAACTGTTGACCCATAAATTTGTATTTTAACCTATAAATTACCATTCAATATACTAATTAAAAAATCAAAATAGAATGAAAATAATGAACGGGTTAATCTTGGTTTTGTGTTGTTTTTTAAATGTTGTGCTAAGTGCTCAAGACAGTCCCAAAAAGCTGTTAGCGATCTTTGCTCATCCGGATGATGAACAATCTGTAGGCCCGCTTTTAGTTAAAGCTGTTGAAGAGGGTGTTGAGGTAACTTTAGTTATCGCAACAGACGGTCGATTGGGAGTAAACGAATACACCGATTACGAAGCTGGGGATGGACTTGCAGCTCTTCGTAAAAAAGAGATGAAATGTGCCGCTGAAGTGTTAGGAGTTGAATTGATTCATCTCAATTACCACGATCAGCTAAAAGCCGCTGAAGGCTTCGATGGGCATATTCCCCATGTTCAAAATCTAATTATTGAACTCAAAGAGATTATTTTAAAAACAGCTCCTGATGTTATTATTACTTGGGGTCCTGACGGTGCTACCACACATATGGATCACCGATTGGTAGGAGCTTCTGTTACTCAAGTTTTTGTTTCTCAAATTTGGGAGAAACCTATGAATTTATTTTATTTTGGAATTCCTAAAGAGTTTCTCGCTACAGCTAGGGACAAAACATTAAGAGGACAAGATCCAGCGTATTTAAATACCGAAATAGAGTTTGCTGATGCGCATTATGATCAAGCCTACCAAGCTTTATTGTGCCATAAAAGCCAATATCCTGCTGAAGTTGTAGAGCGTATCAAACGAGAACGAGCTCAATTGGGAAATACAATTTACCTGAGACAGTTTGCAGTTCCTAAAGAAAAAAGAACAACATTATTCTAGTCCTCCAATCAATTCCAGCGCTGGGAAAAAGTTTTGTTGAGCAATGATTTGTTGATTGGTCACAGCGGTATTCCAGAGGTACAATTTTTTTAAAGAGGGAAGTTGTTTGACAATCTCAAAGATGTCTTGGTCTACCTGAGTACTATGCAGATTGAGAATTTCAATATGATTTAAGGAAGTTAGTGGGCTCAGATTGATTTTTGATAAGTTGCTTTTTTGAAGATTTAAGCGGGTAAGATTTTCCATTTTTGCAATCACTTTCAAGCTATTGTTTTCAAGTTTAGTGTTGCTTAAATTCAACCAAGTTATATAGGGAGCATAGTCATTTAAAACGGCAATAGCTTCTTCAGTTATTTGGTCTCCTTGAAGACGAATATCCAGTAATTCATTTTCTTCCGATAGTTTTCTCCAGCGGAGTTGATTTTGCTCTAAACGGTTTAAATCTTTTTCGGTTAAAGGAGTTAATTTTACCTTCTCAAACCAAGGTTTAGTTCTTGCATCAAGGGTGTAATTTTTTAATAAGAGCGATTGAATTTCTTGAGGTATCGTTTGTGCTGCGAGGGGTACTTCAATTGGTGCGCCCTCCATAATCCACCATTCTAGTAACTGGATTTCGCTATAGGTCATGGGAATTCCTGCTGGTGGCATAAATTTTAGATCGGATTGGGGTTTGATTATTCGAGTATAAACTAAACTCCTAGACAAGTCTTTTTGAACAAGACCTGCTCCACTAGTCCCCCCTTTAAACAGTTCCTGGGCAGAGGTAAGGTTAAGTCCTCCTTGATTGATTTGATCGTTATGACAAGAAGCACATTTGGAATCAAAAAGAGGCTGAATTAAGTCTCGATAAACATAAATACTGTCTATTGGAATATTTTTAAAAACCCTGTTTTCTTCCGTTGGGACTAATTGAGTTTTGATCCATTCGGGGGCTCTTTCATAAAGGTAACTTTCACCATGGGTTAACCCCCCTCCATTGTGTCCTACAAAAAGTAAGGTAAACAAAACCAATCCGTTGTTGATCTTTTGAAGCAAAGGGTTTATTTTAAAGTTGGGTATTCGTGCGATCCAACCCATTCCACAAAGGATGACTAAAAGGATACCAGACCATTTGTGAAGAGAAAGTTGAGCATCTATATAATGTCCACTTTGAGCCAATAGCAAACCCAATACAACAGCAAGTATTGAAGTGACAAATGACAGCAACCAGAGTAAAGAATTGACTAGAAATTTCTTTTTAAAAAAGGGAATTTCTAAGAGGAGCGCTAAACTCAAAAAACCGATAGGAATATGAACTACCAAAGGATGAAACCGACCGATAAAAGAGCTTATCTCAACTACTATCATTATTACACACGGTGAAGTTTGACAGGGTAGGTTTTACCTGAATTCCATTGGGGGACATAGATGTTTTCATCATCGTCTATGCAAACATCGTGGGGATTGAGAAATGTTTTTTGATCGTAAGTAGGTGCTTTAAGAAGTCCTTCATGGTAGTCCGGTTTACTTCCTCCGGGTAGAGAAACAACTTTATTGTTTTCATCTAATACTGCAAGCATCCCATCATAGGTTCCCCAATCTTTCGTTACAATCACGGCAAAATAAAGCATGTCATTTTTTAAGACTGGCCTACAGATATAACAGGAGGGCAGTTGTATGGTTTCTAAATATTTTCCATCCAAAGTAAATCGTTTAAAGCAATTTGCCGTTCTGGAGGTAATCAAAAGCGTAGGCGCTTTACCACCTCGTGTGTCAAGGGTTATTCCGTGACAGCAATCAAATTGGTCATCGGCCTTACCTTTCCCTCCAAAATGCCGAATGTAGTTTCCTTTTGAATCGTATTGAATGATGTAATCCAAGCCGTATCCATCAGCAACATAGAGGTCTCCATTTGGAGCAACCGCTGTTTCTGTGGGTTTGAATTGATCTGCTGAAGTATAAGCTGAAATTTCTCTCGGTGTAGAAAGTTCTAGTAATTTTTTACCGCCCAAAGTGGTTTTACACACCTTGTGGGTTTCTGGGTCAGTGATCCACAGATACTCTTCTTCTCCTTCTGTTGAAAGTGTTAATCCATGCGCTCCAGGTAATTCGGTTCCCCAAGCATCTAGAATTTTACCAGATCGGTCATACACCAGGATATTGTTTTTAGGATGCGTTGTGGTCATAAAGATTCTATTCTTTTTGTCTAGAATCATTTCATGGCAGTCATTTACTGGAAATTGGGAGGGTTCCTGTATTCCCCAATTTTTATCTACCTGATAGGTAAATTCACCATGACCTACAATGGGATTATCTTTCACAGAGTGTTTTGTTTTAATAAAAATATTTTCGAATGGAGCAATGGCAAGACTTCCAGTAGCGGCAAGTGTTTGCTTACAAAATGTTCTTCTTGTTTTTTTCATCTGTTTGTAATTTTAACTCAAAACTTCACGAACAACTTTTCCATGGACATCAGTCAATCGATAACGTCTTCCTTGAAATTTGAAAGTGAGTTTTTCATGATTGATTCCTAGTAGGTGCATTAAAGTGGCTTGAAAATCGTGAACATGAACAGGGTTTTCAGTAATGTTGTATCCAAATTCATCAGTAGCACCAAGGGTGATTCCTTTTTTTATCCCTGCACCCGCCATAAATAATGTAAAACACCTAGGATGGTGATCTCTTCCAAAACTCTCTGGGGTTAAAAGCCCTTGAGAATAATTTGTTCTGCCAAATTCGCCTCCCCAAATGACCAAAGTATCATCTAGTAAACCGCGTTGTTTTAGATCCTGAATCAAGCCTGCTGTAGCTTTGTCGGTATCCTTACATTGAATTTTCATTTGATTAGGTAAGTCACCGTGCATGTCCCAGCCTTGATGATAAAGTTGTACAAATTTGACGTCTTTTTCTATTAGTTTTCTGGCCAACAAACAATTGGCAGCAAAAGTCCCTGGGGTTTTACTGTCTTCGCCATACAGGTCAAAAATATAGTCTGGCTCATCAGACACATCCATTACTTCTGGAACGGAAGTTTGCATTCTAAATGCCATTTCATACTGTTTCATCCGTGAAAGAATTTCTGGATCTCCTACATCTTGGTATTGTAACTTTTGCAATTTTTTGAGGTGTTCCAATTGAGATTCTCTACTTTCCTGAGTTACTCCGGGCGGATTGTCAAGATACAATACAGGATCTTTGCCAGATCGAAACTGAACGCCCTGATGTTGTGAGGGTAAAAAACCATTCCCCCAAAGTCTGGAGTATAAGGGTTGACCGTATTTATCTTTGGTAAGAAGAACAACAAACTCAGGAAGATTTTTATTGTCCGTTCCCAGTCCGTAACTAAGCCAGGAACCTATAGAGGGTCGTCCAGGAAGTTGTGAACCTGTTTGTAAGAAAGTTATTGCAGGATCGTGATTAATGGCCTCAGTATGCATTGATTTGATAAAACAAAGCTCATCTACAATTTTAGAAGTATGCGGCATGAGTTCACTTACCCAAGCACCACTTTGACCGTGTTGTTTGAAATTAAAGACAGATCCTGCCATAGGAAAACTGGTTTGACCCGCAGTCATACCTGTTAAACGTTGATTTCCCAGAATACTCTCTGGTAATTCCTTCCCGTTCATTTTTGTCAATAGTGGTTTGTGGTCAAATAAATCAAGTTGTGAGGGAGCACCACTTTGAAATAGATAAATTACCCGTTTGGCTTTGGGTACAAAATGTGGAATTCCTGCACCACTACTTTGAACCATTTGGGAGAGGAAATCTTTGCCTAAAGCTGGGGTAGGTCCTAACAACCCGCCTAAGGACAATGCTCCTAATCCCAAAGACGTTTTGGTAAGGAAATCTCTACGCGTGTATTGTTTGTTGTGATGTTCTTCGTTACAATTCATACTTAATATTTAACAAAAGTTTCATTGTGGTTCAAGAGTGTATTTGCCAACAATGTTAGGGCTGCAGTTTTCACTGGGTTGAGCGAATGATTCACTTTTTTTTCTCCTACATTCAGTGTTTTTTTTGCGGCTTGTGGGTTTTTTTTATAATAATTGAGTTGCTTCTGATAAAGTTTTTTTAAAACCTCGATTTCTTCTGTATAGGGATATCGAGAAGTAGCCAATCGGAAGCCGTATTTAATTTGCTCTTCTAAGGCTGATCCTCCCTCTTTTTGGATGCGTTCAGCGAGTACTCTGGAGGCCTCGAAAAATTGAACGTCATTGAGTAAGACTAGTGCCTGAAGAGGGGTTGAAGTGGTCTCTCTTTGAACGGTACAGATTTCTCGAGACGTTGCATCAAAGGCAATCATTGACGGTGGTGGGGATGTTCGTCGGATGAAAGTATATAAACTTCGTCGGTATAAACTGTCTCCCTTTGTTGTTTTGTAATCGTAAAGCCGAAGTGAAAATGTACTTTTTTCCTTCCAAAGGCCTTCTGGCTGATAGGGCTTTACACTTTCTCCTCCTCTTTGCTTAACCAATAGTCCACTTGTCGCTAAGGCATTGTCCCGAATCATTTCCGCTGGAAGTCGATATCGGTTACTACGTGCCAGAAAAATATTTTTGGGATCTTTTTCGAAAACTTCTGGGAGAACTCTAGAGGTTTGACGATAGGTTTTCGACAGCACCATTTTTTTGATCAATTCTTTAACATTCCAATCACCATCCATAAAATCTATGGCAAGGGCATCCAAGAGTTCAGGATGGCTGGGAAGCGAACCTTGCACACCAAAATCTGTTGCTGTTTGTACTAGCCCCTGTCCAAAAATCATTTGCCAATAGCGATTTACGGCCACGCGAGCAGTTAAAGGATTTTTTGAATTAAAAAGCCATTGGGCTAATCCCAATCTGTTTTTAGGAAGCTCTGGGTCCATAGCGGGAAGTTTTTCAGGGACAGCCGCTTGGACTTCATAAGCCGGATCATTGTAATCACCACGATTGTATAGATAGGTTTTTCGGGTTTCAGGCAATTCTTCCATGACCATGATCTCCATTACAGGGCTAAATGTTTTGAGCCATTCTTCACGGTTCTGCTTCAACGCTTTTTCTAATTGTTTGGTTTGGGGATGATTTTCAATCCAATGTTGCCGTGCAAGATTGTGATCGGGAACGGGCTTGTTATTCTGATACGAGTTATAAAATAAATCCAACTCCAAGGCGCTTAATTTCTTATCAAAAAAGACTAAATCGTCCATGCTTCCCGAAAACGTTCCATTGTCGCCCGTAGATCCTTCATAACTTTTCCCTACAAGTATGGGTCGCTCATCTAGCTTCATACCGCTTGTAGTTACTGGCTTAATTGATTTATATAAGTTGTCAATTAGATTGACTAATTCGACTTGTTTTCCGTTAATATAAATTTGTATTCCACTTGCTTTTCCACTTCCATTAGTAGTAAATGCCAGGTGATTCCATTCTTCAATGGAGAGGGTTTGTTTGGTTTTGACATGAACCATATTTCCCGGAGCAATGTTGATCAGTCTAAAATTTAAATGATTGGTTCCGTCCAAGTAAAAATCCCATCCTCTCCACCAGTTGTTTTTACCTCCGGTAGTTCCCATTATAAATTGGCGAAAATTAGGGTCTAGTTGATTAGTATTAATCCAAACACCCGCTGAAAAGGAGTCTGTCCATTCAAAATTAGGAACTTCTTTACTGATGTATAGGTGATCGTAGTCCTGCTCAAAGCGAAAGGCGTTGTTTTTAATTCCTGGAACTACTTTAGGCGCTATGCGGGAGCCAACATTTATGTTTCCGTCTATACTAAAAGGATGTGTTTTTTTTGATTTGTTAGGATGAGTTTCAACACGATCAAAAGGGTAGTGCCCAATGTTGGTTTGTAAAAGATTTTTTGATGAGGGTAAGTCTTCGATATAATTTTCTAGAAGTGCTAATTCTTTTGCGTTGAGTTTGACGTCTCTTTCAATTTGTGAAATGGAATTTTCTAAACGTTTCAGATGTGCGGCAGTAGTCTCATTGGGAAGCGGTAATAAAGGTCCATAATCGCCATCGTCTCCTGTCATCCCCAACTCACGGATATTGTTAAAAAATGCGGTAAGTTGGTAGTAATCTTTTTGAGAAACGGGATCAAATTTATGATCGTGGCATTTTGCACAGGCCACAGTTAAACCTAAAAAAGCAGTACTCATTGTTTCTGTTCGGTCGAATACATAATTTAACCTCCATTCTTCGTCAATCACACCTCCTTCAGCAGTCATTGGGGAGTTGCGGTTAAACGCCGTGGCTAACTTTTGCTCTTGAGTTGCATTAGGAAGTAAATCTCCTGCGAGTTGCCAGGTTACAAATTGGTCATACGGCATGTTTTCATCGAAAGCTTTAATTACCCAATCCCGCCAAGGCCACATGGTACGAAGACCGTCTGCATGAAGACCGTGAGAATCGGCATATCGAGACAAATCCATCCAGTCAACAGCCATTCGTTCTGCATAGGCGCGAGAATTGAGTAGTTTTTCTACCAAATTCGTATAGGCGGTGTCACTTGAATCAGCAAGAAAGGCATCAATTTCTGTAAGTTCAGGAGGAAGCCCTGTCAAGTCAAAAAAGAGTCTTCGGATCAAGGTTTCTTTGGAAGCAGCTTGTGAAAACGTCATGTTGTTTTCTCGGTGCTTTTTAGCGATGTAATAATCAATTGAATTGAGTTCCCCTAGAATTGCTTCTTTTTTTTGAGGTGGTAAAAAAGACCAATGTTCTTTCCACTCTGCTCCTTGATCTATCCATTTTATTAAAATGGCCTTTTCCTTATCATTCAGGCTTAGGTTGGATTCAGGAGGTGGCATTTGTATTTCATCATCCGTACTCAGAATACGATGTAAACTTTCACTCTTAAAAAGGCTTCCTTTTGTAAAGGCTTTGTTTCCACTTTCTAAACGAGAAAATGCTTCACGCTCAATATCCAAGCGAAGTGATGCTTTTCTTGTTTTTTCGTCCGGTCCGTGACATTGATAGCAGCGATCCGACAGTATAGGTTTTACGTGGTAGTTGTAATCAATTTTTTCTGGGAGCTTGTCTAATTCAACAATCACAGATTGGGGAATGTTTAAATTGCATCGTGCAAATAACAACAATACCAGGTATAATTGAATCAACCTCATTTTTGTAATTTCTTTATGGTTATCCCTCTTTTTTTTTAGAAGTTGGGATTTCTCAGTAAGATAGAGAATTTTTACAAAAAAAATGGAGCAGTTAAAAAAAGAACCTAAATAGCTATAAATCAATGGACTGCCCTTATTCTGGGGAAATTAAAATTCAGCTGATCTGAATTTTTTTATTACCATTTGCTTTTTGTTGAATGAGTTTTAAGCTAAAAGCAGGTATTCTAGATTAGATTCTGTTTATCAACACCATAGGTTTTAATTAGTTCGCCTAAACATCATTTGACAAATTAATTTTTAATAATTTTATACCATATAATTTCTAATACAATCATGAAAAACCAAATTAAACCAGTACTTATTCTTTCACTAGTAATTTTACTTTCAAGCTGTGGAAAAGATGAACCTATTCCCGACAAATCCATTGGAGAATGGCAAGTATATTCCATAACAGATGTAAGCGGCAAGACCACAATATGGGAAGAACTCAAAGCCTCCTTGATAGATTTAATTCCAGGATATTCGTGTATGGAATTTACAACAACCATCACCGCTCAAATTGTAAGTACCAAAACTGTTCTTCCAGATGTAAACTCTAGAGTTTGCCTAAGTCCAACCATATCAGTTTATACCTGGGAGAAGGATTCTGAAACAGGAATTTACCGATACATCCAGGGTAACGAAGTGATAAACTATTTAATCACTTTCAGTAATGGAGATAATCGAATGACATGGAAAGATCAAACAGACGGATCAACAACAATTTGGGACCGTGTAATTGATGCTACTTTAGTAAGTTCCGAATAAAACTGTATATTTAAGCGTACTTAATAATTTATATCATGTTAAAATCACTAAGCTATTTAGCAATATTTCTTTTTATTTCGTGTGGAGTACAAAAAGGAATCAACAAAGACCCGTATGTGGGCTCGTATGAAATGATTGTATTTGAAGTTGACAATATTGGCGACTTACCACTCTATCTTGACCTAACAAAAGAAGGAGACAAATACACTGCGGCAATCACTCCAAAAGAAGGAATGCAAGATGTTGATTTCGAGGTAGAAGGAACAACTTTAGATGAAGGAATCTTCACTATAGAGGCCTATGCAGCGGGATATGATATTTATTTTGAACTCACCATCGAAGGCGATGATGTAACAGGTAGCTTGATGAATATGTTTGATGTTGAGGGCAGCCGCATTCAAAAATAATAAAAGCAATAAATAAAAGTATCAAAGCACCTATCAAGGTGCTTTTTTTGGTTTAAAGGGTTTAATTCTTGAAAAATAAAAACCAAAGCAAGATCCCAATCTTCTTGAGGATTCCTAGTAGTAAAATAACTTTATAGTTTTTTGAGGGCTTCATTTTTTATTTTTCATTCCTTTAATTGCAGCATAGAGCATCCATCCCACAAGGGCTAAAGCTCCATAGACTAGTATATTTCTAAGAAAATATCCCATTTTTAGTTTAAATGCCGTTCTTTAAGCTCGATAATTAAACCGATGATCAAACAAATTGCTAGACTGAAAAAAACTGTTCCACCTACTCCCATTTTTTTATATTTATTTAAAGATAAAATTTTTACAAAGAATAAACTTTGAAAATTAATATAAAATAGGGTTCATTCTAAGAGATTTTATAATTTAGAACAACATTCACCTATGCCCTAAGTTTAATTTTATTCAATTTGAATTATGAAATCAATAAACAGAAGAAATTTTTTAAAGAAAACCTCACTTTCTACAGCCTCGCTTTATTTGGCTAGCTCCCTTGCCTGTTCTCAAGAAAAAGAGAAAATACCCTCCGGCGGAACTTATATGGGAGACTTTAAAGCACCAAAACTCAATAAAGTACGAATAGCAATGATAGGGGTAGGTGCAAGAGGAAGCGGTCATGCAAAACAATTAGCCGCTATAGAAGGCACCGAAATAGTTGCTATTTCTGATTTATACGAAGATTACGTAGAACGTTCAGTCCAGAATTGCGAATCGGTTGGAATGGGTCGTCATCAAAATATTCAACGTTTTTTTGGAGGTGAGAACGATTGGAAGAAGATGCTTGAAACAGTTAAGCCAGATGCCGTATTTATAGCCACCAATTGGAAAAATCACGCGCCTATGGCCAAAGAAGCGATGCTGCAAGGAGCACATGCTTTTGTTGAGGTACCCATTGCGGTAACGCTTGAGGAAATGTGGGATTTAGTCGATACTTCCGAACAGACCCAAAAGCATTGTATGATGATGGAAAATGTAAACTACGGAAGAGATGAGCTGTTGTATCTCAATCTATGTAGAAAAGGACTAATCGGAGAAATTTTACACGCTGAAGCATCCTATATCCACGAACTGCGTTTTCAGATGGAAGAACAAGAGCGCGGAACAGGCTCTTGGAGAACACCTCATTATGCAAACCGAAATGGGAACTTATATCCTACTCACGGACTTGGTCCTGTAGCTCAATATATGAATTTGGGTCGGGGAGAAGATCAGTTTTCAACCCTTGTTTCCTTTTCTTCTCCAGCAAAAGGAAGGGCATTATATGCCGAAAAGAACTATCCTCAAGACCATAAATGGAACCAACTAACTTACGAAGGAGGAGATATAAATACGTCAATTGTAAAAACTGCTTTAGGTAGAACTGTAATGATTCAGTGGGATGAAACGAGTCCCAGACCTTACTCTCGTCATAATCTTATTCAAGGAACTAAAGGTACGTTAGCTGGCTTTCCTACTCGAGTTGCATTTGAAGGAGGAGTAGAAGGAGCAACGGATAGTCATCACCGCTGGGCTCAAGGGGAGCAATTAGAAAAGCTTTACGAAACTCATGAACACCCAATGTATAAACGTTTGGGGGCTTTAGCCAAAAAAATGGGCGGCCACGGAGGAATGGATTTTATGATGCTCTACCGAATAGTGGAATGCTTAAGAGGAGGAGAAGCCCTGGATCAAAATATATATGAGGGTTGTTTGTGGAGTGCAGTTTCACCGCTGAGTGAAGCTTCTGTTGCACAAGGAGGAATGCCGCAACAATTTCCAGACTTTACCCGAAAGCAATGGGTCAATACACAACCGTTAGAAATTATTTATTAGTCATACCGTAAATAAAAAACAAAATTAAAACATTGATTTCAGTTCAGGCGCCTGCAAGAATTTGCTTCTTTGGGGATCATCAAGATTATTTAGGCTTACCCGTTATTGCGGGAACTATAAACCGTTATATTCACCTTGAGGCGAAAAAAAATGATCAATCAAAATATGTTATACAACTGCTTGATTTAGATAAAGTAATAGAAATAAATTTAACTCAATACTTAAACAATATTCAGCCGGAAGATTACTATCGTTCTTCTATGGCAGTTTTAACGCAGGAGGGGGCACAATTTTCACAAGGCTATACCATTCAAATTTCTGGAACCATTCCCCTCAATGCGGGTGTATCTAGTTCCTCTGCTTTGGTTGTGGCTTGGCTTCGGTTTTTAATCCAAGCACAGGAAGCTAGCTGGCAAGTCACAGATGCTCATATTGGAGAATGGGCCTATCAAGCCGAAGTTCAATTTTTTAATCAACCCGGGGGTTTAATGGATCAATATACCATCGCTCAAGGTGGATTGATCTACATTGATACCCAAAACGGAACTACCACGCCCCTGACGCCCTCTATGGGCTCACTTATTTTGGCGGAATCAGGTATTGCTAAACAAACCCTAAGTGTTCTTCAAAACGCACGAAATTTTGCTCAAAATGCCATTGAAGAAGTAAAAAGTAATGTGCCTCAGTTCGATTTGCATAAAGCAAATGAGTTAGATTATGAAAAGTATTTATCATTTGTATCCAATTCTTATCAGCCGTATTGGTATGCTGCAATTTACAATCATTTAATAACGCATCAAGCCAAAAAACTACTTGCACTATCAACTCCTGATTTAGAGAAAGTCGGAGCATTAATGAATGCACACCAAAAGATTTTACAAGAATGTATTCAGAATACTCCCCCTCAAATGATTGAGCAAATGGAAGCCGCAAAAAAAGCAGGTGCACTGGGAACAAAAATTGTTGGATCTGGAGGAGGTGGTTGTATGCTTGCTTTAACAAATAAAGAATCAAAAGTCCAAGTAATTCAAGCATTTAAAGATACTGGAGCAGCACAGGCGTATGAGGTTCAGCTAACATCGCACCCATGAAAAAAATCAATTCACTACTGATCATGGCAGGGGGAGCATCATCGAGAATGAAACGCTCTTTAAAAGACAGTGCCGTATCAGAAGCCATTAAAAATCAAGCTCAGGCGGTACACAAAAGCTTAATTCCATTAGGAAAAAAGCAGCTTCCATTGTTGTATTATCTGATCAAAAATGCGGAGAGTGCTGGGTATAAAAGCATCTATTTAATTACAAGCTCGGAGAATTCAGCTTTTGAACATCAGTTAAAAGTATGGGAGGAAGATCAATTATTTTCGAATCTCACCATCCAATTTGCTATTCAGCATGTTCCGGATCACAGGGATAAACCTTTAGGTACAGCCGATGCAGTTCAGCAAGCTTTAGAGCAATATCCAGAATTAAGGGACTCCTTATTTACCGTTTGTAATGGGGACAATTTGTATTCTGTAAACGTTTTTAAATTACTTCAATCTTCTAGAGCAACACCCCACGCATTAATTAGTTATGCCCGTTCAGGATTGTCTTTTTCTGATGAACGGATTTCTAAATTTGCAGTAATGGATATTGATAATCAGGGATATCTAAAGAGTATTATTGAAAAGCCAAACCCGAATGAAGTGGATCGTTATCGTGATGGAAACAATGAAATTAGAGTAAGTATGAATATTTTTAGTTTTGATGGTGCGCAGTTATATCCCTACTTAAAAAGTTGTCCAATTCATCCCGAACGAAATGAAAAAGAACTGCCTGAAGCACTTCGAATCATGAATCGAAATGAACCTCAAACCACCCTCTGTATACCTGTAAAAGAACATTTACCAGATCTTACTTCAGTGGAAGATATATTAACATTTGGTGACGCATAAAGGGCTTAATCTAAGCGTGTTGTAGCTGAATTATAATTAACCACCAGATAAAAATCAATCGTCAAAGAGACCGAGGGCAATCAACCGTTGATTTAAAAATGCCCCAGCGGTGATGTCATCAAACTTCTTGGGATGTTCTTCATCTATGGTTTGCGGTAAGCAGTTCAGAGGCATTTGTGGAACTGGATGCATAAAAAAGGGGAGAGAGTACCGAGCCTTTCCCCAGTCTTTTTTGGGAGGATTAACTACTCGGTGAATTGTTGAAGGGAGCCTGTTGTTCGTCAATCTAGACAACATATCTCCTACATTAATAATCAACTCATCTGGTTCAGCAATCGCATCTATCCATTGATTTTGTCGATTTAATACCTGAAGGCCACTTCCCTGAGCCCCCATCAAGAGTGTGATTAGGTTAATGTCTCCATGGGCAGCTGCTCGCTCTGCTTCTTGAGGTGCTTTTATAATCGGGGGGTAGTGTATGGCTCTTAAAATGGAGTTTCCTTCTAAGATGAATTGATCAAAATAGTCAGCCTCTAGATCTAAATATAATGCAATGGCTTGAAGGAGCACTTGGGCTGTTTTTTCCAAGCGTTTAAATACCGTAGTTCCCAGTGTATTAAAGGATGATAATTCTTGAACATGAATGTTTTCTGGGTAAAGTGATTTGAGTTGAGGGTGGCTTTCCAGGTCTTGCCCAAAATGCCAAAATTCTTTTAAATCTCCTACCGTACGACCTTCAGCATGCTCCTTTCCAAAACCGGTATAGCCTCTCTGACCACCTCCTTCTTTTATTTCGTATTTGCTTTTAATCTCTTCTTTTAGATTAAAAAAGGCTTTGATTTCATTGTATAAAACGGTTTGAAGTTCAGCATCTAGAAAATGTCCTCTAAGGGCTATAAATCCGATATCTTCAAAGGCTGTACCCACTGTTTGAACAAATGCTTTTTGTTCATTTAAATCTTTTGAGAGAAAAGCATTTAAATCAGCTTGCGGAATTTTTTGCATGGTTCAAGATTTAAAAAAAGCGAGCCCATCGGCTCGCTTTATACATAGATAAGGAATTTTACAGAGGACCATTAGTAGGTACCTGCTGTCTCCAATTCCTCAAATGATTATCATAAGACATAAGACACCTCCTTTCTACATTTAGTTAAACATAGCTGTTGTCACAGCTCGAACTTCTCAATTCAAATATAGGAATCAGAATCTTCGGAAAAAATTTTATTTCACAATTTTTTTCAAGGTAAGACCTTGAACTAAAATCGTAAATAAAACCACTCCATAGGTCAAGATTAAAATGAGATCTTTTCCTGTCCCAATACTGTCAGGAAGATTTAAAGCTAAAGCAATACTGAGCCCTCCTCTTAGGCCTCCCCAAGTTATAATCAGTGCAGTATTTTTTTCAAACGTTTTTTTGATGGACAGTATTTTAATGGGTACAAATACTCCAATACCCCTTGATACTACTACTAAAACTATCACTAAAATGATGATGACGATATAACTTAAGTCAAAATTTTGAAGGATAGGGATGATTTCCAGTCCAATAAGGATAAATAAAATGGCATTTAGAGTTTCATCTATCAAGTGCCAAAATTTATAAACGTAATCACCCATAGCTTTTTGAACACCGTCGGCTTTTTTATCGGTATCAATATTTTGATTTAAAAAGAGCCCCATCATTACTACACCTAAAACGGCAGAGAAGTGAAACATATGAGAAATTACTGGAACTAACAGTACCATAGAAAGCGTTATTAGGACTTCCAATTCTACATGCTCATTCTCGATATATTTCACAAGTTTTAGACCCAAATAGCCCATTATAGATCCCAATAGAATACCGCCAATCACTTCGGTCGCAAACAGCGAGGTGATTCGCATAGCGGTGATGTTTTCTACCCCTTCAATTTTCATGCTTAGCAAGGTTAAAAAGACGACTACACCAATCCCATCATTGAAAAGAGATTCGCCTGCAATTCTAGTTTCTGTGACGGTTGAGAGATTCATTTTTTTGACCATGGCCAATACTGCAATAGGATCTGTTGGTGCAATAAGCGCTCCAAATAAAAGACAATCTACATACGTTAAGCCCATCTCAGTCATTCCTAAAAAGGCTTGATTAGTAAGCCAAAAAAGTCCAGTCCCCACAGCAAATGTTGAAAATACGACACCAAAACTTGCCAGTAGAAAAACAGTGAGTTTATCTTTTAATAGTTCATGAACATTGACACTGATGGCTCCAGCAAAGAGTAAAAAGGGGAGCATAACATCGATTAGCAAGACACTAAAGTCAAATTGTTCTGTCAGTGAAGTTGCAAAAGAAATAAAATCAGGCACAATTAAACCGGTGATCAAAACCCCAATGGACAAAAATATAGCCAAAACCATTAGTCCAATAGTTTGTGGGAGTTTTAAAATTCGAAGATTGATGATTGAAAACACAGATGCTAAGAGCAACAAAAGTGTTGATAATTCTAATAAATTCATTTTGATATAGTTTATCTAAATATATAAAAATTAACGCCTTAAATATATTTTAGATAAATATTTACCAATCAAATCAAATTCTAAATTGACCTGACTTCCAACCATGAGTTGATTAAAATTAGTATGTTCGTAGGTATAGGGAATTATAGCAACCGAGAACTGGTGTTCTTTAGAGTTTACTACTGTTAAACTTACACCATTGATGGTGATTGATCCCTTTTCAATGGTAATGTGGTCAGGACTTTTATCATATTCAAAAGTATAGAACCAACTTCCATCTTGTGTTTTAGCTTCAATGCATCGAGCGGTTTGATCTACGTGACCTTGAACCATATGCCCATCCAACCGATCACCAAGTTTCATCGCACGTTCCAAATTGACTAAGCCTCCCACCTTTAAAGCGCCTAGATTGGTCTTTTGTAGTGTTTCATCAATTGCCGTAACGGTGTAGTTTTCAGTGTCGCATTTAACCACAGTAAGACACACTCCGTTATGAGCAACACTTTGATCTACTTTAAGTTCAGCAGCGAGTTTGCTTTCAATACTTATATGGAGGTTTTCTCCTTCATTCTCAAGGGCAATAACACGACCAAAAGCTTCTATTATTCCTGTAAACATGCGTTTTAAATTAGTTACATTTGTTTTTCAAAATTAAGTATAAAAGAGAAGCGGTGAGTGAAATAACCAAAATTAGCGTTGGAATTTCAGTTGGTGATCCGAATGGGATTGGCATTGAGATTATATTAAAAGCATTTCAAGACCAACGTCTTTTTTCATTCCTCACTCCTATTGTATTTGCCCACAATGAAAATTTTGAAGAAGAGTCCAAACGAATGGGTTTTAAAACGCCAATTTATTTGTTAAAAAATTTAGAATCGCCTAAACGCGGACAATTGAATGTTGTCAATTCGTGGAATGCACCCTTCAAATTGAAATACGGACAAGAGGAGTCAGTTGCTGGCGCAGCAGCTTTAACGTCCTTAAAAGCGGCAACAACTGCCCTAAAAAAACAAAAAATAGAGGCCTTAGTTACAGCTCCGATTCATAAAAAAAATATTCAGACCAAAGATTTTAACTTTCCTGGGCATACAGATTTTTTAAACCAAGAGTTGGAAGGAAATAGTTTAATGTTTATGATTTCAGAAGGTCTTAGAGTAGCACTTGTAACGGATCATGTAGCACTTAAGGAGGTAACAAATCAATTAACTCGAGAAAAAATTACCCATAAAATTGAGCTTCTTTCTAAAAGTTTAATCCAGGATTTTGGGATTCAGCGGCCTAAAATCGCAATTTTAGGCATCAACCCCCATACGGGAGATCAAGGGGTTATTGGGGATGAAGACGACATTTTACTTCGTCCTTTAATCAATGATCTTTCTGAACAAGGTCAACTCGTTTTTGGCCCTTTTGCCGCAGATGGTTTTTTTGGGAGCCAATCCTACACGAAATACGATGCAGTTTTAGCCATGTATCACGACCAAGGGCTCATTCCTTTTAAAACCCTTTCATTTGGCAAAGGCGTCAATTTTACCGCAGGATTAAACCGAGTACGAACCTCACCAGATCACGGAACAGCTTTTGACATTGCTGGACAAGGAAAGGCGGATGCAAGTTCCTTTAGAGAGGCTTTATTTGCAGCCCGATCAATTTATCTTCAGCGAAAAGAATCATAACGTATCCTTGTTCAAAGTAATGATTGGACTATCGCTGAAGCCAATTCTCACAGCCTTAGCCTGAATAGATTTTGAAGCATCAAGGGGTTTGATATAGATTGACCAAACGGAGTCTTGTGTGTTTTTCCAAACTATAGATGCGCCCTGATCAGAATGATTTAGAATGACTTTACCCCCTTCAATTTTTTTAGATAGCGTAGAAAGCTGCTGAGGTTTTCCTTCTGGCAACCACTTGTTGATCAATTCCTTTTCTGCATATTCCCCTAAATCTTGAGTTTCTACGATCCATCGTTCTAAACGATTTCTAAGAAAGGTTAAAGTATCTTTGAGTCCCGGTTTCTCCGCTAAATTATTCAGTTCATAAGGATCTTGCTCTAGGTCATAAAGTTCTTCTGAGGGTTTAGGGGTTCTAAACCAAGCTGCAGCATTGGGATCCAGTTGTTGCGTCTCCCACATTTGATTTAAATACTTCATCATGGGCATTTGTTCTCGATAAGCAACGGCAATGGCATTGCTGATTTCAGGATTAAAATTTCGGATGTATTTAAATGTCCCAAAACGCAAGGCCCTTAACCGATCAACTTGTTCATCAAAACGATCGGAAGAGGCAAAAATAAATTTTGATTTTTCCTTTGTTTGATACGGCCCGAATTGAGCATTACCTTGCATCACCAAGGGAGGTTTTATTCCAGCAAGGGAAAGGACTGTTGGCGCATAGTCAATAAAACTTATAAAATCTTCATTCGTTGTACCGGCTTTTTCAAGCCTCGCAAATTTTATAATTAAGGGAACTTTGATTCCTGTTTCATAAAGCGCTCTTTTATAGCGGGGGAAGGGACCTCCGTGGTCTCCATAGAAAAAGATGATGCTATTTTCATAAAGTCCTTCAGCTTTGAGTTGTTCAATTACTTTTCCAATTTGTTTGTCCAGTCGGATTAAATTACTGTAGTTGACAGCAAGATCTTTTCGCACCTCCGGACCATCAGGAAATATAGGAGGGACGCTCAGGGTATTTGGATCTACTAAAAGGGGTTGATCACCTTGTCTCCATATTTGTGATTCATGTGTAATTCCAAAGTTAAATACAGCAAAAAAGGGTTGGTTTGGCTTTCTATTTTTCCAGTGCGCTTGTGCACTACTTTCATCCCAAACTCCATCAGTTTTTTTGAAGTTGTAATCTTCTTTTGCGTTGTTGGTTGTGAAATAACCTTTTGCTCGCAGGTATTGAGGAAACATTTTAACTCCTTCTGGCACTAGAGGAGAATAGCTCGGGATGCCAATAGTTGGTTCATTTTCAGCTTTATAGGCATTGTAAGTTCGCATGTTGTGCGTTCCTAAAGTGGTTGGATACATGCCGCTAATCAACGCACTGCGTGCAGGAGCACAAACGGGGACAGGACTGTAAGCATTTGTAAATACCACCCCATCATTTGCTAAAGCAGAGAGGTAGGGAAGTACAGTAGTTAAATCTCCGTACATGGGTAAAAACTCCGGAGATTGATCTTCTGCGACCAGCCAAATGATATTAGGGTTTTGAGAAGATGTTGGTTTTTGATTGCAGGAATTTAATAGAAACAAAATTCCCAAGCCAAATAAATAATGATTCATTGAAAATGGATTTACTCTTCTAAGATAAAGAATAATATTTTTCACTCTTTGTCTTTAAAGAGATGAACAAAAAAACTTCCCAGTAATGAATGGATTAAGCTTGAAAGGGCTGCCGGTATAGCTACTACTGGGCTACTAAAGTTTTCACGTGCCAAGACAACTCCCAAGCCCGAATTTTGCATGCCTACCTCTATAGAAATCGTTTTAGCAACGTTCCAGTTTTTTAAAAGTCCAAGACTCACTATAAATCCTAAGATAAAACCCAAAAGGTGTAAACAAAGTAAGGCTAAGAGTAATCGTATTCCTGAACTTAAAATAATTTCTTTTCCTTGACCTACAATACTGGCCACAATTAGGCAGATTAAGAGGACAGCGATTGGGGGCGCATAGGGAATAATTTTACACGTAATTTTGGGTAGGTAGCGGTTAGCCAAAACGCCCAAGGTAATGGGTAATAAAACAACTTTTAGTGTGCTAAAAAAGAGTCCCTCAGCGGGTATTTCAAGATAGCTTCCTGAAAGTTGAAGGGTTAAAAAAGGAGTCATAAAAATAGCAGCAAGGGTAGAACAGGCAGTCATTGTAACAGATAAAGCAACTTCAGCTTTAGCCAGATAGGCAATTACGTTTGAAGCAGTTCCGCCCGGGCACGAGGCAACTAAGATCATACCCACAGCAAAGAGGGGAGGTAATTGAAAAACTTGAGCAAGACTCCAACCCAAAAGTGGCATGACTAAAAATTGCATTCCAAGTCCAAGGAAGACCCATCTGGGATGCTGAACAATAGCAACAAAATCTTTCCCTTTAAGGGTAAGCCCCATTCCCAACATAATACCCCCTAAGCCAAACGTAATGAAAGGTCCTTCAAACCAAGTGAAAATTGGAGGGTATACCAAGCTGAGGAATGTAAAAAGGCTAACAATCCATGGGAAAGCAGCAGTAAATTTTTTGATCATAGTATAAATTCAGTTATCAAATTTAAAAATCCCATGTAAATAATACCCAAAGACCTGTTCATTGAATCAACAGAGACTCATAAGACGTCTAAAATATAATAAAGAGCCTTGAAATTAGGCAACAGTTTTGTAATTTGATACTTCAAATCTAATACCTATGATACGTACTGCTCTTAGCAAAGCACTTCTAGTTAATTTTCTGCTAGTATTTTTAGGCTGTAGCCAGTTTCCAGCCGAAGTTAAAACTCAATATCCTTTATTACCCTCGGTGGCCAAAAGTGTTTTTGAAGCGGGTACTCTCAGTTTGGAAATCAAAGCAATTCAAAAAGCCTATAGTCCTTCGGGTGATTCACTCCCGATAAGGTATGGATTATTAAAATCCTTAGAACCAACAAATCAGCCAGAGGAAGCACAACTCATCTACCGCATTGAGCCTGAAGAAAATCAAGTTGCAGAATCTTATTCTCTCAAACTGGAAGGCGATAAAATAAACATCAAAGCTCAAGATCAAGCGGGTTTATTTTATGCATTCATTACCCTTAATCAACTTATAGCGGATGCCAAGAACCAAAATTTATCCTTACCCAGAGTTGAGATTAATGATGCTCCTCAAATTACCTTCCGACCCCTTCAAATTGATGTAAAACATCATATGGAAAAAAAGAGTTATTACTACGAATTGATGGATGAGTTGGCACAACTTAAGATCAATGGAATCATACTTGAGATTGAGGATAAATTACAATACAGGAGAAGGCCTGAGGTAGCCTCTTCTGATGCTCTTTCCATTGAAGAGTGGAGGGCTATTAGTGAGTACGCTCTGGCTCGAAATATTAAAATCAGTCCCTTGGTACAAGGGTTGGGCCATGCCTCTTTCATCTTAAAACACGATAAAAATAAAGCATTAAGAGATGATCCAGAAAGCGATTGGGCTTTCAATCCATTAGATCCTGACACCTATACTCTTCAATACAATTTGTATTTGGATGCATTAGAAGCATTCCCGCATGGTGAATACCTTCATGTAGGTGGAGATGAAGTGCAAACTACAGGGAGAGGCAGTGGAAAAAGCGCTTTAGAACTCAATTTAATTTGGCTAAATAAAGTCAGTGCCTTTGCTGCAGAACACAACCGAATTCCAATTTTTTGGGACGATATGCCTCTTAAGCAAGCAGGCTTGATGGAACCCATTTACAACGCAAAAATGTCAACCAAAACTGTGGATTCAATTTGGGCAGCCAACGAGCCCAAACTAAATCGTTTTATAGAACAATTCCCTAAAAACTGTGTTTATATGCGATGGAATTACCATTTGGCAGAATCCTATGGAAATGGAAAAGCGATGGACTGGTTTTCGTCTAACGGATTTCGTGTAATGGGAGCTACAGCAGGTCAAACGCGTTGGACTTTAATGCCACAAAGAGAGAGTAATATTGATCAGATTCGCATTTTTGCAGAGCAATCTATCAACCGTAATTACAACGGCTTGTTACTTACCTTATGGGATGATGATTCTCCACACTTTGAATTGTATAAAAGGGGAATTTCAGCTTTTGCAGAGTTTACTTGGGGTGGATTGCAGCGCTCTAAAGATGAATTTAAAAAGGCATACCGACACCGAATGTTTGGTCCTCAATTTCAATCAGAGGAATATGCATTTATTGACGCCTTGGACCAACCCGTAGCACTTTGGACGAATCTTTTAGTAGAGGATGGGATTCATAGAAATTCTTTGAACCAAAGAGAAAATCCTATTGAAGAACACATTATTGATCTACCTGATTTTGACAAAAAAGGAGTTTGGTCTCAAAAGTACGCTGAGCGATTGCGTGAATTACAATATCAATCTTCAAGGTTAAAGGAGGTACAACGCACCTTGGAGTCAATCCAATCACAAGAGGTGAAGGCGGAATACAACCTCGAAATCTACACAGAGGTGATTCATTTAGTTGATTATAATTTTAGATTAATGAATTTACTTAAAGCTTTTGATAGTGCGCAGACGGACACGGAAGAAGCCCAAGTCATTAGTGATTTATTTGCTTTAGTCGTTGATTTTAATAGCGTGAGAGAACAGTTTGAAGAAGTTTACAGTAAAACACGAATACTCAATAAGCCTGAGGATTATATCCTAGATCAGGATCACCATCTGCATCCCGCAAATCAATCCATAAATTTTGATTGGCAATTTACATCAGAATTAATGTTGATTGAGAAAGTTCAAAATCATTTCAAAACACAAGCTTCTTGGACCGAGGGAACCACCCCTAGATTGCAGTAATACAGTGTATTTATTAAAATATAGCGGCAAATTTTTCAGAATTAATAGTAATACTATTATATTTGCAATTCTATGAATGACTTACACGTCCATATTACGATTGATTCCAATCTTTATTGTAAAGATCCTGAGTCTTCTGACTTGGGAAGAAAGATCGTTGAGCATGGGATCGAGATGATTCATGAGCTAGGCTATGAATGCTTTACGTTTAAAAAATTAGGAGATCGGATTAACTCAAATGAAAGTTCAATTTATCGGTATTTTGAGAGTAAACACACTTTTTTAATTTACCTGTTAAATTGGTATTGGAGTTGGATTGAATATAAACTGGTTTTTACAACAACAAATATTGATTGTTCAGAAGAAAAATTAGATAAATCAATTCAATTATTAACTCAAGAGGTAAAGGAGGATAATGAATTTACTTTTATTAATGAAGTGCTATTAGGAAAAATTATTATAGAAGAATCGTCCAAGATCTATCACACGAGAAATGTGGATAAAGAAAACGAAAAAGGATACTACAGTCCATACAAGCGAGTGGTAGAACGCGTTTGCGATTTTGTTTTAGAGGTCAACCCCAACTTTAAATACCCGCATATGCTAATCTCAACGATTATTGAGGGAGCGCATCATCAGCGTTATTTTTCAGAGCATATTCCTGACTTGACAAATTTTGAAAAAGGAAAAAATAATATTGTTCAGTTTTACAAACAATTGATTAAGGACACCTTGAAAACATGAGAAATAAAAACTTTTTTTCGGTTGCTGTTTTGAAATATATTTTTGTGTTTGGGCTACTGTCATCGCTTACGCTTTCGACTACCTTAGAGTCATTATCTCTGTTGAGTGAAAACTCCTTTGATATTGTAAATGTAGATTGGCAAGAAGACTCTGAAGAAGAAAAAGAGGATAAAATAGAGGAAGCAGAGAAGAAAATTCAAACCCAACACACGGCTTATTTACATCCGCTTTTTCTCAGAAAAGTTAAAAGCTTAAACTCGGTTTCAAAATTCAACAGTAATTTCTTTATAGAAATCCATATTCCTCCTCCGGAACTCGAGGAAAAATTATCTTAAGGAATACAAATTTTAACTCACTAATTATTTAACACTCATTCAAACTGAATGAATCCATTCGGTTTGCCAAAAATTTATATGAAAAATTCAAATTTATTTTCAACTATAAAACAAGATCTTCCAGCAAGTATCGTTGTTTTCTTTGTTGCACTTCCTTTATGTTTAGGAATTGCATTAGCCAGTGGAGCACCATTATTCTCGGGTTTAATTGCAGGGATTATTGGTGGAATAGTCGTCGGTAGTATCAGCGGATCTCAGGTTGGAGTAAGTGGTCCTGCAGCAGGTTTAGCCGCGATTGTTTTAACCGCAATTGGAACTTTAGGAGGCTTTGAAAACTTTCTATTGGCAGTAGTTTTAGGAGGAATTATTCAATTTCTTTTTGGAATCCTTAAAGCGGGAATTATAGGATATTACTTCCCATCTTCTGTAATCAAGGGGATGTTAACAGGGATAGGAATTATCATCATTTTAAAGCAAATCCCACATTTCTTTGGTTACGACAGTCCAGAAGGAGATTTTTCCTTTCTTCAAACGAATGGAGAAAATACCTTTTCAGGAATCTTTAATTCTCTAAGTTACATTAGCCCTGGAGCGACATTGATAGCCATTTTGAGTTTAGGAATACTGTTGCTGTGGTCCAATATCCTGAGTAAAAAAGGAAAAATATTTCAGTTGATTCAAGGGCCATTAGTAGCTGTGTTTATAGGGATTGTATATGTTTTACTAACCCAGGAAAATGCGTTTTGGCAAATTAAATCAAACCAGCTCGTTTCGGTTCCAGTACCCAGTGACTTAAGTTCATTTTTGACTCAATTCAGTTTTCCTAACTTTGGCGCTATCACAAATCCTGATGTTTGGGTTACAGCATTTACAATAGCTTTGGTTGCAAGTTTAGAAACACTGCTGTGTGTAGAAGCTACAGATAAACTAGACCCTGCTAAGCGGATTACTCCAACCAATAGAGAATTAATTTCTCAAGGAGTAGGTAACTTTCTTTCTGGAATGATAGGTGGTTTACCTGTTACTCAAGTTATTGTTCGCAGCTCCGCCAACATTCAGTCTGGAGGGAAATCCAAAATGTCAGCAATTATTCACGGTTTTTTCCTTTTAATTTCGGTGGTACTCATCCCTACTTTACTGAACAAAATTCCGCTTTCTGTTTTGGCTGCAATTTTATTTATTGTAGGGTATAAATTAGCGAAACCCAGTCTCTTTAAAACCATGTATCAATTGGGTTGGAAACAGTTTACTCCTTTTATTATAACCATTATTGGAATTGTTTTTACCGATCTATTAATTGGTATTGGCTTAGGGCTAGTGGTAGGAATTGCAGTGATTTTAATCAAGAGCTTTCAGAATTCTCACTTTCTTCACATCGAAGATAAAAGCGATGGAAAGCACAGGATAAAAATGACGCTGGCAGAAGAAGTAACTTTCATCAATAAAGGTGCAATTCTCAAAGAATTGGATTCATTACCTAGAGATACCTTTTTGGAGTTGGATGTGAGAAAAACTCGCTTTTTAGATTATGATATCATTGAAATTTTTGAAGATTTTTCTGAAAAAGCAAGACAGCGAAATATTGATATTTCAATTACCTCTCAATCTGGAGTAGAGCAAAATCCAGAGAGTTTTATCACATTTTTTGAAAAACTTCCTAAAACTGCTTGAAGTAATCAATGACAAATATCAAGCCAAATTATCGAATTTTAGTACTGTATAATCCACAGAATGCTAATACAACTTCTTTAGAAGCGGGGGTTACCTTGGCTAAAAGAACCCAGGGAGCAATAGATTTATTAAGCATTAGTTCTTTAAAAAAGTTCAGCA
>CBFHJD010000031.1:0-27548 GCA_965656215.1 Flavobacteriaceae bacterium
AAAGAATTTCAAAATCTTTTTTTGAACCACTAACGTTATTAGAGTTTGAAGCTAAAAAAAATCGTGATTCTAAGCTGGGGTATCTTCAAGAAGTAAATTTATTACATCCGTACACTTCCATTCCTTTCGATTTACGAAAAAAGGCTGTCGTCTTTTTTTTAGCAGAAGTCATTCATCAGGTTGTAAAGGAAGAACAACAAGAAACCAATCCAAGTCTTTTTGAATATCTTAAAAAAAAATTCCTCTGGTTAGATGATCACAATGAGATTGGACTTTTCCACCTCAAAATCATGATGGATTTAACAAAGTTTATGGGATTTTACCCCAATATTTCAGAAAAAGATGCTCCTTACTTTGACCTAGAGTCGGGCTGCATGAGTTTTAGAAAGCCCAAGTTTCATTTTATTGAAGGAACTTTAAAAGTACATTGGATTAGCGTTTTAGGCACGAAATTTGAAGAAATTGGAAACATTCGCGTATTTAGAGATGAAAAATCAGCATTATTGGAATATGCAATACATTATTTCAAACTACATTTACAACAATTCAAACCACCAAAATCCACAGAGATATTGAATGAGCTATTTAAAGTTTCCTAGTATACTTCTCCTCCTTATAGCTCCATTCTGGCTTCTTGGTCAGGAAGCTTTCGTTTTAGAGGGTGTTTCTGGATATCCATTAGAAGGTGTTGCATTATACGACACCTCTAAAACAAAAGCTGTTTTAACTGATGTTGATGGTAAGGCACCATTGAATATCTTTTCCCTGAATGATTCCATTACCGTTCAATTATACGGTTTTGAAACCCTAAAAATCAAGTTAGGAACTCAGGAGCTTAAAAACGGGGTAACCTTAACTTTAAATTCTAAAGATCAGACACTCGACGAGGTAATTCTATCCGTTGCCAGAAATGCTAGCGCTCGGAAACAAATTGCTGAAAAAGTAGCCGTAATCGATGCAAAAACGATTGAACTCCAACGCCCAGCAACCGGAGCAGAATTAGTAAGTCTAAGTCCTGGTGTACGGATTCAAAAATCCCAAGGCGGAGGCGGAAGCCCAGTAATTCGTGGTTTTGAAGCCAACAGAATCTTAATGGTAGTTGATGGGGTTCGAATGAATAACGCCATCTACCGCAGTGGGCACCTACAAAATGCAATTACAATTAACCCCAATATCATTGAACGCGTTGAGGTTATTTATGGTTCTTCGTCTGTAGGCTACGGTTCTGACGCCCTGGGTGGTGTAATTCATTACTATACAAAAACACCTCTAATTAATAGTGAAAAAAGATCATCCTATTCTTTTTCAAGTGACTTTTCTTCGGCAGATAACGCAACAATCAATTCATTTTCATCAGAATTAAGCTTTAAAAAATGGGCAAGTTTAACGAGTGTAAGCCATTCCGGTTTTGGCGATATTCGAATTGGAAAAAATAGACCTCATGGTTATGAAAACTGGGGACTTACCCCTTTTTATTCAGACAATTCTAGAACGGTGTTTAATCCACAGCAAGTGGTCAACGAAAATCCTTTGATTCAAAAAAACACAGGGTATAACCAACTGGATTTGTTTCAAAAATTTCTAGTTCAATTGAATGATCAAAACCAATTTATACTAAACATTCAATATTCAAAATCTTCTGACATTCCACGCTACGATAAATTAATTGAAATTCGGAATGACAAGCTTCGATATGCAGAGTGGTATTATGGACCTCAAAAACGGTTGCTTATAGCGCCTCAATTAAAACTCTTCCCACAAAAGAAGTTTATGAATTCTGGTCGAATCACTTTCGCTTATCAAGCAATTGAAGAGTCAAGAAATAGCAGATCTTTTGGAAGTTTAATACGTAAAGTTCAAAAAGAGAATGTTAATGTATGGAGTCTAAATGGCGATTTCGAATTCAATATTGCTGAGAAACACTTCTTTTCTTATGGCTTTGAAGCCACTTACAACAAGGTCGGATCCTTTGCCTTTGGAAGGGAATTAAATGTTCAACAAAGTCAAGTTATAAGTTTATTACCCTCTGCACCATTACCTTCACGTTATCCAAGTAATGGGAGTTCTTACGATAGTTTTGCTGGATTTGTCAACTGGATCTGGGACTTCAATCCCAAATTAACTCTCAATATAGGAGCGCGCTTAACCAATACAAACCTGGAGGCAAAATGGAAAGAGTATTACAATATTAATGCACTTTTAGATATGGTAAATCTAGATGCTACGGCACTTACAGGCACACTAGCCCTAACGTATCGCCCTTCTGAAAAAATTCAATGGAATGCAATCATTTCCAATGGATTCCGAAATCCAAACATCGATGATGTTGGAAAAATAAGAGAAAGTCAGGGCTTTTTGGTGGTGCCAAATCCTTTCTTATTTCCAGAATATGCCTATAACTTTGAATTGGGGGTCAGTAAGTACTTTGAGCAATCAAAAAATTATATTTCTGTTCGCGCTTTTACAACACTGATATCAAGTCATATTGGAAGAAATAATTACTCCATTTTTGCAGATACCTCAACCCCTGATAACGATACCATAATTTACAACGGAGAAGAGGTAATAACAATAGCAAACAACAATCTGGGAAATCGATACCTTTACGGAGGCTCTATTGACGGATATTTTTCCCTCAGTAAAGCCCTGTCATTGCGGGGTAACTTATCCCTTATCGAAGCTGCTAAAAGTAAAAAATACGGCCCTTTGCCTTCTATCTCACCTGCGTTTGGACGTGTTTTTATGCAATATCAAAAAGATAAATGGCTGAGTCATCTCAGCTATCAGTTTAGCGGTAACAAAAATGTAGAAGACTATAGCGATGGAGGTGAAGACGGTTTAGAGGAGACTCCATTAATTTCTGAAAATCCAGAACAATTTGCGGGATCGCCAGCTTGGAATGAGCTTTCGTGGCTGGCTCAATACAGCTTTAATGATCATACTGTTTTTAGAGTTGCGTTAGATAATATTTTTGATGTTCACTACCGAGCTTTTGCCTCCGGAATCTCAGCTCCAGGCAGGAATCTTAAGTTAGGGATTAGATATGCCTTTTAGGTTTCGTACTACATGCCTTCTACAATCCTTTTTCATTGCGCTATTTCCTTGAAATTAATTACTTTCGCACATTAAGTTGACTGAGAAAGGCATCATGCATTTATTTGGGTTACAGTTTATCAATAAAATAGTAGAAAAAGGTGAGGTTTAACGAATACAAACATCTCGATTTAGCGAACATTGCAGAAGAAATTTTAAAGCAATGGGAGCATCAAGACACCTTTTTAAAAAGCATTAAAAATAGAGAAGGAAAAACTCCTTTTATTTTTTATGAAGGCCCACCATCTGCAAATGGAATGCCGGGCATACACCATGTAATGGCCAGAGCCATCAAAGATATTTTTTGCCGTTACAAAACACAAAAAGGATTTCAAGTGGACCGAAAGGCAGGCTGGGATACCCATGGGCTCCCGGTTGAGCTTGGCGTAGAAAAAGAACTTGGAATCACAAAGGACGCTATTGGAAAAAGTATTAGTGTAGAGGACTATAATAATGCATGTAAAAAGGCCGTGATGCGCTATACTGATGTTTGGAATGAGCTTACCAAACGTATCGGTTATTGGGTGGACATGGAAGACCCCTATGTAACTTACACCTCCAAGTACATGGAATCCGTCTGGTGGTTGATCAAACAAATTTACGAGAAAGATTTACTTTATAAAGGCTATACGATTCAGCCCTACTCTCCTATGGCAGGAACAGGTTTAAGTTCACACGAACTCAATCAACCTGGAACCTATCAAGACGTAACAGACACAACCGTAACTGCACAATTTAAAACCATTGCTTCCAGCTTACCAGAGGCCTTAAAAGATGAAACACCGCTTTATTTTTTAGCGTGGACTACTACTCCATGGACATTGCCATCGAATACTGCCCTTACTGTAGGAAAAAAAATTGACTACGTAGTCGTCAACACCTTCAATCAGTACACCTTTCAACCTGTTCGTGTAATTCTTGCGAAAGATCTTGTCAGCAAACAGTTTGGAAAAAAATACGTCGAACAAGAAATGTTAAGTTCCTTTAGTGCAAGTGATCCTAAAATTCCTTACCGTATTGAAACTACCTTAAAAGGAAGTGCATTACTTGACATTCGATATGAACAACTTTGGTCAGAAGCTCCTCTTCCGTTGATGAATCCAGAAGATGCTTTCCGAGTGATTGCAGGTGATTTTGTAACGACAGAAGACGGAACGGGTATTGTTCATACGGCACCCACCTTTGGAGCAGATGATGCCAAAGTAGCAAAAGAAGCAACACCAGAAATTCCTCCTCTTTTAGTCAAAGATGAAAACGAAAATTTAGTCCCCCTAGTAGATTTACAAGGTCGCTTTAGAAAAGAAGTGGGTCGTTTAGGAGGACAGTTTGTAAAAAACGAATACTACCCCAACGGACAGGCGCCCAAACGCTCAACAGATGTTGATATTGCAATCCAACTCAAGGAGGAAAACAAGGCTTTTAAAGTTGAAAAATACGTTCACTCCTATCCTAATTGTTGGAGAACAGACAAGCCCATACTCTATTACCCCTTAGACTCCTGGTTCATCAAAGTTACAGATGTAAAAAATGAAATGGTTTCGCTTAATAAAGAAATTAACTGGAAGCCAAAAGCTACCGGCGAAGGACGTTTTGGAAATTGGCTTGCTAATGCAAATGATTGGAACCTCTCACGTTCTAGATTTTGGGGAATCCCTCTACCCGTTTGGCGAACAGAAGATGGAAAAGAAACTCGAGTTATCGGTTCTATTGAAGAACTTAAGAATGCAGTTGATGAGTCAGTATCAAAAGGCTTAATGGATCATAATCCTTTGGAAGATTTTATCCGAAATGATTTTTCAGATTCCAACTACGACAAGGTAGATCTTCACAAACACAGTGTTGACCGTGTTATACTTTGTAGTAGTGAAGGTGAGCCCATGTCCCGAGAAGCTGATTTAATTGATGTTTGGTTTGACTCTGGCTCAATGCCTTATGCTCAATGGCATTATCCTTTTGAAAATAAAGAATTAATAGATCAGCGAAAATGTTTTCCCGCGGACTATATCGCAGAAGGTGTAGATCAAACTCGCGGATGGTTTTATACACTTCATGCCATAGCTACTCTTGTTTTTGGCGAAAAAGCATATAAAAACGTTGTATCAAACGGCTTAGTACTTGATAAAAATGGGCAGAAAATGTCCAAACGCTTAGGAAATGCAGTCGATCCATTTGAAACACTAGATCAATATGGGCCTGATGCCACAAGGTGGTACATGATTTCAAATGCTAATCCATGGGACAACCTAAAGTTTGATATAGAAGGAATTGCCGAAGTACGGCGTAAATTTTTTGGTACACTATACAATACCTACTCCTTTTTTAGCTTATATGCTAATATTGATCAGTTTACACCTGAAAAAGAAGTTGCAGTTCCCTACATTCAAAGGCCTGAATTAGACCAATGGATTCTTTCCGAGCTCCATTCACTAATTACAGAAGTAGATGCTGCTTATGAAGATTATGAGCCCACAAAAGCCAGTAGAGCTATTTCGGATTTTGTCCAAGAAAAACTAAGTAACTGGTACGTGCGTCTTTGTCGCAGACGTTTTTGGAAAGGTGACTATGGTCAAGATAAAATTGCAGCTTATCAAACTTTACATGAATGTTTGGTTACAGTATGTAAGCTTGCCGCACCCGTTGCCCCATTTTATATGGATCATTTATATCAAGATCTGACGATGCAATCCGAATCCATTCATCTCACTGATTTCCCCCAAGCAAAAAAAGAGTTGATTCAGCCAGAATTGGAACAACAAATAAATACAGCACGAACCTTAACTTCACTTGCCTTATCACTGCGTAAAAAGGAACAAATAAAAGTTCGTCAACCGTTACACAAAATGATCGTCCCGGTAAAAAATAACACCGAACGAAAGCGAATCGAAAATATTAGCTTACAACTTAAAGGGGAAATCAATATCAAAGAAGTTGAACTTTTAGATGATGCTAATAGCCTTTTGGTCAAAGAGATTAAACCGAACTTTAAAACGTTAGGTCCACGCTTTGGAAAAAATCTTAAAGCGGTGACCCAAGCTATAAAAGAACTCAGTCCAGCACAAATTCAACAACTGGAAGACGACAAAAACATTCCTCTTGATATCAATGGAGAAATAGTTCAACTGGAAGACACCGATGTGGAGGTCTTTTTTAAAGATATTGAAGGCTGGCAAGTAGCACAAAGTGACGGTTTGACTGTAGCCTTGGACATGACATTAACCCCCGCACTTGTAAAAGAGGGCCTGGCCAGAGAATTGGTCAACAGAATTCAAAATCACAGAAAAGACAGTGGTTTAGAGGTTACCGATAAAATTGAAATTTATTTACAGCAAGATGCTGAGTTAGAAGCTGCAGTTTCAGAAAATAAAAGTTATATATTGTCCGAAACTTTAGCAACTGCTTTAACATTTAAAGTAGCTATTGAGCAGGGAATTCCCCTGGAATTTGATACCATCAAGACAACCATTCAAATTAAAAAACTAAAGTCATGAGTAATAAAACGAGATTTACCGATGCAGAATTAAAAGAGTTTAGAATACTAATTGAAGACAAAATTCAGAAAGCCAAAGCAGATCTTGAACTTTTGAAAAGTGCCTATATGAATAATGGGAACAACGGAACGGAAGATACTGCACCTACATTCAAAGCTTTTGAAGAAGGTTCAGAAACCATGTCTAAAGAAGCAAATACACAATTGGCAATCCGTCAAGAAAAATTCATTCGTGATCTAAAAAATGCCCTTGTACGTATCGAAAATAAAACGTACGGAGTATGTCGTGTGACTGGGAAACTAATCAATAAAAAACGCTTGTATTTGGTTCCGCACGCAACACTTAGTATTGAGGCAAAAAATATGCAGAAATAATAGCACTCCAAATTCTGAAAACAAAAAAAACATATTTTAATATTGGTTGGGGAATAGCTGTAGTACTTCTCCTATTGCTTGTCGATCAAGCAACAAAGTTTTACATCAAACTAAACTATCCGCTTTCGGCTTTCAATGTTCCCGCTATTTTAGACTGGGGATTTTTCAAAATTCTCTTTGTTGAAAACAGCGGAATGGCCATGGGGACTAAACTCAATGATTTCATTCCTTTCATTACAGAAAAAAAAGCAAAGCTCATTCTTACTTTATTTCGTTTAGTTGCTATACTAGGACTTGGTTACTGGTTATGGGATTCCATTCGAAAACAAACTCATATTCTTCTCAAATGGGCATTGGCATTAATCTTTGCAGGAGCACTTGGAAATATTATTGACTCCGTTTTTTACGGGGTTATTTTTTCTAACAGCTACAATACCGTTGCCACCCTTTTCCCAGAACAGGGCTATGCACCACTGTTTTATGGACATGTAGTAGATATGCTCCAGTTTCCACTTGTGGAATGGGATTGGCCCGATTGGATGCCCTGGATAGGAGGTCAACACTTCCTGTTTTTTCAATACATTTTCAATATTGCTGACACTGCCATAAGTACAGGAGTCGGGATTTTGATCTTTTTTAATAAAAAGATATTCTCAAACACTGAGCGTTAAAACTTGTGTATCCTTTCTGGACAAACACAATAGTCAAGCGGAATATCCCCTTCATAGGTGTCTTCAATAATTTGAATGGGTTCAAAAAAAGAAAGCCCAATTTTCAAAACTTCGGGTTTACATTCACTTAAAAATCGGTCGTAAAACCCTTTGCCGTAACCAACACGTTGCCCCTTAAGATCGCAAACTAAAAGCGGAATAAAAACAACGTCAAGTTGCTTGGGGTCAAAAAGAATTCCATCTTTAGGTTCTGGAATTTGCCATTGATTCGTTTCAATTTGTGTATTGTCAGTCAGCAAAATATGTTCTAAACCAGTTTTTCCTTTCAATCTCGGGAGGACTACATCTTTGTCACGACCTTGCAATACGGTAAGTAAAAGTGTTGTATCCAACTCTGCTTTAGGTTTTATAGGCAAAAACAAATGAAAATACTTATGCTCCCAAATGGGTAGTTTTAAACACTGATTGGCAATAATAAAACTGAGCTCTTCGTGTACTTTTTCTGAAAGTGCCTGTCGCTTTTGTAAGTAAAATTCTCTGAGTGCTAACTTGGTTTGCTCCATTTTCATTAAATCCCTCTAACATGTATTTCAATACCAAAGAAAATCAATATTTTCGTTTTGTGAAATCAGAACAGCTTGAAATTCAAATAAAAAGTTTGCCCGAAGTGGCTGGAGTGTACCAATATTATGATAAAGAGGGGAAAATTATCTATATAGGAAAGGCTAAAAACTTAAAAAAACGAGTCAATTCTTATTTCACCAAAACGCACGATAATCGAAAAACCGCTTTATTAGTAAAAAACATTGCCCGGGTAGAACATATCGTTGTTCCCTCTGAGATGGATGCACTTCTTCTTGAAAATAATTTGATTAAAAAGTATAAGCCTCGTTACAATATCCTCTTAAAGGACGATAAAACCTATCCTTGGATATGTATTAAAAAAGAACCTTATCCTAGAGTTTTTTTTACGCGTAGGGTGATCAAAGATGGCTCTGAGTATTTTGGCCCTTTTACCAGTATGAAAACCATTCGTTCACTGATGGATCTAATACGAAGTTTGTATCCCTTAAGGACTTGTAAATTCGACTTAAGCGAAGAAAAAATTAAGGCAAAAAAATACAAAGTCTGCTTAGAGTTTCATATTGGCAATTGCTTGGCCCCGTGTATAGGTAAAGTAGATCCAATCAAATACGACTCTAATATAGCAGCCATACGCAATATCATTAAAGGAAATTTCAAGTCTGCACTTCAAGAACTAAAGCAGGAGATGAATTCCCATGCAGAGGCCATGGAATTTGAGAAAGCACAATGGATTAAAGAAAAAATTGGGAATTTAGAAAACTACCAAGCCAAGTCCACGGTTGTCAATCCTAAAATAAATCATGTTGATGTATTCTCTGTAATTTCTGACGAAAGTTATGGATATGTAAATTATATACAAGTCTCTTTTGGAGCAATAGTTCGATCGCACACCTTAGAAATTAAGAAAAAATTAGATGAAACTGACGCCAGACTTTTGCAGCTAGGTGTTGTTGAAATTCGACAGCTTTTTTCCAGTACTTCCACTACGGTATTTCTGTCTGAAAAAGTTTCATTAGGAAATACTTTAAGGGTAGAAGTACCGCAACAAGGAGACAAGCGAAAGCTTGTAGAAATGTCTCTTCGAAATGCCAAATACTTTAGAATGGAACGCTTCAAACAAATTAAAATTGTTGATCCAGACCGGCATGTCAAGCGGATCATGGAGCAAATGAAAAAGGATTTAAGATTGCCCAGTGCACCATATCATATTGAATGCTTTGACAACTCCAATATTCAAGGTTCCAATCCTGTTGCAGCTTGCGTTGTTTTCAGAGAAGGAAAACCTTACAAAAAGGAATACCGACATTACAACATAAAAACAGTAACAGGCCCCGATGATTTTGCCTCCATGGAAGAAGTCGTCTATCGAAGGTATAAGAGATTGCAGGAAGAAGAAGCTCCTTTACCACAACTTATTGTCATTGATGGAGGAAAAGGGCAACTATCCTCAGCAGTTAAGAGCCTAGATTTACTTGGCTTAAGAGGAAAGATCGCCATACTGGGAATTGCCAAAAGATTGGAAGAAATTTATTTTCCAGGAGATTCAATTCCCTTGTATTTAGATAAAAAATCAGAAACTTTAAAAATCTTACAACGGGCGCGAGATGAAGCCCACCGTTTCGGAATTACTTTTCACAGAAACAAGCGAAGTCAGTCAAGCATCACTTCGGAACTGGACCAAATTCCTGGTGTTGGCCCTGCTACAAGAGATCAACTTCTTACTCATTTCAAATCACTTAAGCGCATTAAACAAGGAACCCAAAAAGAAATGATCGCATTATTAGGGCCACAAAAAGGAACAAAAATATACAGTGCTTTACACCCGTAATGGGTAAAGGAATATTTATTAAACTCCACATCCTCAAAAAGATTTTTAACAATTATTAAACGTGATAAGTAAAGACCATGATTTTGGATTTTCTTACCTTTGAAGCATGGCAAAACGTTTTGTATTTGTACTCCTTTTTTGTTTGTATGCGGGGACTTCCCAAAATGTCCCTTTAGATTCTATAGCCCCAATCAAATCCTTTAAAGAAGGAGAATGGTTTCAACTTCGACTCCATTATGGTGTCTTTAATGCCAGTTATGCCAGTTTTACATTAAAGCGCGATACCATTGGAGAACAGCCTGTTTATCACGCCAAAGGATTTGGTGAAACTACCGGCCTTGCACGTTGGTTTTTTAAAGTAGAGGACTATTATGAGAGCTATTTTGACGAAGATACTGGGGCTCCGTATAAATTCATTCGAAACATAAATGAAGGAGGCTACACCAAAAATATTGAGATTGATTTTGATCACGACAGCAACACCGCTAAAGTATTAGACAAGAAAAAGAAAGAATTAAACGAATTCAAAATTGAACCCAATGTTCACGATCTCGTTTCTAGTTTTTATTATTTAAGAAATCACTACCCTGATAAAGGATTAAATGTCAATGAAACTTTTAATATTAATATGTTTTTTGACAATGAAAACTATGTTTTCAAATTAAAGTATCTTGGTAAAGAAAGAGTGAATAGCAAATTTGGTGAGGTTAGTTGTTTAAAATTCCGTCCTATGGTTCAATCAGGAAGAGTATTTAAAGAGCAAGAAAGCGTTACTCTTTGGGTTTCAGATGACAAAAATAGATTACCCATCCGACTGCAAGCCGATATATTAATAGGATCTATCAAGGCAGATCTTGAAAACTTCAAGAATCTAAAACATCCTTTTGAAATAGTTGTAGATTAAAGCATTTCCATAATAACCGTAAATGAATCTTCACAAAATAATTTATTGTATGCCGAAACCCTTTGTCTTCTTTGTAAGCTTACTTTTTTTCTTAGTTTTAGGATGTCAAGAAGATGAGCAAAAAGTAGCTGTTGTTCAAGAAATAGAAGATCCTGCACCTGACTTCTATTTTGGAATTGATCGGAATGAATTTGAGGTTAAGCAATTCAAAATCAAGCGAGGGGATACTTTTGGTAAAATTTTAGAAGAAAATGGAATTGATTATCCCCAAGTTTATGAAATCCTTCAAGCCATAAAAGGAAGTGTTGATGTACGTAAATTAAACCTTGGCAAACCCTACTCCCTATTCTTTAGCAAAGACTCTATTCCCACACCTGAGTACTTTGTTTACCATCCAGGGGTATCAAGTTATGATAGAATTCACTTACGCGATAGTTTGTTTGGTGAAAAAGTCATAAAGCCTACACGAACTGTGGAACTGGAAGCCTCTGGCGTTATTGAAAGCTCCCTTTATGAAACCATGCAAAACAGTGGAATAAATGAATCCCTAACCTACTATTTATCGGATGTTTACGCATGGACCATTGATTTTTTTCGATTGCAAAAAGGAGATCGATTTAAAATTATTTATACTGAAAAGTTTGTAGATGACAGTATTTCAGTTGGTGTAGAGCGAATCAAAGCCGCTTATTTTGAACATAAGGGCAAACCTTTATACGCGTTTGAATACATTAGCGACGAAGAAAAAGGAATTGTAGATTATTTTGATGATCAAGCAAACAGTCTAAGACGTGCTTTTCTTCAAGGTCCCTTAAAGTTTAATCGAGTATCTTCTCGGTATAATCTCAAAAGGAGAATTGCCTATTACGGAAACCGAATTCGCCCCCACAAAGGAACTGATTTTGCTGCTTCTGTAGGAACTCCAATCCTTGCTACTGCTAATGGAACTGTAGTCAAAGCAAACTATACCAGAGGAAACGGAAACTACGTTACCATAAAGCACAATGGAGTATATTCAACCCAGTACCTCCACATGAAAAAAAGAAAGGTAAAAGTGGGTGAATTTGTGGAACAGGGTGATGTCATCGGTTGGGTAGGTATGACTGGAAATACTTCAGGACCTCATGTATGTTATCGATTTTGGAAAAATGGAAGACAGGTGGATCCCTTCAAGCAAAAGCTCCCTGAAGCCAAACCTATTGCCCGAGAACTAAAATCCAAATTTGCCCAACATATCGTACCCTATAAAACTAAATTAGATTGCATTACTTTTGAAACTCAAGTGGATTCTGAAATGGCTGTAATCCTTAATCAAAAAGAAAATGCAAAGAAAGACCCTTCCTAATACCCCTTTAACAGAAAACCCTTCTTGGAATGCCCTTATTGCTCATCAGCAAGAAATAGCGCAGACCTCAATCGAAACTCACTTTAAAAACGAACCGAATCGTTTGGACTACACCAGCTTTGATTGGGAAGATTTTTATGTAGATGTTTCCAAAAACAGAATTGACAAAAAGGGATTAGAATTACTACTAGACCTTGCTAAAGAAAGCGGACTATCCGAGGCTATTCAGGCTCAGTTTTCTGGAGCAGCAATCAATGCAACAGAAAATCGAGCGGTACTTCATACTGCTTTACGATCACTTAAAAAACAGCCCATTATAGTAGATGGAAAAAACATTCTCCCTGAAGTTGAGGCAGCTCAAAAAAAAATGTTCGCCTTTTGTGATCAAGTCATTTCTGGAAATTGGAAAGGCTATACGGGCAAATCCATTACCCATGTGGTCAACATCGGGATAGGAGGCTCAGATCTTGGACCTGCAATGGTAGTTGAAGCTTTGGCGCATTATCAAAATCATTTAGAAGTCCGCTTTGTTTCTAATGTAGAGGGAGACCATCACGTTGAAATGGTAAAGGGATTAAATCCAGAAACTACATTATTTGTCATTGTTTCAAAAACATTTACTACTCAGGAAACTTTGAGTAATGCGAACAGCATCCGAAAATGGTTTTTGTCCCAGGCTTCAGAAGAGGGAATAGCAAAACATTTTGTAGCGGTCTCTACTAATCTTGAAAAAACCAAAACTTTTGGAATTGATGCCGACAATACCTTCCCTATGAACGATTGGGTAGGCGGTCGTTTTTCACTTTGGAGTACAGTAGGGCTAAGTATCTGTCTGGCAGTTGGACCAGATCATTTTAAAGCATTACTTCAAGGTGCAGGGAAAATGGATCTTCATTTTGAAGAAACGCCTTTTGAGCACAATATTCCAGTTGTACTTGCACTCTTGAGTATTTGGTACAATAATCTCTTAGGTGCAGAAAGCGAAGCCATACTACCTTATACTCAATACCTCAGAAATCTCCCTGCATACCTCCAACAAGGAATCATGGAAAGTAATGGTAAATATGTTGGACGTGATGGAAAGCCTGTACACTATCAAACAGGAACAATAATCTGGGGGGCTTCTGGAACCAATGCACAACATGCCTTTTTCCAATTGATTCATCAGGGTACAAAACTTATTCCAGCTGACTTTATCGGTTTCAAAAAATCCTTAAATGGAAATGCAGACCATCAAAATAAGCTGTTGGCAAATTTTATTGCCCAAACAGAAGCACTGATGACCGGGAAAAGTGAAGCACAAGTGCTAGCTGAACTTAAAAATTCTAGTTTAACCGAAGAACAACAGCAACAACTAGCGCCTTTTAAAATCTTTGAGGGCAACAAACCCACCAATACTATTTTAATTGAACAATTGAATCCTGAAAACTTGGGGGCCTTAATTGCACTTTACGAACACAAAATATTTGTACAAGGTGTTTTATGGAACATTTATAGCTATGACCAATGGGGTGTGGAACTTGGCAAACAATTGGCCAACAAAGTCCTGGAAGATATCGATGGTAAAATTGCTCATCCTCATGATCCTTCTACCTTAAAATTACTTTCAAAGATTTAGAGTCTTCTTTTTTTTTGAATTGAGCCTCAAATGGTCTTAAACAAAAGATCTTTAACCACAAGTTGTAAACTTTTAAGGCCATTAAATTCGTTTTCCTCTAGGGTGTACAAAATTGAAAACGGCAGCTTCTGCTTCACCTTGGTGTAATGTTGCCCGAGTCCAAAACCAATGCCTTGTATGGCGGTAGCGGTCGAATCTATGATTTCAAGTTTTAAATGTTCATTTTCTTTCCCAACTATACGACTTCCGCCTTTATCTGTACAATTGTGCGTTACAAATACTGGCTTCATATTTTTAGGACCAAAAGGCGCCATTTGTTTTAAAAGCCGATAGAGCTTGGGGGTAATTTGATCTAAGGCTAAAACTGTATCGTAAAGCATTACAGGGCTCCGCTGTGAATCCAAAATACGACTTTCAACGGCTTGTTCAAATGCTGCTCTAAAGGCCTCCAATTGTTCTTCTTTTAAGGTCAAGCCTGCTGCGTATTTATGCCCACCAAATTGAATCATGTGCTCCTTACAGGCTTCAAGAGCTTGATACACATCAAATCCTTTAACCGAACGTACCGAGCCGGCTAAAACTATTTCTGATTGAGTCAAAACAACCGTAGGACGGTAATACTGTTCAATCAATCTTGAAGCCACAATTCCAATCACCCCTTTATGCCAGGAAGGATGATAAACTACTGTACTAGACTTAAACTGGGCTTCGGTAAGTTCAATTTGCTGCAGTGCTTCCTTGGTAATTCGTTCGTCTGTGGAGCGGCGTTCAGTATTATAAAATTCGATAGAACGGGCCAAAGGCAGCGCCTCCTCTTGACTTTTAGAAAGTAATAATTCTACAGCATTAATCCCTTGATTCATTCTACCTGCTGCGTTTATTCTAGGCGCAATTACAAACACCAAATCACTAACCCGAACTGGCTTTTTTAAATTCGTGATAAAAAATTGAAATCCAGGGCGTGCCTTTTTCCTCATTTGCTCAATCCCAAAGTAGGTCAGTAATCGATTTTCACCCGTCATGGGTACGATGTCAGCAGCTATGGCTGTCGCTACCAAATCTAAATAAGGCGCTAGGTCTGTTGTTGGAAGTTTTAAGAAGTGCTGAAGCGCTTGAATCAACTTAAATCCAATTCCACAGCCACACAACTCTTTATAAGGATATTCACAATCCGGTCTTTTGGGATCAAGTACAGCTAATGCTTTTGGGAGGATTGCATCAGGAAGGTGATGGTCACAAATGATAAAGTCAATTCCTAAGGTATTGGCGTATGCAATTTGGTCATGAGCTTTGATTCCGCAATCAAGAGCAACAATTAACTGGATACCCTCCGCATTGGCATGGTCAATTCCAGCCATTGAAATACCGTAACCTTCTTTGTAACGATCTGGAATATATGGAATTACTCTTTCTAGATGATTTTCAAGAAAAGAAGTCATCAAAGCGACAGCCGTTGTTCCGTCAACATCATAATCTCCAAAAACCATCACCGCTTCTTGACCATTAATCGCTTTTTGAATTCGCTGAACAGCCATTTGCATATCTTGCATCAAAAAAGGATCGTGTAAGGCGTCCCAGTCGGGTCTAAAATATGCCTTGGCTTGATCGAAAGTTGTAATCCCTCTCTGAACCAACAGAAAGGCGACTACCTCAGGCACATTGAGTAAGTTACTCAACTCCTGAACCGCGCTCGTTTGCGGAGTAAGTAGGGCTTTCCACAACATTTTATTTATTCTTTTTTCCTTCTACAACCACAACAAACTCTCCTTTAGGAGGGTTTTGTTCGAAAAATGCTAGGGCATTTTCTAAGCTGCCTCTAAAATTGCTTTCGAATTTTTTACTAATCTCCCGAACTACAGCTAGCTTTCGCTCTGAGCCAAAATGAGGAATCATCTGCCCCAAGGTTTTGATGAGTTTATGAGGCGATTCATAAAAAACTAATGTACGCGACTCTTCAGCCATCTTTTCGAGACGACTTTGTCTTCCCTTTTTGGGCGGCAAAAAACCCTCAAAAATAAATCGATCAGCAGCTAATCCACTTTGAACAAGGGCTGGAATCAGCGCCGTGGCTCCAGGCAAGCACTGTACCTCAATCCCTTCCTTTAAAGCTTCATGTACAAGAAGATAACCTGGGTCAGAAATTCCAGGCGTGCCCGCATCCGAGATTAAGGCAATTGTTTTTCCTCGGAGTACTTCAGCTACAATTTGAGAAACCTTTTTATGCTCGTTATGCATGTGAAAACTTTGCATGGGTGTTTCAATGGCGTAATGCTTGAGTAATTTTTGACTCGTTCGCGTATCCTCAGCTAAAATAAAATCCACTTCTTTTAACAAACGAATACCTCTAAACGTCATGTCTTCTAAGTTACCTATGGGGGTTGGAATCAAGTAGATCAAATTGATCATTTATTAAAGGGTTAAGGGTTTTTAGTTAGCATTAAAATTATTTTTTAAAATCGTCATAAAACGTTCCTTAATGTCTTCTTTGTCTTTCCAGTGAGGGTATTCAATTTTTACCTTGGTATCAATAAAATATTGTACTTCCGCCCAAGTGTCATACGTTACTATTTGAGAAATTACTGCTTCGTAGTCTGAAACATTTTCCTCGAATAAATGCTTGATGAATGCCAATCGGTCATTTAAATCAATAGTTAGCGATGTGGTAAAATGGTCGTTTAAATTTTTTCGCTCTTCGCTATGCAAAGGGGGGGCAACTTCATTTTGGTTCACCTTATTTCCTTGCTCGTCTTTAGGAATAAAGATCGGCGGTTCCTCAACCGCGTTAAAAAGAAGCTCGTAATTTTCCGATTCAGGCATCTCGGTTACCATATTTTTAATGGTTTCCATCATGGGAGGTACCTCAAGAGAGTCTTCCGCATCAATTTTTTTGGTTTGGGGAGGCCCTGTTAAGGTCTCCAAAACTGATGAAAGTTCAACTTGCTGTCGTTTCCAAAGATCCGTTGAAGGGGAATTTTCATCCATTAAAATCTTTTGGCAAACAGACAGTTCGTATAAGGTTTGGATTGCCTGATGCAGTTGAACCGTATCCCATTGGGCTTGATTTTTTAAAACATCTTCAGCCCAGGCTTTCAGCGCTTGTTTTATTTTTTCTGTCATGAAATTATCTGCTTCAACCCAACCGAAATTTAATACCTTTGTGAACACGTGGTGGGCGACTTCCTTTATTTTAGCTGAAAATTACAAAATGTTTTTAGAAAATACCGTTAACAGCAGTGAACAATTTGGATGGATCGAAGTGATCTGTGGTTCCATGTTTTCGGGTAAAACAGAAGAATTAATTCGTCGTTTAAAAAGAGCCCAATTTGCTCAGCAAAAAATCGAAATTTTTAAACCTGCCATTGACTTGCGATATGATGACGAACTCGTTACTTCTCACGATCAGAATCAAATCCCTTCCACTCCAGTTCCAGCAGCTACCAACATCCCCATTCTTGCCGACGGCTGTGATGTAGTGGGTATTGATGAAGCTCAATTTTTTGACGATGAAATTGTACAGGTTTGTAACGACTTAGCGAATCGGGGTATTCGTGTGATTGTAGCTGGGTTGGATATGGACTATCAAGGAAAGCCTTTTGGCCCTATGCCAGCTCTTATGGCAACTGCTGAATACGTTACCAAGGTACACGCCATCTGTACTCGAACCGGAAACTTAGCAAATTACAGTCATCGCATTTCAGCAAAAGAGGAATTAGTTCTTTTGGGTGAAAAAGATAATTACGAACCCCTTTCACGTGCTGCTTTTTTCAATGCTAAAAAAAAGAAAAGTCAGTCAAAAAAGAAAAATAAAAATTCTTAGTCCCTGACACTTTTGAATACACTTCATCTTTACCTTTCGCACCTAAACCACAATTACGAAATTATTCGTAAGCAAATCGCTAATACAACACAGTGCATTGGCGTAGTCAAAGCAAACGCCTACGGAAGTCATGCCATTCATTTTGCAAAACGACTCGTATCGTTGGGTATTGATAAACTTGCCGTTGCTTATGCTGAAGAAGGCCTTCAGCTTAGAAAGCAAGGAATCAAGACCCCCATCATGGTATTTTATCCGCAAAAAAATGCAATCGCTGAACTTATCGATGCTAATTTGGAGCCGTGTATCTATTCTAAAGAGCTTTTGATTTCTTTTAAACTGCATTTAGATAAAATGGGAATTAAAAATTACCCTATTCACATCAAATACAACACCGGACTTAATCGGGTTGGTTTTCGAATAAGTGAAATGAAATGGGTATTAGAAAAAATAAGCGCTCCCCAGTTTAGATTAGAAAGCGTATATTCTCATTTGGCAGCCTCCGAAGAGGAACGCCCTTCTTCAATCTGTACGTTACAAATTAAACGTTTTGAGGAAATCAAAAAAACACATCTTGAAGCGGCTAAAACAGCACCAAAATTCCATTTACTGAATAGCTCTGGCGTGTTTAATTATCCCGAATACCAATACGATGCAGTTCGCTGTGGAATTGCCTTTCACGGTTATGCGAACAAACCAGAATGGGACGCTCTGTTAAAACCAGTAGCTGTATTAAAATCAAAAATAAGTCAAATTCATCAAGTAGAAAAAGGGGCTTCTGTAGGGTATAATAACGGATGGATTGCTCCAAAGTCAGTTACGGTTGCAACACTTCCTTTAGGCCACGCAGACGGGATCGGTCGTCATTTCGGACACCACCAATCAACCGTCAATATTAAAGGACAAAATGTGCCTATAGTCGGCAATGTTTGTATGGATATGTTGATGATTGATATTACTGGCATTTCTTGTGAAACAGGTGATGAAGTTACTTTTTTTGACCCCTCCAATTCAGCTGAAGATTTTGCTAAATCTGGAAATACCATTAGTTATGAGTTACTTACTGGAATTGGACCCCGAATTAAGCGTGTGCTGCACTCCTAGGATTTTGTTTTAAATCAAACATTTTGTTATTTTTTTGAAACAAAAATGAATCATATTTGGTTGCCCTAGAATTAGTAGTATTTTTGAACTGAATTTAAAATTATTACAATGAAAATAGCGGTGGTTGGTGCTACTGGAATGGTAGGTGAAATTATGCTGAAAGTACTGGAGGAAAGAAATTTTCCCATAAGCGAGTTGTTCTTGGTTGCCTCAGAGCGCTCAGTGGGTAAAAGCCTAAACTTTAAAGGCAGCGCACATAAGGTAATTGGATTAGATACCGCCGTAGCTTTGAAGCCTGATATTGCTTTATTTTCCGCTGGTGGAGACACTTCTTTAACCTGGGCCCCAAAGTTTGCTGAAGTAGGAACAACTGTAATTGATAATTCTTCAGCCTGGAGAATGGATGTCTCAAAAAAACTAATTGTACCTGAAATTAATGGAGAAGAATTAAGCAAGCAAGATAAAATCATTGCGAATCCAAACTGTTCTACCATTCAAATGGTAATGGCCTTAGCTCCACTTCACAAAGAATTTAAAATTAAAAGACTCATTATTTCTACTTACCAATCCATTACAGGGACAGGTGTAAAAGCGGTACAACAACTAGATAAGGAGTCAAAAGGTGAACAAGCTGATGCAGCCTACCCGCATCAAATTCACAAGAATGCACTCCCGCATTGCGATGTATTTCTTGAAAACGATTATACCAAAGAGGAAATGAAATTGGTTCATGAGACTCATAAAATTCTAAATGACGCAGCTATTGGAATTACTGCAACAGCGGTTCGAATTCCTGTAGTTGGTGGTCACAGTGAGTCTGTAAATATCGAATTCGAAAAAGAATTTGATGTACAGCATATTCGAGAAATTCTTCAAAAGACCTCAGGGGTTGAAGTTCAAGACGATCCTGCAAACCAACTTTATCCCATGCCCATAGATGCGGAAGGGAAGGACGCTGTATTTGTAGGGCGTATTCGCCGCGATACCTCCCACCCTAACGCCTTAAATATGTGGATAGTGGCTGATAATTTGCGAAAAGGAGCAGCAACAAATACCGTGCAAATAGCAGAATATTTGATCGCGAACCAATTAGTAAGTGTAAACTAATTTAGAATCCCTTCAAAATTAGCCCATTGATTCAGTTTTTTTTATAAATTTGCCGATCAATTGGAGGACAAATGGATGCCATTAAGGAATTTACAATCCCGTTTGTGGGACTGAAAGACGGAAAGCACCATTTTGAATTTTCAATTGACGATACGTTCTTTGCGCATTTTGAGTTTAATGATTTCAATCGAGCTGCCTTAAAAGGCCATCTGACTTTAGATAAAAAAGTGAGTTTTTTGGAATTGCATTTTGAGGTAAATGGACCCGTTCTGCTTCCTTGTGATGTTTCCACTGAATTGTTTGATTATCCAATTGACATCGTGTTCGATTTAATTGTCAAATTTGGAACACCATCCAGCAATCCATCAGATGAAATTTTGGTGTTGCCTGAAGGAAGTTACCAAATCGATGTTTCCCAATACTTTTATGAGATGGTCGTATTGGCCCTTCCACAAAAACGGGTTCATCCAGGTATAGAGGACGGGAGCTTAAAAAGTGAAATTGTTGAAAAACTCAAAGCATTAGAACCAAAAGAAACGCATTTAAAAGGATCTGAAGATCCACGTTGGAATAAATTAAAAGATCTTTTGTAAAAAGGATAAAAAATAAAAATTATGGCACATCCTAAAAGAAAAATTTCTAAAACAAGAAGAGATAAAAGACGTACGCATTACAAAGCTTCCGATCAGCAAATTGCAACTTGCTCTTCAACTGGAGAGGCGCATCTATACCACAGAGCCCACTGGCATGAAGGAAAACTTTACTACAGAGGTAAAGTACTTGTTGACTCAGCAGCTACTGCTGAAGCCTAATTCCTTCGGCTTGAATAGCACGCCTTATTCATTCCCGTTTTTTTATATCAATAATTTTGAAAGCATAAAAAAACCACTATCTTCACTTAGTAATAGATTACATTACTGCTACACATTAGCATGAATCTAGAAAGGACGAATCAAACAAAAGCAGCGATCACAGCTGTTGGGGGTTATGTGCCTGATACAATTTTATCTAATGAAGATTTAGAAAAAATGGTGGACACCAACGATGCATGGATTACTTCACGAACAGGCATTAAAGAACGTCGGATTCTAAAAGATAAAGACAAAGCAACTTCATTTTTAGCCATTGAAGCAGCTCAAGATTTGATTTCAAAAAACGATTTAGATCCTGAAAGCATTGACTTGGTTATCGTTGCCACAATTACACCCGACATACACGTTGCAGCAACAGCAGCTTATGTTGCTTCGACCATAGGGGCGCACAACGCTTTTGCCTATGACTTAAGTGCAGCCTGTTCAGGTTTTTTGTATGGAATGAGCACGAGTGCAGCTTACATCACTTCTGGTCGGTACAAAAAGGTATTGTTAATCGGAGCGGATAAAATGTCATCCATTGTTGACTACACAGACCGTACTACCTGCATCATTTTTGGTGATGGAGCAGGAGCAGTACTCTTTGAACCGAGTATAAATGAATTTGGCTGGGAGGATGAATACCTAAGGAGTAATGGAAAAGAACGTATGTCACTTCGAATTAAAGCAGGTGGCTCCTTGCATCCAACGACTAAAGAAACCGTTGAAAATAATTGGCATAGTCTTTTTCAAGAGGGAAAAACTGTGTTTAAATATGCCGTATCAGAAATGGCTCACGCTGCTGAAAAAATAAAAGAACGCAACAATTTAAAAGGAGAAGAAATTAGTTTCCTAGTTCCACATCAAGCGAATAAAAGAATTGTTGATGCGACTGCTAAAAGAATTGGTCTTAAAGAGGATCAAGTACTCATGAATATAGCCTATTACGGCAATACAACAGCAGCAACAATTCCGCTGTTATTAAACGATTATAAATCAAAATTTAAAAAAGGGGACAAGTTGGTCTTTGCTGCTTTTGGCGGCGGATTTACTTGGGGTGCTGCCTACCTTACATGGGCATATTAAAAAACAATTATTTATGGATATTAAAGACATTCAAAATCTAATCAAATTTGTGGCAAAATCAGGAGCCCAAGAAGTTAAACTTGAAATGGAAGATATTAAAATCACCATTAAAACAGGTTCTGATCCACAACAAGTTGAGTCAAGCTTTGTTCAACAAATGCAAACAATTCCAGCTCCATTGGCTGCTCCAGCTCCTGTAGCTGCTCCTGTAGCTGCTCCTGCTGCTGTTGAGGCAACAGCTGAACAAAGTGCAGCTGATGACAACCTCATCACAATCAAATCTCCTATTATCGGTACTTTTTACCGCAAAGCTGCCCCAGACAAACCTACCTTTGTTGAAGTGGGTGACACGGTTAAAGACGGAGCTGTTTTATGTGTAATCGAGGCCATGAAACTATTCAATGAAATCGAATCAGAAATTAGCGGCACCATTGTTAAAATTCTTGTGGATGACGCTTCACCCGTTGAATTCGATCAACCTTTGTTTGTTATCAATCCATCCTAATTCGGTCTCATGTTTAATAAAATTTTAATTGCCAATCGCGGAGAGATTGCAATGCGCATTATTCGAACCTGCAAAGAAATTGGGGTGAAAACTGTAGCGGTGTATTCTAAAGCAGATGCTGATAGTTTACACGTCCGTTTTGCCGACGAAGCAGTATGTATTGGTCCCGCTGCAAGTAATGAATCGTATTTAAAAATGTCCAATATTATTGCAGCAGCTGAAATTACCAATGCTGATGCTATCCATCCTGGATACGGCTTTTTATCAGAAAATGCTAAATTTTCTAAGATCTGTCAAGAACACGATATCAAATTTATTGGAGCTTCTGCTGATATGATCGACAAAATGGGAGATAAAGCTTCTGCCAAAGCCACCATGAAGTCTGCTGGGGTACCCACAATTCCAGGCTCAGAGGGCTTATTAGACTCTTTAAAAGAAGCGGAATCCTTGGCTGTTGAAATAGGCTATCCGATCATGCTCAAAGCCACTGCAGGAGGTGGAGGAAAAGGAATGCGTGCTGTATGGAAACCCGACGAACTTCAAAAGGCTTGGGATAGTGCACGCCAAGAAGCTAGTGCTGCCTTTGGCAATGACGGAATGTATATGGAAAAGCTGATTGAAGAACCTCGACATATTGAAATTCAAATTGTAGGGGATTCTTCTGGAAAAGCTTGTCATTTGTCAGAAAGAGACTGTTCTGTACAGCGAAGACACCAAAAGCTAACTGAAGAGACTCCTTCTCCCTTTATGACAACCGCACTCAGAAAAAAAATGGGTGAAGCTGCAGTAAAAGCAGCGGAATTCATCAAGTACGAAGGTGCTGGAACCATAGAGTTTTTAGTAGACAAGCACAGAAACTTCTACTTTATGGAAATGAATACACGGATTCAGGTTGAACACCCCATCACTGAGCAAGTCATTGATTACGATCTAATTCACGAGCAAATTAAAGTTGCTTCAGGTGAAAAAATTTCGGGTAAAAATTATTTCCCTAAACTCCACTCCATTGAATGTAGAATTAATGCGGAAGATCCTTACAATGATTTCAGACCGAGCCCTGGAGTTATTTCTACCTTACATTTTCCTGGGGGTCATGGCATACGTTTGGACACTCATGTGTACAGTGGATATGTTATTCCTCCTCATTACGACTCAATGATTGCCAAACTGATTACCACCGCACAAACACGCGAAGGGGCAATCAGCAAAATGAAAAGAGCGTTAGAAGAATTTATCATTGAGGGAGTTAAAACTACAATTCCATTTCATCTAAAATTGATGAGCCATCCCGATTATGTTGATGGAAATTACACCACAAAATTTATGGAAGATTTTTCAATGGAAGATTAATAAACCTCAAAGGTTTAACTCCCAATAACCAACATCAATCCATCGGTTGAATTTGAACCCCACTTTTTCAAGCTGGCCAACTTTTCTGAATCCTAAGTTTTCGTGAAAACGAATGCTTACTTCGTTAGGAAGAATACCTGTATTAATTGATTTTAATTCATTGGGGCAAGGACAAAATTCTTCTTTGAACTCATAATCAATAGAATTGCCTGTAAAGCTAAATTCCTAAGGAGAAGCAAAGCCAAAAGACTATTATTCATGACAGTTTTTTCTTAAGTTTTCAATCCTTTTTCTTAAAGTAGGATGAGTAATACCCCCTTTAGATACTTGACCATCACTTATTTTGTCAAGTTCTTTTAAAGCATCAATATAATTCTTTAAACCAACCTTTTTTGCTGCAAAAAAATCTGCTTCAAATTCATGTTTTTTTTGAAACTTAGCAGGAACATAGTAATAAATTGCTCCCGAAATTCCTCCGACAAATGCTACTGAAACTAGATTGGTAATTTGATTAATTTCCGATAATGAGAACATTATTCCTCTAGTATAAAAAATCAAATAAATAATTAATGCGATTATTAAATAAATTATATAGTTTTTAAGTAGATGCCTTTTTTCATGGTGTCCAACTTCATGACATAGAATTGCTTCCATGTTTTTTTCTGACATTTTTTTATGTAAATCTTTACTGATAAGAATAATTGAATTTGCTGACAGTATTCCAGTAGCATATGCGTTTTGACCACCGTCTTTTATAAGTATAACTCTATAGGGAAAACCAATCTTATCAAGGAAGGAGGACATTTTGTAATTAACAGAATAGTTTTTATTCTTTATAAGATACCATGTAGGTAGTATCAAAAAATCATAACTAGGTTTTGCCAATACCACTACAATAGAAAACATAATTGATTCAATGCCTCCTTCACCTAAAATCTCATTTAAAACCCATAGACTGAAAGAAAAAACAATTGAAAAAATCAATGTTTCAGCAATTATTTTGAACAAATTAAGTTCAATTTTTACAGATTTTTTTTTTAGAGTAAAAACAATTTTACTAATTATGGGTTGAAGCATAAAGACATATGAACTCAATGCAAATCCCGCCAAAAAAAACTTCGTTTCTATCATAGAATATTTATTTAAATTTTAGATAGGGTAAAATAATCAAAAAGTACCTGCAATTCCTCCAAGAAATATGTAGAAGTTGCATCCTCAGTTGTTGCTTTTCGAATCATTCCTAAAAGATTAACCCTTGATTTTAGTCTTCGTGTTTTCTGGTAAAACTTGATACCCCATATTAAAAAGAGTGAAGCCAAAAATATCTGCGTATTGCTCTATTCTTTTTGAAACAGGGGTTCCTGCACCGTGACCAGCTTTGGTTTCTATACGTATGAGCACAGGGTTTTCTCCTTGATGTTTATCTTGTAATTCTGAAACAAACTTAAATGAATGTGCGGGAACAACTCGGTCGTCATGATCTCCTGTGGTTACTAATGTAGCAGGATATTGTGTTCCTTCTTTTACATTGTGAACCGGAGAGTACCCCTTTAGATAGTCAAACATTTCTTTAGAATCGTCAGCCGTTCCATAATCATAGGACCAGCCTGCCCCCGCGGTGAACTTATGATAGCGTAACATATCCAATACCCCAACAGCGGGTAACACAACTTTAATTAAATCGGGGCGCTGGGTCATGGTAGCTCCTACCAAAAGCCCTCCATTTGAACCTCCACGAATGGCCAAAAATTCAGGACTTGTAATTTGTTCTGAGATAAGGTATTCACCTGCAGCAATAAAATCGTCAAAAACGTTCTGTTTGTTCTGCTGAATCCCTGCCTTATGCCATTCTTTACCATACTCGCCTCCACCTCTTAAATTGGGGACTGCATACACTCCTCCTTGTTCCATCCAAACAGCATTTGCGATACTAAAAGAGGGTTGTAAACTAATATTAAATCCTCCGTAGCCATAAAGTATCGTTGGATTTTTACCATTGTATTCAATTCCTTTTTTGTGCGTAATAATCATGGGTACTTTAGTTCCATCAGAAGAGGTGTAAAAAACCTGCTTTGAAATATAATTTTCAGGATCAAAATCAATTTCAGGAGCCCAATATTTTTCTGATGTCTTCGATTTAGGATCAAATGCATAAATAATCCCTGGTGAATGGTAATTGGTGAAACTGTAGTACAATTGCTTCTCCTCTTTTTTCCCATTCCACCCTCGAGCAGTTCCTACACCTGGCAACTCGATTTTTCCTAAATTATTACCCTTAAAATCATATTGAACGACTTGGGTAATTGCATCAATCATATAACGTGCAAAAAAGTATCCTGCCCCACTACTCACTGATAATACATTTTCTGTTTCAGAAATTACGTCTTCCCAATATTTCTCATTGGGCCGATTTGCAGTTGCCTTTATCAGTTTTTGATTGGGAGCGTCTTTATTTGTAACGATAAAAAAGGTAGCTCCATCACTCTCAAGTAAATAACTGTCGGTACTGTAATCTTCATCTACTGCAACTAAAGGACTGTTAGGCCGGTCTAAGTTTTTTAGAAAGCTGATGTTGCCCGAAGTAGTCTTGGATGCTGAAATGAAGAGATAACGTCCATCTTCTGTTACACTGGCACCTACATAACGGTGTTTTTCTTTGGCTGTTCCTCCGTAAACTAGTTGATCTTGGGATTGAGGAGTTCCAACTTTGTGATAATAAAGCTTATGTTGATTTGTCATTTCACTCAATTCACTTCCTTTTGGCTTGTCGTAGCTTGAATAAAAAAATCCTTCATCGTTTTTCCATTGTATTCCACTAAACTTAATATCCACCAAAGTGTCTTCTATCACTTCATTTTTTAAAGCATCGATCACGATTATCTTTCGCCAATCACTACCCCCTTCGCTAATTGAATAGGCTGCAAGTTTCCCGCTTTTAGAAAAACTCAAGCCCGCTAACGAAGTGGTACCGTCCTCAGAAAAAGTATTCGGATCAAGAAAAATTTCTTCCCTTTTGTCCTCTCCTTTTCTGTAAACAACATATTGATTTTGAAGTCCGTCATTTTTGTAATAATAGGTAAAAGATCCTTCTTCAAAAGGAGCTGATAGCTTTTCGTAGTTCCATAACTTTTCTAATCGGTCTTTGAGTTGGTTTCTAAAAGGGATTTCATCTAAATAAGAAAAGGTGACTTTATTTTGCGCTGAAACCCAACGCTTTGTTTCCTCACTATTATCATCTTCTAACCAACGGTAATTGTCTATGACATCTTCTCCAAAATAGGTGTCGATTACTGGAATTTTTTGAGTTTTGGGATATACTAGTTCTTTTGAAGATTGCGAACAAGAAAGGATTAAAAAGAATAGGAAAGCGTAATTGGAAAGTCTCATGGGAAAAAATTTTACTGCAAGTTAAGTAACTTATAAAAAACCCTTTCTAAGGCAACCAAAGAAAGGGTTTAATAATTATTGATAAGGGTTTTTTAGTAAATATGTACCGCTCCTGTGTGGATGTCGTACATACCCCCTAAAATTTGAATTTCACCTGCATCTTCCATTTCTTTGAGTACTTCACTCTGATTTCGAATATTGTTCAGGGTCATTTTAACATTCTCTGCAGCAACCTCATTGACAAAGTCAATATTGGAGGAATTTCTAATACTCTCATCCTGTGGCTCTTTAACCGCCTCTACAGCGGGTTCAATTTTATTGATTAATGCAGTAAGATTGCCCAAGCGTGCATGATCACAGGCGCCTTTTACGGCCCCACAAGCGGTGTGTCCCAGAACAAGAACTAGTTTTGTCCCTGCGAGTTTACAAGCAAATTCC
>CBFHJD010000032.1:0-288 GCA_965656215.1 Flavobacteriaceae bacterium
ATCTTACCTCGCCCAAGCATCATTACTCTTTTTCTGGATGAAGAAGAAAATGTGCGAGTTAATATTCTAGGGGATTATACCCCTAAAAGTAGTCAATACCGTTATTTATTAGATGATGAAAGTTTTAGCCTTCAATACTCCCCTTCTTTAGGGTTCCTAGATGATGTAAAAATTTATGAAGATGTTGTACAATATGGGCCTGAGCCAAAAACCCTTAATCAAGCAGAAGAATATTTAAATATTGGCTCCTTAAACAACCCTGCTACTTATTTCTTTACTGCAGATATT
>CBFHJD010000032.1:298-24314 GCA_965656215.1 Flavobacteriaceae bacterium
GAGAATATGCAAATGACGGTAGTTATACTTGGGGACTTTATTCATTTCTTTTCTGTACAGAGAAAGCTAGTGAGTCAAAACTTACAAGTTTATTTAGAGGGTTTCTGCCTGAATACTCCTCATATAAGCACCAAAGTACTATAAGGGTCTTTGACCCAGAGATTACTTATTACAGTAGTGATATTCGTATTAACCCAAAAAACATCGTTCAAACCGGAAACAACACTTATAAATTAACCAACCTTACCAACGACTATATTCTCTCCAATGGTGTAACAATATTGAATAAAATCAACCAAAAAGTCATTACAATCAGTTTTCTCCAGCATCTAGTTGAGTCTGTAGAGGTTGGAGAAAATACGACTTACAAGTTGGATGAGGATAGACTTTACATCTATGGCGATGGCCTAAGTCGTTTAAATTACAGTATTTATGTTCGGAAAAAAGATAATTAACATTTCTAACATCCTAATTATATGGATTGTTGTTGTTTCATTAGCAACGTTGGTAAAGGTTATTCCCGAACTTGAAGAAACCCGAGTAACGGTAGTCGCTTCACTTTGGGTATCAGTCTATATTTTAACTATTATTTACATCTATAAAATGTGGAAAAAAAGAAGCATTTTAAAAAAAAAGTTTTTTCTATTAATAGCTATTTTAAAAACTTTAGCGTTCCTTGTTATCATTCCAATGTCGTTAATCTATTGGTTATTAATGACTTTATTTTCGTCCCTTGGCTACGACTATGACAGGCAAATTGTAGTAAAAGATAACACCTTATATCTATATATTAAAGCGTGTTTTATTCCAGACAGTCATTGCGAATGCGATTCCTACTATAGTGATGTTTATATAAAGAATCGCTACTTTGGTATAATGCACCATATTGCAACCACGGATTATTTTATTGGGGAAATAAAAGTAGAAAATGAGAAACTCATCATCATGGCATCTGATGATTGTGGCAGGGACATTGGTAAAATAAAGATTATTGAATTGTGATTTTTATAAAATTAAAGATATTGATTTAGTGTATACACATTTACAAAAACTCTTCAAAATCAATTATAAACAAAGAATAAAACACGAAACCTAACATTGTATAAAAATAATAGCCGCGAAAGTTTCAACATTAAGGGGATTGTAGCCACTTTAATTTTTTTGTGAATTGACGAAAATAATTCCGAAACCTGCTACTATTCTTATACTAGACCGTTGTTTTTGATACTGAAGCCAACCGCACAAACATCACATTTGATTTTTGCCGACACAGAAGTCAACGGTCAAAAAACCAAAAGAGCTATTTTTTCTCAACGCTTGAAAAGAAAAAATTAAATGCTCTAAAACGGCTATGGTGTATTCCTATTTGAAAACACGATATCACAATTGGGAGAAGACTATCAAGCAGCAGACTAGACCTAATTTCTTACCTTTGCGATACACTTAAACGTTTATAGCATGCAACTGTACAACAAATTAAGTGCGAATGAGCGCGCACAGCTAATTGAAGAAGCAGGTGAAGACCGGCTTACGCTCTCCTTTTACCAATATGCCCAAATTGGAAATCCACAATTGTTTCGGGATTATTTGTTTATCCATTGGCATCCTTTGGAAGTTCTGGGGCGCATTTATGTAGCCCACGAAGGGATCAATGCACAATTGTCTGTCCCTGCCAAAAACTTTGGATTGTTTAAAGCCCAAATCGATAGTGTTACTTTTTTGGAAAACGTCCGATTGAATATTGCCGTAGAACAGGACAACAAATCCTTTTTAAAACTCACAATTAAAGTCCGTGATAAAATAGTAGCCGATGGTTTGGAGGACAGTTCTTTTGATGTAACTCAAAAAGGTAAGCATGTTAATGCCCTAGAATTCAATAGCTTATTAGAAGATGATAACACCATTTGTGTGGATATGCGCAATCATTATGAAAGTGAGATCGGACATTTTCAAAAGGCAATTACTCCAGATGTGGATACCTTTAGAGAATCCTTACCCATTATAGAGCAAGACTTATCAGCGTACAAAGAAGACAAAAACCTTTTGATGTATTGTACTGGAGGCATCCGTTGTGAAAAGGCAAGTGCTTATTTTAAACACAAAGGCTTTCAGAACGTGTATCAATTGGAAGGAGGGATCATAGAATACGCTCGTCAGGTTAAAACCTTGGGAATTGACAACAAGTTTGTAGGCAAGAATTTTGTTTTTGACGAACGCCGTGGAGAACGAATTTCTGATGAGGTCATTGCCCAATGCCATCAATGTGGAGCACCGTGTGATACTCACGTCAACTGTATTAATGAAGCCTGTCATCTGCTGTTTATTCAATGTGAGTCGTGCCAAGAAAAAATGGATCAATGTTGTTCCACGGCTTGTCAGGAGGTCATTGCCTTACCCTTAGTGGAACAGAGGGAGCTGCGAAAAGGAACGCACAACAGCAACAAGATTTTTAAAAAGGGACGCTCCGAAGTCTTAAAATTTAAACAGTAATTTAAGATTTTATTCTTTAGCGATTCGTTCAAATCCCTGTATCTTTAGGGTCAAAATCAATTCATGAGTTGTTCCAGTTGCGCTAGCGGAAGTGACGGCACCCCAAGGGGATGCAAAAGCAATGGAAACTGCGGAAGTGACAGCTGTAATAAACTCACCGTTTTTGATTGGTTGGAAAACATGCAATTAGCTGAGGGGCAAGAGGCTTGTCCTTTTGTAGAAGTTCGTTTTAAAAACAGTCGTAAAGAGTTTTATCGTATTCCAGAAAATTTTACCCCTCAAGCGGGAGCTTTAGTGATTACAAAAGTAGATAACGGCTACGATCTGGGACGTGTTACCTTGGCAGGCCCTTTGGTCAGAATGCAAATGAAACGCAAAAAAACAGCTGTAGATAGCGACACCATTGGAACCCTACTCCGAAGTGCAAACGATCAAGAGATTGATAAATGGCACGAGCTGCGAACCCAAGAAGCAGCAGTTCAAAAAAAAGCTAGAACATTGGCCATTGCGTTAAAATTGGACATGAAAATCTCGGATGTAGAGTATCAAGCGGATGGTAAAAAAGCCACTTTTTATTATACCGCTGATAGGCGAGTAGATTTCCGACAACTTATTAAAGACATGGCGCATGCTTTTTCCATTCGTATTGAAATGCGTCAAATTGGATTGAGAATGGAGGCTTCACGTTTGGGAGGAATTGGTTCCTGCGGTCGTGAATTGTGTTGTTCCACTTGGTTGACAGATTTTCGATCAGTTTCTACTGGAGCAGCGCGCTATCAGCAACTATCTTTAAACCCTCAAAAACTTTCGGGTCAATGTGGACGACTCAAGTGTTGTCTCAATTACGAGTTGGACGCATACCGCTCCGAGCTCAAAAAATTTCCAAAACCAGAAATTAAATTGCATACCGAAAAAGGAATTGGTGTTTTCCAAAAGATGGATATTTTTAAAGGAATTCTTTGGTATTCCTACAAAAACGAATGGATAACTTGGCATAAACTAACTTTAGAAGCAGCTCAAGAGATCATCGATAAAAATAAAACAAACACAGCAGTTGCTTCTTTGGAAGACTATGTTGAAACATCAACGACAACTGACACCAAATCTTTTGATGACGGTATTGGAGAGGACAGTTTAACCCGCTTTGATCGCCCTAAACGAAAAGCAACCTTTAGACGAAATAGAAAAAAAAATTATCGTAATGATCCAAATAAAAAAGCATAGTGTAGGCTTAATAGTAGTGCTGCTTATTGGGCTTAGCTCCTGTAATAAGCAGACTGGCTTTACGTCTTATCACTCAATAGGAGCTGAAGGTATGAGTACTACACCTTACGTTTTCGAACTCAGCGATCTTTCATTTGAGAACGGTCCTCAAAGCCTTTTTGTTCGATTAAGGAATGATAATTCGTATGCTTTTACAAATATTTTCTTGATCTGTACGTTAAAAGCAGGAGACGATTTGATACTCCAAGATACTTTAGAATATGCCATGGCAAATCCAGATGGAACTTGGTTGGGAACTGGTTTTACGGAAGTAAAAGAAAGTAAATTGTGGTGGAAAGAAGGCGTTATTTTCCCTACTGAAAAGCCGCTGGTTGTCGAAATTGGTCAGGTCATGCGAAACAGCGGGAGTACCGAAGGTGTTTCTGCTTTAAAAGGAATTGTATCAGTGGGATTAAGTATTGAAGCTCAAGACGAATAGCTATGGCAAAAACAAAAAAAACAAAAAAACAGCCCTATAAAAAGTACATCAGGTGGATGTGGGGCTTATTTTTTGTGGGGACACTCGCTCTTGGACTACTTTTTGGCGGAGCTGCACTGGAGTGGTACGGTCCAATGCCTGACCTTCAGCAATTGGAAAACCCCAGAACTAATTTAGCGACTCAAATTATTTCTTCCGATGGAGTGATTTTAGGGAAATACTATTTGGACGATAACAGGACACCAATTACTTATGAAGAACTTCCTCAAAATATGGTTCAGGCACTCATTGCTACAGAAGATGAGCGATTTTATGAGCATGCAGGAATTGATTGGAAAGGAACCTTACGCGCCTTTGCCTACTTAGGGAAAAGAGGAGGAGCCAGTACGATTACACAACAATTGGCACGTCAGATTTTTGTTGGAGTGCGCTCAAGAAATAAAGTTAAAGCGGTTTTACAGAAAGCTCAGGAGTGGGTCATTGCTGTACAGTTAGAACAACGTTATACCAAAAATGAAATCCTCTCTTTGTATTTGAACAAATACGATTTTGGATACCAAGCAGACGGGGTTCGTTCTGCAGCAAAAATCTTTTTTAATAAAACTCCTCAAACACTAAATATTGAGGAATCAGCTACCCTTATAGGAATGCTTAAAAACTCTTCGCTTTACAACCCCATCCGCAGACCTCAAAGGGTTAAAGAACGACGAAATATTGTCTTTCAACAAATGGTACGAAATGAGTTGATTACACCAGAAGAAAAAGACTCTCTTTCGCAACTCCCAATCACGATCACCTATACTCCAGAATCGCACCGAGAAGGTTTAGCAACCTATTTTAGAGCTTATCTCAAAGAATTCATGGACAATTGGATTGCAAACAATCCTAAAGCAGACGGAACTAAGCACTCGCTTTATCGTGACGGACTTCGAATTTTTACCACTATTGATTCGCGCATGCAGGCCAAAGGTGAAGCCGCAGTAGATGCGCATATGAAAAACCTACAAAAAGAATTTTTCAGACAAAACACCAAAAGAGCTAACCCAACAGCACCCTTTTTAGATCTTCGTGAAGGGGAAATTGACACCCTCATGGTTCGGACCGCATACAGGACAGAGCGCTGGAGAAAAATGAAATTGGCAGGGATTGAAGAAGAAGAAATTCTAGCCTCCTTTTATAAAAAAACACCCATGAATGTTTTTAGCTGGAGCGGGGAACGGGACACCATCATGACACCCATGGACTCGATTCGGTATTACAAACATTTTTTAAGAGCATCACTAATGTCTATGGAGCCACAATCAGGTCATGTCAAGACTTGGGTTGGAGGATTCAATTACAAACATTTTCAATACGATCAAGTAAAACAAGGAAGACGTCAAATCGGGTCAACTTTTAAACCCTTTTTATACGCCACAGCGATTGATCAATTGAAACTATCGCCTTGTGATTCACTTCCCGATGCACTTTATTGTATTGAACCGATGAAACACGGCAATATAGACGCCTGGTGTCCTAAAAATTCAGGAGACAAATACGGGCGAACCCGAACCTTAAAAAATGCGTTAGCTAACTCGGTAAATACCGTAAGTGCACGAATTATGGATTTAGTAGGTCCTCGACCGGTAATCAATCTAGCCCGTAAAATGGGGATTACATCAAACCTTCCGGCTGTACCTTCCATCGCGCTAGGAACTCCAGACATTAGTTTATTTGAAATGGTAGGAGCGTACAGTACGTTTGCGAATCAAGGAATTTATGTAAAACCGGTTGTGATTACTCGAATAGAAGACAAAAACGGAAGAGCATTGTACGAAGTTGTGCCAGAAACCCAAGATGTATTGAGTGAGGAAGCAGCCTACGTCACAGTCAATCTTTTACAGGGGGTGACCAAAGCAGGTTCGGGAGCAAGACTACGACACGCAGGGCTGGAAAAAACCAGCTATGTGTACGAAAAGGTCATCACGGGTTATCCTTATATATTTGAAAATCCCATTGCCGGAAAAACAGGAACCACTCAAAACCAAAGTGACGGTTGGTTTATGGGAATGGTACCCAACTTAGCTACTGGTGTTTGGGTAGGGGGTGAAGACCGTGCCGTTCATTTTAAAGACATTGCTTTTGGACAAGGCGCCACCATGGCCTTGCCTATTTGGGCAGGGTATATGAAACATCTCTATGAAGATCCTAACTTGGGAATTTCAATTGAAGATTTTGTAGCTCCTGAAACCCTATCCATTCCTATCGAATGTGATGAATTAAACGAAGAAGGAGAAGTGATTAAATCAAAACCAAAGGCCGACTTGAAGGCTTTAGGGTTTTAGGATATTATTGATCTGTAGCATACCATTCTGCATAGCACGTTTCTGTTTCTCTTAGTATAAGATGATGTAGTTTTAAATGTGAAGGCAATGCAGCTTCAATTTTTTGAGCAAAGTCAATGACCATCATTTCACTCGTGGGTTGATAGTTTACTCGAATGATTTTATGACCGCTTTGTTCCATATTATCGGCCAATTCTTTATGAGGTGAATTTACATTCAATACAGTAGCATGATCAAAAGGTTTGACCACTAGCTTGTTAACAATAGTCTTGAGATCGCTAAAGTCCATTACCATTCCTAATTTGACATTTGTCGGGTCTTGAATTGGTTTTCCTAAAAGGGTAACGGAAAGTTTATAACTATGCCCGTGAACATTTTTACACAAACCGTCGTATCCGAAAAGAGCGTGACCCGTTTCAAATTTAAACTCTTTCGTTACTCTAATTGTATTACTCATCTGTATTACAGTTTTTTAAGAATTTCTTGTGTTGCTTTTTCTAAAGCTAAAGTTGCTGTAATTTCAGCATTTTTAGGAAGCAAGCTGTGCCAGTGATTGGTATCTTTCCAATGGAGTTTTCTAAGGTTTGCATTTGCTTTTTTAGGGTAACTCGCCAAACGCAAAGCTGTTTTTAGAACAAGATGCTCTAACTCTTCCTTTGATTTACAGACTGAAGTATACAATCCTTTTTGTTGAGCCCATTCAGCTGATTTCCACTCATGTGCATCAAGTGAAAGCTGCCCAAAGGCTGTTGTTCCAATTTTTCTGGAAACGGCAGGCTCGATCACGAAGGGGCCAATCCCGATTGATAATTCGGAAAGTTTGACTTCAGCTGTATCTAAGGCAATGGCATAATCGCAAGCGGCTACCAAACCTACACCTCCACCTACAACTTTTCCTTGGACTCGAACTATGACAAATTTATCCAGTAATCGAATACTGTTGATGAGCTTGGCAAAACCCATAAAAAAAGCGGTAGCTTCTTCTTTGTTTTTTAACTCTTTCATTTCGGCAAATGAAGCTCCAGCACAAAATGCACGCTTGCCAGCACTTTGGATTACTACTACTTTTACTGTATCCTTCTCAGAAAGTTGATTCAGTTGCTGATCGAGTTGTTTCAGAAGATCTGAAGGCAACGAATTGGCTGCGGGATGTCCGAATTCCAAATACCCAACCTGATCTTTTTCAAAAAGAGTAACATATGCTTCCATAGGTGCTGTAAAAGTAGTGAACTAAATCCTTTTAATTTGTTTTTCAAAGCAGTGAAAGGGATGTTTACTTTGGTTGACAAAATAAACATCACCCCTGTAATTATATCCTCTTGCCTTGTAGAATCTGATATTTCGAGGATTTTGACTGAAAGTATCCAAACGAATCGATTTCATTTGGCTGTGCTGTGCGAAGTTTTCAGCAAAATCCACCAATTGACGCTCAATTCCTAGTTTTTGATTTTTTGGATGAACCGCCAAACGATGAATATATAAGTTTTGACCGTCTGGAGTGAGCCAATTTACAGTGTTGTAAAGCGGGTCTTTTTCCTCTGAAAACATAATACAGCCAACAATTTTTTCCTTATCCAGATAAACATACAGCGCATCTTCTTCAATATCTTTTTTAAAAACAGCTAAACTCGGGTAGTTTAGGTTCCATTGGAATATATTTTGATCAATAAGATGCTGAGTACAGGCCTCAGTAATTTTTTTAATGGTCGTCAAGTCTGCATGTTCAACCTTCCGGATCATCTAAATTTTTTTCCCAAAAATAAGTATTGTTATGTGAGAGTTAGTAATTTTGTAAAAAATTTCGATGCAAAACATACTTGTCCCTATTGGAACCTCAAAGCACGCAGAGAATACGTTAGCCTACGCTCTCACGTTTGCAGCTCACTTTAAGAGTACCGTCTACGTAATTGACGCATACCCTATTCATTCGTCGAAAGTTATTTTAACAAATGTTAATTCACGTCTACAAGACGACAATATTAAACGAATTAAAGGGCTAGTTTCTAAAATCGCTTCAAAAGAGCAATCGATCAAGATTGTGAGTAGTGAACACGATTTGATTGGAACGATCAAGAATCTGAATGAAAAAATTGGGTTGGATTTAATTGTTACTGCGCCTTTAAATAATGAAATTAATGATGAGGTATTTCTTGGGAGAATTGCTGGGAGTGTTATCAAACGCACACTTATTCCTGTTTTAGTGGCTCCCTTAGAAACATCCTTCAGCCCACCAGATCGAATGTTAATGGCTTTTAAAACAGGAGAAGTTAAAGCATCAAGCACTTTAAATCCTTTGATCAGTATCCAAGATCAATTCAATTCAAAACTCAAGTTACTCCTGGTCAAAGTTCCCGGATTTGCAAACCGGAATCACCAACTTAACGATGAACTGATGCAGCGTTCAGAACAGTTATTATATTCAGAAAACGCTACGGTTTATCAAGGAGTTTTGGAACATTTTCAAGCCAATCAGCCTGATTTTCTTGTAGCCTTTAAAAGAGAGCGCGGATTTTTTGAAAAACTATGGGAGCCTGATTTAATTTATAAAAAAGACTTTTATTGTACCGTGCCCTTGTTGGTTCTTAAAAACAAGAACTAGGATTTTAGTTTGAGCAGGCACATTTTATTTTTTATCATATTTTTATTTGCTACCGGGGTGTCATTCGGACAGCGTTATGTTGGTTTAAGTGTTGATAACGATCTTTATTTTGGTACAGACCGGTATTACAGCAGTGGAATTTTCTTGAACTTTGGAGGTTTAAAAAAGCAACCTAAGGACTCTCTAGATACTCAAGTATATGTATCGCAACATTGGACCCTTGGACAGGAAATCAACACACCTTCCATCAGGTTGACTGACGACTTAGATAAAATAGACTACCCCTACAATGGTTGGCTTTATTTGGGTTTTCAAAGAGAGTATTTAAAAAACCTTGATTTTGGATACGGTTGGGGTGTTCAGTTTGGCACCACGGGTGGAGACGAAAGTTTAGCCAAGTTTTTCCAGAATAATTATCATATCTACATTCTCAATTTAGATCCTCTTAGTTGGGCTTATTCAATACCTCAGTCGTTTCTTGTAAATCTTGAAGCCTCAATTTTATGGGGAAAGCAGTTGACACCCAAATTAAAATGGATTCATGCAAACAGAGCAACTGCAGGAAGTTTTCGAACCAATTTAAGTACGCGTTTTGGTTTTCAATGGGGGGATTTACCTGGACTTCCCTTTTTTGGCCAGCGATTGGAGAATTTAAGCGAAGGCTTCGCATTATTTGCTGGGGCGCAATTGATGGTAAATTTCCACGATTATTCTCTGACCGGAAGCCTCTTTAGGTCAAACTCATACTATGATTTTGAAGCAAAATCATTTCGAAGCGCCTTGCAAGGAGGGCTGGTATATTTTCAGTCCGGTTGGCGCGGCCAATTGCTATTGAATTACACTTCGGCTTTAATCACCACACAGCGAATAAAAGAGCATCTTTATTTGAATATCAGCTTAAGTAAGTTATTTTAGTAAAAACTTTAAGGATGAAATCACCCTTTATTTTCTTTTTATTTCCTTTGTTGTTTACTTCTTGTTTAGTCATAAAAGTTTACGAAAGTCCCGAAAAAACTCAAGAAAATTCAAAAAAACCGGACTTTGTTCAACGGCAAATGATCCCTTCTGGAAAAGTAATTGATTTGGAGAATGGAGGAACTCAAGAAATACTTTTTTATGGTAAAGACAATACGCCCAGGCATCTTTTTTTTAGTGATGAAGAACACCTAAAGAAGGGGATAACTTTAGACACTACCTCAATTTGGATTCCTTCTGAGGAAAATGACAAGCTTAACATAAGATCTTCTGAAGGAAGTGCTCCACTTATTATACTTGACGGTAAAGTTTTAAATGACTCTAAGGTTTTGAGTGACTATGACCCTGATGGTATTGAATCCATAAACGTGATTAAAGGCGATGCGGCCATTAAAAAATATGGAGATAAAGGGGTGAATGGGGTGGTTGAAATCACGACAAAAAAAGATTGAGCTCTAGATTAAAGGCGCAATTTACTTTTCCAAATACGGAAAACAATCCCTAATTGAAACCCGGATGTGTTGTTGGTTTGTTTCTGTGTAGCAGGACTAGTCCTACCAACCCATCTAAAATTGCCATAAATAAGAAAATGTTGTCCGAGATGATAGGCCAGTTGGACATTCCCTCCTATGGTATTCCTAAATACCCCATCCGCGTATGGAGTCACGGTTTCCATCTCTTCTTTTTCAATTTTTTTTTCTCCATTTAAATAAGCTTGATAAACGATTCCAAGCCCAAGGCTAACTTTATTTGTGGGCTGTAACCGTAACATTAGTGGATAGCCAATGTATTTTAATCGATCTGTTGCCGTTGAATCACCTTCATTATAGGAATAGCTAATAGGGTTGTATTGAGCACCACTTACCAGCCCTACTGTTTTTGAAAGCCGGTATTCAAATTCCAGAAGGCTACCCAATGTGAGTGTTGGAGAGGTGGTTCCTAAGTCCGTATTTATTCTATTGAGTTGAGGCCCAATTCTTACAGTCCATTTAGAATAATTTTGGTCTAATCCAGGACCCTTACTGTATTGTTGAATAAGGAGATCGCCACCTTGAGCAAAACTGCCAAAGGCTCCCAAAAAAAAGGAAAGCAAAATAAAAGAACAGGCTTTTATATTCATTGTGAATTAACTTTTTCTAAGTTATTAATGACAGAAAGGGTTATTTATTGCTTTAGATTTTCTTAAATATTCAATACCCTTTAACTTTTTAAAATCGAGTATGGAATCCAAGGGTTTCTTTTTAAATCCAATTCGTTAGGCACCATCACAATAAAGTGCAGTGAGGGGGGCTTTGCTTGGGTTTTAAATGTTCTTACAGTACGTCATTAACTGAAATTTAATAGAACAATTCTTTATTGGATCATTTACTTCCGTTTGAATTATTCATAAACTTCTGTCCGAAGAATTTCTTGAGTTGAATTATAAAATTCAATTTTTTGAGTCTGCTTTGGTATCCAAAATGATGAAGTTCCTTGAGATTGAAAACTATAGGAATCTTGTATTGATCTTTTTTGAACGGTATTGGATTTGGAATAGATCAAACAATTTGTTTCACCCGCTTTCCAACTAATGATTTTAGGTTCCAGATCAAAGATTGGTTTAAATACTTTTAGACTATCATTATTTTGAGATGCTACAAAATAGGGTTGCTCTGCTATATTGATTTGAACGATGCTTTTTCCGTTTTTAGGCACAATAAAGTTTGATTGCTCTAACGTCTGGGGGATAAATCCTTTCTCTTGGTTATTGATTAAGGCTAAACCTTGAAGTGCATCTAAACGGCCTTGATTAACCTCTACACCATAATCATTTCCAATGATCAGAAGATCTTCATACCCGTCTTGATTTAGGTCGAAAGTGGTTGTTCCAAAAACTGGTGCCCATTGTACTTCTTTTGGAAGTTTATGCAGTTTGAATTTATTATTTCCTAAATTTTCAGCCCATGAAGATTCCATCCAGTTGGTGGTCCGTATTAAGGCGTTTGAAACATTTTGATTTTCAAAAATTTCTTTTACTGTAGCTTCACCAAAATCACTGTAGGAATTAAAACTTTTTCTCAACGCTCGAAATTGTTTGATAACGTCATCCCAGGGGTGATAAAGATAGTTTCGTTTGGTTCCAAGGCTGTCTCTTACATAAAAAGAGATGAAGGGGTCAATACTCCCATTTTCATCAAAATCTTTGGCGATAATAGTCATAGGCATTTCAGTAGTGGCCTTGTAAAATGTATTATTCCCAAAATTTCCAAAAACATAATCGAGGTCACCGTCGTTATCTAAATCTCCCGCAGTAACACTTTTCCACCACCCACTAGCAGATTCTACTCCTGTTTGATCTAGTTTTTTTAGATACCCTTTTTGATTCTCAAAAAATAAGATAGGCATCCACTCACCGGTTACAATAAGGTCTTGCCATCCGTCATTATTAAAATCTGTCCAAAGCGCATCGGTAATTAGCCCCAATTCTTTTTCCCCTGTATTTAGTTTATTTGAGGCATCTGTAAAGAGGATTTGATCCGCTGTACTTTTATTTTCTAAAAGATATGATCGGCCGGAAACTGGGTATTGGCCAGGAACCACTCTATTGCCAATAAAAAGATCCAAATCACCATCGCCATCAAAATCTGCTGGTTTAACACAGGAACTGTTTTCTCCACGATTTGGGAGCTTGATGTCAGCTATGGTAAATTGTCCTTCTCCGTTGTTTATCCAAAGCACATCGTCATATGCTGGGGAGTTTGGGGAAAATTGTGCTGATCCATGGGCAAAATAAACATCTAAATCACCATCGTTTTCAACATCAAATAGTGCAATTCCCGCATCTTCTTCAATATTTTTAGGTTGATTTTTAAAAGACCGGCTTTGTTTCGAAAAAGTGCCATCTTCTTTTTGATAAAAAAGTGTTTCTTTTTTTCCACGGCTCCCCCCAATAAGTAGGTCTTCTAAACCGTCTCCGTTTAAATCACCCACGGCTAGGGCAGGACCACTTTGAGAAAATTTATGAGGGAGGGTTATTTGAAGATTAAAATCAATAAAGTCTTCATCAACATCACGGTGAATGATTCCTGTGGAGGTACTCTCTTCTTTTAAGAAGGGTTTATTTTGTATGGTTGAAGGGTTTTTAAGCTGTTCTATTTGATAGGTTAAGTTGTGAGTTGTATTTATTTCAAAACCACCCCATTTTTGAATACTTCCGTCCATCCAACGAACTTCTACCGAATCCACCGTTGTTTTTGATCCTAAGCCAAAATGAATTGCAGGTTCAGGCTGGGACAAATAGCCTCTTCCCGACATGCTAATTTTAGTTTGAATTTCACCCTGGTTATACAGCCTTACTTCACTTCCAAAGGGTTGTTGGTTGGGGTTATCACTTTGAAGATTGAAACGGACGTAATTGTGCATTCCATCTTCTTTAGATAAGGTATTTTCCAATAAAGTTGCGGGATCATTGATGTTATTTAGAATTAGATCTAAATCTCCATCGTTATCCAGATCGCCGTAAACCGCCCCGTTGGTATAAGAAGAGAAGTCAATTCCCCAGGATTTGGAGACATCTTCAAACTTGAGGTTTTGGTTGTTTTTAAAAGCAAAATTAGCCACTTTAATTTGTGGGATTGCTGCGAGTAGTTGTTCTCTGCTCACCAGTCTGTTTGCCGTTACTCTAAAGTCACCAAAATCCTTATCGATAATATCTTTTGGAAATCCATTGACAATAAAGAGGTCACTCCACCCATCGTTATCAAAATCAGCAAATAGACTTGCCCAACTCCAATCGGTTTCAGCCACACCAGCACTCATTCCAATTTCACTAAAAATAGGCAATCCGTTATTTGGATTAGTTCCTTGATTGAGTTGTAATACGTTTCTGGGATATTGGTATTCGTAATCGTAACGACGTGTTAAAATTTCTTTGGTATAACTCGTTCCTTTTTGGAAAAGTTTTTTCCTTTTGTTGTAGTAGGGTTGCATTTCAGAAACAAAAACATCTAATTTACCGTCGTTGTTTATATCTCCGAGATCACTCCCCATAGAACTCAAGCTAAAATGCTTAAACATTTTTCTCGCTTCATTTTTAAAGGTTTTATCACCTTGATTGAGATACACAATATCATTGCTTAAATAATCATTAGAAACATAGATGTCCAATAAACCGTCATGGTTTATATCCTGTATTAAAGTACTGTGACTAAATCCGTGTAATTTGATATTAGCAGCTTTGGAGATGTCTTCAAAAAACGGATGACCAAGAATATCTGATCCTTTATTTTCGTATAGTTTATCCACGCTCAATATAGCTGTTTCACTCTGAAGATTTTGGAACACATTTGGATCAATATTTTCTATTCGATTTACACCAATAAAGAGATCCAGATCACCGTCTTGATCAAAGTCAAAGAATTGTGCATGTGATGAATAGCTGTCATCATTCAGTCCATAAGCTTCTGCCTGTTCACTAAATGTGGGGATACCCTCATTGTTTATACCTTGGTTAATATACAGTAAATTATTCCTCAGTGTATCCACTGTTCTAAGGGTATTGCAAACATAGACATCTAATAAACCGTCTTCATTTATATCAACTAGATTGACTCCTGAAGACCAGATTAGTGGATTTTTCTTTTGAATACCTGCTGCACTGCTTTCATTAGAAAACTGCATTTTACCCCTATTGATATACACCTGGTTATCAACTTGATTTCCAGCAAAGAATACATCGAGTAAGCCGTCGTTGTTAAGGTCACCTAGAGCAACACCAGCGCCGTTGTAAAAAAATTCGTTATCCAGTATACTTAAAGAGTCATTTTCAATGATTTGATTATTAAAATCAATACCGGAATACGTGGCATCGATTTTTTTGAACAATTTATTTTTATTTGAGCACGAACTAAAGCCTAAAATAAGGCACAAAGCAAAGATTAAATAACGCATATAGTTTTAATAAAAATCATCTAAAAATAAGATAGTAGGATGTAACCACAAAAAAAAAGGAGGGCAATGCCCTCCTTTTTTAAAATAATTAGGTGAGTAAAATTAGTACCCAGGGTTTTGAGAAATAACGTCAGAACCTTGAATATCAATTTGTGTTTGAGGAATTGGGTAATACTCGTTTTTACCCGAAGTAAAACTAGCTCCTCCGAACTTAGCAACTAAGTACTGAGACTCATAAGATAAATAAGCATTTAACTCATCAGCAGCTACACCCCAACGAACTAGATCAAAGAATCGATTTCCTTCACCTGAAAGCTCAAGCTTACGTTCTTGACGAACGGCTTTAGTTGCAAAAGCTTTATCTGGGAATGAATCATACAAAGAAATTTGATAGTTTGCTGCATTAGAACCATCAGGATTTTTCACCCAATGCGCAGTGTTTGCTGCTCTAGCTCTAACCAAGTTTACATATTCTAAAGCTTTAGCCAGTGTACCTGCTTCAATTTCAGCTTCAGCAGCCATAAGCAATACATCAGCATAGCGAATAATGGTATAGTTCATCAATGCATACCCTCTAGTCCAAGAACTAGCATCTGTCAAAGAACCTTCTTGAGATTTGTAATAGATGTATTTTTTTGGAGAATAAGGTCCAGCATAGTCTTGCTTACGAATCCAGTTTTTTCCTGGGTGCGCAATCCAATCTAAGTAAGGAATACTTCTTCTTCCAATAGAATGGTCAATACGAGGATCTAAAGGTCCAGCATCAGCAGTAAATGCATCTGTTGACTCAAGTAAAAAGTCATGCTTAATTTCATCAGCATTTGTAAACTCTTCCCCGTTCAATCTAGGAAGCCCATTTACAGTTCTAAATGCATTTCCAAGGGCAATTGAAGGTTGGAAAAATCCACAACAGTTACCAGGTCCATCAGAACCAGTATTGTAGGGATAATTCAAGTCATCAAAATAGTTTGCATTTTGGACACTACCTGAATTATTTGCTGATTCTACATCAAATATTGCTTCTTTATGATTATCAAATTCAGCATTGAAAATGTCAGGATAGTTTTCTAAAAGACCATATTTTTCACCAGAAGGAGTTTTCCCACTTGCAATTACTTGATCAAAAGCAGCCTTTGCGCCTGCAAAATCTCCTTTGTACAATTTAGCTTTACCGAGGTAAGCAGCAGCAGCCCATTTGTTTACACGTCCTGCTTGTGATTGTACTTCTGGAAGATTATCGAAGGCATACTGGAAGTCAGCAATAATATTATCCCAACTCACTCCAGGAGTGTTAGGAACTTCAGAAATATCAGCAGCCTCTACCGTCTCATCTATATAGGGCACATTATTATAGTGCTTTTTAAGATCAAAGTAGAAGTGTCCTCTAAGTAGTTTCGCTTCACCAGTAATTCGTGCTGCATCTGCAGAAGAAACCACTTCAGACATTGCTACTAACTGTAGCACTTTGTTAGCTCTAGATACACCTTCATATCGTGCATTCCAGTGGCTATTCAAATCGCCTGCAGTTGGATCTGTTTCATAACGCTGAATCGGGTTAATGGTACTATAGTCACCTGGATCTGTTCCTTTGTTAGCTTCTCCACCGGCAATTGAACCCGTTACCCAGCTACTTGGACCTTCAAATCGGTTACCAAATACTCCGTTAAGTGCAGAATATGCACCAATTAATGCTCCGTCAATTCCTGACGTAGTTGTTAGTTGTGCTTCACCCAAAGATCCGGTTGCACCAACATCTAAGAATTCATCTTCACAACTCACTGTGATTGCGACAGTAGCTGCTAGAGCGACCATCGAGGTTTTAATTTTAGTAAATCTCATCATTTTCATCATTTTCATTATTTATTTAATCTAATATTTAAAAGATAACTAGGAGTTACAGGGTAGTTTCCTACGTCAATCCCAAAATTGGTATCAGCTCCACCTATCATTGGATCCAAACCAGAGTAGTTTGTGACTGTGAATAGGTTGTTACCTGAAATTCCAATTGTAAGATCACTTAACCCTAATTGGTCAAGTATAGCTCCATCAAAATCATAGCTTAAAGCTAAACTTTGCAATCTTAAGAAGTCTCCATCTTCAACATACCATGAGTTTGCTGTACCACTTGTACTTAAGTTAGTAGCGCTTTCCCAGATAGGTGCTGCAGCGCTATCACCCAGCGCAGGGGTCCAAGATTGAAGTGCATTAATCCCTTTTGCAGATCCTTCAAATGTTCCGAAGAAGTCTGTAAACCATTTAGATTGGTTAAAGATTTCAGCACCAACTGAAGCATAAAAATAGGTATTCAACGAGAAGTTTTTGTACTGAATGTTTAAGTTCATACCTCCGGTCCAGTCTGGAACGGGGCTTCCGATGAATGTTCTATCATCTGGTGTAATTTGACCGTCATTATTTACATCTTCATATTTGAAACGTCCAAGTCCAGCACCGTCTTGATTTGATGCATCAACCTCAGCTTGTGAATTGAAATATCCGATCATTTTGTAACCAAAGAATGTAGATAAGGATTGTCCAACAGCATTACGAACAGGAGCAATTCCTCTATACGTTCCTCCATCAAAATATTCAATTCCCTCAGCAAGTGCGGTAATTTCATTTTTCAAGAAAGAGCTGTTTAACGTTACTTCATAAGCAACACCTTCACCCAAACTTCCTCTGTTTACAATCTGGAAATCTAACCCTTGGTTCAACATGCTTGCGATGTTAACTGCAGGAGCACTAGCAAAGTTTCCTGTAACACCAGCAAGAGGAATTTGATACAATAGATCGCGAGTATCTTTTTTCCACCAGTCTAAGATGATATCAACTTTATTGTTGAATAAAGAAACATCAAAACCAATATTGGTTGTTACAGAAGTTTCCCATTGTGCATTTGGGTTTCCAATTCTAGATACTGCAAAACCTTGATCTGCACCGTTATTTTGACCACCTATAGGATAGAAAGTACCCCCTCTATTGGAAGCAAATAAGCTGTATTGGTTCGCAGGGTCTACGTTATTCGAATTACCCATTTCTCCCCATCCACCTCGGATTTTTAAATCATCTATCCAAGTTAAGCCCTGCATGAATGATTCTGAAGTAACTCTCCATGCACCAGAAAATGCTGGGAATACTCCGTAACGACTGTTAATTCCAAAACGAGATGATCCATCACGACGTACCGTTCCTGAGACGTAGTATTTTTCATCGAAGTTGTAGTCTAATTTACCGAAGGTAGAGAAGAAGTTTACACCGTTATAAAGGAAACTATTAACCTGAGGATTTGCAACAGTTGACATGTTTACAAAGTCTAAATCTTGTGAAAAAGGGTTGATCCCTGATCCATTCATTTGTCTTCCAAACCCAGTATTTAAGGATTCTACACCAGCCAATAATTTAACACCGTGCTTTCCAAAAGTTTTGTCATAGGTTGCAGTGTTTGCAAATACCCATGAGATGTTTTTACCAGACCCTTCTGAGAACGTATAACTTGCTTCAGTTTCTGAATCACCTAAGTAAGGGTAGTTGTAGTTTTGATAGTAATAATTTGAAACACTACCACCTAAACTAGAACGGATTGATAATCCATCAATAATTTTTAATTCTGCATAAATATTACCAAATCCAGTTAAGCTATACGAAGTATCATCTTTTCCATTTTCAGTAAGTCTTCTTACAGGATTCCTTGGGTTATTAAAACCAGCAGCTTTTGTACTAGCATAGCTACCAAATTCATCATAAACAGGAATAATAGTAGGCATTCTGTATGCAGATAAAATCTCTGATTCGTCATCAGCCGATGTGATGTCTCCACCTCCACCAGTAGATTTAGTTTCTCTATAGGTTACCTGAATGTTTTCACCTACTGATAAAAAGTCTGTGATGTCATATTTTGAGTTGGTTCTCAACGTATGTCTTCTAAGAATATTATTAATTAATATACCGTCTTGGAACTGAGATCCCATACCGATGTAATAACGACCTTTTTCATTTCCACCATTTGCTCCAAGAGAAAAACGGTGAAGAGGAGCAGTACTCGTAATTGCATCATACCAATTGGTTCCTTGTTTGTTTGACTTAATTAAGAAAGTATTTAAAGGATCAGCATCGTATGCCGCTTGAATTGCTGCTAAATCAACACTCCCTACAATTCCATTGGCTCCATTTGCATGAAGATAATCTGGAAGTACGGGTGTTGCATTGGTACCGTATTGAGGATGTGTATAAGCTACTGGAGTTCCATTAGCTGCTGCATTATTTTCATATCCTCTGTGTGTCCAGTCAGCCATTTGCTGAGGATTTAACATATCAGGAGAACCACTTGCATTAGGATCAGTAAGACCCAGCGTATAATCAAGTGTAATGCTAGATTCCTGTGTTCTAGAACCAGATTTTGTAGTCATTACAATTACCCCGTTTGCTGCTCTTGCTCCATAGATTGAAGCAGATGCTGCATCTTTTAATACCGTAGTGGATTCAATATCACCAGGATTTAAGAAGTCTATATTGGTTGTTGGTACACCATCCACAACGTAAAGAGGTTCGTTACCACCAAAGGCTCCGAATCCACGTACACGAATTTGACTGGTTGAACCAGGGCTACCATTTGAGATTACAGTTACCCCAGGAATTCGCCCTTGGAATTGTTGTTCAATGTTACCTGAAGGGATAATATTCAAATCTTCTGCTTTTACAGTAGATATGGCCCCTGTGGTTTCGCGTTTTGTTTGCGTTCCATAACCCGTTACAACGATTTCATCTAAGGCTTCTGCCGAAGTTTGCATCACCATATCTATAGTAGATTGATCACCAACTCGAACAATTTGAGTTGAAAAACCAAGACTAGAGAATTGAAGTGATTGATCTGAATTTACAGAAATTGAATAGTTTCCATCAAAGTCTGATGTAGTTCCATTTGTTGTTCCATCAATTATTATAGTCACTCCAGGAATTGGATTCCCTTCAGAGTCAGAAATAAGTCCTGTAACCTCTGTTTGAGCAAAACTATAAGTACAGAGGATCAAGAACAATCCTGCAATAAAATTAGTTTTAGATTTTTTCATTTTCAGTTTGATATGTTTAGTTAATAGATTGTGAATTTATATTAAAATCTTAAAACATTAAAATAAATGTTAATTTTTTGTTATATAAATCATGATTTTTCCTTTCTGACAGCACATTTTTATTCTAAATTTCTTCCACGGCGGGATTTCAACTCTCAAATGCAGTACTTATTTCCAGAAATATATCAACTCATTTTTTTATTTTAATAATCTTATAATCAATTAGTTAAATTTATTCACTGCACATTTAATCTTTTTTAATTGCTAAGCAAGAGGGTTAACACCCATTTAAAATTCCTTCCTTTAACGTATGGATTGGCACAATAGTTTCAATTGGAAATCACCTAAACTTTATAGTTTAACATGATTGACAAAAGACTAAACAAAATGATTAATTTTAGCGGATTTTGTTTCAAAAAAGTGGGGATTTGTAAATGAAGTCACTTCTATCATTATAATCTCAACTGCATTACTTCATCCCCACAAACAATAAATAAAACTAAACAAATATTAAAAACTATTAATATGGACAATAATAGTTACTTAATTAGTTATAATACAATTATTTAGATATTGTTTTCAAATAGTGAAATAGCGAATCGTTATAGTTATTACACCTAATTTGATTGGTTTTAATTCTGCACTTGTTTTATTTAGTTATAAGACATGATTGAGTATCCTTTAGATTGAGACTAATCTGATGTTGAATAACATCTTCCTAAATCTATTACTGTGATTTGGTATGATTGCCAAAGAAGCACTCTTTGGGCTTGTATATTTTCAGTTTGGGTTTTTGGCTTGCCTTCACTTGACAAATCATCATCATTGCCAAATCAGAAACAGCTAGAGGTTTTTGAGAGTTCAAAATACCCAAACGATTGAGCCCTCTAAAAACTTTTAGGGCAATTTTTTCTCCAGTTCTAATCAAATCGTTTTGTCTAATAAGGGTGGGTGGTTGGAATATTTGAATTGTTTTAAAAGGAAGTTTCTTAACTGCCTCTTCAAGTTTGCCTTTGATTTTTGGATAGAAAAAGGAAGATTTTTCATTCGCTCCTGTAGAGGATACAAGCGAATAGTTTGAGACACCATTCTCAGAGGCTGCTTTGGCAAATTTGTATTGATAGGTATAATCAACTTGATATTGCTTTTCCTTGCTACCTGCATCTTTTAGTGTAGTTCCTAAACAAGAAAACAAAACATCTCCCTTAATTAAATTTTTGTATTGTTCCAATCTAGAAAAGTCAATTTTGTGGACAGTTAACTTTTTATGATTAAGAGCAGGACTCCTTCTTACAAAGATAGAAACCGAGCTAAAGTCAGTGTCATTCAATAATTGGAAAACAAGCTCCCTACCGGTTGCTCCTGTAGCCCCTAATACTATGGCGTGTTTGTTTTTCAATTAGTTTTGTTTTAATTCTTAAATAATATTCTTCACCTTCATTTGGGAGGAATTGCTAAAATTACCTCCAAATTCATCCCACATTTTGGTTACATAAGGATTTCCTTCAAAAAGGGTAGTTATAATCGGCTTGTATTTTAAGCACTCCTCTTTGTCCAATAGACCATTTTGATATTGATAATACCCATTATCAAAAATTCTGAAATTTATATGTTGTTGCCAAATTATTTGTTGAGCCTCATATTTAGATAGCGTTCCTCCACTTTTGAGTTTATAATTTGCAAGGGGTATTACATCAGAATCCAAAAATTTTTCAAGATATTCTAAATCATTATCGTTAATAGTCTGTCTTACGGTTGCTCTTGCGAGCAAATTGCTTTGATTTACCTCAATAGCTAAAAAAATCAAAGAAGCAATTATTGCTGTAGCACTTACTATTTCGACTAAAAATCTAAACTTAGAATCCATAATCAAATCTTTTATCAGGCATTAAAGGTAATTATTCTATGTCAGTTGGAATTGCGTCAAAAATCACAAATTTTTTTCCTGCTAAGGTGTAAAATGTTCTGTTGTAGAGTGTTGCTTTTTTTGGAAGATACTTAACGGTCTAGCTCCTTAAATTTGGACAAAAATGGGAAGAAAGATGTTCAATTTTTTCTTAGTTTAGTACAGCGCATTCGGGGATGTAGCTCAGCTGGCTAGAGCGCTTGACTGGCAGTCAAGAGGTCGTGGGTTCGAGTCCCATCTTCTCCACTATATAAACCCATATCGTATTTAAAATCAATGTTTTATGGGTTTTTATATCTTTTCTTGTACTCTATTTGTACAGCTGTACCATTTTAAACCCTTCAATTTTCTATCGATCATCAATCCAAAGATAGAGGCATGGGTTTTAGAAAATGGTTTTTCTATTGAAATAGGGGGTTGAGATTTGAGATGCAATCCATTCTCTATATCTTAGGAGTATAAATTATGTTTAATGGAAAAAAATGTATTTGGCGAACCTCTTGAAACTTGTTGTACAAGCCCTATGACAGGCTACTTCAGAGATGGATTATGTAGAACTATTACACAAGACACTGGCACACACACGGTTTGTGCTATAATGAGTGATGAATTTCTGCAGTTTTCTGCATCTATGGGCAATGACTTAATTACACCCATTCCACACTATCAATTCCCTGGTTTAAAATCGGGCGATAAATGGTGCTTGTGTGTTAGTAGATGGATTCAGGCATATAAAGTTGGTAAGGCACCTATGCTTATACTCGAGGCCACACATGAGAAATCGCTTGATTATACAGAGCTTGATAATCTTGTGAAATATGCATTTAAAAAGGATTAATAATTATGTAAGCCCCCCAGTAGAGTTTTTTTTACCAATGCTCCCAATCCAAATCCCTTAAAATCTATTGATATCATTTCCTTAAGCTAAGATTCCTGTGTTGTGGTTTTGGGAGGGTTTGTTTGGAGAAAATTTGTATCGTGTTAGAGACAAATCAAATCTTGTGATTTAAATCATAAAGCCATTTCGGTTTAATAATGAACCTTTTGTAAATGCTAAAGGCGAAGCCTTTTATTGAAACTTAGCATTTTATATAGTCTAACCTAATTATATCTTTATCAGAGTTTTATATCTAATTAATTAAATTATTTAATTATGAAAATTTCTTAAATATATTGTTAGCAATGTCAGGCGTCTATATTCGAAATTAAATCTTTTTCAAATAGCTTATTGAAAAACCAGTAGCTTTTGCTATTTCTTCTTCACTTGTATTCCTTTTTCTAAGTTTTTTAACCAGTGATACTCTTTTAGCACGAATCACCTCTCCCGGATTCACACTCCCCATATGGCTATAAAGCTGATTATTGGATAAGTTAAACTCCGATTTTAATTTTTCAATATTTACATTACTTAAATTTTCTTCAATATAGATTTCTATTTCTTGTTTTATATCCCTTGAGGCACGAATCTTTATCTTCTGTGCGGTTTTAAATTTACTAAAGAGCACCAAATTTGAAATTAAAAGCAAAAACACAAACCCACCGATTAGTTGCCACTGATACCTTTTAGCAAAATCAACTACTGTATTTTTTTCTGGCTTTTTTTGATTAACCTTTCTTAAAAACAGATTTACTAAAGCGCTATAATCAAAGCTGTAAAGTCCATTTACCCCACCTAAATAAAGACTGTCTTTTGTCACGTAGAATGCTTTTTTATTAAGCTCATCGGAAATAATATTGGTTCCAGAAATTTCAGAATTTCTGTCATATAAGTGAAGCCCCAAATCGGATGTGACAAAAATGAAATTTTCATAACTTCCTACATCATTTACAAGTCTTAAGTTATCCATCAAAATAATTTGCTCCTCTTTTTCGGATATTTCATTTCTTGATCTACTTTTTCTGTCAAGCGGTAGACCGGGATTGAATTTGACTAAAGAATTTTCAAAAAGAATATAATACTCAGTTGAGCTACCGAATAAAAAGCTTTTTATATTTTCATTGAAATCGTAAACTTTATCTATAGTTTTC
>CBFHJD010000033.1:0-23555 GCA_965656215.1 Flavobacteriaceae bacterium
GCCTTCAGCTTTACGTATTCCACAGCCAATGACCATACTGATTTGAGCCCCAGCAGGCAGGTTTAAGAGTTGTTTTAACCGTTGGGAGTCAAAGCCTTCCATAGGGCAGGTGTCATAACCTTGAGCGGCCATACTCATCATAAAATTTTGAGCTGCCAATGCGGTACTTTTATGTCCCACGATGCGCAAATCAGCTGAAGTCACTTCTCTATAGGTAACCTTGCGCATCCCCTCAAAACTCACTTTGAGTTTATGAATTAAGCCCGAAAGATAAGAGGTGCCTCGATACAATTGTGGAATGATTTTTTGATAATAGGTCAGTGCGCCTTTCATCTTTTTTTCGTCTTCTGGAGTTTTGACATTCGACCGTATAAAATCGACATTGGATTGGATGCGCTCCTGCCAAAGATCAAGCCGAACCACAGGAATGACCAATTCTTGTGCGGTTTTTGCAGCGGGCTGATTATAGCAATTGATTGCTACTTGTTTTTTCATTTCCGCACTGGTGATGTGGTAAAATTCCCACAATTGTAAATTACTACTGGTTGCCGCCAGAGTGGCTTGTTCAATACAGTATTTTACCTTTTGAGTATCGATGGGTTTTTCAGGATCGTACACCCGTACCGAACGACGGTGGGCTATGGCTTCACTAACTGTTTTTTCTTTCATAGTTCAATTATATTTTTTTAAGAATCCACTTCAACGTGGAAAGTGATTTTGGATAGGGTGCATATCGTTGCGGTAAATCGAACCAAAAGGAACGTTTGACAATGGGTTTGCGATGACTAAAAAGCTCGAAGCTGTGTTTGCCATGATAGGCTCCCATACCGCTTTGTCCGACCCCTCCAAAAGGTAAATTAGGGTTGGTAAAATGTATGATGGAATCGTTGACTACAGCACCACCAAAAGGGTAGCGCAGCAGCAGGCTTTGAGTAAACTTTTTACGTGAACTGAAGACATAAAAAGCCAAAGGATTTTTTAATTCTGAAAGAACATCGTCTAGCTCTTCTTCTGTTTCATAACTGAGTAGGGGGAGGATGGGACCAAAAACTTCTTCTCGAAACAGTGGGCTGTCTCGTGGGGGATCCACCACTAAAGTTGGACCGAAAAACAAAGAAGCTTTGTCGTGCGTACCTCCGTACACAATTTGTTGCTCATTTAAATCCGCAACCAGTTTGTCGAAATGCTTTTCATGTATGATGCGCCCGTAGTCTTTGGACTGAGCACTGTCTTTTCCAAAAGCCTTGTCAATTTCTTTACCTAAAGCTTCGACAAGTGCTTGTTGGTGTTCCTTTTTGACCAAAACATAGTCGGGTGCGATGCAGGTTTGCCCGCAGTTTAAAAATTTGCCAAAAACAATTCGTCGAGCAGTTTTTTCTAAGGGCGTTGAACCGTCCACAATACAAGGACTTTTTCCTCCTAGCTCTAAGGTTACCGGGGTTAAATGAACCGCTGCCGCCTGAGCAATAATTTTTCCTACCGTAGTGCTTCCTGTAAAGAAAATATAATCCCATTGGAGTTTAAGCAGTTCTTGAGCCACTTCAGCATCACCTTCAATGACCTGAACCCACTCCTCAGCAAACGTTTCTACCAGCAGTGCTGAAAGTAGTTGCGTGGTATGAGGTGCAGATTCCGAAGGCTTTAAAACTACCGTATTTCCTGCAGCAATAGCGCCAATCAATGGAATTAAGGCGAGTTGGAAGGGATAATTCCAAGGAGAAATCATCAGCACCGTACCGTAGGGTTCTGCGATGATATAATCCCGAGAAGGAAAGTTGAGTAAACTACCCGAAACACGCTGAGGTGCGGCCCAATTCTTTACGTTTTTGATACAAAGATCGATTTCCTTTTGTACCATCAAAATTTCACTGGTATAGGATTCAAAATGGGGTTTTCCCAAATCCGCAGCAAGGGCTTGGAGAATTTGATCTTCTCTTTGCTCAATTGCTTTTTTGAGCTGGCGTAAACGGTCTATCCGAAAGGGAATACCTTGGGTCTTCAATTCCTTAAAATACAAGCGGTGGTTTTCCCTCGCTTTTTTTAAAGTGATTTGAGTCTCTCTTTTCAACGTGCTTTTTTTTTACAAAGATAACGTAAAAAAAAGGGGACGAATTTAACCGTACTGAATGTATTAAAAAATGTTTTAAAACTCATTGATAATCAATACATTAAACATATTAATTCGCGGTTGAATATAGGAGCGATTCAACGCCAACTCCTACCGAGCAAAAACAAAAAATTACATTCGTTAAACAAAAGAGTAAAATGGCACTTAACAAATACAGCAAAGCAGTAACGCAAGACCCAACACAACCGGCCGCTCAAGCCATGTTGCACGCAATTGGAATGACGGATGCGGATTTCGAGAAACCTTTGATTGGGATTGCTTCCACAGGATACGAGGGAAACCCTTGTAATATGCATCTTAACGATCTGGCGCAAGATATAAAAGTAGGCGTAAACGCACAATCTTTAGTTGGTTTAGTATTTAACACTATCGGGGTTAGTGATGGTATTTCCATGGGAACTCCTGGGATGCGTTTTTCACTTCCTTCGCGAGATATTATTGCCGATTCTGTAGAAACCGTTGTTCAAGCCATGTCCTATGACGGAGTAGTAACTGTGGTAGGCTGTGATAAAAATATGCCAGGTGCTTTAATGGCCATGTTGCGACTCAACCGACCCGGAATTTTAGTGTACGGCGGCACCATAGCAGCAGGATGCCACAACGATAAAGAACTGGATGTAGTTTCTGCTTTTGAAGCTTGGGGTGAAAAAGTAGCCGGCACCATAGACGAAAAAGAATATAAAAGTGTCATACGCAAGGCCTGCCCTGGAGCGGGAGCTTGCGGCGGAATGTACACGGCAAACACGATGGCCTCTGCCATAGAAGCTTGTGGAATGGCGTTGCCTTACAATGCATCTAACCCGGCGGTGAGTCGTGATAAAAAAGAAGAATGCGGCGCATTGGGTGCCCATTTAAAAAATTTATTAGAAAAAGATTTAAAGCCTAAAGATATTGTTACACGTAAATCACTTGAAAATGCTTTGCGCCTGATTGCAGTACTCGGAGGTTCTACCAACGCAGTCTTACACTTTTTAGCCATTGCTAAAGCAGCAAATATAAAATTGACGATAGACGATTTTCAAAAAATTAGCGATACTACCCCGTTTCTAGCAGACCTTAAACCCAGTGGTAAATACCTAATGAAAGATTTGCATCTGGTTGGGGGAGTGCCTGCTGTTTTAAAATACATGTTACAACAAGGAATGTTGCACGGAGACTGTATGACCGTAACTGGAAAAACCTTAGCAGAAAACCTCGCCGAAGTTCCAGATTTAAAAGCGGGCCAAACAGTCATACGTCCAATCGAAGAACCCATCAAGGCTACAGGTCATATTCGAATCTTAAAAGGAAACTTAGCGGAGGGCGGTTCTGTTGCAAAAATAACAGGTAAAGAGGGCTTATTGTTTGAAGGACCTGCGCGCGTTTTCGATGGAGAATACGCAGCAAACCAAGGAATTAAAGAAGGAAAAGTGAAAGCAGGTGAAGTTGTCGTAATCCGTTATGAAGGTCCTAAAGGTGGTCCGGGAATGCCTGAAATGTTAAAACCCACAGCAGCGATAATGGGTGCTGGTTTGGGTAAAAGTGTGGCGTTGATTACCGATGGACGTTTTTCCGGAGGAACCCACGGTTTTGTAGTAGGGCATATTGTCCCAGAAGCTCAAGAAGGGGGCGCTCTAGGATTACTTAAAAATGGGGATATAATCACCATTGATGCTGAAAAAAATATATTGAGTGTGGACTTGAGTGATGCTGAATTAGCCGATCGAAAAAAGTCATGGAAACAACCTCCTTACAAATTTGAACAAGGAGTACTTTACAAATACATTAAAAGCGTAGCAACAGCCTCTGAAGGTTGTGTTACAGATTCCGATTAGCTATGGAAACAAGTACAAACGAAAAACTAAAAAAAACAGCGACCAAGCCGCTTCACATTTCAGGTGCTGAGGCAGTAATTCGTTGCCTGCTGGCTGAAGAGGCCAACTTGGTTTACGGTTATCCGGGTGGTGCAATTATGCCCATTTATGATGAATTATACAAATTCCAAGATCAACTGCATCATGTGCTTACTCGGCACGAGCAAGGGGCTACCCATGCCGCACAAGGCTATGCACGTACTTCTGGAAAAGTAGGGGTTGCCATGGCCACTTCGGGTCCAGGAGCAACAAACTTAGTAACGGGTATTGCCGATGCACAAATTGACTCAACCCCTATGGTCTGTATTACAGGTCAAGTGGCTTCACATTTGTTGGGATCGGATGCTTTTCAAGAAACCGATATCATTGGGATATCGACTCCAGTTACCAAATGGAATTATCAAATAACGAAAGCCAGTGAGATTCCTGAGATTATGGCAAAAGCATTTTACATTGCACGATCGGGTAGGCCAGGACCGGTGCTGATCGACATCACCAAAGATGCACAATTTGAAATGTTTGACTACGAATACGAAAAATGTAAAGGAATTCGAAGTTATCAGCCTTACCCCAGTCTTTCAATGGAAGCCGTAGAGGATGCTGTTGAATTGATTAAACAAGCTAAAAAACCTTTAGTGGTTTGGGGCCAAGGAGTAATTTTAGGGAAAGCTGAAGAAGCGTTTAAAACCTTTGTTGAAAAATCGGGAATTCCTGCTGTATGGACTATTTTAGGACTTTCAGCATTAGCTACCGATCATCCTTCGAACCGCGGTATGGTGGGGATGCACGGAAACTATGCGCCCAATTTATTAACGAATGAGTGTGACCTGTTGATTGCCGTAGGAATGCGTTTTGACGATCGAGTCACGGGTGACTTAACCACCTATGCCAAGCAAGCTAAAGTCATTCACCTAGAACTGGATCCAGCTGAGGTCAATAAAAATGTTATGGCCGATGTGGTCTTGCTTGCAGATTGTAAAGATAGTTTGCGAGCTCTTAACGAACGTATTGCTCCTAAAACTTATCCAGAATGGATTCAACGCTTTGACGCATTAGACGCCATAGAACATGAAAAAGTAATTCACTCAGATTTGAACCCTTCCAAACCCGGGCTTACTATGGGAGAAGCTATTGAGATGATTAACAAACACTCGAAAGGAGACGCAGTAATCGTTACTGACGTTGGTCAACATCAGATGGTTGCTTGCCGTTATGCCAAATTCAATCAATCTAAAAGTAACGTTACCTCTGGGGGCTTAGGAACTATGGGTTTTGCCCTGCCTGCAGCAATTGGAGCAAAAATGGGAGCTCTGGATCGTGAAGTAGTTGCTGTAATTGGCGATGGAGGATATCAGATGACCATTCAAGAGTTAGGAACGATTTTCCAACAACAAATCGCAGTTAAGATTGTTGTGTTGAATAATGATTTTCTCGGAATGGTACGTCAGTGGCAGCAATTGTTTTTTGACAAACGTTATGCTTCTACTGAAATGGTGAATCCAGACTTTGTGACCATTGCAAAAGGATACCAAATTAAATCTCAGCGTGTAAAAGAGCGAAAAGATCTCGATCAAGCAGTAGGTGAAATGATGGCTTCAGACAAGCCTTATTTTCTAGAAGTTTGTGTAGAAAAAGAGCATAATGTTTTCCCCATGATTCCGACAGGGGCAAGTGTTTCTGAAATAAGGTTAGAATAAAATGGAGCAAAAAATTTACACCATATCCGTTTATACCGAAAACAATGTTGGACTTCTCAATAGAATTTCAGCAATTTTCTTAAAACGTCACATTAATATTGAGAGTTTTTCAACCTCTGAATCCGAAATCAAAAATGTTTTTCGTTTTGTGATTGTAGTCAAAATGTCTTCTGAAAAAGTGGTTAAAATTGTTAAGCAGATCGAAAAGCAAATCGATGTTATCAAAGCCTATTATCACACCGATGAAGAAACCATTTTCCAAGAAAACGCATTGTATAAAGTCAAGTCAAGTGCCTTATTTGAAGAGCGGCAAATACAAAATATCATCAAAGAAAGTCATTCCAATATTGTTACCGTTTCTCCTGAATTTTTTGTCATAGAAAAAACAGGATTTAGGGAGGAAACAGAGCAATTGCGAAAAGATTTAGAGCCCTATGGCCTTCTCCAGTTTGTACGTTCAGGAAGAATATCAGTGACCAAAGCAAAGATGGGAATCTCAGAAATTTTAAATACTTTTAAAAACAACAATCAATAACATCATGTCAAATTATTTTAATCAATTATCATTACGCCAACAATTGGATCAATTAGCACAATGCCGATTCATGGATTTATCTGAATTCGATGAAGGAACTAGTGTGCTCGAAGGAAAAAAGATTGTCATCGTTGGCTGTGGAGCTCAAGGTCTCAATCAAGGACTCAATATGCGAGACTCTGGCTTGGATATTTCCTACGCCTTACGTCAAGGTGCAATCGATCAGAAAAGAGCTTCCTACCAAAATGCCGTCGATAATGATTTTAATGTAGGGACTTACGAAGAGTTAATCCCATCAGCAGATGTGGTGATCAACTTAACCCCTGATAAAAATCACAGTTCAGTCGTAGAAGCGGTCATGCCTTTGATGAAAAAAGGGGCAACCCTTTCCTATTCTCACGGATTTAATATTGTGGAAGAAGGAATGAAAATTCGAGAAGACTTAACCGTGATCATGGTGGCACCCAAGTGTCCTGGGTCTGAAGTAAGAGAAGAGTATAAACGAGGTTTTGGAGTTCCTACCTTAATCGCTGTTCACCCAGAAAATGATCCACAAGAACACGGATTGGCTCAGGCTAAAGCTTATGCTTTTGCAACTGGAGGACATCGTGCAGGAGTGTTGGAATCCTCTTTTGTTGCTGAGGTAAAATCTGATTTAATGGGTGAGCAAACCATTCTTTGTGGCGTATTGCAAACCGGTTCTATTTTGAGTTTCGACAAAATGGTTGCCGAAGGTATTGAACCCGGCTATGCATCCAAATTGATTCAATATGGTTGGGAAACTATAACAGAGGCACTGAAATATGGTGGAATCACCAATATGATGGATCGACTATCAAACCCAGCTAAAATTAAAGCTTTTGAACTTTCGGAACAGCTTAAAGAAATTTTACAACCACTTTTTGAAAAGCATATGGACGACATCATGTCTGGTCATTTTTCAAAAACTATGATGGAAGACTGGGCCAACGATGATAAAAACTTATTGTCTTGGAGAGCTGCAACTGGAAATACCGCTTTTGAAAAAACAAGCAATACCGATCAAGAAATTTCTGAACAGGAGTTTTTTGACCACGGAATTTTAATGGTTGCCTTTGTTCGTGCTGGAGTTGAATTAGCATTTGATACCATGGTTGCTGCAGGAATTAAAGAAGAATCAGCTTACTATGAATCATTACACGAAACACCATTAATTGCCAATACCATTGCGCGTAAGAAATTATTTGAAATGAATCGCATCATTTCAGATACGGCAGAGTACGGATGTTATTTGTTTGACCATGCTGCTAAACCGATGCTTACTGATTTTATGAAAGGGATTAAAACAGACGTTATTGGTGCTGGAATAGAAGCGAAAGACCACGGTGTGGACAATAAACAGTTGATTGATGTTAATGAAATTATTCGTTATCACCCTGTTGAAATGATTGGTTATGAGCTCCGTGCTTCCATGACTGCAATGACTAAAATCGTATAAGGTGAGGACACTCCCATCCTTAGATGGAGTATATCAAGCGGTATCCTTCTTAAATCAAGTGATCCGGAAAACTCCCTGGGACTTTAACAAGCGTTTGTCAGCAATGACAAACGCTTCTGTTTTTTTAAAGCGCGAGGATTTACAGCAAATTCGCTCGTTTAAAATCCGTGGAGCGTATAATAAAATTTATTCTCTAAGTTCTGAGGAAAGGATTGGAGGTATTGTTTGTGCTAGTGCGGGAAATCACGCCCAAGGATTTGCTTTTTCTTGTCAGAAACTTAAAATACAGGGCGATGTGTACATGCCTGCCACCACACCTCAACAAAAAGTGGCACAAGTGCGTAGGTTTGGAGGGGATCAAATTCGAGTCGTTCTCAAAGGCGATACGTATGACGCTTGTCAAAGACATGCGCTTAAAGTTTCTAAAAGTGAAGGAAAAACGTTTATTCATCCTTTTGACGATTATAAAGTAATAGAGGGACAAGCTACGGTGGCTTTGGAAATTTTAGACCAATCAACTGCCCCTCTTGATTATATCTTTGTGCCAATTGGGGGAGGAGGATTGATTTCTGGCGTACTCACGGTAATGAAGTACTTATCACCCAAAACAAAAATTATAGGAGTAGAGCCAGAAGGAGCACCTTCAATGCAGCAGGCATTAAAAGCTGGAGAACGCGTAACTTTAAAGAAAATGGATCGTTTTGTTGACGGTGCTGCAGTCCGTCAAGTTGGTGAGATTCCTTTTGAAATTTGTAAAGCGCAATTGGATGATATTGTCACGGTTCATGAAGGTAAAATTTGTCAGACCATACTCGACTTATACAATCAAGACGGTATTGTTGCTGAACCTGCTGGTGCTCTCGCAATAGCTGGATTGGAAGTAATGCAAGGGGATTTTAAAGACAAACAGATTGCGGTATTGCTTTGTGGAGGGAATAACGATATTTTACGAATGCCGGAAATCAGTGAGCGAGCGCTTTTACATGCAAGTTTAAAACACTATTTCCTCATCGATTTTCCACAACGCGCTGGGGCATTAAAAGAATTTGTAACAGAGATTTTGGGCCCAAATGATGACATTACCCATTTTGAATTTTCTAAAAAAAGTTACCGATCGAATGCTCCGGCAGTCGTCGGAATAAAATTAAAGGAAGCCACAGATTTTTCGCTTTTGGTAGAACGGATGAAAATCCATAACTTCAAATTCGATTATTTGAACGAAAAGCAAAATTTGTTTCAATTTTTAATCTAAAACGCTAAGAAAAAGAAGACATTATGACTACTAAAATTGCTGAAATTCCACAAGAATTTCAAACCACTCCCTATACCTGTGACCAATATCTTGTTGACGGTGAATTAAAAACCTGGAAGGGAAATACAACACAAGTTTTTTCAACGATACAAACCCCAAACGAGGCAGGTGAAATGGCTCCTACATTGTTGGGGTCTATACCAGATATGGAAACACCAGCCGCATTAGAAGCTTTGAAGGCAGCAGAAAAAGCCTTTCAAAGAGGTCAAGGGATTTGGCCTACCATGCGTGTGGGTGAACGCCTCAAGTGTATGGAAACTTTTGTTGAGAAGATGAAACTTCATAGAGAAGAGATTGTTAAGTTATTAATGTGGGAGATTTGTAAAAACAAATCAGACTCCTATAAAGAATTTGATCGTACGGTTGATTATATCGTCGACACTATTGAGGCGTATAAAAACTTGGATCGAAAAGGGGCTAAGTTTGACAAACAAGGGGGGGTTTATGCGCACATCCGCAGAGGTCCTCTAGGTGTAGTACTTTGTTTAGGACCGTATAATTACCCATTAAACGAGACTTTTTGTCTTTTGATTCCTGCAATTATAATGGGAAACACAGCCATTTTTAAACCCGCTAAGCACGGGGTACTTCTTATCGCACCGCTGTTAGAAGCGTTTCAAGAAAGTTTTCCTCCCGGAGTAGTTAATATTTTGTTCGGACGGGGGAGAAAAATAGCAACCCCCATCATGCAAACAGGTGCAGTAGATGTTTTGGCTCTTATTGGGCACAGTTCTTCTGCAGTATCGTTACAAGATCAACACCCGAATAAAAACAGGCTTCGTTTAGTGCTTGGTTTGGAGGCTAAAAATCCAGGAATTATATTGCCAGATGCTGATTTAGATCTTACAATCAAAGAGTGTATATCAGGAACATTGTCCTATAACGGACAACGATGTACTGCACTTAAGGTACTCTATGTACATGAGTCTATAGTAGATGAATTCAATAAACGATTTTCACAGGCTGTTGATGAATTAAAGTTTGGAATGCCGTGGGAAGACACCTTTTTAACACCGCTTCCTGAACCCGCCAAACCCAATTATATAGAAGAACTGATTGAGGATGCCAAATCAAAAGGGGCAAACGTCTTAAATAAAAAAGGCGGTGAAAAGACTGAAAATTATACTTTTCCTGCAGTTTTATATCCGGTAACGGAAGAAATGAAAGTTTATCAGGAAGAACAATTTGGACCTGTAATCCCAATCGTTTCCTACAAAGAAATAGACGAACCCTTGGATGCTATGGCACGATCAGAATACGGACAGCAGGTTAGCTTGTTTGGACGAGATATTCGAAAAATTGGACCGCTTATCGATACGCTAGCGAATTTAGTTTGTCGTGTAAATTTGAATTCAGCCTGTCAGCGTGGACCGGACGTTTATCCTTTCACAGGTAGAAAAAATTCTGCTGTGAGTACCCTAAGTGTTTACGACGCATTGCGCTCTTTTTCTATTCGAACATTTGTGGCCTCAAAGGATACGGCTTATAACAAGGAAATTTTAGAAAGTTTACTAAATTCTGAAACTTCAAACTTTGTCTCGACTGAGTATTTGTTATAATCTGAGCGCTTTGGATTTAATAGAGTTTACATAAAATGGTTATTTGAATTGAATTGACTAATTTGGAGTTTTCAATCTTTAAATCAATTCTTTTGAAATCCATAGTTAAACCCACTACTTCAATTTTACTGCTTTGTATTGCAGTACTGATGAGCTCTTGTTCTGCTTTGAAAAAGTATGATCCAAAAGATCGTTTATGGGCGCTGCCAGAAATCGAAGCCTTTGAGCAGCTCGATGCGACCACAGATTATCCTGAGGACGCTATTCTTTTTATAGGAAGCTCAAGTATCCGGTTGTGGAAAACTTTAGCAGAAGATATGGCACCTTATCCAGTTATCCAAAGAGGATATGGTGGAGCTCATTTTAGAGATTTGGTTTTTTTTACAGAGCGTATTTTAGCTGACCATGCTTTAAGTATGGTAGTTTGTTTTGTGGCCAATGACATCAGTGGGTCTCCAAAAGATGGATCGCCTAAAGAGGTTTTAAATTTATTTAAGCTATTTGTCAAGCGGGTGAGAAAAAAACATCCAAGTATTCCCATTCTTCAAATTGCTGTGACTCCTACCTTAAGTCGTTGGGATTACTGGAATGAGATTAATCAGGTCAATCAACTCATGAAGTCCTATTGTGAAAAGACGTCAAATCTTTATTTTGTCGATACGGTCCCCCCTTATTTAGATGCTGCTGGCCAACCTAAACCCGAATGGTTTGTTGAGGATCAGTTGCATCTCAATGCCAAGGGTTACCAGGTTTGGAATGGATTGATAAAGTCAGAGATTGAGCGAATTAAAGCGTTAGATTAGCTCCTTTTACTGAATCTAGAAAAGATGAATTCTTGGCTAGTGTCAAAAGGTGTTGTATGATTAACTTCAATGCATTCCTTTTGATCATGTGTTTTGCTAAAACATTGGTTCAAGCTATTACAATCGTATTGTGAAATGGTTAACCCACTGCATTTCTCTGGACCAGAGGTGGAAAAAGTTCCAATAACGAGATGCTCAGCACTACATTGATTGACAACAGTTGCATATTTTTTTATGTCTTCAGGTTGCGTCAAAAAATGAAAAGCAGCCCGATCATGCCATAATCCTATGGTTTTTGTGGGTTGGAAGTCAAGGATATCACATTCTATCCATTCCACTTTTTTGGCAAGCGGTCCAAGTCTTTTTTTGGCTCGTTCTAGCGCTTTAGCAGAAATATCCAGTACACTTAGGTTTATATAACCTAATTCAAGGAGGGCGTCTACAAGCAGGCTATCGCCCCCTCCAACATCGATAACGGAAGTGTTTTTATCTAAATCAAAGGATTGAATTAAATCGATTGAGGTTTTTGGGTAAGCTTCAGTCCAGCTCACTTGATCCGAAGTTTTGGTATGAAATACCTTTTCCCAATGTTGCTTTTTATGATTCATGTGTTATAAGTTGAGCCAATAATTTAGTTTTAATGTAAGGTTCCATCCAGTGGCTAATTCTGGAATTTTCATTTCGTTGCTATTAAAGACTAAGAAGAGATCCGAGGCGGGTTTGTAACGCCACTGAAATCTAGAGTTGAAATTCCAAAGTCCTAACTGTTCGTTGTACTGGTACAGATTGGAGAAAAACAGTTTATTGCTTAGGGTTAAGTTTGCTTTGATTCCCAGTAACCAAAAAGAATTGGTATTCCAAGGTGCGGGTAATTCTATTCGGTTGTAATTGGCAACGGTATTGATTTCAAGCAGGGGTTGAAAGCGGTATCCCAATTCACTTAAAAAGGCGCTACGTTTTCCTTGATTGTAATATCCTCCTGTTAAAACACCCAAAGAATAGGTGAATCTATTTTGAGGTTTAGCATCGTATTCTGCAGTAAAACTTGACCATTGATGTTGTGTTCCTGCTTTTAAACTGGCAATTTGTGTGCGTATTGGATCAAAATCCGAAAGTAATTCCACAAAATTTTCACTCCAACTCAAAGAAAAACGACTTCGATTTTTGAAATTAAAGAGGTATTTAAATTGATCAGTTTGGTCTTTTTTGCCAAAGTCAGTATCGTAAAAATACGTTCTTCCCAATTGGGGTCCATGAGATAGTAGAGGGGTGTCGGAATCTGTATAGAATAAGTGACCTCCAATAGCTTCAAGCTTGATGTAGTTTTTTCGGGGTACAAAACCTACTTCTGCATCGTACTCTCCATTTACATACTCTTGCTGCACTCTCCAATTCCATCGGGTAGATTGATATCCAATATGAGAAGCAAATACCTGCCCTTGATTAGCTTTGACCTTGTCAAAAGATTGAAGTAGAAGAATTTTACTATCCCAAAGATTATCAGTTGAAAAATAATTGTATTCCAGTCCCAGATTCCGATTGTAATTAGATGCTGAAGTTTGGTTTGAAGAATTTAATCCTTGTTTATTGACAAACATCATACTGATATTGGATCGGTCTAATACTTTGCGTTGAATTGTAAAGACCCCAAAATTTTCAGAGGCTAAATCTAAGCTTTCGTTTTTTTGCGTTTGGATATCCATTACCCCAATTCGCCAGTTTTCATCTATATTTCCACTCAGGCGTATTCCGCCTATGATGGGTACATTAAGACCGATTCGACGAGAAAAAAAAGGGCGTATGGTTTTATATCCAAAATTAGAAAACAGATCAGCATTTTCTAAAAAGAATTGCCTTCGCTCAGGGAAAAACAACTCAAACCGATCGAGATTGGTTACTTGTTGATCAACTTCTGCTTGAGAAAAGTCAGGGTTTATGGTTACGTCTAAATTTAAAGCAGAGGTAAGACTGTATTTTAAATCTCCTCCTATCTTGAGCGCATTTGAAGTAGCCTCTTGATTTGTTTGATCTGTATTATTAGACAGATAAGGAATAAGGGATACATTATTTCCTTGAGGGGGTGGAGGCGTATCCCATATTAAAGCACCTGCATAGGCTAACGATACTGAAGGAAACTGTCTTGGTACCGGAGCCCAGCTTGATTTTTCGCTTGCTTTAAGGTCCAGTCTGCTAAAGTTGATACCCCACCTTTGATTTCCTTGTTCGTAGCGAATTGATTTGAATGGTATTGCAATCTCACAAACCCATTTTTCTTGGTCAAATGCTACTTCAGAATACCATTTAGTGTCCCAGTTTAAATCTACATTTCTCCCATTGTACATGGTACCGTCCCACTGTGCTCCGTAGGCATTTAATCCAAATGCGAAGCCGGTACTTTGATTGTCAAAAGGATCGAGAGCAACCAGAAAATTATCGTTTTTCCCAAAAGAAAAATCACGTTGCAAAGATTCTACTACATAGTCGCCTTGAACAGCATTATTAAAGAAAATTATTGAGATGTACAGGAATTCGTCATTAAAGGCGACACGAGCTTCGGAAAATTGCGTTGCTTTTCCGGTATCAATTGGGGTAATCATAAAAAAGTCTTTCCCTACTGAAGCTTCTTTCCAGGTGTTTTCATCCAGCACCCCGTCAATGACGATAGGTTCGTTTGTTTTTTTAATTTCAATTTGAAAATTTTCAAAATTAATTTGTGCGAAGGAATAATTTGAAGTTAGGAGTATAACTACTGCTAAGGCAAAAGTTCTAAGTTCTGATATCAATTTGTTTTAGTTGTTTAAGTTGTCCTCTAAAAATAGTGTTTTAATGTGATATTTTAAGATTCCAAATTCTCAATAAAATAGGACCATTGCTCTATCCAATGTTTCCACTGATACAGCGGCAGGCTTTTTTTTAGGTTGTCTTTCGCTTTTTGATGGTTTTTGGGTTCCAATATTTTATTGATTCCCTTGGCTATTGCCTTTGGGTTTTTTTGAACGCATATTCCTGTTTGATCTTTTTTAATCGGAGTATTGAGTCCTTTTATATCAGAAACAATTAAGGGTTTATTATAAAAATAAGCGATAGGGGTCACACCACTTTGTGTAGCTGTATGGTAGGTTTGAGCAACAAGGTCACAGGCTGAAAAAAGAAGTTGTATGTCTTGCTCTGTTTTAAATTCAAAATCAAAATCTACCCGATTTTTAAGACCTAAACGAGACACAAGATTGGTGTATTTTTTTTGATCCTCATAGCATTCTCCTACAACTTTAAGGACACTGTTCTCTGTATCTAATTCTTTTTCAGCAAAGGCCTTGATCAAAAGTTCCAAACCCTTGTATTCTCTAATTAATCCAAAAAACAGAACGATGGATTGTTTGGGTTTCCAGCCTAATTGTTTTCGAGCATCATTAGATGAAATTTCAGGAAGTAGCTGGGTGTTTATAGGATGAAACCCTTCCCAAGTAGGGCTCTGATATTCGCTTTTAATTTGAGAAGCAACTTTAGAAGAGAGGGTGGTAAAGGCATGCATTTGAATCCCAAAATAGCGGTTGAGTATTTTGTCTAAAAAACGTTTTTCATGAGGAATCCAGTTATCGACCAAAGCGATTTTTGTTATTCTATCTTCGGTTTTTCTAGCGATCCAACCATATACAGGGGCTAAAAAAGGGGTGTAATAGCGGAAGATGAGGTGCTTAGGGCTTGCCTTGTTGATGTACCGAATTACTTTTCCCCAGTGCAAGGGATTGTATGCGTGAATAATTTCAAGGGATTCCAGTGAGGTAGTTGATCCTTCTTTTCTTTTCTGGTTTTTACCTGGAAACAAGAAATTAGGGTAGAGTTTGGAGAAAGTTAGCAGCTGCGTTTTTTTTCCATACTTGACAAGGTGTTTACCAAGTTCATTTTGGGTGTCAGCGATGCCTCCCCTGAAGGGATAAGCCGGTCCAATAATCATGTAATCAAGTCTTTGTTTAGGCATTTAATTAAGAGCTAATCTTCGATCAGGAGCTTGTCTTTTTGCCCAAACACCTATACCCACTGTTGTGATAAAATAGAGGATGAACAAACCATAACTAAAAGGATAAGTATCTAGAAGAAATTGATGCTGGGGAAGACTTAGAAATAGAAGTCCCAAGAACCCTCTAAGTTGTTCAAACAAGGGAGCCCAAGAGTGAAAATCCATGAGTGCAGTAAATCCAAAAATTGAACTCATCAGTAAGATTCCATAACTCAAATGAAAAGAAGTTTCAAGCGCGTCAAAGCGGCCTAATAAAAAAATCAGTAGATAGACCAAAAAGCTAAAATGAAATAAGGCAATGATCTTCCATGTTTTGGAGTAGTTTGGATTGTATTTTAATGCAGGTATCGAATCACGAGAAATCAGAGGAAACCGATCCATTACATCTTGTGGTCTCCAACCTGTAGCCATAAACCAAATTTTAAACTTACTCCTCCAGTTTTTGGTGTACCAAGCATCTCGAAAAAGAATTGAAAAGTGTTGAAAATTAATCCAAATGGGATTCCAGCTTTGCGCGGGTTTTAGGGTGCCGTAAATTGGCGGTTCTGAATCAAGTTCTTCTTGAAAGGTTCCAAAGATTCGATCCCAAACACAAAATATAGCTGCCAAATTTTTGTCTAGGTAGATCGTGTTTATGGCATGGTGTACTCGGTGCTGTGAAGGAGTTACAAGTATGTATTCTAATAGCCCCAATTTTCCTATATGGCGAGTATGATACCAAAACTGGGCAAATAAGTGTAATGGACTCAACGTTAAGATTACCTTGGTAGGGATCCCTAAAAATGCTGCTGGAATAAGAAACAGCGCACTAAAGCCAATCAGATTTGAGATGCTTTGTCTCAAGGCACAGGCGAGATTGAATTCCTCGCTGCTGTGATGAATGAGGTGTTGATTCCAAAAGAGGTTGATTTTATGATTCAGTCTGTGAATCCAATAGGATGCAAAATCTATTGCTATAAAGGCAATGATGTATATGCCCGTAGTGGATTTCAGTTCAATTAAACTTAAATGTTTCAGTACAAATGGATAGGAAACCAGGATTAAACCAAGTCCTAGAACATCCTTGATGATATTTGTCATACCAGAGCTTAAACTAGCTAAGGTGTCCATTAAAGTGTAGGTTTGTTTTTTGGTAAAATGCCCGTAGGCAATTTCAAAAATTACAAGGATAAAAAACCCAGGAATTGCCCATAAAAGTACAGCAGCATATGCCTCCATGTCATAATCTTTGACCTAAAGTTAATGATTTAGGAACTAATGACCCAACTTCCTTGTTTGATGAGCGGTTCAGCCTGTTTGAATTTTACGGTTTTAGTTTCCCCTGTTGCCACATTTTTGATGGTAACTTTTTCATTTCTACCAATTTTCGGCTGTTCTCTTGTTATTGTTTCAATGGCTTGTCGTTGTGCTTGACTTGCTCCAGCTCCTACCTGTCTGTTTTGTTGTGCCATTTCTTCAGTATTCAAAACCTCGTCTTTGGAAATGTTTAGTTTCTGTTTTGACTTAGGTCGCTTTGCTTCTTGAATACTTGAAGGGTTCTGGCTGGGTAAACTTCCCTTTATCAAGAATGAAAGTACTTCTTTATTGAGCTTGTTGAGCATTGATTTGAACAGTTCAAAAGCTTCAAATTTATAGATCAGTAAAGGGTCTTTTTGTTCGTGAACGGCTAATTGAACCGATTGTTTCAATTCGTCCATTTTTCTCAAATGCACTTTCCAAGCATCATCAATCAACGCCAGAGTGATGTTGCGTTCAAAATCTTCAATTAGATTTTTTCCTTTGGATTCATAGGCTTCCTTAAGGTTGGTAACTACGTTTAATGACTTTACCCCGTCTGTGAAGGGTACTACGATACGTTCAAAACTATTTCCTGGACGCTCATACACCTCTTTGATAACAGGAAAAGCTTGTTGTGCATTTTGAATTTGTTTTTCTTCGTAATGGTTTAGTAGTCCTTGATAGAGTTTTTGTATTAAATCTGCTTCTGACAGTTCTTCAAATTCTTCTAATGTCAGGGGTGCAGTCATTGAAAAATTACTGATGATTTCAAACTCAAAGTTTTTGTAATCTTTGGACTCTTTATTTTGTATGACGATCTCTTCACAGATGTCGTAAAGCATATTGAGTACATCCAATTTTAGGCGAGAACCTTCAAGAGCGTGTTTTCTTCTCTTGTAGATCACCTCTCTTTGGGCACTCATTACATCGTCGTATTCTAAAAGTCGTTTCCGAATTCCAAAGTTGTTTTCTTCAACTTTCTTTTGAGCTCTTTCAATTGACTTGGTCATCATGGAGTGCTGAATAACTTCTCCGTCTTCGAGTCCCATTCGATCCATTACTTTTGCCACTCTATCCGAACCGAATAAACGCATGAGGTTGTCTTCCAAGGAAACGTAAAATTGTGAGCTTCCAGGATCTCCCTGTCGTCCAGATCGACCTCTTAGCTGCCGGTCAACCCTTCTAGAATCGTGGCGTTCTGTTCCTATTATTGCCAATCCTCCTACATCTTTGACCTGTTGCGATAGTTTAATGTCTGTTCCTCGACCTGCCATGTTGGTTGCAATAGTAACCACTCCAGGGTTTCCCGCTTCAGCCACTATGTCGGCCTCTTTTTTATGCATTTTAGCATTGAGGACATTGTGTTTGACTTTACGGATATTGAGCATTTTACTTAATAATTCTGAAATCTCAACTGAGGTTGTACCGATAAGTATGGGTCTTCCGGCTAAAGAAAGCTCGGTCACTTTTTCAATTACGGCATTGTATTTTTCTCTTTTGGTTTTATAAATCAGATCGTCTTCATCTTTTCTTGCAATGGGTCGGTTGGTTGGTATTTCAATTACATCTAATTCATAAATTTCCCAAAATTCACCAGCTTCTGTAATGGCTGTACCGGTCATACCGGACAACTTTTGATACATTCTAAAGTAGTTTTGAAGTGTAATGGTAGCATAGGTTTGTGTAGCCGCTTCAATCTTGACGTTTTCCTTGGCTTCTATTGCTTGGTGTAGTCCGTCTGAGTAGCGTCGTCCTTCCATGATACGTCCAGTCTGTTCGTCTACAATTTTCACTTTATTTTCCATCAGGACGTATTCCACGTCTTTCTCAAAAAGAGTATATGCTTTTAGCAGTTGATTCATGCTGTGAATACGTTCGCTTTTAACGTCGTACTCTTTGAATAAGGATTCTTTTTCTTGTGCTTCCTTTTTTGAATCTAGTTTTTGTGCCTCAATTTTGGCTATTTCCCCACCAATTTCAGGAAGTACAAAAAAGTTTTTGTCTTCATTATCATCAGAGAGCATTTCAATGCCTTTTTCAGTTAGATCAATTTGATTATTTTTTTCGTCAATCACAAAATACAAGGCTTCATCAATTTTATGCATTTCTCTGTTGTTGTCCTGCATATAAGTGTTTTCAGTCTTCTGTAGTAATTGTTTGACTCCTTCTTCACTGAGAAACTTGATCAAGGCCTTGTTTTTTGGCAAGCCTCTAAAGACGCGCAAAAGAAGAATTCCACCTTGTTCATTATCACCTACTTTTATTTTTGCTTTTGCTTCAGCAAGGACAGTAGTTAAAAGGCTTTTTTGTTGAGAAACTAAAGTTGCGACTTTAGACTTTAAAGCATCAAATTCATGCCGATCACCTTCGGGTGTTGGACCCGAAATAATAAGGGGTGTTCTAGCATCATCAACAAGAACAGAATCTACTTCATCTACAATAGCGTAATTATGTTTTCGTTGAACGAGGTCCGTTGCAGTGTGAGCCATATTATCTCTGAGATAATCAAAGCCAAATTCGTTATTTGTTCCATAGGTTATGTCTGCCTGATAAGCTTTTCTGCGTTCGGCACTGTTGGGTTGGTGGTAGTCTATACAATCTACGCTAAGCCCGTGAAATTGGAATAAAGGAGCCATCCATGCACTATCTCTTTTTGCTAGGTAGTCGTTTACGGTGACCAAATGAACACCTTTTCCTGTTAATGCATTTAAGTACATTGGTAAGGTTGCTACCAAGGTTTTACCTTCTCCAGTTTGCATTTCTGCAATTTTTCCTTGGTGGAGAACAATTCCACCAATAAGTTGTACATCGTAATGTACCATATCCCAAGTAATGGGTTTTCCAGCGGCATCCCAAGAATTTGACCAAATGGCTTGATCCCCCTTCAGCTGAACATAGGGTTTGGAATTTGCTAGTTCTCGATCGTTAGCTGAGGCACTAACTTCGACGCTTTCATTTTCTTTAAATCGTTTTGCTGTTTCTTTTACAACTGCGAATGCTTCGGGAAGAATTTCATTAAGGATGTCTTCAGAGGCATTTTGAGCAGCATCATTTTCTTCGTCAACTTGTTTGTAAAGACTTTCTTTTTCGTCTAGGTTAGGCGTTGTGTTTACCTCCTCCAGTAGGGCATTAATCTTTTCTTCAAAAGGGGCTCTTGCTGCTGCTATTTTATTTTTAAAATAAACTGTTTTAGCCCTTAATTCGTCATTCGAGAGGGCCTCTAGTTGCTTTTCAAAACTCTTAATTTCAGCAACTAATGGTGTTATCTTATTTAGGTCTTTCTTGGTTTTATCGCCAACAAAGGTTTTCAGGATGTTATTTAAAATACTCATACAATTCGTTAGGGGTGTATTTACATTTATTTACCTTAAAAGTAATTAAAAAAAAAGCCTCATTGAAGAGACTTTTATAAGCTTTAATAGGAGTCCATCAATATTCATCCTCATTCCAAAGATAGTCTTCTTCTGTGGGAAAATCAGGCCAAATTTCTTCAATAGATTCGTAAACGTCCTCCTCGTCTTCCATAGCTTGTAGATTCTCTACAACTTCAAGAGGGGCTCCAGTACGAATTGAAAAATCAATGAGCTCGTCTTTAGTAGCCGGCCACGGCGCATCGCTTAAATAGGATGCAAGTTCTAATGTCCAATACATATTACTGATTATTTATTTTGCAAAAATAATTTTTTAAAGATAGTGTGCAACTTTTTTTTGAAGTTTTAGTTACCACTCCACTTAACTTCTTCGACTTCTAAATCTAAAGCAAAAAATCTCGAGAGGGTAAAAAAGTAATCAGAAAGACGATTGATATAAGCGATCAGAGTAGCAGAAACAGGCTCTTGATGGTCTAACTCAGTAACATAACGTTCTGCTCTTCTGCACACTGAGCGAGCTAAATGAGTGTAGGATACTAGGACGTGTCCTCCAGGGATGACAAAGTTTTTTAATGGAGGAAGTTTTTCTGTTAGCGAGTCAATTTCTCGCTCTATAAACTGAACATCATCTGGTTGAAGAGGAGTTAAGTTCGTTGGAAAATCCTTTTGAGACTCTACCGCAAGTTGCGAAGCAACTGTCATTAATTGTTTTTGGATTTTAACCAAAGTTGATTGGGCATAGTCAAACTCCGAGGTGTCACGAATTAAACCCAACCATGCATTGAGTTCATCAATTGTACCGTAAGCCTTTATTCTAATATCGTGTTTTGGAACTCGTTTGCCTGAAAATAAACTTGTAATTCCGTTATCTCCAGTTTTAGTGTAAACTTTAATCTCTTTCATAATCGCGCTGCATCTATTTTTATTAAGGGGGTACTGAGTATCAAACAAAGATATTAAATAATTTTTTAACTCTTTACTGAAGATTTATCGGGTTTGTTTCTCCTTTAACCTACCACTGAGCGCTAATAAAAAATAAATTCCGGTAATAAAAATTGCCCACCGACCGATAATGTCTCCATAACGAACATAAAAGGTTAAATTGGATCGTGGTGCAATAGTTCCTTTAAGTACTGTTTTTGTGTCATATTCCGATTGCAATAAAATTTCACCTCTTGCGTCAATTATGCCTGAAATTCCGGTGTTTGCACTGCGGGCAATATCTCGTCGGGATTCAATAGCACGCAATCGTGTGTAGCTAAGGAGTTGTTTGTGACCTGGGGTGTTTCCCCACCAAGCGTCATTCGAAATAATCGCTAGGAAGTTGGCCCCCTCTTTTATATAACCTGTCATGAACTCGCCAAAAACAGATTCCCAGCAAATGACGGGTCCCGCATTAACGTTCAGATTTGAATGAGAAAAAACCGATCTGTTTTTTTGAGTGACTCTACTGGCAACTGTTCCGCCAAGATTGAGGAGTACATCTCCTAAAAGAGGTTTTAATACAGCTTTGAAAGGCATATTTTCTATTCCTACCACGAGTTTTGATTTGTGGTAAACTTTAGCTTTTTGTTTGAATTGGACAGCTAATGCACTGTTGTAATAGTCCACCCAAACTCCATCTCTAATCTTATTTGCGGAAAGTGAGGGAGCTTTATTTTGTTTATAGAGGTCGTAAAACTGAATCCCAGTGATCCATTGAACGCTCGGGAAATCCTTAAATTCTCTTAGCATCTTTTGATAGAGTTCAGTCTGCTCAAAATTGTTTAGTTTTTCTCCATAGCCTCCGGCAAAATAAGTTTCAGGGCTTAATATATAGTCCGTTTTTTCAGTGATAAAAGGTTTTACTTGCTTAGAGAATTGAGATAAAAACTGGCTGTTTGAAAAATTGTATTTTGAATTGTAAGGATCAATATTTGGCTGGTGAAGGACAACCTCAATAGTACGCTCAGCGGGTTCAACTTTTTGATAAAGAACTAAAGAAAATGCAATGGGAAGTGCAATAAAAATCAATGGTGAAACCATTTTTTTAAGCAATTTTGCCCAGCCTTGTAGGGAATTGTGTTTTCTAATTATAGAATACAACCAAACATTGATGCTCAAAACCCATAGCGTGCCTCCAAATGTTCCAGTGTACTCATACCATTGGATCCAGTAAATTTTTTCAGAAAAAACATTTCCTAAGTTTAGCCAAGTCCATGAAAAGTCCCATGTCAAATGAAGTTTTTCAAAGGCGAGCCATAAAGTAATAAAGAATAAATGAGCACTTCGGAGTGGGAGTCTTCCTTTAGCCCAATAAAACAAGCTAAAGAGAGTTGCGTAAAAAAGACTGTTGCACAGGTTTGCAAAAGCCATTCCTACAAATGTTGAATTAATCAACCACCAACTCGTGATGAGATTCCAACTTAAAAATGCAAGGAAGGAATATCCAAATACTCTTAAACCCTTGCGTTTAAAAGGATCTTTTCGGATGTTATTTTCAAGAACTAATAAAGGGATGAGAGCTCCGAAAATGAGAAAAGTAAAACCATTTACAGGCCAAGCTAATCCAAGAAAAATTCCAGAACTGAGTGCAAGTGTAAAATGAAGTTTGGTCTTAGACATTTCTGCGAATTTATATTTTTTTGGTGCTACAGCAATCACTATCTTGTCAAAAAATATCTTTTTCTAGTGCAACTTATAAAAAAGAATATTCCAAACTTTTTTACCGCCCTCAATTTTTTATGTGGTTGCTTTGCGGTTTATCTAGCATTTAAAAATCTTTTTGAGGCCGCTTTTTTAATGGTTTTTCTGGGAGCTTTTTTTGATTTATTCGATGGGTTTTTTGCGCGTCTTCTCAGAGTAGAGAGTCAATTTGGTCTTCAATTTGATTCTATGGCTGATCTTGTTACAAGTGGTTTAGCTCCAGGTATGGTGATGTATAAATTTTTTCTAGAAATTGGAATAAGAGAAATGGATTTGAGTTTTGTTTTATTGAGAAATGAATTTACCTTTTCTTTTGCTCCCTATGCTCTAATTGGCTTTTTAGTGTCATTAGGAGCGGGTATTAGGCTGGCTAAATTCAATATAGACACAGAACAGCAGTTTGATTTTAAAGGACTCCCTGCCCCAGCAAATGCATTGTTTATTGTCTCTTTACCGCTACTAATTGAACACCCCTTATTTTCTAGTGTAAAACCTTTTTTGACAACTTACCCAGCTTTATTTATCATCTGTGCTATTTCGGCAATTTTGATGAATATACGTTTGCCCTTGTTTTCGTTTAAAATTAAATCTTTGAATATCCGCGAGTACGGATATCAGTTTGTATTACTATTATTTGTGTTTCCTGTTTTTTATTTTTTTCAATGGGTAGCAGTCCCACTTTTGATAGTTATTTATCTGATTTTAAATGTACTAAGAAACAGTTTTAATTAATCTTATTTATTCCACAGTAACCGACTTTGCTAAATTTCTTGGTTGATCTACATTACAATTTCTCAATGTGGCAATGTAATAGGATAAAAGTTGAAGCGGTATTGTTG
>CBFHJD010000034.1:0-22038 GCA_965656215.1 Flavobacteriaceae bacterium
ATCTCAATCCAAAAAATCCACTTCAATACAACTACAAAGGAAAGTGGAAAAATTTTAAAATCATTACTGAAACAATTAAGGTCAAAGGGAAGCCAGACGAACGTGTCAATTTATATTACAGTCATCACGGACCGATTACCTATAGAAATGAAAAAGAACTGAAGGCGTATGGTGTTCGTTGTGCATGGTTAGAGCCGGGAGGTTCTCCTTATTTAGCTTCGCTTCGAATGGATCAAGCCAAAAATTGGGAAGAATTTAGAGCGGCCTGTGACTACAGTCATATCCCAGGAGAAAATATGATTTGGGCAGACCAAAAGGGAAATATTGGTTGGCAAGCCGTTGGAATTGCTCCCATTCGAAATCAATCTAGCGGACTTGTACCCGTTCCAGGAGATGGTACTTACGATTGGGAGGGCTACCTACCCATCCGTGACAAGCCCAATGATCTGAATCCCAACAAAGGCTTTATTGCTACGGCCAATCAAAATGTAACCCCTGCAGAGTATACACATTGGAATGCTATTGGCTATTCTTGGTCTGACCCCTACAGAGGTGAACGAGTCAATGCGTTTTTAGATCAAAAGAAAGATCTCAATATGGAGGATATGAGACTACTGCAAACGGATGTGGTGTCCTTGCCAGCAAGAATTTTGATTCCCCTACTTGATGAGTTCTCATTTGAAGGGCTGGGAGCAACCCTCAAAAAGCAGTTACTGAACTGGGATCAAAAACTAGAGCCTAACTCTATTGAAGCAGGAATTTATGTTGCTTGGGAAGATGAACTCAGACAACAAGCCCACGAAAAATTTGTTCCTGAAAAAGTAAAGCAACACCTTCGGAGTATTCAATTAAAACGAATTTTGGATTGGATTCAAAAACCTGAAAACAGTCCTTTTAAAACCAGCACTTCAAGAAATACATTTCTTAAAAATACTTTTGAAGAGGCCCTAGCAGAATTAACACGAACCCTTGGAGATGATCCTTCTCAATGGCAGTATGGACAAAAAAACTACAAGCATACTTCCCTGGTACATGCGCTAAGCGCGGCTGTACAAACTAAAGTAGCTACAAAACTAAATCTTGGACCCTATCCTCGTGGGGGAAATGCTTATACACCCGGATCAACAGGAAGTAACAAACGACAAAGTAGCGGGGCGAGCTTTAGAATGATCGTCAATACAGGAGACTGGGACGCAACCCTAGGAACCAATGCTCCGGGGCAGTCCGGAAACCCCGATAGTCCGTTCTATGCTAACTTATACAAGGATTGGTCTGAAGATACCTACTTCCCTGTTTACTATTCCAAAGAGAAAATAGAAGAGCATCTCTATAAAAAAACGGTATTAAAACCTTAGTTTTCTTTGTCTTCTGCGGCTCTCTGTTGGGGAACAGTAATATGGTTTCCTAAAAACAAGGCGTTTAAAAACATGCGGTTAGTCCCATAGGCTGTACCTCTGAAATTTGGGTTTTCAGCAAACATAATAACCCTTCCTTTTCCTACGGGAGATATAATAACAGCTGCTGCCTTTGGAATAAAATTATCACGAATGTTTTTGGATATATACCCGTCAATATGCGGATCTTCATCATAAGTCACCGGCGTGCCATAAGGACTTTTGCTTGGGCGTAACCAAACTAGATTGTTCTTGTACAGACTAACTGAAGGTTGGCTATACCCAAAATTTAAAGGATGGCTCAAATCTAAATTCCCTTTAAGAAAAACACCTCCTAATTCTTCTCGACCTATGTTTTCTCCAGCATCCACATATGGTTTTGGTTTAACGGAAGCTGTTGAATCTTTCTTTTGTACAACTCGTTTTTCGTTGACGATCTTGTGTTTGATCAATGCGTTATTTGCTGTTGCAATAGATATAATGGTGTTGCCTTTTTCGGTCCATCGTTTTAGTTTGTCGACCATTTTCTCGTCCCAGTCATAACTTCCAGAAATTAAAACCAAGGTGTTGTATGGGTCCAAATCAAGTGTTGTAAAACGATGCTGATGAACCTTTGTAATTGGGATTCCTACACGGGTATCTAACAAATGCCATACCTCTCCTGCTTCATAAGATCTCGTTCCATTTCCAATCACCATAACTGCTTTGGGGGTCTTGATCGGTTTTATGTTTCGACTTCCTAAATCGACTCCTTGTGAACTAAACCCTGTGGTTAGTCCATGAATTTGTACTTGATGTTTCTTCTGAATTGTTTCTAAAATAGCATAAACCTCATCCGCTGTTTGGTTCTGAGGCGCTACTGGAATTACCACTGAACCATAAGGAAAAGAAAGGGTTCCTTGCGCTTGAAAGGGTTTGAATGCAGCGGAAGAAACCAACTTTTTATTTTGCAACTCTTGAATCAATGCTGGGACATTATAATCTTGGGCATTTACTGCATAAGCATAAGATGATTTCTTTAAGGGTGCCAAAGCAATCAAATCTGTAGTATTTTGGACAAGATTTCCTTCAGGGGACTTACTCATCCCTTTGTACTTCATATTATAAAATTGTGCAACAGACCACGCTGAGGCATCATAATAGACACTGTCTCGATAGGTTTCATAGGTCTCAAAAAAACTTTGAACCATTCTATATTGTTTTTGTTCTGTTGGGACTACATAACTGTTTTCAGCTGTTTGATATACCTCTATTTTATGCCGTATCAATTTATCGATAAAAGCCTTGGTTTTATTCTTATCTAAGTCTTTAAACGTATAGGCTTTGATTTTACTTTTAGCACTTCGTTCTAGGCCACTTTTAAAAAAATCTCTTTGGTATTGACGCAAGATGCTTGCATTTTCAACTGCCGCTTGGACCGTAGCTAAACTAGAGACATACTGATTGCGTATGGTAAACGGAAAGGTAATGTATCCAAAATCTGTTTTTTGCTTTAAGCCTCTCGAACTGGCCTGCTCAAAAAGGATTCCCAGTCCTCCCTGTAAGTCTGGATAAGACGACCCATATCCGGGATAGGTTCCATCAAAAACTTCTTTAGTAAAATATAAAGACCCGATGCTGTCTAATTGTTTTGAAAAATATGTGGCAAAGAGGTTGTTTAGCTTGATGTAATTGTCTTTGGGCATGATGGGGTCTAAAGAACCATTTGCCTTCATCGGCTCAAAAAAATAAGTGCTTTGAGATCCCATTTCGTGAAAATCAGTAACAACATTAGGGTACCACTGATGATACCACGCTAATTTTCCTTGACTTTCAGGATTGATTGCCAACAGCCAATCTCGATTTAGGTCGAACCAGTAATGATTTGTTCTTCCTCTTGGCCAAGCTTCGTTGTGTTCCGCATCCATGGGGTCTGAAACCAAAGGGGTTCCTTTATACGTATTCGCCCACTGTGTATGTCGGTCTCTTCCGTCAGGATTAATTGTAGGGTCAACAAAAATAAGTGCGCTGTCTCTAAATTGTTGAATCTGCGAGTGCTGTGATGCCACTAAGGTATAAGCTGTAAGAAGCGCAGCCTCTGAACTTGAAGGTTCATTTCCATGTACATTATAACCCAGGTTTATCACTAGGGGAATCTCAGGTTCAGTAGATCGATTTCCTAAAGCATAATCAACATGGGCTTTTTGAATTTCCTTTGTTCTACTAAGATTCTGCTTTGAACTGATTGCTAATAGTGGAAGTTTTCTCCCTTCATGTGTTTTACCGTAATAGGATAATTCTGCCTGATCAGAGGTTGAAGCTAAATAGTCTAAATAGGAAACAATTTGATCATGGCGTGTATGCTGAGAGCCAATTTCATACCCTAAAAATTCTTTTGGAGACCTAATGTCTTCCAAAAAAGGCTTGTATTGTTCTGTAAAATAATCTTGTCCAAAAAGATGGAGGGAAAGTAATAAAAAAACGAAAAGTGCTCTCATAAAATTGCTTTATACCAAAGCTAAGCAATTTAATTTTTCTTCATTTCCTTTCCGTCGAAGACGTATGAAACTTCTTTTCCTTTCTCAAAGACCTTTTCGATTCTTAACTGACCACTTTCATCAAAGTACATAAACTTACCGTCGGGTTTTCCGTCTAAATAATTCTCTTCCCAACCCACTCCTCCATTAGGATGATACCAGTAAGATTTCCCCTCTTGTAGTCCGTCATTATAATTTATAATCGTTCGAATGATGCCTGATTCATAATAATGTGTCCAAACTCCATGCTTCTTGTTTAAAACAAATTGCCCTTCCGATTTTAATTGACCACTAGCAAAATAGACTTTGAACATTTTATTTTTAGTTTAAATTCGATCCTAAAATCTGCTAAACATTAAAATAAATGTATGATAAAAATGATTTTTTCAACAAAAACACCTCTGCTATCGAATTGCGTTGAAAAAAATTTCTTTATGTTCAAACACTAAGCTAGAGTTGGGTTTTCGCCAAAAAATTAAATTTTTTTTGATCGGGGAACAAAAAGTATTAAAAAGGTCTTAAAAAAAATTATACGGTTGTTTAACTTTAAAGTATCATGGTTTTATAAAACCACACTAAAGTTTTTAGCCTAGAATACCTGTCAAAAGTAATAATTCTAGATGTTTGTTCAAGAGAGAAAATGGTTTTTTTATCAGACATATTTGTTCGTTATTTTCATGAAGTTAAACAAAATTAATCGGAATAAGCCTTAGTCTATATTTCGTTGAAGTAATTAGTTAATGTCTAAAAAGAATATCCCTCCCAAAACTATATTTTAACAGCCCTTCTACTTAGAAAAAACGTTAAACAAATATTTGCTAAGGCAGTATAGTGTTTTAACCTTTTAGTAATGTATTGTAGTCGAAGAAAATCTTCCAGATTAAGAAATACGGTAGAGAGAGTTTTTGCTTTTTGAGCAATTTTCAAGTCCTCTTTTTACATATTAAAACACTCTTATTCGTAGAGGTTGACTGGGTATCTTATTCTACCTCTGTATAACGTCAAAACTAGATTTTATAAAAGCGAATAAACCAGCATACGTTTATATTTAATTTTCAGTTACAATTGAAAAAAGCTCTTTGTCTAATTGAGGTTGTACTTTACAGCTGAGATCAAAATGCATCGTTGCTGTGTTGGTACTATTGTATTCCGGCCATTCTGGTAAATTTTTATAATTCGGATTCCCTGTTTTGGCAAAATTAAGCCAAGCTCCGCTCATTTTTTCTGCAAGTTGATACGCTTCTGCTCCACCTCCTGTCATTTTATTTGCAGCATCAATATTATCAAATGTAAAAGGGAGTTCCATACAATGTAGGGATTTGTATTTACCATCAAAAACTGGAGATTGCCATGTAAATAAATACATAAATACGGGTGCACCCTCTTTTAAAGTTGATTTTTCATTGGCCTGAACCACTGCTCCAGGTCTAAACATGGTGTCTATATCCAACAGATCTTTTGGATCTGTATCATTTGGATATGCCTTTTTTACAGCGCTTATGTAGGCGTCTGCTTTTTCTCCATAGGTTTTCTTTATGTGGTTCATTATAGTCTCTTCTGAGGCGCCTACAAAGCGCATATTCCTGAATGGGGCAAACTCATTTTTAGTAGTTCCAATTAGTAGTGGAACATCTTTGGAAAGTTGCAAGGCTTCAGCTGAAGATAAATGATAGGGTAAATCAACACCATCTTTACTTGGGCCCCAATTGAGACCAAAACCAATTACGGGTTTTCCTGCGGCCCTCATTTTTTTAGCTACAATTGTTAAAGCTTTTGTGCTCGCTTTTGCCAATACTTCGTAAGGAATGTTTTGAATACTGTCCACATTACTGTTGTTAAGTCCAAGTTGCGACAAGGTTTCCTTACCAATGGCTTGGGTGTCTTCTTTTTCTAGTATCGCAGTTCTAAACGAACCGCTTTGGTTGATGGCTTTGTGGAAAAGTCCTTTGGCTTTTGGCATGGCCATTAGGGTGTTTACTTTAGCTCCTCCACCTGATTGGCCAAAAATAGTAACGTTATTTGGGTCACCACCAAAACTTGAAATGTTATCACGTACCCATTCCAAAGCCAATACTAGATCTGAAATACTATTGTTCGCAGAGTATTTGTATTTTTCTCCGTAAGCTGATAAATCCAAAAAGCCCAACACATTCAAGCGATGATTGATACTTACGATTACTACATCTCCTTTTTTAGCTAAATTTTCCCCATCATATGAGGGTAATTCGTGACTTGATCCAGCCGTAAAGCCACCACCATGGATCCAAAACATGACAGGTCTTTTTTTATTATCACTGACATTGGGCGTCCAAATATTCAAGCTTAAACAATCCTCATTGGGAAAGCCCCAATCATGGTCAAAAACGAATTCTGACTCATCTTGTATCGATGTGGTAGGGTTTATCAGTGGTGAAACTGGCCCATACATTGTGGTACTTTTTATGCCTTCCCAGGCTTTCGGTTTTTCTGCAAGCTCGAAACGTTTTGCCGTGCCATATGGAATTCCTTTATATGTATGGATTCCTGCGTGTACGTAACCTCTTACTTTACCATTGTTTGTTTCAATTACTGGCACTTCAGACCCAGTACGCACCTCGCTTTGAGCTAAAAGAGAAAAGCCTGTCGCTAAGAATAGAGTGATAAAAAAGGTAGTTTTAAATGATTTCATTTTTTCAATTTTATAGTTTATTCATGAATTTTTTAGTTGAAACTATTCTTTTAATCTGTTTAAGTCAAAAGGATGCCCTTCATAAAAATTTTGATGAATTAAATTTAGCATAAAATTAAATTAACTTTGATAAATAGTTTATTAAATAATAAAAATTTGGGCAAATTGTAATTCGTTGTTGAAACATGAAAAAGTATTGTCATGTTTCTTGACTTTCTTTATTTAGGCAATTAAAATGTATCTTTATTGTGTCTTTTAAAAATGAACGCATCGTTGGATTTAAATGGCACTTATGACACATACATTTATACTATTTAAAAATAGTAAAGGGAGATGTTTCAAAGATTAAAAATAAATTTTCAAAATGGTACTCAACCTTTTTTTAATTTAAATTTGCTGAAAGGATAAACCTATAAATTCTATTATATGAAAAATATTAATAAAGTAATTACGCTCATATTTAGCCTAGTAGTGATTCTAGCATTGAGTGAGCTTAAATCAGCTGAGAAAAATATTGAAGAATTTGTGTATTTATGTAATAAGCCTGGGCAAAAATGCTACTACATTATTCCTTGTGAAACGTTAAGAGAAAATTGCAATAAAGCCAATGGTAAATTATTCAAAGTTCCGCTCTCTAGAGCGATTCAAATGAAACGGACTGAATGCAATTGTGAAAATTAATTCTCAAGTTCCTCAGGCTCAGTTTTATTTTTGTCTGTGCCAAATTTAAATCTTAATGAAATCTCATGGGTATTCACTTTCAAGGAAGATAGCCCCGAATCCAGTGGGGTTTCGTATGCATATCCAATGTCAACGGAGTCGATTAAAGACACATAAGCTAGAAAACCTAAAGAATTTGTCGTCCTGTACGAAGCTCCGATACTAAGATTATTTCTAATCTCTAAGCTGGTTATTAAATCAAAAGTAGTGCCTAAATCAGCTACTGATCTGAACAGTATTGCTGGTTTTAGAACCAAGTTATTATTGATGTTGAAACTTAAACCGCTTGCTAAGTAAGAATGTACACGGTCTGTACTTGATTGGGAAAATTCGAAATTATTCCCAGAATTAAACATGCGAGGAACTGAAAAACTGAACCAAAAAAAAGATGATTGAAAATATACTCCCACTCCTAAATTAGGATTCACACGTGATAGTGAATTTTGAGCTGGATCAAATTCAGAACTTAAACTTGTTAATCCTGACAGATTGGTCCTGAAAAACGTTGCACCCGTTTTTAATCCAAGAAATAAGCTTGAATTTTCTGATACTTTCAATCTGTAAGAAACGTCAATGTATGAGGCAGTATTCCGTTCAGCAAAAAAATTATTAGAAATAAAAGAAACCCCTATTCCAATGTTTCTAGACCTCTCCGATGAGAAAGTCATTACTTGAGTTTTAGGAGAATTCTCAATTGATACCCATTGGTTTCTTGAATTAAATGTAACTAAGTTTTTATATTCAGCCCCTGCATAGGCCGGATTAAATAAGCTCATATGAAATCTAAAATTAGAAAGAAATGGCTCTTGTTGTGCATAGCTTCCCAGTGAAAAGAAAAAGATAATCAAAGTTAATTTATGCATATTAACGTGTCAAATAAATCCAACCTTGATATTCTGTTGTTCCATTTCCATCAGCATCCACCCGGTATAAATAACTTCCTTTTGGAATCGGATTTCCGTTTGATGTACCTTGCCAACTGTTGTTGTATCCTTGGGTTTCAAAAATTAGATTTCCAACACTATCGTAAATCCACACTTTATTTTTTGGATAACGTTGAATTTCTTTTATTTCAAAATTGTCATTGACTCCATCACCGTTTGGAGAGAAAAATTCTTGGAAGACAAGCTTAACGTAATTATCATTATCAACAAATTCTTGATCTGGATTATATAAGTCTGGTGCACTGTCGAAATCGTTACTTATTCCATCACCATCTCTGTCAAAATCAATGACATCAGGAACAAAATCTCCATCCAAATCAGCAGGATAATCATTTGGATCTAATGGATTCGTTCCGATTGCATTTTCATCAAAATTGGTATAGCCGTCGTTATCATTATCGGGGTCTTCATTATTCCCTAAGCCATCTTTGTCAGAATCTAGCCATTCATAAGGATTATAAGGAAAAGCGTCTGAAATGTCATCATAACCGTCATTATCATCATCTAAGTCTCCGTTGTCACCGATACCATCTCTATCAAAATCAGAAGTTTCATTTGGATCATTAGGGAATAAATCTTGAATAATATAATTGTCTGCCCAATTGACATCTATATCCGGTATTCCATCGTTATCATCATCTATATCAGCATTATCTCCTATACCGTCCTGATCAGCGTCTATCCATTCATTTTGATTGAATGGAAATCTATCATCTTCATTTAGGTAGCCGTCATTGTCTATATCGCCATCATAAAAGTCGAGAATACCGTCGGTATCATAATCTAAAGGATAGCTTCTAAAGTCAAATGGATCGGTTCCAATTAAAAATTCGTCTGCATCAACAAAACCGTCCCCATCAGAATCGCTAAACATCTCATTGTATGAGAAACCTCCTCCGCCAGAAGAAACATCTTCTTGTTCTTCAATGCTAATATTTCCTTGATCATCCACTAAGATTTCAAATTGTTTTTCTAAGGTTAAACCCTCCCAGTCAGTGGCTCTTATTATAAGCTGATAGGGAACTTTAGCCTTACTTGTGGTTGTATCGAAATATAGTTTTTGATTCGTTATACTGAATTTATTTTGGTTTGGCGAATTAGAAGGTATGGTGACTGTTAATATATCATCTTGATCAGGATCAGTTACAGTAATTGATGATATAAATTGATCTGTTTTTTGAGATATTTTACCTTGAAGGTCTGACAAGATAATATCTGAGGGTTTTTCATTTACATCAACGATTGTAAAGCTATAAGGAGTTTCCTTTGAAGTCAGGCTTTCATCCCCGGCACTTGCTTGTTTATCTTCACTAATTGCTGAGTTTCCTGAATAAGATGTTTTAGTTCTTTTTACTTTCCATTTACCTACATTCTTGCCAGTATTCGGCAATTTATTGCCAAACTTCATTTTTTGAGGACTAAATTCAGTTGCTTTTTGTATGGTTCCTCTAGTACTATTTGATTTACTTGATTCCGCATCGTTATTATTTTCAAAATTGTATAACGTCTCCAAATAATTTACAAATTCTTGGGTAGCAATAAGGTATTCCCCTTCATTTAAAGTTTCAATTGTTCCTTGTGATTCAGATAAATCAGTATCCCAAACGATATCGTCTCCTTTTACCTTTCCAAGGGCCCCTAATTGTCCAAATTTTCTGTACCCCCAACCATAAGGTTTATCGTCTTCATCTAATGCAACTTGAAAACGGTATCCACCAAGGTTGCTTTTCCAGCTTATCTCTCCTTTTACAAGTGTTGGATAAGGTTTGTCAGAATAGTCTCCTACCGCCAGAGTTCCAAGATCATTATCACCCCAAGCATACATGTTATTATCACTATCTATTGCAAAACTAACTTCTGCAGATGCGTCAATATCAATAAACGTTTTTGTTCCCGTAGAAGTAATTTGTGTAGGTGTATTTTTTGTTTCCCATTTATTGCTTCCTAAACCAAGTTGTAATTGATCATTTTTACCCCATGAGTACAATAGCCCATTATCATCTAAACCTATAGCATGTTTAATCCCTAGCGCAATTTTATCCCAACTGTTCCCAGCAGGAAAAACCTCTACTAAATTATTAAGATATCTTGGCCAACAGTCTACATCTAACCGAGCTTGAATTGTATAAATTGTTCCAGTAACTGTTTCAGATGGTCCAGTGATAGTTGCATTAGAATTAGATGAATTGATAACTTCACCGGTTGTGAAAAAACTTTCTCTTTTAACGTTTTCTATAAGCAACGAAGTGCCTGAAATAGTGAACGAATAATTCGTTACTTGATCACTAAAGTTTTCGCTTGTTTCAAAACTGTTTTTAAGATTTGCTACCGCATCAGTAACATTTCCTGCTGCTGCAGAAATTCTTGTTCCATTTATATTTACTGTGAATGTTGCTGTCCCCGAAACATGATCCTCAACTTCAATTATACTAATAGGAACTTCTATCACTGAGGATGCTTGAATTGAGAAAGAAAAAGTGTTTTCAGCTAAATTTTTCGATTCAAACAATAACGTTGAACTTCCAGAATTAGTTGGAGTTGCAGTTAAAGTAAAGTTATTTGTAAGTGTGTTATCCGCATTAAACAAACGAACCGTTTCATCAATTATATCTGCCGAGTTACTCACATTACCAGTAGTAAGATTTGTGCCATTTACTTTAATTGTAATGGTTGCTGTAGTTCCTGAAACAGTCCCTGTAATTTCTCCAATTTCAATTTTCGTTTTTTGATATGAATTAGGGTGTGTTAAATAAATCTCATTTATCTGATTTTTTGCTTCTGGACAGGGATTCTCGGTAAGCACTCTTGACCAATTGGTACCAGCGCCCCAAATAGAACCATCTGTTTTTTCTATCAAAATATTTAATTCACTACCTATAAAATCATGGAAATGTGACCAATTGGTATCATTTCCTATTTTTCTGGGAGAGCTTAATGGAAACCATGAGCCCGTATAAAAATTTGTGCCCGCACCCCAAAGTTCTCCATCATTATTGATATATACAAAGCCCCCTCTAAGTGGTGAGAAGTCAGCAATATCATTCCGATTAACACCTTCTACTTTAGTTGGCGTAGAGACGAACTCTGATTTATAGCCTAATCCTAAATCGAAATTTTTATTTTTCCCCCAAGCCCACAATGAACCATCTGATTTAAATGCATAGACGTGTTCTGATATTGCAAAAACCTCAGTCCAACCTTCTTCATCAATTTTTTTTGCCTCGTAATTTTCAGCTTTTGTGTCCCTTGTTCCTCTTCCTAGCTGTGCATATAAATTATCTCCGTACGCCCAAATTTGATTCGAAGTTGTCAATATTTGGGTTTCTGTTTCAGTAACCTTTACCTCTTTAATAGTCCCTTCGATTTCTTCCCAGTCTAATTCTTGTGGGGTATTATCGTTAGTAGATCCAGTTCCTAGCTGTCCTTGATCATTAGATCCTATCATTCTTAGCTTTCCATCCTTGTTTATCACTCCAACTTGTTGTTCACCTGCATCTAAATCTATTATTTCCCCAAGTGAAATTGATGGTTCTAAAAATGATTCATAGGTAGTTGGTTTTCCGTTTCCTAATTGACTACTTAAATTTCTTCCCCAACTGTAGTATGTTCCATCTTTAGAATAGCCTACACCGAATTTAAACCCTAGTGAAATTCCTTTCCATGTTTCAGTAGATCTTGCTTGAGTAGGTTCTGATATAACAAAGCCATATTCTTCCCCATTTTCCCATGCTTCTTTTGATTTTTCATCGTTTATCGGTAAAGCACCATAATTTACTCCCCACACGTATAGTTCTCCTTCTGAATTTATTGCCGCGTAAGAAGCGCCAGATTGTCCGTAGTTCCATGTGTCAATTGATTCCCAGTTTGAAGATGTTCCGATTTGAATCAAGTTAAATAAATCAGCACTAAACTGATTTTTACTTTGTATTCTTGACTCATAACCTTGAAAATCAAATCCATCATTTACTCCATCTCCGTCTGTATCTTGGTTAAAGCGATCTGTTCCATAAAGCCTTTCCCAATTATTTAGAATCAAGTCATTATCTATATCAAAATCATCCCAATCGTGGATAAAATCTTTGTCATAATCACTCGAGCCTCTGCTATCTAAAAAGGCTTCATCCCACCCATCGTCAGCACCATCACCATCTGAATCACGATCATCTGTATTATATACTCCATCACCATCATAGTCATAAAAGTCAATAACTTCATTGTGATCTAGTGTACCGTTACCATCAGCATCTTCATCATCTTTGTTAAGTAAAGGTCGTTCATTACCCTGTTCATCTGTAAAAGTATCATTATCATCATTTTCCCAATTTCTAAGACCTTTTACGGCTCTGAAAATTTTTCGTTTCGTTTCAGGATCACTATATAAATATAGCATCTGAGCCTCTACTGATAAAAAGTTTTCCATCTCATCAGGTACTCCGTCCCAGTCATTATCATAAGGAAGTGAATCCCAATCATCATGAATTAATGGATCGACATTCCATCCAAAATTTTCTTTTCCAAATTCTTCAACAAAATCATTTAAATGATCGTTATCATCATTGTTATCACTATTATTTCCCTGCCCATCATTATCCGAATCCAACCACTCAGTTGCATCTGTAGGAAATGCATCATCTCCATCTAAATAGCCATCATCATCTGTATCTTGATTGGTTGAAAGCGTTCCAAGTTCTTCTTCGTAGAGATCTGATAGAAAGTCTTGATCTAAATCTTCTGCAGGGTAACTTGATGAATCTAATGGATCCGTTCCATTAAATATTTCATCTTTATCTGAAAACTTATCGTTATCATCATCTGAATCAAAATTATTTCCTATTAGATCGTTATCTGTATCTAGCCATTCATCACCTCTTCTTGGAAATGCATCTTCTCCATCTAAATAGCCATCCCAATCGGAATCAGGTTGGTACTTGTCTAAATCATTAGCATCTTCATATTCGTTTGATAAACCATCCCCATCTAAGTCAAGATCAACTTCTGTAGTTACATCAGGGCCTCCCCATATGTCAGGATTTAAAAATCCGTCTCCATCAGTATCTTCAATAGTGAAGTCAGGAATACCGTCCCCATCAGTATCTTCAAAAGCTGTTGGATCTAGTGGTAATTTATCCCAATCGTCACCAAACATATCGCCATCTGAATCCCAATAGTATGGATTTGTACCCAGAGCATATTCTTTTTCATCAGACAATCCATCATTATCATCGTCCGTATCTGCATTGTCTCCGATATCGTCATGGTCAATATCTTGCCACTCGTCCGAATTATTAGGAAATTTATCTTTACTTATCCAGCTACACCAATTCCCTCTTGCTCTTAACATATTTTGCTGTAAATACCACATGTCAATATTGTGTTCAACGAAATCTTGCTCTCCTACTAATATTAGTGTACTTCCAGAAGCAGTTGCAGTCATAGGGTCTCCTTCAGAAGTGAAATCATTTTCTGGTAAATTAAACATCTCTGCAAGAGCACCGACTAGTTCAACAGAGGTCATTGTTGCAGTTGTAGTATAAACCAACTCACTACTACTCCATGGATTATAAAAATTTATTGAGAATTTATATCTTTCATTTATAAGTGTTGATGAACCTGTAAAACTTATTTCATGTCTCCAATTTCCATTATCATCAATTAAGATCGCATTTGGATTACAATCTCCATCAAACCAACCATCTCCATCACTATCGGGATTTAAGGGGTCAAGACCTAATTCTTTTTCATCACTATCCCACATTCCATCACCATCATCATCAAAATCTTCATTATTTCCTTGAAAATCTCCATCCGTATCTACAGATTCTCTATCATACCAAGGGATGGCATCTGTTCCATCTTCAATTCCATCTCCGTCAGTATCTTTCCTAAAAGGATCTGATGTGGTCCAATCCCATCCATATCTTTTAACTGTAGTTTCATAGGTATCCAGTAACCCATCATTATCATCATCTGTATCGGCATTATCCGGTGTTCCATCCCGATCTGTGTCCCAATATTCTGAGTCGTCATTCGGAAATTGATCTATAAATAAGGAGCCTTCTCCGGTACCCGCTGTCTGTCCGTAATTAAACCAATAAAAACTTGTCCCATTCGAGCCATCTTCATAACGCTCAATAAAGAAATGATTCTGCCAAGTATCACCATCCTGCCATTGTCGAGATTGTTTGGGGTTGGGATATTGCCATCCATCACTGACACCATCATCATCTGAGTCCCAATCATTGGGATCGGTATTTCGTTCTGAACTTTGCTCATAGGCCGTAGAAAATCCGTCGCCATCAGGATCAGACGTGTTGAAGTTCCATTCTTGTGCTAGAGGATTTGAGCCTATATAGGATTCATCAAAGTTTAAGTACTTATCATTATCTGAATTTTCATCTAAGGCATCAGGAATTAAATCATTATCAATATCGCTTGATCCTTTGCTATCGTAGGGCAATTCATCGTTTTGATTTAACACTAAATCACCATCAATATCTGTGTCTGAATTGTCTCCCCTTCCATCCCCATCAGTATCCCAGTACTCACTATTATCCGTTGGAAATGCATCCATTAAATAGGGATATCTTTCATGCCACTCCGGTCCATGTCCTGGTTTGTATCTTTGAGAGTAATAGTCATTTTTATTTGCAGTTAAATCCCTTGCTCTAAAAAAGGAATCCCTCCAGGTATCTCCCTCTTGGTAGGTATAACTTCCAGAATAAGGAGGATATTTATATCCATCACTAACCCCATCTCCATCTGAGTCCCAATTGGTAGGACTTGTAGCAGGTGTAGAATTAGTTTCATAATAATCTGAAAGACCGTCTCCATCTGAGTCTAAAGAGGGCTGAGAATTGTAATCATTTGGGTCTGTTTCATTGACTCCTTCATCAATATTTAACCATCCATCACCATCAATATCCAGATCCACTGAGTCTGGAATCCCATTACCATTAGAATCTGAAGAGAGTAAGGAATTGAAAGGGAATTGATCGAGTGTATTTGGGACTAGATCATTATCTCCATCTGGATCAGCATTATCTCCAATTCCGTCCCCGTCGGTATCCCAAAATTCTGAAGGATCATTAGGGAATTTGTCATACAGCATGTTTCCAAATTCATAGGGGGTCCATGTACCATGACCTAGGTAGATGTTATCGGTCATGTTTCTATAAAACTCATTACTAAAGTAATAGTTACTCCATCTGTGTTCAGAAAAATTTTGCTCATCCCTTTCTCTAAAAAATTCATCTCTCCATGTTGCCCCGTCAAACCAGGACCAATTTTGAACTTTATAATCTGGGAATTTCCAACCATCACTAACTCCGTCGTCGTCAGAATCCCAATCGAAAGGGTTAGAATTATTTACTTCAATTTCATATTTATCTGAAAGTCCATCAAAGTCAGAATCTCCAGCACCTCCTCCAGGATAATCGTTTTTATCTAAAGGATCTGTTCCATTATAAATTTCATCAACATCCAAGAACAAATCTCCGTCATCGTCAGGATCTTTATTGTTTCCAATAAAGTCATATTTTCTATGGTCGTTTATTTCATCTATCCATCCGTCATTACCATAATCCTCTCCATAGATTCCATCATTATCCCAATCGGCTAGTCCCCCATTGACTATGGTAGGTTTATCTGTATTGAGCCATTCTGTAGGATCATTTGGAAAATCATCGTTGATATCAGCATATCCATCATTATCATCATCAGTATCTGCATTGTCTCCTGTACCATCCCCATCAAAATCTTTATATTCTGAAGAGATTGTTGGGAACTTGTCTTCTTTCCAAGTAGAAGGTGTGAACTCCCAAGTATTGTACCAATCGTTATCATTTGAGTCGAGAATTCCGTCGCCGTCATCGTCGTCATCGTTTTCGTTGTAAACTCCATCTCCGTCAGTATCCACTTGCTTCCATTCTCCTTCACATTCCCTCCAATTAGGCTCATACCAAGAGTTACCATAATCATCAGTAAACAAAACCATTTTGTCTCTGTTACAAGGAGCATCATAATAAGTGTCGCCATCAGAGTCTTTTTTAGTTTTATCTAATCCTACTGTTGCATCTTCATAAGCATCGGCAAGTCCATCTCCATCTGTATCTAACGAATAATCTGGATCAATTGGGAAGGCGTCCTCAAAATCATCTACTCCGTCACCATCAGTGTCCTTTAAATTGGGGTCTGTTCCTAAAAATGCTACTTCAATCCAATTTTCTAATTTGTCTTTGTCATCATCCCATGATAATTTTGGATCTAAAGGCCAAGCATCCCATCCATCGCCACTAAAATCTCCATCAGAATCCCAATTGAAAGGGTCCGTTCCTAATTCGTTTTCGATTCCGTCTGGAAGCCTGTCTCCGTCAGAGTCCTCAGGCTGGCTTTGCCAATCCAAAGGATCTGTATTCACATTTTCGTTTAGTTCAACTTCATCTTCAAAGCCATCATTATCGTCATCAGGATCTGTATTATCTGGATCTCCATCACGATCAGAATCTAAATTAGCATTTGGATCTGTTGGAAAATCATCACGTGGTTGAAGAGATTGACAAGCTGGATCTATTCCTTCCCATTCTTCCCACGAAACCCATCCATTTCCATCACAATCGTATTTAATATCCCAAAAACGCCAAAAATATTGCCACTGATCGCATCGATCCCATCCTTGTGAACAGTCTAAGTTATTTGCCAGTTCTCTAAAATAGTTAAACTTACTGCCCGCAATTGCATCTAGATATCCATCACCATCTGTGTCAGAACTATTTGGATCTGTTTCATTTAAAACTTCCAGGGCATCAGGTAAACCATCACCATCTGAGTCGTATTGGTAATAAAAAGTTCTGGGATATTTGTCATCCTTGTCATCTACTCCATCTCCATCTGTATCTAAGATACATGGATCTGAGAATTGTTCCCATTCATCTTCATCTGATAAACCATCACCATCACAATCCCATTTCTTAGTGGGGTCCAAAGGATCGGCATCATCACCGTCAGCAGTTCCATCGCCATCGCTGTCCCAATTATCATCATTAGGATCTAACTCATCCGGAAGCCCATCAAAATCATTGTCTTTTGAATAGTTTGGATCTAGAGGTAATTGGTCTTCTGCATCTGTTACTCCATCTCCATCAGTATCCGGGTTATTTTTGTCTGTTCCGCGTTGATCTTCTGCTTTGTCTGGGAATCCGTCCTCATCACTATCGTATTGGTAATTTGGATCCCATTCGAAAGCATCAGTTGCGTCAGGAACTCCGTCATTATCCTTATCTAGTGTTGAATTGTTTGCGTTTTGTGGAATATCCATTCCAATTTCATGAATTGTACCATCGTTAGCAAGAGCAATAATTGCATCACCTACTTTTACATCTACCCATGTTCTGTCCACCCCTACTTGAATATAATCGGGAAGTAACAATCCATCAACTATTCCCCAAATAAACAGCTCGCCGTCAGTAGTTATTCCAGCTACCGTTGTGTCATAAATCTCGCCAAGGTTGTTTAAATTCTGAAACTTTGGTGTTGCATAATTATTTGAGAGAGAAACTTTGTCCCATGTCTTTAAAGAATCAATTATATATGGGAAATCAAAAATTGATTCAAACCCTGTTGACATATCGGCAATCGCAAAATTAAATGGAGGCAACGAATTGTCATTTGGATCAGGTGTATAACCGTTCGGGAAATAAAATTCATTGTCATTTGGATTCGGATTTGGATTCGGATGAGATTGATCTAAATCATATTCTCTTCTATCCAAGTTTGAGTTACCCATACCTACTCCCCAAAACCACAAATGCCTTGTTCCTTCTTCAATTGCAATTACTGATGTTCTAGAAAGTTCAAAATCATGAAATTTTAAAGCATCTTCTGGATCAGAAAAGTTTTCTAAGAAAAATTCATATAGTTTTTGATCTTCTTCCCAGGTAATATCTCCATTATTGGGATCCATGCCAATGAAGTTTTCTAGAGCATCAGAAAGGAAGTCATCATCAGAATTTACCGGTACTGAATCAGGGTCATCTGGGTCTGATAAACCGTATTGTTCCTCATCAATATCCCAAAAACCATCACCATCTGAATCAATTTCTCCTGGCTCAGGAGGCTTACTTATTTGGACTGGTTCGTAAACAACCTCCGATTGAGAAGATGGATTAACGACTAGTCTTTTAGCATTCCTACCCCATGCCCAAAGTGTTCCATCTGTTTTTAATCCTAGTGTCGTTTTATAGTATGTTTTGATTTTTTTCCATGAGCCGTCTGTGTCTTCATATTTAATATAACCAATTGTATCACCGGGAATAATTCCTTCTTCGGGTATTTCGAATAATTGATAAGGCAACACATCAAAAATACTTGGTGTCGTGATTTCTACAAAGTCGGTTTCAAAGTCTCCTAAACTATCTGTTTCTAAATACCATTTGTAAATATAAGTTGTACTGGGATCTAAATCTTCTTGTTCAAAATAATACGTTTTAAGGTTATAATCCTCAGACACTAAAACGTTGTCAATAGTATGTGTGGTTAGTGAATTTGAGTCTGCTCCAAAAGAAATTTTAATAACGCCGTCAAAATCTATCCCCTTGTTTAACTCTAATGCAAGTTTTACCCTCTTAGAACGCACCTCACTATTCTGATAATCGATGTTAAGTTTGAGTTGCTGGGCAGTTAAAAAAGAGGAGAATAGTAAAAAAATAAGAAAAGTAACTACACCAATCAGTTTAGTCTGCATACGATACCAAATGTAAAGCGAGCTACTCATTTTTCTTTGTCCTTAAAATATAGTAAAAAGCTAATTTAATGACTTTTGTCCTTTTTAGTTAAAAAAACACTTAATTTTTGAACATATTCTGTTTTCGAAGCAAAAAAGGGTGTTTTACAATACGATTTTTAGAAATTTTTATTTTCCCAACAGAGGTTTGAAACTTTTCCGTTCCGCTAATAAGAGTCAAAACTTTTTCTAAAAGCGGTTCATCTTTACTTCCAAGTGTACCCATTTGAGTAAGATCCTCTTTTATTAAGTGATCTGGAATAAGGCCAGAAGAATAATCCGCAAAACCTATAGCATTTGCAATTTTAAAAACTATAGGTTGCATTGCGAAAGTATGATTAAGATTGATAACTCTATCTCCATCTACGTAATCATAAATTGTTGTAGATCCTACATTTTTTCCAACAGTTTGTTCGCCAACGTGAATGACTTTAATATAAGGGGCTAGCCCATTAATTAATAACTCACTAGCCGAAGCCGTTTCTGAAGATGTAATCACAAATAATCGACTCAGTTCCAAATGATTTATTTGTTGCCCGTCATTCAGAGAATCTACGAACCTATTAATAATTTTTTCTCTACCAAATTGATCAATAATCCGGTTTTCAAGCTTGTTATTCCATTTCTCTTTAGCAAAAATTTCATTTTGGAACTGGCCCGTAATCATACTTGAAAGCTCAATACAATTCCTAATTGAACCTCCTCCATTGTATCGAAGATCAATGATTAAATCACTAATTTCTTCACTCTTAAAGTCTTCAAAAACACGATTTAAAGCACTTCCCACTCCCAAAACAAACTGATTATACATCAAATACCCAATTTTTTTTGAAGTACCATCGTCACCTATTGTTAAATTTATAGTTTTTGAAACTTGGATTGGGTTTGTTTGAAAATTCTCCTCTCTTTCAAGTTTGACTACATCTGGACTACTAACAATCTTTCCATTTTTAATTGAAGCCATATTCAGAGAAATGACTGGTTGACTACCAAAAAGAAGATCAAGATAATTTGATGCGGTAAGGGTGTTTCCATCCACAGCTGTAAAAATATCTCCCCGTGCTATTTTATTTTCTTGTTCAGCATTCGAACCTAATAAAACATATTTTACATAGCCAATAAGTTCGTTACAGTTTTCGCAAGCACGTAATAAACCAAATTCAACTCCAGTTGAACTTATTACTCCTTCAATGGAATTTTGAAGATCATTATAATTATCATATAATACGCTGAATCTGTCATCAGGATGGAGAAGAGAATAAAAAAAATCTTTAGAGTTAGAATTAGAGTTTATGAGTTCAAAATATTCTGTCGCATCATCCAGATTTTTATCCAAAAGCAACTCAACTCCTGGCTGCCAATAATAATACTCATTTAAACCCTTCCAAATAAAATCATTAACGTCTAGTATTTCTTCAGAATTTTGGGGTGTAGAAGGACTAATCGAGGATTGGGTGAAATTATTTTCTTCAATTAGCTCCTCAACCTTACAACCAACCAATACCCCTAATGAAACCATGAAAGATAAAGCCAGAAATGTGATTTTTCTTAACAACTTAAAAACAAATATAATAGTTCAGAATAATTTTCAAATATATGAAATATCTCTCTAGAGCGACTTTTCTACTATAAACTTATATCGGTTTTTGAGTTTTTCTCTACAGAAATTTCTTTTTTAATTTTCAACTTAATAAAGTGTGTTTTGAACAAAAGCTAAGATCCATCATGTTACTCACTTTCCCTAAACAACAACCCTATGAAAGCTACCCTAAAAACAGTAGCGATTAAAAATAGAGAAATCGTTAATTTTAAATTTTAGGAATCATGAAGAGAAGTAAGTTTAAAGAAACCCAGATCATTGCTCTCTTGAAGCAATACGAGCACGGCATGAAAGTACCCGATTTATGTCGGGAATACGGGATCAGCCAACCCACTTTTTATAGTTGGAAGTCAAAGTATGGAGGTATGAATGCCAGTCAACTCAAACGACTCAAGGAGATAGAAATTGAGAACACTAAGCTCAAGCGAATGTATGCTGATTTAGCCTTAGACAATCGAGTGTTAAAAGATGTGCTTGAAAAAAAGCTCTAAGGCCTGCCGCTAAGCGGGAGTTGGTCACCTATTCTCATAAGCGTTATCAACTTTCTCAGCGTCGGGCCTGTAAGCTCTTTTGTATCAGTGAATCGGTTTATCGCTATCGTCCCAAACAAAGACATGACGACTTGGTACGAGAAAAGGTAGCTGAGTTACCCCAGATACACAGTAGTTGGGGATTTTGGATGATGCATCACTGGCTTAGGGAACTGGGCTTTGGTTGGAATTACAAGAAGGTCTATCGTATCTACACTTCAATGGGGTTAAACTTTAGACGAAAGTACAAACGAAGATTGCCTTCACGCATCAAGGAACCCTTACTGCAACCCCTGTTTCCCAATCTAACATGGAGTATGGATTTTATGCAGGGCAGCTTGGCTTGGGGTATCAAGATACGCAGCTTTAATGTCATCGATGACTTCAACCGAGGTTTAAAAGATTTTACACCTTTTAAACGATAAATGAAATAAATACAGACTTCTGGTAAGTTGAAGATAATTTAAGGTGGTTCGAATACATCAAAAATGATGAAAAAGTAGATAAAACAAAAACCTAATCCTTTGTTTAACAAGGGGTTAGGCTGAGTGGTCCCACCTGTACTATCACCACGCTGTTAAGTGTCTCTTTTTCAATGTGTTACAATTTCTATAAATACCCATGGGGTATGTATTATTAAAGATAAAAAACCTTTTTGGGTATCAAAAACTGGAGCCACAAAAGAACTTGAACCAAAAAAAAGGGGAACCCAAATTTCTTTTCCCTCCCTCCCAACAATGAAACGAGTTGATGTTAAATTGACAAAGTATAATTAGTTAGGAATATTTTTAATTGTTTAAGTCAGGAAATAATACCGAAAGGACCTCTTTTTTGTAACTACCACCAATTGGAACTTTTGTTATACCTAAATCCAATTGGTTTCCATAGA
>CBFHJD010000035.1:0-17565 GCA_965656215.1 Flavobacteriaceae bacterium
ATGTTCATGTCTTTTATGGTGTTATCCTTTTTGGGGTATACCCTGAATACTATGGTGCTTTTTGGTCTTGTTATGGGGCTTGGAATGCTAGTTGACAATGGTATTGTGGTAGTGGAAAACGTTTATCGTTTAATGGAAAAAGAAGGTTATTCCAGAATTCAAGCTGCCAAGGCCGGAATTGGTGAAATTGCCTTCCCTATAATTGTCTCAACTGCCACAACAATAGCCGCTTTTGTTCCCCTTGGAGCTTGGCCTGGACTTATGGGTGAGTTTATGATTTATTTCCCGATCACATTATCGGTAGTTTTGGGATCATCTTTGGTGGTTGCTATTTTCTTCAACTCTATGCTGGTTTCTCAATTTATGGATATTAGTGAGCGTGAAATTAGCACAAAGTCTTTATGGAGATTGACCTTTTTTATGGGTGGATTAGGAATTTTACTTTTATTCGGATCTGCACAGACTCGAATTTTTGGAAACCTCATGGTTTTAGTTCCTATTTTATTTTGGAGCTATAAATTATTTATTAAAAAATGGTCCATTAGTTTCCAAAATTCCTTCTTAGTAAAACTAGAAAATGGGTATCGAAAGTTTTTAGGTTTTGCCTTAGCTGGAGCTAAACCTTATTTGTTTTTAGGAGGAACTTTTTTACTCTTATTTCTCTCCTTTGCTCTGATGGGAATATTTCCTCCTAAAGTGGAGTTTTTCCCTGATAACCAGCCCAAACAGATTCTTGTTTTTATCGAATATCCTGAAGGAACAGCAATTGCTAAAACGAATCGTACTACCAAATTGATCGAGAGCGAAATTTTAGCTGTTATGAACCGTTCAGAATTTAATAAAAATGGAAAAAACCTCTTGGTAGAATCTATGGTTGCTCAAGTAGGAGAAGGATCTGGAAACCCAACTGTAGATAATGGGAACACTAACGAACTCCCCCATAAAGGAAAAATTACCTTAACCATGCAGGAGTTCAAGTTTAGAGAAGGAGTGTCAAGTGAAAGTCTCAGAAAAGCAATTCAAAAACAGCTTTTTGGGAAATTTCCAGGCGTTGCCATTTCAGTTGAAAAAGATGCCAATGGTCCGCCAGCTGGATATCCAATTACCATTGAGATAACGGGAGCTGCATATTTGGAATTGATTCAGACCGCAGAGCAGATGAAAGATTTCCTCAACCGAATTAATATCAATGGTGTTGAAGAGCTCAAAATTGACGTTAATAAAAACAAACCTGGAACCCAACTTATTATTGATCGTAAAAAAGCTGGGGAATTAGGTGTTTCGGCCTCACAAGTAGGGCAATTATTAAGAACATCTTTGTTTGGTTCTAAAGCTGGAATCTATAAAAAAGAGGGGGATGATTATGACATCAATGTCCGTTTTGATAAAGAAAACCGTTATAACGATAATGCGCTTTTCAATCAAAATATCATTTTCAGAGATCAGGCTACTGGGCGGATTAAAGAAATTCCTGTATCTGCTCTTGTAACCCAAAAAAGTATTACAAGTTTTAATGCAATCAAACACCGTGAACTCAATAGAGTCGTCACCCTTTACTCTCCTGTGCTTGCAGGTTTCAACGCCAATGAAGTTGTTGCTCAAGTTAAAACTGCACTGGGTAATTTTGACCTCCCAAATGGAGTCAACTTTAAGTTTTCTGGTGAAATAGAAGAGCAAGAAAAAAATATGTCCTTTTTATCCAATGCCCTTGCAGCAGCTTTAGGTTTGATTTTATTACTCCTGGTGTTTCAATTTAATTCTGTCTCCAAGCCACTAATCATTCTTTTATCTATTTTCTTGAGTTTTACAGGAGTCTTTTTAGGCTTGATGGCGTTCCAAATGCCCTTTGTTATTTTAATGACCATGATGGGAATTATTGCCCTTGCAGGTATCGTGGTAAATAATGGGGTGGTCTTATTGGATTATACCCAACTTCTGATTGATCGTAAACACGAAGACGAAGGTCTAGAATCTGGGGTGTTACTTTCAAAAGAGCTGGTCATTCCAGAAATTATAGAAGGAGGAGCAGCGCGTTTACGTCCAGTAATTCTAACTGCGATTACAACTGTCCTTGGATTAATCCCCTTGGCTATTGGATTAAATATTGACTTTTTCTCCATGTTTTCCGAATGGGATCCTAAAATCTATATCGGGGGTGACAATGTTATTTTTTGGGGGCCTTTGGCCTGGACCGTTATTTTCGGACTGACCTTTGCTACCTTCCTAACCTTGGTCATCGTACCGGCAACCTTCTCCATTGTCTATTCCATTAAACTTTGGCTGAAGAAGATTTTATAAAGATTTTCAAATCCTGAGGTTCACCCCTCAGGATTTTTTATTTTTGTTCAACATTTATTTATCATGTATAGAACTCACGATTGCGGAGCACTCTCCTTAAAACAACTGAATCAGACCGTAACCCTATCCGGTTGGGTTCAAAAAAATAGAAATAAGGGGTTCATCGTTTGGGTGGACCTTCGAGATCGGTACGGTATTACTCAACTTGTATTTGACGAGGAGCGCACACCAAAAAGTGTTTTTGAAGCGGCTCAAGGTCTCGGTCGAGAATTTGTGATTCAAATTAAAGGAACGGTCATTGAACGGGAATCCAAAAATCCAAATATGACAACGGGTGCCATTGAAGTGTTAGTAAATGAACTCACCGTTTTAAACGCTTCTAAAACACCTCCATTTACCATAGAAAACGAAACAGATGGTGGAGAAGAATTGAGAATGCAGTATCGCTATTTAGATTTAAGAAGAAATCCTGTAAAAGACAATTTATTGTTTAGACATCAAGTCAACATGGCGGTTCGGAACTACCTCTCTAAAGCTGGTTTTGTTGATGTAGAAACACCCTATTTAATCAAATCTACTCCGGAAGGAGCGCGAGATTTTGTAGTACCCTCACGAATGAATGAGGGACAGTTTTATGCACTCCCTCAGTCCCCACAAACTTTTAAGCAATTGCTTATGGTAGGTGGTTTGGATAAATACTTTCAGATTGTAAAGTGCTTCCGCGATGAAGATTTACGCGCCGACAGACAACCGGAATTTACACAGATTGATTGTGAAATGACCTTTGTAGAGCAAGAGGATATTTTAAGCCAATTTGAAGGATTAACACGCCATTTACTGAAAGAAATTAAAGGAGTAGATGTAGGTGATTTTCCACGTATGTCTTATGATGAGGCCATAAAAACCTACGGAAACGACAAGCCAGATATACGCTTTGGAATGCGTTTTAATGAATTAAATGAACTTGCACAAGGCAAAGGTTTTGGTGTTTTTGACAGCCAAGAGCTGGTTGTTGGAATTGCAGTGCCTGGAGCCGCTGAAATGAGTCGGAAAGAAATTGACGCACTCATTGATTGGGTTAAACGCCCTCAGATTGGTGCCAAGGGGTTGGTTTATGTAAAATGCAATGCTGATGGAAGTTTTAAATCTTCTGTGGACAAATTTTTTAGCCCTGAAGATTTAGGAGCTTGGGCAACCCAAAGCGGGGCGAAAACCGGTGATTTGATCCTCATTCTCTCTGGAGAAGCCAAAACTACTCGAACTCAATTAAGTGCCCTTCGTATGGAATTAGCTACCCGCCTAGGCCTTCGCAATCCAGATGAATTTGCTCCCCTCTGGGTGACCGATTTCCCTTTGCTGGAATGGGACGATGAAAGCGAACGCTACCACGCCATGCATCACCCGTTTACTGCTCCTAAACCGGAGCATTTAGAATTGCTTCAATCCGACCCAGGAGCCGTAAAAGCCAACGCCTATGATTTGGTCCTCAACGGAAATGAAATTGGTGGGGGATCTATTCGTATTCACGATCAAAAACTGCAAGCCCAACTTTTTGACTTGCTCGGATTTACCAAAGAAGAAGCAGAAGTCCAATTTGGATTTTTGATGAATGCCTTCCAATACGGCGCTCCTCCTCACGGGGGAATTGCCCTAGGACTCGACCGACTCGTTGCCATACTCGGTGGAGAAGAAACCATACGAGATTTTATTGCCTTCCCAAAAAATAATTCGGGAAGAGATGTAATGATTGATGCTCCCGCACCTTTAAGCCAAGAGCAATTGGATGAACTTTTTTTAAACTCCACCGCAGCACCTAAAAAATGAAACTTTTATTAAGGGTGCTTTTTGTTTGTATTCTCTGTAGCTTGTTTTATGGGATTTACCATAAATTTCAGCTTAACTTTGAGGAAGGTGAGCGAATCATTGGCTTTACGGTGCTAGCAGGTGCTTTTATTTTCCTCCCTTTGTTCCTTTACCATCGTTGGAAAGGTAAAAGATTACAAGACTATACCCTAAGTGAAGAGAATTTAAAGAAGATGAAAGAGAATATGAGTGGTCCTTCACGAATTAAAAAGAAGAAGAAGAATATAAATTAAAGCAAATTTTTTTTGGAATTATTTGAAAATCAGCTTCTTTAATAAAGAAAAGTGTTAAAATTAGTGTCTAGGTAAATAATAAACGTACCTTTGCATATAATTTTTAAATAACAACATGACTGGTACAGTTAAATTTTTCAATGAAGCTAAAGGATTTGGTTTCATTACAAACGATGAGTCTGGAGAAGACGTATTCGTTCACATTTCAGCCCTAGATGGCGTGACCCTTAGAGAAGGAGCGAAAGTAGAGTATGTAGAAGAAGATGGTAAAAAAGGGAAGCAAGCTTCCAACATTAGCCTATTGTAATTTATATATTATTACTAAGATTTAAGCACTTCATTTGAGGTGCTTTTTTTTTAGCCTCTTTTTTTTGCAAAAAACTGATCTAAAAGATTTTTAGCCTCTTCTGCCAACACCCCAGAGCGTACTGCTGTTTTTGGATGTAAATTCAACCCTGTTCGAGTAAAACCTCTCTTGCTATCAAAAGCCCCATAAACAACTCCTTCTAATTGGCTCCAGCTGAGTGCACCAACGCACATCACACACGGTTCTAAAGTAACATAAAGGGTACAGCCCACTAAATATTTTCCATTTAAAAAATTTGCAGCAGAGGTAATGGCTTGCATTTCTGCATGGGCAGTTACATCCTTGAGACGTTCAGTTAAATTATGCGCCCGTGCAATGATTCGATCTCCCACTACCACTACAGCACCTACAGGAACCTCGTCTGCATGAAACGCTTTTTCAGCTTCTACAAGAGCTTGTTTCATAAAGTACGCATCATCTAATTTCATACTCAAAAATACAAAATCTAAGGGCATTTGTTCACTCTCGGATTTATGTACCTTTACGGCATGTCAAAACCCTTTTTAGATCGTATTCCCGATCTTAAAACATTGCGAAAATTTGATCCAAACCAATTGCTGGAGTTGGCTAAAAACCTTCGTCAAGCCATCATTGAGGCTTTGGCTAAAGGAGAAGGGCATTTAGGTTCCAGTTTGGGTACGGTTGAATTAAGTATTGCCTTGCATTTTGTATTCAATACTCCAAAGGACCTGCTTATTTGGGATGTAGGTCATCAGGCTTACGGTCACAAAATGCTCACCGGAAGAAAGGACAGTTTTGATCAGCTCCGACAACAAGGGGGAATCAGCGGATTTCCCAAACGTGATGAAAGTCCTTTTGATGCCTTTGGAACGGGTCATGCAGGAACTTCAATTTCTGCCGCTTTAGGAATGGCGTTAAGTGCGCAACTGCAGGGCGTGGAAAAACACCATATCGCCGTGATTGGGGATGCTTCTATTGCCAATGGTATGGCCTTTGAAGCTTTAAATCATTTAGGAACCACCTCAGCTAATGTACTCATCGTGTTGAATGATAACAGTATGGGAATTGATCCAAGTGTAGGTGCATTAAAAAATTATTTTGACAGTGTAAAAACTACTGAATCCAGCTTACCCAACTTTTTTAAAAACTTAAATATTGCTTATTCTGGCCCTTTAGACGGTCATAATATAGACTTACTAATCAAAACACTAACAGAACAAAAAAAACAATTGGGTCCGCGCCTCATTCACATAGTTACTAAAAAAGGGAAAGGACTTCCGCTTGCTGAAAATGAACAAATCACGTATCACGCTCCCGGAAAATTTGATCCTGTAACCGGAAAGCTCAACCCAGCCAATGGAAAACAAAAAATAAAATTCCAAGAAGTTTTCGGTAAAACCCTACTTCATTTAGCACAGCACAATTCAAGAATTGTTGCCATCACTCCTGCCATGCCCACCGGTAGCGGACTGGTTGAGCTGATGCAAGAATTCCCTGATCGCTGTATTGATGTTGGTATTGCAGAACAACATGCTGTAACCTTAGCCGCAGGGATGGCAACTCAAGGAATCCTTCCTTTTTGTGTCATTTATTCTACTTTTTTACAACGTGCCTATGATCAATTGATTCACGATGTTGCACTTCAAAAACTCCCTGTAGTCATTTGTGTTGACAGAGCAGGAATTGTTGGACATGACGGGCCAACACACCACGGTGTTTTCGATATTGTGTATTTGCGCTGTATTCCAAACCTAACAATCGCCGCTCCTAGAAATGCTCAAGAACTTCAAAACTTACTTTATACCGCACAACTTGGATTGGACCAGCCTTTAGCAATTCGTTATCCAAGAGGTTATAGTCAACTAACTGAACTCAATTTCAAATTCAAAAAAATTGAATGGGGAAAAGGACAATGCTTAAAAACTGGAGATCGATATGCCATACTCTCTGTTGGAACCTTAGCAGAAGCTATTGAGGAAGCACTAACTGAAGTTGATCAGCCTGAAAATTTTGCGCATTACGATTTAGGCTTCGTGAAGCCTTTAGACACAGGACTACTTCATGAGGTATTTACAAAATACAAACGTATCGTTTTTTATGAAGAAGGGTCTATAAAAGGAGGGGCAGGAAGTGCCGTACTTGAATTTGCTGCTGCTCATCACTACACCGTTCCAATTGATCTTGAAGGAGTTCCAGATGAATTTATTTCACACGGAAATTCCAATAAATTATTTCAAAATCTGGGACTAGATGCCCAAGGGATCTGTAAAAAGTTAAATTCTCTTTCAAATAAAAACAAGGAATGAATCCGATTGCCCAATCGTTTTTTATATTTAACCAATGAGCCAACAAAAACGTCTTTTTTTACTCGATGCCTATGCTCTAATTTTTAGAGGCTACTATGCATTTATCAAAAACCCTAGAATTAACTCTAAGGGAATGGACACCTCAGCCATTATGGGGTTTACAAATTCGCTTCTTGATGTAATAAAACGAGAGCGACCAGACCACCTCGCGGTTTGTTTTGATAAAGGCGGATCAGCATCACGAACGGAAATGTTTACCGAATACAAGGCCAATCGAGATGAAACCCCTGAAGCAATTCGTATCGCCGTACCGTACATCCAACAGATTTTGGAAGCCATGCACATCCCTGTTGTTGTAAAAGAAGGGTTTGAAGCAGATGATATTATTGGAACGTTGGCCAAACAGGCAGAAAAAGAAGACTATAAAGTTTTTATGGTCACCCCAGATAAAGATTTTGCCCAATTGGTTTCAGAAAATATTTTTATGTACCGCCCCGCACGAATGGGTAATGGAATTGAAATATGGGGGATTCCAGAGGTTCAAGCAAAATTTGAAGTGGAACGTCCTGAGCAAGTCATTGACTATTTAGGTATGATGGGTGATGCCGTTGACAATATTCCTGGACTTCCCGGTGTAGGAGATAAAACTGCGAAGAAGTTTATCAAAGCTTATGGTAGTATGGAAGGCTTATTAGAAAATACCAGTGAACTCAAAGGAAAACTAAAAGAAAAAATTGAAGCCAACAAAGAGCTTGGTATTTTATCTAAGCAATTAGCAACAATTCTACTAGACGTTCCTGTTCAGTTTGATGCCAAAAACTATGAACTCAGCCAGCCAGATGCAACAGCGGTAAGTGCCGTTTTTGAAGAGCTAGAATTCCGAAGAATGGCAGAGAATTTCAAAAAGATTTTTGCACCAAATGAAGAACAAGTTCCTCAGCAAGAAAAAGCCCCAAAAAAAACACCTCCACAAGGACAACAGTTTGACCTTTTTGCACCCCCTGGTAGCGGTACGGTAACAGAAAATGAAACTTCAGAACGGAAAGATTTAACTTCTAAAAAACACTGGTATCAAACAGTTGATAGCCCGCTATCAAGGACACTACTTTTAAAAAACTTACTTCAGCAGAAAAGTGTTTGCTTTGATACGGAAACCACCTCTTTAGATGCTTTACAAGCCGAATTGGTCGGAATCGCTTTTTCTTGGGAAGAATCAAAGGGGTATTATCTCGTACTACCAGAAAACAGAGAAGAAACACTTGCTATTTTGGAGCCTTTTAAAGCCTTTTTTGAGCATGCTGAAATTGAAAAAATTGGGCACAACCTGAAGTACGACTTAAAAGTTCTGAAGAATTATAATATCGATGTTAGTGCACCTCTTTTTGACACCATGATTGCTCATTATCTGGTCAACCCAGATATGCGTCATAATATGGATATTTTAGCAGAAACCTATTTGGATTACAGCCCTCAGTCAATTACAGAACTCATTGGGAAAAAAGGAGTCAATCAAGGAAATATGAGGGATGTCCCAATTGAAAAGCAAACGGAATATGCTGTAGAAGATGCTGACATCACCTTCCAGCTGAAGCACTATTTTGAAAAAGAAATGGAAACGGCACAAACTCTTGATCTTTATAAAAAAGTAGAGCTCCCTTTGGTCAAAGTGCTTACAGCCATGGAATGTGAAGGGATTAATTTAGACCTCTCCTTCCTAGAAGAACTTTCTAAAAACTTGACCATTGACATTCAAAAACTAGAAGAAGCTATTTTTGCCGTCGCTGGGGAAACCTTCAATCTGGCTTCTCCTAAACAATTGGGTCCCATTCTTTTTGACAAACTCAAATTGGTGGATAAGCCTAAAAAAACAAAAACAGGACAATATTCAACTGCAGAGGATGTGCTTTCATATCTCGCTAAAGAGCACCCTATTGTTTCGGATATCTTGGACTGGCGTTCTTTAAAAAAACTACAAAACACCTATGTAGATGCCTTGCCTAAGGATATTAATCCTAAAACTCAGCGGGTACATACGATTTACAATCAAGCGGTAGCAGCAACGGGAAGGTTAAGTAGTAATAACCCCAATCTTCAAAATATTCCTATTCGAACACCAAGAGGTCAACAGGTCAGAAAAGCTTTTATCCCCAGAGATGAGAATCATGTACTGATGGCCGCCGATTATTCACAAATCGAATTGAGGATCATTGCTGCATTAAGTAAAGATGAGGGCATGGTTACAGCCTTTCAAAACAATGAAGACATTCACCAAGCTACTGCAGCTAAAGTCTTTGATGTACCTCTAGAAGAAGTTACCCGAGCACAAAGAAGCAATGCAAAAACCGTAAACTTTGGAATTATTTATGGGGTTTCTGCTTTTGGGCTCAGCCAACAAACCGACCTGAACCGCACAGAAGCAAAAGAGCTTATCGATACCTATTATGCAACGTATCCAAAGTTGCGCAACTACATACACGACCAAGTTGACTTTGCAAGAGACCAAGGCTACGTGACTACCGTATTGGGAAGAAGGCGTTATTTAAAAGACATTAATTCACAAAATGCAGTGGTTCGGGGAGGTGCAGAACGCAATGCCGTAAATGCCCCCATTCAAGGAAGTGCTGCAGATATTATCAAGCTGGCAATGATTGCCATTCAAAACAAACTGGAGAAAGAAAATTGGCAAGCCAAAATGTTACTTCAGGTTCATGATGAACTCGTATTTGACGTACCAAAAGAAGAAGTGGAGGCTTTACAAACAATGGTAAAAACCGAGATGGAAAATGCCTTTTCTTTGGATGTTCCGCTAGTTGTTGATATTGGAATTGGAAGCAACTGGTTAGAAGCCCATTAGCAAAAATGAATACTGCTTTTGAATTCCACGAAAATTAGAATAAAAAATTTTTTCAAACTCATATATAATTGTACATTTGCAGCCCGTTGGAACGATTTTCAATGGTTTAAATTATTTATTGTGAATACATTAAGTTATAAAACAATTTCTGCAAACGCGAATACAGTCAACAAAGAATGGGTTGTAGTGGACGTCAAAGATCTCCCTCTAGGAAGAGTTGCAGCAATTATTGCAAAATTTTTAAGAGGTAAATTCAAGCCTAATTATACTCCTCACGTAGACTGTGGAGATAACGTTATTGTTATAAACGCGGCTCATGTTACCTTAAGTGGAAACAAATGGGAACAAAAAGAATATATACGTCATACTGGATATCCAGGAGGTCAACGTATTCTTAATGCTACTCAACTGCACAACAAAAGAGACACCCGTCTCGTAGAAAATGCAGTACGAGGAATGCTCCCTAAAAATAAATTGGGTGCTGATTTATTCAGAAACCTTCGTGTTCACGGCGATGCTGAACACCAGCACGACGCACAAAATCCGAAAACCATTAACATAAACGATTACCTATAATGGATACTGTTCACACTATAGGCCGTAGAAAAACCTCTGTCGCTCGTATATACGTAAGCGAAGGTAAAGGAGCAATTACGGTCAACAAAAAAAAATATACTGACTACTTTCCAACTTCTACATTACAGTACAAAATCCAACAGCCTTTCTTGTTAACAAATACAGAAGGAAGTTATGATTTGAACGTGACTGTAAAAGGAGGAGGATCAAATGGTCAAGCTGAAGCTGTCCGTCTAGCTATTGCTAGAGCACTCTGTCAAATTAACGAAGAATACCGTGCAGATTTAAAACCTGAAGGTTTGTTAACTCGTGATCCTCGTATGGTAGAGCGTAAAAAATTCGGTCAGAAGAAAGCAAGAAAAAAATTCCAATTCTCAAAACGTTAATTGGGTATCGTTTTGCTTTCGCAAAACAAAGTTCATTCATTTATTATTAATTAACCAGTTGCTTAAAACGCTACGGCGAATGTTAGTTTAGCATCTAAACAAATCAAAAGATTTGTTGCTAATCAAAAGGAACGTAAACTAAAAAAAATGGCAAAACCAGAAGTAAATGACCTGCTCAATGCAGGTGTCCATTTTGGACACTTAACTCGAAAATGGAATCCAAATATGGCTCCCTTCATCTATATGGAGCGCAATGGAATCCACATTATCAATCTCTACAAAACTGCTGCTAAGATTGAAGAAACCAATGAAGCTCTAAAAAAGATTGCTTCATCTGGTAGAAAAATATTATTTGTAGCTACCAAAAAACAAGCGAAAGACATTGTTGCTGAAAAAGCTAAATCAGTAAACATGCCTTATATTACTGAACGCTGGCCTGGAGGGATGTTAACAAACTTTGTTACCATCAGAAAAGCCGTTAAAAAAATGGGGGCAATTGACCGAATGAAAAAAGATGGTACATTCGAAACCCTTTCTAAAAAAGAACGTTTACAAGTAGATCGTTTACGTGCAAAGCTGGAAAAAAACTTAGGTTCTATTACTGAAATGACACGCCTTCCTGGTGCTATTTTTATTGTTGACACTACCCGTGAACACATTGCGGTAAGAGAGGCACAAAAATTAAAGATTCCAATTTTTGCGATGGTAGATACCAATTCAGATCCTCGTGATGTTGATTTTGTAATCCCTTCAAATGATGATGCATCAAAATCAATAGACAAAATCTTAAGCCTAGTTACCGGAGCTGTTGCAGAAGGTTTGGGTGAACGAAAGAAAGAAAAAGAAGGAACTTCTGATAGCGATGCCAAAGACATGGAGGAAGCTGCGAAGCAGGAAGAAACTGAAACAGTAGTTGCTGAGGTAAAAGCTGAAGCTGCTGCGCCAGAGACCAAAGAAGAAGCTCCTGCACCAGAAGCGACTGCTGAAGAATCAAAAGAAAAGGAAGCCTAACACTAATTTAAAATAAATAATTGTGAAAATTACTGCATCTGAAGTAAACAAACTACGCCAAGCAACTGGCGCCGGGATGATGGATTGTAAAAAAGCACTTGTTGAAGCCGAAGGAGACTTCGACAAAGCTGTTGAAAATCTTAGAAAAAAAGGTCAAAAAGTAGCTGCAAACAGAGCTGATAGAGAATCATCTGAAGGAGCTGTTCTAGCAAAGGTTAACGCTGACCAAACTGAAGGAGTTATTGTTTCTGTAAACTGTGAAACTGATTTTGTTGCTAAAAACGACTCCTATTTAAAACTGGCTAATGATTTAGTTGATCTTGCACTTGGCTGTGAAACTTTAGAAGACTTTTTAGGTTCAGCATTCGAAGGAATGACTGTTGCTGAAAAACTTACTGAACAAACTGGAGTCATCGGTGAAAAAATTGAAATTGGAGGATTTAAGACGCTTAAAGCTCCTTTTGTTGGAAGCTACATCCACGCAGGAAACAAAATTGCGTCTCTTGTAGGCCTTTCAGGAACTATAGAAAATGGTGCTGAAGTTGCTAAAAATGTGGCAATGCAAGTTGCTGCTATGAATCCTATTGCACTTAATGAAGAGCATGTAGATGCTTCAGTAGTTGAGAAAGAAATTGAGATTGCCAAGGAACAACTTCGTCAAGAAGGAAAACCAGAAGCCATGTTAGATAACATTGTCAAAGGTAAAATCAAACGTTTTTATAAAGACAACACTTTAGTAAACCAAGACTTTATCAAAGACAATAAAGTTTCTGTAGCTACTTATGTTAAGTCTGCTGGTGATGTTACTGTATCAGGATTTGAGCGTGTTGCTCTAGTCTAAATCCCTGATCTTATACTTATTAAAAGCATCCGTTAGGATGCTTTTTTTTTACCTTTAACTCATGTCAAAAGAAAGATGTCAATGGTGTGTGGGTGATTCCCTCTATGAAAAATATCACGATACCGAATGGGGGGTAGCTGTATATGATGACCAAAAACTATTTGAATTTCTAACCTTAGAAACATTTCAAGCAGGTTTGAGTTGGATCACAGTTTTGCGGAAGCGAGAACATTTTTCGCGTACATTTCATCAATTTGATTATCACAAAATTGCTGAGTATGACACCGAAAAAATTACTAACTTAAAAAATGATCCAGGAATTATCAGAAATCGATTAAAAATTGAAGCCACAATAAATAATGCTCAAGCTTTTATCAAAATTCAAAAAAGTCATGGTAGTTTTTCTAATTTCATTTGGGCTTTTGTAGATGGCACACCCCTCACCAATACGTTTCAAACGCTTGATGAGGTTCCACCTTACACTCCTTTAGCTGAAAAAATAAGTACAGTCTTAAAAAAAGAAGGATTTAAGTTCGTGGGTCCCACCGTAATTTATTCACACATGCAGGCAACTGGAATGGTCAATGATCACCTTATAAGTTGTTTCAGACACCACGAAATACGAAAGCGTTCCTAGAACGGCAAATCATCTTCTACTTCATTAGCATCTCCTTCAGCTGGCTTAAAAGCGGATGCTGGGGGCATTGGGGGCATTTCTGAAGGAGCTGCACCAGCTTCTACAGTTTCAATGCGCCATCCTTGAACGGAATTAAAATATTTTGTCTCTCCTTGAGGGTTCACCCATTCTCTACCGCGAAGATTAATCCCGATTTTTACAGACTGCCCAACCTGAAATGAATTGAGTAAATCACATTTATCTTGAATAAATTCGACTAAAATATGCTGAGGATATTGCTCCTCAGTAGTAACTACAACCTCTCTTTTTCGAAAACCGTTAGTACCGTAAGTTTTTGTTTCATCAATCCATTTGATCTTGCCTACTACTTCCATAATTTATAATGATTTCAAACAAAAATAATAAAAGTTTTAGGGTCTACTGCCCTTTCTTCCGTTTTCTTAAATTGAATTATCTTCGTTTCAAAGCTTTTCATGAAATTCGCCCAGAACTTTATTGGTAAACTCAAAAACAGTTGGCTACTTTTTGCCTTCGGTATTGTAGCCTTAATCCTCTGGAATACCAATACTTTATTTAGGAACTTAAGTCAGGAAGAGCGAACTAAAATGGAGCTTTGGGCCATGGCTCAAGAGGAGTATATTCAAAATCAGGATTTAAATAATCTAACTTTTGAGATCTTACAGCGCTCAGGTCAAAACCCCATGATCCAAGTAGATGCTGAGGGTAATATCCTTGAAATTCGAAATATCGACTGGAGTGATAAAAAGGAAGATTCAACGGAGTTGTACCGCATACTTGAAAAAATAAAACAAGAAAACCTACCCATTCTCATTCAATATCGGGATAGTACTGGAAATCTGGTCATTGATCAAAAACTTTATTATGGGAATTCTACTACACTTAAAAAACTTCAATACTATCCCCTCGCCCTTTTACTTATTATTATTTTATTTGGTGCCGTACTCTATTTTGTCTTTAAGACCGCGAAAATTGCAGAACAAAATCGTTTATGGGCAGCTATGGCTAAAGAAACTGCACATCAAATTGGCACTCCGCTCACCTCCATGATGGGATGGCTAACCCTATTGAAGGAGAAGCATCCAGAATCCAGCTCCCTAAACGAAATTGAAAAAGACATTGAGCGACTCAATCTGATTACTGATCGTTTTTCTAAAGTAGGTTCAATTCCAGAATTACATCCCAATGATATCATACAGGCAATAAAAAACACGGTCAATTATCTTCAAAAGAGAAGTTCAGAACAAATTCAATTCAAGTTGGACCTACCGAAAGAAAAAATCATTCTTCCTTTCAATCCACAGTTGATCAGTTGGACACTTGAAAATTTGATAAAAAACGGGATAGATGCCATGAAAGGAAAAGGGGTATTGCATATCACTCTTAATGAATTTGCAACATTTATAGAAATTCTTGTTCAGGATACTGGTTCTGGAATGAAAAAAGAAACTGCATCTAAAATATTCAAACCTGGCTTCACAACAAAAGCAAGAGGCTGGGGCCTTGGGCTGTCCCTCGCAAAAAGAATCATAGAAGATTTTCACTCAGGAAAAATAGCGATCCAAAAAACTACTTTGGGTCAGGGTACAACTTTCCAGCTGATATTGAACAAAGAAGTAAAAAAATAAAATTAACTCAGTTGATCAACTGCCTTTGAAATTTGTACGGCTAAAATTTGCATTTCATCGGGAGTGAGCGCTGTTTTGCTTTGAAAGGTAGCCTCTGACATTTTTTCAATCGGAATTAGGTGAACATGAGCATGAGGGACTTCAAGCCCAATTACAGATAATGCAATTCGCTTACAAGGCACAACTTTCCTTAACCCTAAAGCAACTTTTCTTGAAAAGGCCATCAGATGATGGAAATTCTCTTCTGGAAGGTCGAAGATTTTATCCACAGGCATTTTAGGAACGCAAAGCACATGCCCCTTGGTATTGGGATTTATATCCAAGAAAGCAAAGCAGAACGAATCTTCAGCTACTTTATAACTTGGGATTTCACCATTAATTATTTTGGTAAAAAGGGTGTCCATTAGCCTCTATTTATAGAAACTACCTCAAGTTCTATGGATCCGTTGGGTACTGAAATTGTGGCAAGCTCGCCAACTTTTTTTCCAAGTAATCCTTTACCAATAGGAGAATCTACTGAAATTTTACCAGTCTTGAGATCGGCTTCGCTTTGGGCAACTAAGGTATATTTCATTTGAGCACCATTGCTCTTGTTTTTTACCTCAACTGTTGAAAGTACTAACACTTTTGAATTGTCTAGTTCCGATTCGTTAATGATTCTTGCGTTGGCCAACGTGTTCTCTAGTTTTGCAATTTGCATTTCTAGCATTCCTTGGGCTTCTTTTGCAGCGTCATATTCAGCATTTTCACTCAAGTCTCCTTTGTCTCTTGCCTCAGCAATAGCTTGTGACGCTTTGGGGCGTTCAACGTCTTTTAATTGATTTAACTCTTGACGTAGTTTTTTTAAGCCCTCTTCGGTGTAATAAGATACTTTACTCATGTTTTCTACGTTTTATATAAACAAAAAATCCTCCCAAGGGTGGATTTATAATCAAATATACACATTTGCGACAAGTCATTAAAAAAATACCTGCTTTCTGTATTCTGATAATTGGATTTTTGTCATTTATCGGTTGTGGCAAAAGACCCATTGATCGAAATCCTTATTTGGTTGATATTCGGTTTCAGAGAGAATTTAACCTATCACTACCTCTTTATAGTGGCTTAAATTATGTAGGAGGGAGTCTACTTATTGAAGATGCTGGTATTAATGGTATTATCTTATTTAATTTAAATGGTTCTAGTTATCTAGCATGGGAAGCCACTTGTCCAAATCATTTGCCTGAAAGCTGCTCTAAATTGGGAATAAAAGGAGTTCTTGCTGTATGCAGTTGTGAATCGTTTCAATACAGTCTTGCAACAGGTCAGTTATTAAACCCGAGTGAGGGATTAAGCCCTCCACAATCACTTTTATTTTATCAAGTACAAAACTATAATGGTATTTTAAGTGTTCGCAATTAGTTTTATATTTAAGGGATATGCTTAAGTCCAGGTTTTTTGTTTTTAAAAGCAGCTTTTTACTTCTAGTAATAGTACTCAGTAGTCACTTTGTCAATGCACAATTATTAGAATTAGATTATACTGCTGAAAGAAGAGAAGAGAGCAGTTTTCGGATTCATTTAATCCGCTATGGCATTATTGGCGTGAGTAGTTTACAACATTTGGATTTAACTGCCGAAGTCCTCAAAATGAGATATGATGCAAAAAATGGTTGGTATATTGGATTTAGCGTTTTTGGTACCCAAACAATCTGGCGGGGAAATAAAGTAGATGCACTCAATACTTTTGATTTTATAATGAATCCCATAGGGGGAACCATCAATGGAAACTTCTTTACAAAAATTCCTTTGAAACGTTCCAAGACTGAAAATTCAAATATCGGACTAAGCCTGGGCAGTAAATGGATACAAGGGCCTCCAGCGCCAAATTTTAGGAGTAATAGCTTTTTTGACCACTACCTTAGGTTGGGCTGGATCCATCAGCGCTTGTTGGCTGAAGATGCATTAACCAATAGCAGTCTCTCTTTTTGGGCTTTCCCTCACATTCAATTTCACCAGTCTTCAGCAGAAAGTCGCAAACTATATTTTAATGATCAAATTGACCCCTTGGCACAAGGCTATGGCATTGAATTGGGTATTGAGTACAATACCCAACTTAAGATTACGCTTCACGGACAACAGCTCCTCAATACCAACTCCGAAGGAGAATTTAATCGCTTTGTCACTCGATTGGTAGTTGCTTATCGTTTCTAAAAACGAAGGCTGATTCCTGTAAGAAAATTAATTCCAGCTTGTGGATAATACCCTGCTCCTTCTATAGTGCTTATTTGTCCTGGGGTGGACCAATCGTCATCGTAGGTGTAAAAGTACCCATTCGATTCATACTGCACATTGAAAATATTGTTGATCAAAACCGACCACTGAATTTGATCTAACCATTTCTTGGGTTGCCACGTCCAAACGGCAGATAGATCAGAGACAAAGTACGCCTCTAACAGTGAATTCTCTGAATCAATATTTCCCATATACTGTTTCCCTACATACTTAGAAAGCAAACCAATTTGAAAACTGGTTGAAGGCGCAAAGATCAAAGCGTTCCCTGCAATAAAGTTCGGAGAATAGGCTAAATTGGTATTGTTAAGCGGCT
>CBFHJD010000036.1:0-17051 GCA_965656215.1 Flavobacteriaceae bacterium
AAGATATAGAATCTGATGCAGATTTAATCCCCCTAATGACTACCGAAGACGAAGAAGCTTTAGAAAATGAAGCCTTACCCAATTCTGTACCGATACTTCCCTTACGAAACACTGTACTTTTTCCTGGTGTTGTAATACCAATTACCGCTGGTCGTGACAAATCAATTAAGTTGATTAAAGACGCAAACCAATCAGATAAAATTATTGGTGTAGTTGCACAACGGAATGAGGACGTAGAAAATCCAGGAGCTCAAGATATTCATGAAATGGGTACTGTTGCACAAATCCTTCGCGTATTAAAAATGCCCGATGGGAATACAACTATTATCATACAAGGAAAAAAACGATTTAAGATTAAATCGATACTTGAAGAGAAACCGTATTTAAAAGCAGAGATTGAAGCCGTTCAAGACGAACATCCCAACAAAGATGATAAGGAGTTTTTAGCAACCATTGATTCTATAAAAGATTTGGCTTTACAAATTATACAAGAGAATCCAAATATACCAACTGAGGCTGCTTTTGCTATAAAGAACATTCAAACGCCCTCCTTCCTGATTAATTTTGTGGCTTCCAACATGAATGTATCAGTAAAAGAGAAACAATTAATTTTAACAGAAGTGAGTTTACACCAACGTGCTTTGGTATGTCTAAAACATATGAACGAGGAGTATCAGAAGTTGGCTTTGAAAAATGATATACAATCTAGAGTTCGGTCTGAAATGGATACCCAACAAAGGGAATATTACCTTCACCAGCAAATGAAAACCATACAAGAAGAACTGGGCGGTGTTTCTTATGAAGAGGAAGTAGAGGAAATGCGAGCTAGAGCGGTAGAAAAAAAATGGAGTGAAGAAGTTGGTAAACACTTTGATAAAGAGCTAATGAAGTTGCAACGGATGAATCCTCAAGTCGCGGAATATTCGGTTCAACGCAATTATTTAGACTTGTTTTTAGACCTTCCCTGGGACGAATATTCTAAAGATAATTTTGATTTAAAACGCGCACAAAAAATACTAGACCGCGATCATTTTGGATTGGAAGAAGTTAAAAAAAGAGTTATAGAATACCTTGCTGTTTTGAAGTTGCGTAATGATATGAAATCTCCCATTTTGTGTTTACACGGACCTCCAGGGGTAGGTAAAACTTCTTTGGGTAAATCTATTGCTGAGGCTTTGGGCAGGGAATATGTCCGAATTTCACTAGGAGGTATGCGCGATGAAGCAGAAATTAGAGGACACCGTAAAACCTATATTGGGGCTTTGCCAGGAAGAATCATTCAAAGCTTAAAAAAGGCAGGGACTTCGAATCCAGTATTTGTATTAGATGAGATCGATAAATTAGCTTCTGGAGCTCAGGGTGACCCTGCAGCCGCACTTTTGGAAGTTTTGGATCCAGAACAAAACACTACTTTTTATGATAACTTTCTAGAAATGGGCTATGACTTATCAAAAGTCATGTTCATTGCAACGGCAAATAGCTTGTCACCTATTCATAGAGCCTTAAGAGATCGAATGGAAATGATACCCGTTAGCGGTTATACCATAGAAGAAAAAACATCGATTGGGCAAAAGTTTTTATTACCCAAGCAGTTGAAAGAGCACGGGATGAAAAAAATCCAGTTAAATCTAAAAAAGACTGTTTTAGAAAAAATTGTAGAAGGTTATACGCGAGAATCAGGAGTTCGAGGCTTAGAAAAGCAAGTTGCCAAAGCAGTACGCTATGCAGCTAAATCCATTGCGATGGAAGAGGATTATAAAGTGTCACCAGAAATAGATGATCTGGTAACCCTTCTCGGCCCCGCTAAAGTTCACCGAGATTTGTATGAAAATAATCATGTAGCAGGAGTTGTAACTGGACTGGCTTGGACAGCTGTTGGTGGTGATATTCTTTTTATTGAATCCGCTATTTCAAAAGGAAAAGGAAATTTGAGTATCACTGGAAATTTGGGCAAAATCATGAAAGAGTCAGCTACAATTGCCATGGAATACATCAAGGCAAATGCAGAATTTATGGGGCTCTCAGAATTTAAGTTTGATCAATACAACATCCACATACATGTACCCGAAGGTGCAACACCTAAGGACGGCCCTAGTGCAGGAATTACCATGTTAACTTCTTTAGTGTCTTTATTTACGCAAAAACGTGTAAAGAAAAATTTAGCCATGACTGGTGAAATAACTTTGAGGGGAAAAGTGCTTCCTGTAGGAGGGATCAAGGAAAAGATTTTAGCAGCGAAACGCTCTAAGATTAAAGAAATCATTTTGTGCCATGAAAATAAAAAGGATATTGAAGAAATTAATCCGAAATATTTAAAAGGTTTAACGTTTCATTTTGTCTCTGAAATGCATGAAGTGATAGCCCTAGCGGTAACCACTCAAAAAGTTGTTAATGCGAAGAGTCTGATGCCATCCTAAATTAAATATTATTTTTAGGGTATGAATAAAAAAATCATTGCCATTGATGGTTATGCTGCTACCGGAAAAAGTACTCAGGCCAAGCGGCTTGCCAAAGTATTGAATTTCACCTATATTGATACAGGCGCAATGTACCGAGCAGTCACACTATTTGGTTTCAATCAAGCACCCAAAGGAAGCGTTGATTTGAACCTTTTAAATGAATCTCTTAATCAGATCACGATCCGTTTTGAAGAAGGAGCAGAAGAACAACAAACTTTTTTAAACGATGCAAATGTTACCAAAGCCATTCGAGATCCGAAGATAAATCAATACGTTAGTCAGGTTGCTGCCCAAGAAGCCGTGCGTACTTTTTTGACTGAACAGCAACAGTTATTGGTTACTGATAAAGGAGTAGTAATGGATGGTCGTGATATTGGTACTGTTGTGTTTCCTCATGCGGCGTGTAAATTTTTTTTAACAGCATCTGTAGAAGTAAGAGCTAAAAGAAGGTATTTAGAACAGCGAGAAGCTGGGGTTGAAGAGTCCTTGGATGAAGTCTTGTTTAATGTCAAAGCTCGTGATGATCAGGATGCATCTAGAGCAATCGCACCGCTCCAAAAAGCAAAAGATGCTATTGAAATTGATGTTAGTAATTTAACCCTGGAACAGGTTTTTGATGAATTGTATGCTTATGCAGTTCAAAAGCTAGAAATAGGGTTGCAATAAAATTCTTTAGTTTATTTGTTTATCAAGTCATTAGAGCTATATTTGCAGGCTTTTTGTTGGTAGGAAAGACAAAAAAGCAAAAGACAAAAAAAGATAACATCTTCTGTAATCGCAACTAAGACTTTCCCGTTTACAGAATACAAAACCCTCGGAAATGGCCAAAGAACCGACCGAAAATTCAGCTGCTGAAGAAAGCACTGGATCAAAAAAAACCGCAGCGAAAAAAGCAACTGCTAAGAAAGCTGCCCCCCAAAAAGAAACCGTAAAAAAAGAAACTCCTACACCAAAAGCCAAAAAAGTGACTCCTGCAAAGAAAAAAGCAGTGGCACCTAAAGAAGAAGTAGCTGTTGAAGCAACTGAAGCTGTAGTCGAAGTTTTAGTAGCGGATACAACCGAAGATGTTGCTGTAAAAGAAGACAACAAGCCTTCTGCAAAAGAAACAGAAGCTGCTCAGGCAGAATTTTTATCAAGCTTCAACTGGCACAACTACCAAGAAGGTATTGATGTTATTGAAGACAAACAATTGGATGAATTCGAAAAACTTGTCAAAGATAATTTTGTTGATACTGCAGATGATGATGTGATCGAAGGAGAGGTTGTTTATATGACTGATCGTGAAGCCATTATCGATATTAACGCGAAGTCTGAAGGTGTAATTTCACTAAACGAATTCCGTTACAACCCTGATTTGAAAGTAGGAGATAAGGTTGAAGTGATCGTTGATATGCGTGAAGATAGAACAGGTCAGCTGGTATTATCTCACAGAAAAGCACGAGTCATCAAAGCATGGGATCGTGTAAACAATGCTCACGATAATGGTGAAATTGTAAGTGGTTTTGTAAAGTGTAGAACAAAAGGAGGTATGATCGTTGATGTATTTGGTATCGAGGCGTTTTTGCCTGGATCACAGATCGATGTTAAACCAATTCGCGATTATGATCAATATGTAAATAAAACAATGGAATTCAAAGTGGTGAAAATTAACCATGAATTCAAAAACGTTGTTGTTTCTCATAAAGCCTTGATTGAAGCTGATATTGAAGAGCAGAAAAAAGAAATTATTGGTCAACTAGAAAAAGGCCAAGTACTGGAAGGTACAGTGAAAAACATTACCTCCTATGGTGTCTTTATTGATCTTGGTGGAGTTGATGGTTTAATTCACATCACAGACCTTTCCTGGAGTCGTATAAATCACCCAAGTGAAATTTTAGAATTGGATCAGAAGTTAAATGTTGTGATTCTTGACTTTGATGACAATAAATCTAGAATTCAACTAGGTCTCAAACAATTGAGTGCCCACCCATGGGATCAATTATCTGAAGGATTGAAAGAAGGTGATAAAGTAAAAGGAAAAGTAGTTGTAATTGCTGATTACGGTGCTTTTGTTGAAATTGAAGAAGGTGTTGAAGGTTTAATTCACGTATCTGAAATGTCATGGTCAACACACTTGAGATCAGCACAGGATTTTGTTAGTGTAGGTGATGAGGTTGATGCGATGATACTAACCCTTGATCGTGAGTCAAGAAAAATGTCACTTGGAATCAAACAAATTACTCCTGATCCATGGACTGATATCACATCAAAATATCCAATTGGATCTAAGCATTCAGGATTGGTGAGAAACTTTACCAATTTTGGAGTGTTTATTGAATTAGAAGAGGGTATTGATGGACTGGTTTATATTTCTGATTTGTCTTGGACCAAGAAAGTAAAACACCCTTCTGAAGTCTTGACCCTTGGAGATAAAATAGACGTTATTGTTCTTGAGTTAGATGTTGATGGTCGTAAATTAAGTTTAGGACACAAACAAACGATGGACAATCCTTGGGATAAATACGAAAAAGAGTTTGCAGTAGATTCAACACACAATACTGCAATTACTGAAATCGTTGATAAAGGAGCAACTATTCATTTCAATGATGATATTGTTGCCTTTGTTCCTTCGCGTCATCTTGAGAAAGAAGATGGGAACAAGCTTGCCAAAGGAGAAGAAGCAGAATTTAAAATCATTGAGTTCAGTAAAGAATTCAAGAGAGTTGTTGCTTCCCATACGGTAACTTTTAGAGAGCAAGAGATGAAAAATGTGAAGCGAGCTGCCAAAAAAGTAGCGGCATCAAATGCAGATAAAGCAACTCTTGGAGATCTAGATGCCTTGGCTAATTTGAAAGAGCAAATGGACAATGACAACTAATAATTCAGTTGCATTTTAATAAAAAGACCCTCCAATTGGAGGGTTTTTTTTATAGTACAGAAACTCCTACTTTTGTATCATTAGAACGAAGATGAAGCCAAAAGTGCTACTTAGCGATAAAAAGATCAACATCATTTTAAACCGGCTTTGTTATCAACTGATAGAACGCCATGGTGATTTTTCAAATACGGTACTTGTAGGATTACAGCCTCGTGGAACCTTATTACTCGATCGTTTAATTCAATTGTTAATAAAATCAGGTATAGCTGATCCTAAGATAGGGAAACTAGACACTACCTTTTTCCGTGATGACTTTAGAAGAAGTGAGCGCCCTCTTAGCGCCAATGCTACGGTTATGAATCAAACAATCGAAGGAAAAGATGTAGTGTTGATTGATGACGTATTGTTTACTGGAAGAAGTATTCGATCTGCACTTACCGCAATCGACACCTATGGAAGGCCTAAGTCCATCGAATTATTGGTTTTGGTCGATAGAAGATTCAGTAGGCACTTGCCAATACAACCAGACTATTTGGGGGCTCAAATTGATGCTTTACAAGGAGACAAGGTAAAAGTTGTATGGTCTCAAGAAGAAGCAGAAAATATCGTTTATTTAGAAAAACACGTTGAATGAAAGCATTGAGTGTTTCACATCTTTTGGGAATTAAATACCTACAGAAAGAGGATCTAGACTTGATTTTTGAAACTGCAAAACATTTTAAAGAGGTCATCAACCGGCCAATTAAGAAAGTTCCAAGTTTGCGAGATATAACCATCGCAAATTTATTTTTCGAAAACAGTACTCGAACCAAATTATCATTTGAATTAGCAGAAAAAAGATTGAGTGCCGATGTACTTAATTTTTCAGCCAATCAATCTTCTCTAAAAAAAGGAGAAACCCTAGTTGACACAGTCAATAACATATTAGCAATGAAAGTGGATATGGTGGTCATTCGACATCCCCACCCCGGTGCTGCTCATTTCCTGTCAAAACAAGTAGATTCTTGCATCATCAATGCCGGTGATGGCACCCACGAGCACCCCTCACAAGCTTTATTAGACGCTTTTTCTCTTCAAGAAAAATTTGGTGAACTCAACGGTAAAAGAATTGCCATTGTAGGTGATATTTTACACTCAAGAGTTGCTTTATCCAATATTTATGCTTTAAAAATGATGGGGGCTGAAGTAAGTGTATGCGCCCCAAAATCGCTACTGCCAAAGCATATTGAATCACTTGGAGTTGAAGTTTCTACAGATTTTGCTCAAACCCTTAAATGGTGCGATGCTGTAAACATGCTGCGCGTACAAAACGAGCGTATGGATTTGAATTACTTCCCATCCACAAGAGAATACAGTCAAAATTTTGGACTCACGGCCGAACGATTAAAACCGCTTAAAAAAGAAATTGTGATTTTACACCCTGGTCCGATCAATAGAGGTGTTGAAATTAGTAGTGAAGTAGCTGATTCCGAACAAGCAATTATTTTAGATCAGGTTGAAAATGGCGTCGCTGTTCGTATGGCAATCATTTACCTTTTAGCCTCTAAACTCAATATTCCTATAGCATGATTCGTATAGACGAAAATGAGATAGGAACTATTTCTACTGCCCAATATTTAAAGGACAAAATAAATTGTAGGAATCAACTCAATCTTGATATTAGTATAGATTTAATAATGGATTGTAGCGCATCAATTTTACCTTTAGATGATTTGAGAGAATTGAATTCCCTACTTCTATCAAAATCAAAAGTTCTTGTAGTGATTGTTTCAACAGATCAAATAAACACACTACCATCAGAATATAATGCAGTTCCAACACTGAAAGAAGCATATGATTTTATTTCGTTTGAACGAATGCAACGCGATTTAGGTTTTTAACCATGATGAAACTCACTATTTTAGGATGTCACTCTGCAACGCCAAGAGAGCATAAACACACTACTTCTCAATTGTTGGAGGTCAAAGGTAATTTGTTTTTGATTGATTGTGGAGAAGGAACGCAAATGCAATTGAGAAAATCAAAGATTAAATTTTCTCGTATTCAGCATGTTTTTATTTCTCATTTACATGGAGATCATTTTTATGGTTTAATAGGCTTGATTAGTACTTTTCGACTTTTGGGAAGAACAGCACCATTAACAATTTACGGTCCAAAAGGAATTAAAGAAATTATCACACTTCAATTAAAATTAGCAAAGTCATGGACTGACTATGAACTTCACTTTAAAGAATTGGAATCAACGGTCCCTGAATTTCTTTTTGAGGATGAACACATTAAGGTAACCACACTGCCCCTTGAGCATCGTGTTTATACCAATGGTTTTTTATTCTCAACCAAGTCTGAAAAAAGAAAAATTAACAGTGAAGCAATAGCTGATTTGGACTTAAAGCCCTTTCATTTTACTCAATTGCAAAATGGGTTTTCAATTGAATTAGAAAATGGGAAAACCTTTGAAAACGAGAAACTCACTCACCCTCCAGAACCACAAAAGCAATATGCTTATTGTAGTGATACAGTATACAACGAAGCCTTAGTCTCAGAGGTGAAAGGAGTTGATTTATTATATCACGAATCTACTTTCTTGGAGCAGCATAAAGAGCTCGCTAAAAAAACAAAACACAGTACGGCAAAAGAAGCAGCTACCATAGCTCAAAAAGCAGCTGTAAAACAACTGATGTTAGGGCATTATTCAAATCGTTACGGCGATAAAAATGAGTTTGTAAAAGAAGCTTCAGCAATTTTTGAAAATGTAATTTTGTCAGAAGACCTTAAAAGCTTTTCGATATAAATGAAATGGATTATAACTTGTATTTCGAATGAAAAAAAAAGATTTAGGATATTTACGCAAGTCATACGACAAAAGTGAATTAAAAGTAGAGGATATCTCTAATGACCCACTCGCGTTTTTCAGATTATGGTTTGAAGAAGCAGACCTACATCCTGAAATTGATGAAGCAAATGCGATGTCACTTGCTACCCTAGGCTTAGATGATTTTCCAAAAGCGCGTATAGTATTACTTAAAGCATTGACAGAAGAAGGTTTTGAGTTTTATACCAATTACCAGAGTGAAAAAGGTCTTTCAATAGCGCATCATTCCAAAGTAGGGCTCACTTTTTTTTGGCCAGCTCTTGAGCGCCAAGTTATCATAAAAGGAAGAGCCGAGCAATTGAGTGCTGAGACTTCTGATAATTACTTTAAAAGTCGTCCAAAGGGAAGTCAATTGGGAGCTATTGTTTCAGAACAAAGTAAGGTGATTACAGACCGATCTATTTTAGAGGCTAAATTAGATGCCTTAAAAATTGAATATCAAGACAAAAACGTGGAACGTCCCCAGCACTGGGGAGGTTACAATGTAGCTCCAAAATGTATTGAATTTTGGCAAGGACGCCCCAATAGGCTTCACGATCGTGTCCGTTGTCAGTGGCACGGTAGTTTTTGGAATATTGAACGCTTAGCTCCATAACGATGAAAGAATTATTACTTTTAAGACATGCCAAATCCTCTTGGGAAACTTTAGTAGAGGATCGAAATCGCGGCCTTACCGAAAAAGGAATAGAACGAATTAAGGCTATGACAGCAGCTTCGTCTGAAGTATTTAAGGATTTTGACGTCGTCTTTACAAGTCCAGCAAATAGGGCAATACATACTGCTTGTATTGCAATGCATGAACTTCAACTTCCTTACAAATTATTACACATAAGAGAAATTCTCTATACGTTTGAAATTTCTCAATTGCTTCGTTTTATAAAATCTATCCCAGATCATTATTCTAAAGTTATTTGTGTGGGTCACAATCCAGCATTTACTCAAGCGGTAACCCAGTTATCCACAACCAACTTAGAGCATCTACCAACTGCAGCTTGGGCTCGAATTCAATTTGAACAGAGTGAGTGGAAAAGCATTCAGAGTGGTACAACAAGTTTGGGCTTACCTAAAGAAATTTTGAAATGAATAATACAGTTCAACCCCGTTTTATAAATCGCGAATTAAGTTGGTTAGATTTTAACGCACGTGTACTTCAAGAAGCAGCACACTACAATGTACCTCTTTTAGACAGACTTCGATTTATTGGGATTTTTTCAAATAATTTGGATGAATTTTTTCAGGTACGCTATGCAACAGTTCAGCGAATTGCACAATCTGAAAAAACAGGAAAAAAAGTTTTTGGTGGAGAAAGTGCTACTGAATTGCTAAAAATGATTACTCAGAAAGTAATTGAACAGCAAAAAGAAAGCGCTGAGATTTTAAAAGGAATAGAACAAGAATTAGAGAAAGAACAAATCTATTTTGTAAATGAAAAACAGGTTCTCGAAGAACATAAGGCGTTTTTAAAGGAATATTATATTCAGAAAGTAAGCCCTGCTTTAATGACTATTATGATCACTGAAAATCGAGATCAGGATTTTTCAGATAATCAAGCGTTTCTAGCAGTCAAACTTTCCATCGAATCTGATGAGGTTCCGAAGAAACAGTTTGCATTAATCGAAATACCCAAAGAACTGGATCGGTTTATTGTATTGCCTCAACTAGGGGAGAAACAATATGTCATGTTTTTAGATGATTTGATTCGCTATCATTTTCATCTAATTTTTAATTTTAATGAGTTTACTACCATTACCTCCCATATGATTAAGGTAACTCGTGACGCCGAGCTTGATATGGAAGGGGATGTTTCTAAAAGCTATATAAATAAAATTGTAGAAAGTGTTCGAGAGCGAATTTTGGCAGAACCCGTTCGCTTGGTTTACGATACCGACATCCCTGAGGATACGTTAGATTTAGTCAAAGACATTTTAGGAATGGATTCAACTGATAGTCTAATACCAGGTGGGCGTTATCATCACCGTAGAGATTATATGAATTTCCCTCAATTAAAAAACACCAATCTTCAATATGAAAAAGTGGATCCTGTAACCATTCCAGGACTTTCATTAGAGAAAAGTATTATTAAAGCAGTTGATAAAAAAGATTTTTTACTTTACACACCGTATCATAGTTTTTCTTACCTCATTAAATTTTTAAGAGAAGCAGCATTAGACCCTGAAGTCACTACCATAAAAATTACAATTTACCGTCTATCAAAATTATCAAACGTAGCAAGTGCATTGATTAATGCAGTAAAAAATGGTAAAAAAGTATTGGTTCAAATTGAGTTGCAAGCTCGTTTTGATGAAACAAATAATATTATTTATGCAGAAAAAATGCAAGCTGCGGGTGTTCAGCTAATTTTTGGCATACCGGGCTTGAAAGTTCATTCCAAAATTGGACTGATAGAAAAAGTAGTAAGCGGTAAGAAAAAACGTTATGGCTTTATTAGTACGGGAAATTTTAATGAAGACACAGCAAAAATATATACAGATTATACCTTGCTCACCTCCAATCAAAAGATTTTAAAAGAGGTAAACAAAGTCTTCAATTTTTTGCAAGTTCACTATAAGCTCAAGAAATACAAGCATTTAATTGTTTCTCCTCACTACACAAACAATTCTATTGTTCGTATGATCAATAAGGAAATTGAAAACCAAAAAGCAGGTTTGCCAAGTGGCATTAAGTTAAAACTCAATGCCATTACCAATTTTAAAATCATTGAAAAGCTTTACGAAGCCAGTTGTGAAGGAGTTCCTGTTAAAATGATTATCCGAGGAATTTGTTGCTTGATACCCGGTGTTAAAGGTATGAGTGAAAACATTGAAGTAATCAGTATCGTTGATAAATATTTAGAGCACCCTCGAGTTTATGTTTTTGAGAATGGTGGCAACCCAAAAGTTTATTTGTCATCAGCTGATTTCATGACAAGAAATATTGAAAATAGAGTAGAGGTTGCAGTTCCTATTTACGACCGTGTACTTCAGGAAGAAATTTTGGATGTTTTTGAAATTGCTTGGAATGACAATGTGAAAGCAAGAAAAATAAATGGTACAGAGCAAAATATTTTTGTGATAAATAATGATAGCGAAGTTCGATCTCAATGGAAAATTTATGAGTATTACCATGAAAAAAGTCGTTCATGAAGATTAAAAAGTACGCAGCTATAGATATTGGTTCAAATGCTATTCGGATGCTGGTTTCTAATGTTATAAAGCATAATAAAGAAGAAATAATTCTTAAAAATGCATTGGTAAGAGTCCCTATCCGACTCGGAGAAGATTCATTTACTACGGGGACTATATCCAAGAAAAACAAAAAGAGAATCGTAAAATCCATGAAGGCTTTTAAAATGTTGATGAAAGTACATGGAGTCAAAGAATATATGGCCTATGCTACTTCAGCACTAAGAGAAGCAGATAATGGAAAAAAAATAGTGAAAGAAGTTTTCGAAAAATCTGGAGTTCAAATTGAAATCATTGATGGAAAGAAAGAAGCAAAAATAATTTCAAATACCAATGTATTCAATGTTGTAGGTAACGACAAAACGTTTTTATACGTTGATGTTGGTGGAGGGAGCACAGAGTTTAGTATACTTATAAATGGAAAAAGAATCCATTCTAAGTCTTTTAAAATTGGTACAGTAAGACTACTAAATAATGGTGTTTCAGAAGAATTGTGGAAGCATGCAGAAAAATGGGTGAAAGAAAAAACCAATGAGTATCAAAAAATTTACTTGCTAGGTACTGGAGGGAATATCAATAAACTTCATAAAATGGCAAACATTAAAGATAATCGTCCCATTACTTATTTAACTCTAAACGCCTTGTACACAAAACTTAGTAAAATGACCTTTGAAGAGCGAATTGTTGGATTGGGTTTGAATCCAGACCGTTCAGATGTAATTTTGCCAGCGGCTCAGCTTTTTTTAAGAACACTTAAATGGAGTGGAGCTAAAGTGATCTACGTTCCAAAGGTTGGACTTTCGGATGGTATGATACACGAACTCTGTAAAAATAAATAGACGATACTCTAGCCGTGAATGGCTTCTTGATCACCCAAAGTATCGATCAGTGCTGCTTCAAATTGCAATAAAGCTTCCCATTTTTCATCAACTTGTTTTCTTGATTTTCCATATTGACGAGCAAAACTCAAAAACATGGTGTAGTGATTGGCTTCACTAATCATGAGCTTGTGATAAAATTTTCTAAGTTTTTGTTCTTCCAATGCTTCGGATAAAATTCGAAACCGCTCACAACTTCTCGCTTCAATCAGCCCAGCGCAAAGGAGTTTATGAACAAGGTGATCCTTTTTTGAACCACCTTTAGGGAAAAACGATCGCAATTGGAGTACATAAGGATCCTTACGCTCTCTTCCTAATACAGATCCTCTTTCTAGAATTAAATCATGGACCATTTTAAAATGACTCATTTCTTCTTGAACCAACTCGGTCATGGCTGAAACTAATTCTGGATATTGAGGAAAACCAATGATCAGTGAAATGGCAGTACTTGCTGCCTTTTGCTCACAGTAAGCATGGTCAGTAAGAATTTCTTCAATATTTTTTTTGGCAACATTTACCCATCTGGGATCCGTAGGTAATTTAAGTCCTAACATATTCTAAAAATCTAAATCAAAATTTTCACGAAGTGTTTCCAAGGCAGGATTGATTTTAATAAGATGCTGGTATTTCTCTTTCGGGGAATAAACTGAATCTTCTCTAATGGTTTCTTTTATTTCAATCTCAATTTTAATGCCATAATGATTTAATTTCGCTCTTAAAAATGGCATCAAAAGTTCCATTTCACGAGTCATTTCGACCTTATTCATGTCGTTTGCTACAAAAAAGCTGATGGTTGACTGATTTGTTAAATCAGGTTGATGCATTCGCATGATGGATGCAATATTTTGTTTCCCTTCCGTTTTTATTTGCTCTGCATATTCATTCCAAAGTTTAGTTAGATTTTCAATATCGAAGGCATCTTCTGGAAGATTTTCTTCTTTGACTTCAGGGCGATTTATTTTTTTTGCCGCTTTTTTAAGGGCAATACTGGAAAGTGAAAATCCTGAAACACCACGCGTGATATATTCTTTAGACGCAGACCCCTCTTTTTTTATTTCTGATTTTTGAGGGGGTTCTTCAACCTTTAAAACAGTTTCTTCAGGTTCAGGATATGGTTTTTCTTTTCCCTCAGTGTGTACTGATTCTTTGTCCAATTTTCCTAAAATTACTGTTTTTGGTTCAGTATTCTTAGAAGAAGAAGCTAAACTAATTTGAATTGTTGGATCTGAATTGCTTAATTCGTTAGCTAATTTAGCTGGTATTATGTAGCCTTTTTTTTTTCTCCATTAAAATGGAGTGAAGCGAGTTGCATCAGACTCAGTTCTACATGCACTCTCTTGTTGTTGACGCTTTTGTAATTTGCTTCAGAAGTATTGATCAAAGTAAGCGCATCCAAAAGATATTCGGTTGAAAGGGATTCGGTTTGCTTCTGAAAACTCTCTTTAACATCTTCACCCAATTCCATTAAAGTGAGTGTGCTTGGGTCTTTTGCTAGCATCAAATGCCTAAAAAAATCTCCTAAACCTTTGATGAATTGTAAGGGGTCTATTCCTCTTGTAAGGAGCTCGTCATACGTTTTGAGTATCCCTTGTATATCATTATTAAAAATAGTTTGACCCAATTCAACATAGGTTTGGTGGTCTAATAAGTTCAGATTATCGGCCACGGCCTTAGCCGACAGGTTTCCTTGAGTAAAACTGACCATTCGATCAAATATAGACAAAGCATCACGAAGCGCTCCTTCGGCTTTTTGTGCGATAAGAAAAAGTGCACTTTCTTCAAATTGTAAATTTCTATCCTGAGCTATTTTCACCAAATACTCTTGAATATCTTTAACAGAGATTCTTTTAAAATCGTACACCTGGCATCTTGAGAGTACAGTTGGAATGATCTTATTTTTTTCAGTAGTTGCTAAAATAAAAATAACATGCTTAGGAGGCTCTTCTAAAGTTTTTAAAAAGGCATTAAAAGCTGCGTTTGAAAGCATGTGTGCTTCATCTATAATGTATATTTTATGAGAGCCTACTTGCGGGGGTATGCGTACTTGCTCGTTTATTTTTCGAATGTCCTCTACAGAATTGTTAGAAGCGGCATCGAGTTCAAAAATATTGAAGGCAAAGTCGTCTGGTTGGGTTTGGTCTAGACTTGATTTGTTGATTTGTTTGGCCAGAATTCGAGCACAAGACGTTTTACCAACTCCACGTGGACCACAAAACAACAGGGCTTGAGCCAGTTGGCCTGTTTCTAGACTGTTTTTTAAAGTTTGGGTAATACTTTGTTGCCCAACTACTTCTTCAAAACTAGTGGGTCGGTATTTAAGTGCAGAAACGACAAATGCTTCCATTAAGACAAATATAAAAATCAGTTTTTGGTTTCATTCTATAGTTGGAAGATAATCCCTGTTAATTATCAACAAATGGCTAACTTTGGCACGCAGGCCATCTTATCGCTTTTTTTTTCGGAAAAAAGAGGAAAGTCCGGACACCAGAGAGCAGCATAGCGGGTAACACCCGTCCTCCGTTTTGGCGGAGCGGACCAGTGCAACAGAAAGCAAGTACAGTTCGGCTGTAGTGAAACCAGGTAAACTCTATGCGGTGCAACGCCAAGTAGTTCTATAGTTAAGGGTAGCTCGCCCAATGTAGACGGGTAGGCGGCTAGAATGTAAGAGTAATTTTACATCCAGATAAATGATAAGACACGACAGAATCCGGCTTATCGGCCTGCTTTTTTTAAATAGTGAAAAATGAAAAGGTAGCACTTCCGTAATTTCGACTGGAGTCAAACCCCTCGAATTCAGAAAGATCAACTTTATTAAAATGTTCAATTATAAGTTGCCCTTCGCCTGTCAATCGTTCTAGTGCTAAACCGATGATTGATCCGTAGGTCTTGAGTTCAAAGTCGTATGGCGGGTCTGCAAAAACCAGGTCGTAAGTTCCTTTATCCTCCTCTAAATAGGTAATACAGTCCTTCTGAACAATTCGAATATCCATTGAGAGTGCTGCTGCGGTTGCTTGAATAAATTGAATACAATGTCTGTTTTTATCTACAGCTGTAAGTTGGCTAGCTCCTCTTGAAGCAAATTCGTAGCTGATACTTCCGGTACCGGAGAATAAATCTAAAACTCTAGTTTCAGTAAAATCGATTTGATGTTGTAAAATATTAAATATTGCCTCTTTGGAACGATCTGTGGTAGGTCTTACAGGAAGCTTTTTTGGCGGAGTAAGTCTTCTTCCTTTGTGAATGCCTGATATAATTCGCATCAGTTAAAAAGATTGGGCAAAAAATGGAGCTGGATGCTGATCAACATCAAGGGTACCACAACTTTTTCGATCTTCAAAACGAACGGTTTGATGGTATTCTTTGATGCACTGATAATAGCTTTGAAAAGCGATAATTTCCCCTAAAAACACAAGTTCAAGTTGATCGTTTGAAAGTTTGTACTGTTCAATTACAAAAAACACATAGTAGAGAAATTCGTCTTCGTTTTGAATACCAAAATGATTTTGAAAAATGATAGAAGCGTTTTGTGTTAAGTACAAGTCCATGGACCCCTTCTGAAGATGTATGTATAGCTGATGTTTTTTATCTGATGCATTAGACTTTTCTTTTACTTCTTTAAAGAGTAAACTGTTGTAATGACACAGCGTAGCTTTTTCAAGCTGTTGGTTTAAAATTTCTAAAATTAACTTCGGGTATGAATATACGTTAACTTGTTTTTCTTCTTCTAATACATCAAAATTGAGCGCTGAATGTTCATCAACAGTTCCATACAGTTGCAAGTAGTTTGGAAGTAAATTTTTATCGAAAAATAGATCAGGCACGAAAGTAGATGGCTGATGATATGAAACAATTTGAGTATTGGAAAAAGTTTCTTTGGGGTAGAAACTGAGTAAGTCTTTTAGCGCTGATTTAAAATCTTCAATATTGTCAGTAATGGGGACAAATTCCGTCTTGGAAGGTGTACAAAAAGAAAATCCATTCACAAAAAGGTGAATGGATGATTCAGTAAGTGGTATGGTTTTATTCTTGCTTGGCATCAAAAATAGTCGGCCAGTTTCCGTTAGTACTTACGTTACTTAATGAGCCTAATATAATTTCAGAACCGTTTACCCCGTCAACAGAAACTGTTTCATTTTCTTGTTTAACTAGGTCAGCGTTTTGATCAAAAAGAATGACGCTTTTAGCAACCTTCACCTCAAAAACAGGAACTTTGTATCCATTTTTATTGATGACTTCAGCATTGATTTTAAACATACTGTCCTGAACACCCTCTATAGGGACATAGGCCATGTTTTTATAGCGATTAGAGTCTCCAAATAGGGAGTCTTTTACAGGTACAGTACCTAAGGTGTCGATTACAATTACTTCGCGTAACATATCAATTCGGTAGGTTCTGTCGTATTCCAAGTAAGAAGAATCTCTTTTTTCGATAAGCGTAAAAATACCTTCGTCCACAAATTTGACAAGACTGTCAAAGTTATTAGAGAAAGTACCCTTAACATCTTTGTGTGCGATTTGGGCTTTTCGAATGTCTTTTAAACGATCAATGACTTTCGCATAGCGGTCATTTTTAGTCTGGTTGAATTTGATAGGTCCATTGATAGAGTCATAAATCTTATAAGCAAAAAAGATTGACGCAATCCATAATACAACTTGTATACCTAATTTCATTGTAATTTTTTTAATGATATAAACAAAACTACAATTTTTTTTGAATCACAAAAGTATTTAAAATGAATTATATTTAGCCACTTGAAAGAAACCATGACTCCAGAAAAATTTCGTTTGCAACTTGAAGCAAAT
>CBFHJD010000037.1:0-16521 GCA_965656215.1 Flavobacteriaceae bacterium
GTCTTTCATAATGTTTTGTAGTCTTTGGTCAACTTCTTCACGAGACCAGCTATAACGTAAAGAGTTTTGTGCCATTTCTAGCCCTGATACTGCTACTCCTCCAGCATTTGAAGCTTTTCCAGGAGCAAAGAGAACCTTGTTTTTTGTAAAAAGTAATATAGCTTCTGGAGTACTGGGCATGTTTGCTCCCTCGCCTACACAGCGACATCCATTTTTAATGAGTAGTTCAGCATCCTTACCGTTTAACTCGTTTTGAGTCGCACAAGGTAATGCAACCTCGCAGGGTACTTCCCAGGGTCTTTTCCCAGCGTGAAAAGTGGCTTTAGGGTAGTGTTCGGTATATTCGTGAATTCTTCCTCGCCTTACGTTTTTCAAGTTCATGATAAATTCAAGTTTTTCTTGATTTATACCGTCTGGATCTACAATATAGCCAGAGGAATCTGAAAGGGTCATTACTTTACCTCCTAATTGAATGCATTTTTCTGCTGCAAATTGGGCTACATTTCCAGATCCTGATATGACAATTTTTTTACCTTCAAAATTATCATTTTGATGGGCTAGCATTTGCTCAGTAAAATACACGACACCATAGCCTGTTGCTTCGGGTCGAATGAGGGAGCCACCCCACGAAACCCCTTTGCCAGTGAGGACACCGGTAAATTCATTTTTTAATCTTTTATATTGACCAAATAAGTAACCAATTTCTCTGCTTCCTACGCCAATATCTCCTGCGGGGATATCTCTATTTGGGCCAATATGGCGAAATAGTTCAGTCATAAAACTCTGGCAAAAGCGCATTACTTCTGTGTCTGATCTCCCTTTTGGGTTAAAATCAGAGCCTCCTTTACCACCACCCATGGGTAGTGTTGTTAAGCTGTTTTTAAAAATTTGCTCAAAGGCCAAAAACTTAAGCACACTTAGATTAACACTTGGGTGAAATCTTAAACCTCCTTTGTATGGACCAATAGCTGAATTCATTTCAATCCGAAAGCCCCTATTGACTTGAATCTCTTCATTATCATCAATCCAAGCTACCCGAAACGAAATAACCCGTTCGGGTTCTGCCATCCGCAATAAAATATTTTGGCCGTAATAGATTTTGTGTTCTACAATATAAGGTATTACCGTTTCTGCCACTTCAGTTACGGCCTGCATAAATTCAGGCTCATTCTGATTTCGAGCATTTACTTGAGCTAAAAATTGATTGACAATTTTATCCATTTAGTTTAAAAATTTTATTCTATCTAAGATAGGTTTTTGTTGGTTATTTTTTTGTTTTAAAACAAGAAATCAACTAAGGATTCAACCTTTGTAAATGGAAGAGGTTTGATCTTTTTAGGAACAGCCCCTAGTTTGGAGAATTTCGAAATGGCAATGTTTTCAAAGCCTAATTTCTCTGCTTCTTGTACACGGAGTTCAACTTTTGCTACGGGTCTAATCTCGCCAGAAAGCCCTATTTCAGCTGCAAAACAGTACTGTTGTGGGATGGGAACATCGTGATAGCTTGAGAGCAGTGCAGCAATAACAGCTAAATCAAGTGCTGGATCTTCGATATTTATTCCTCCCGTAATGTTGATAAAGACATCTTTAGATCCTAAAGCAAAGCCAGCTCTTTTTTCTAATACGGCCAATAGCATGTTCAGGCGTTTTGTATTGAAGCCGGTACAACTTCGCTGAGGTGTTCCGTAAACTGCAGAACTGACCAAGGCTTGAACTTCAATCATCATAGGGCGAATCCCTTCAACCGTTGCTGCTATTGCATGACCACTTAAGATTTCGTCTTTTGCCGAAATTAAAACTTCACTTGGGTTTATAACTTGACGAAGACCTTGGGCTTGCATTTCATAGATTCCAATTTCAGACGTTGCTCCAAAGCGATTTTTTTGAGCGCGTAAAATGCGGTAAATGTGATTTCTGTCTCCTTCAAATTGAAGCACCGTATCTACCATGTGTTCAAGAATTTTAGGCCCAGCAATGGCGCCATCTTTAGTAATATGTCCAACTAAAACAACTGGTGTATTGGTTGTTTTTGCATATTTGATGAGTTCTGCTGCCGTTGCTTTAATTTGTGATACACTCCCTGCTCCACTTTCAATATGCGGGGTATGAAGGGTTTGAATAGAGTCAATGATTACTAATTGAGGATTTAGTTTTCCAATTTGATCAAAAATTTTATGCGTTTCTGTTTGGCTTAATAGATAACAAGAATCTGCACTTAAGCCCATTCTGTCTGCTCTAAGTTTTATTTGTTGTTGACTCTCTTCGCCAGATACGTATAGTACTTTTTTATCAACATTTAATGAGAGTTGGAGCAAGAGAGTTGATTTTCCAATTCCAGGTTCTCCTCCTAATAAAATTACTGCTCCGGGTACTATGCCTCCTCCCAGAACGCGATCTAATTCGTGATCATTTGTTTTAATTCTCGGAATTTGAGCGGTATCAACTTCATTGATAGGAATTGGGCTTGGAATGGAATTTTTAGTGTTTTCAGACCACTGAGGAGTTGCAGCTTCTTTCTCAATAATTTCTTCAACTAATGTATTCCATGATCTACACGAATTACATTGCCCTTGCCATTGCGGGTGTTGTGCTCCACAGCTTTGACAGAAATACCCTTTTTTTAGTTTCGCCATTTAGGAAGTTTCACTCTTTTGTTGCCGATTAACTAAAGGTAATACAAAAAACGAAAGACTACCGAAAACAATGATCATTAGGGTTTGAGAAGTCCACATAATCCAGCCGAATGCAAGTCCGGCTTCATTAGAAATATTGAATGCAGTTAACACCAAGGCAACTGAAAAAGGATAAATTCCTATCCCTCCGTTGGTTGCAGAAATAGCAAGTCCACCAACAACAAAAGCTGGTAAAATGGCATTTAATCCTAAAGATGCTGTTTCAGGGACCGTCCATTTAATTACATAAAACATGGCTAAATACATGATCCAGATGAATAATGTATGTGCTATAAAAAGCCCTTTATTAGGCATATTTTTTATGCTTAGTACGCCCTCGGCTAAGCCTAAAATAAATGTTTTAATTTTTTGAACTAAAGGGTTTTTACTTTGTTTAAACAGTTTTCTTAATATCAAATACCCGATACTAAGAATTCCAAGCCCAGCTATAATTTGAGTTGGTGAAATTTTTTTCTCAGTGAGTATCCCCCAAATGATATCAAACTGGAGAATCAAAGCAGTAATTACAAAACCCAATAATAATACAAGGTCCACAAGACGCTCTGCGACTATGGTTCCAAAAGTTTTTTCAAAAGAAATTTTTTCATAAGTACTCAGTGTGGTAGCTCGAAGTATTTCACCTGAACGTGGAATACCAAGATTGGAGATATAGGCGATTAAAACAGCCAATACAGAGTTTATTAATCGAGGTTGGTAGCCTAAAGGAGCCAGTAAAAACTTCCATCGGTAGGCCCTAGAGAGGTGGCTTAAGATTCCAAATACTACAGAGAGTAATACAAAGCGCATGTCTGCTTTTTTGATATTACTGTAAATCAATTCACGTTCTTCAGTTGAGGTTGCAGAGTAGGTGAGGTAGATGAAAAAAATTCCTACACCAAGTGGAATAACAATCTGAAAAAGTGATTTAAATTTTTTCAAAGCTATTCTAGTAAATTGTTCTTCTCATTAGGAAAAATCAGGGTTGGATTAAATGCTATGGCTGCATTCGGTTCCATTTGAGCATAACTGATTATAATTATCACATCCCCTTTTTGAACTTTTCGAGCAGCAGGGCCATTGAGAGTGACCTCTCCAGAGCCTGATTTCCCTTCAATGACATAGGTTTCGAGGCGTTCGCCATTATTTATGTTGACTACCTGAACTTTTTCTCCAACAACAAGGTTTGCTGCTTCTATGAGCAGTTTATCAAGCGTGATACTACCAATGTAATGCAAATCAGCATCAGTCACAGTTACTCTGTGGATTTTAGACTTTAAGACTTCTATTAGCATGGCGCAAAGGTATTATTTTCTATCTAATTTTACGTTGTCTATAAGCCTTGTTTTACCCGCATAAACAGCGATAAAAATTCTGAATTCTTTGCGGGAATCTAAGTGTGTGACTGGGACTAGATCAGAAGGTTCAGCAATACAAAAATAGTCCATTTTAAACCCCTCTTCAGCCTCTATTTTGGACTTAAAATAAAGCTCCATTTCTTTGACGCTCCAATCTATGGCTTGATTATTAATGTAATTTAATGTTTGGTAGATGACTGATGCAGCCTTTTTCTGATTGTCTGTCATTAAAGCATTCCGAGAGCTTAAAGCGAGTCCATCAGTTGCTCTTAATGAGGGACAATCCACAATTTCGATGCCTAAGTCAAGCGCACTATTGAGCGCCTTTATTATTTGAAGCTGTTGAAAATCTTTCTCTCCAAAGTAGGCTTTATTGGGATTAATATTTTTAAAAAGAGCTTCAACTACGGTAGCGACCCCATCAAAATGTCCTGGTCTATGCGCTCCTTCCATATGTTGAGCCAAACTTCCAAAATCATACTTTTTACTTTGAATACCTTCAGGATATACCTCGTTGTGATCAGGAATATAAAGTAGCAGCTGTTTTTCAAAGGGCTTTAAAATCTGTAAATCTTTTTCAAGATTTTTAGGATAATTTTCTAAATCCTCAGTTCGATTAAATTGGGTGGGATTTATATAAATACTCACCACAACTTTAGTGTTTTCTTTTGTGGCTTTCTCAATTAAGGAAAGGTGGCCAGGGTGGAGCGCACCCATGGTGGGCACTAAACCGAGCGATGAAATCGATGAGTTTAAGTTTTTTTGAAGCTCTTCAGCTTTCTTAAAGATTAACATTTAGCAAATGATTAACGCAGCTAAAGTAGGCAGTTTTTGAGTATATGTGCATTAATTTTGTATTTTTGCAAAACATTTCCCCTGATAAGATTTTTATGAAAGACAAAAAAGTTTTAATTATTTCCTCAGAGGTGGTGCCTTATCTTCCTCAGACAGAACAAGCTATTAATTCATTTCAAATTCCAAGAGCCATAAACGAACACGGGGGACAAACCCGAATCTTTATGCCACGCTATGGGTTGATCAATGAAAGAAGACATCAGCTTCATGAGGTAATTCGCCTTTCAGGTATGAATCTTGTCATCAATGACATGGATATGCCATTGATTATCAAGGTGGCTTCTATCCCTAAAGAGCGGATGCAAGTTTATTTTATAGATAATGAAGAATATTTTAAACGAAGAACCATTCTTCACGATGAAAAAGGTAAATGTCATAAAGACAATGATGAGCGTATGATCTTTTTTACAAAAGGTGTGGTTGAAACAGTCAAAAAATTGAATTGGGCTCCTGATATCATTCATTTGCATGGATGGTTTACTGCACTTTTTCCACTGTATTTAAAAACGTATTACGGAGATGAACCGTTATTTGCAGACAGCAAAATATTGAGTTCAATTTATGCGCCTGATTTTGAAGGAGTTTTTTCAAAAAACTTTGAAACCAAGGTAGCTTTCGATAAAATCGACTCAAAGCATATCGAGGATTTACAAACGGCAAACTATGAAGCGCTCACAAAACTAGCAATTACTCATTCTGATGGACTTATTTCAGCTTCTGAAAACCTTCCAGAATCTATAGTTGACCAGCTCACTAAGAGTAAAAAACCACAACTTAATTTTGAGGATTCAAAAAACGAGGAAGTATTCATTGATTTTTATTCAAAAAAGTTTTAATTACCCAAGTTTCTTATGCGTGTTCCACATAAACTTCTTGTAAGTCTTAGCTTAATCGCTTTATACATTTCTTGTAACAAGGATTTTTACCCAGTTGGGCAAGTATTACTTTCAGACCAAACACTTACTACCATTACTGAAAGTTATCCAGTATTTACTTTTCAAGAGTCTGTTGAAAAAGTCGAAACCCGTGTGCTAAACATGTTCCAGTTAGGCGAGATTGAACACCCCGTATTTGGAACGTCTGAAGCGAGTTTCGTTACACAACTCTCAATTGTTGATGATGTAATTTTTGGAGATTTAAGGCAGGAACTTGAAGATTTAGAAAATCCTTCTTCAATTACAATTATCCCTGAAAATGAAACAGTAACGGCAGTTTATTTAGAGTTGCCATTTTTCACTAATCAACAAGATCTAGATAATGATGGTGTAATTGATTCGCTCGACAGTGACCCTGAAGACCCGAATAGTAACTCTGATGGTGATGAATTGACAGATATTGTTGAAACGCAGGCAGGACTGAACCCATTAAGTGATGATAGTGATGGAGACGGGATTTTAGATCATAACGATACAGAGAACGAAGCATATGATCCTGAAAACAAGATCTATCAGATTGATTCAATCTACGGAAATACTAATGCAAGCTTTGATCTTAAAGTTTACGAATTGACTTACTTTTTGAACGCACTTGATCCGGCTAAAAACTTTGAGTCAAATAAAATTTATTATTCTGACGAAGATTATATCGAAAAAGGCTTTTACGATGCCACTTTACATGACGGTAGAATAAATTTAAATTTTGAAGAACTTCGATTCAATTTTGAGGAAGATGACCCGTTGACAGAAGATGTAGATGAAACTACTCAAGTGGAATCAAGATTGACCCCTAGAATTAGAGTGCCGCTTGATAGTTCGTTTTTTCAGGAACGATTGCTAGATTTAGAAGGTAGACCATCACTAGAAACCAATAGGGCTTTTCAAGAAGCCCTGCGAGGAATTATTATTAAAACTGAAAATTTTTCTGAAGAATTGTACATGTTGTTGAACCTAGATGGCGCATCTGTGAAAGTGGAATATGAATACGATAAATATGACACGAATGGAACCCTTGAAGATGAATCTGATGATTTTATTGCAAAGGCAACAAAAGAACTCTTATTAGGTCTTACAGGAATCAGAATCAACACCCTCAAAAATGAGACTTCAAATCCAGATATTCAGCAGCAACTCACAGGGTCAATTTCAGATTCTCCTTCTGAGAAGCTGTATGTCCAAGGAGGAAAATACCATGGAAAAATTCGATTATTTTCAAACGTCAACCAAGAGGAAGAGACGCTTTTAAATGAGCTAAAAAACCAGAATTGGTTAATTAATCAAGCCAAATTAGTATTCTATGTTGATCCAGCCCAAAGTTTGGTAAAGCCTGAGCTTTTTGCCAATCGATTGTACTTATTTCGATCCGATACAGGGGCACCTTTAATGGATTATTTTAGTGACAATTCCCCAGAATCTACCGCAGTAAACGGAAATAAAACGATCTTTGGAGGGCTTCTAGAATACGATGATAATAACCGTCCGTACAAGTACACTTTTGATTTGACTAGACACATATCTGATATCATCAGAAACGATTCTTTAAATATTGATTTGGGCTTAGTAGTAACTTCAAATATTGATGATAATTCTGTCATTGATGCTTTTGAAACATTATCATCAGAAGAATCCCGATTAAAATATCCACGAGCGGCAACATTAAGCCCGTTTGGCACTATACTCGTAGGTTCTAATCCAGCTGAAAATTACAGTGATAAAAAAGTACAACTAGAACTGACCTATTCTTCCTATTAGGTCAACATCCAAAGCCAGTAACCCACCCAAACAATCAATAGTCCTACACCACCTTGAATAAGTGTTCCAAGCGTATGTGTTTTGTAAGCTGTTTTAACATCCATACCGCTCATTTGAGTAACAATCCAGAAATAGGAATCGTTGGCATGTGAAACGGTCATGGAGCCTACGCCCAAAGCCATGATAGCCCAAATTTTACCCATTTCAGAGTCTAGTCCTAGCAGAGGTAACAGCGGGAAAATTAACGAAGAAGTTGTAATAATTGCAACTGTAGAGGATCCTTGAGCAGATTTAAGTAACGCGGCTATAAGAAAAGGAATTAGGATCCCAAGACTATCAACAGCGGATATGGATTCTGCATACGTTTTTAGAGGAACGGTTTGAATGATACTTCCTAAGGCTCCTCCCATTCCTGTAATGATAAGTATGGGGGCAGCCTGAAGGATTCCTTTTTTTACAGCATTATTTAAAAATTGTTTCCGTGCTGAATTTACTAGACCAAAAGAAAATAGCATCCCAATTCCTAATGCTATTGTAGGTTCAGAAAGAAAAGAAATGATTTCAATCCCAGGGATTCCAGTCGGGGCAAACTTTAATAAAGTTCCTAGACACATCAACACAATGGGGACTAAAATTGGAAGTATTGCCTTGGCAAAAGAGGGAAGACGCTCTTTATCAGAATCATCTTCCAGTTGTTCATTTTTAAATTCTTGATAGGTGTTTTTTTTTGTCAAATAGTGTCCGTATGCACCACCCACAAGAATTAGAATAAAAGCAATGACCGCACCAACGGCTATGAGTAAAAATAAATTTTCCAACTCTAAATTTGCCGCTGCAGCAAGAGGACCAGGAGTGGGTGGAACCAATACATGTGGAGCAAAAAGTCCAGTAGATAATGCAACGGTTAAGCCTACCAAAGGTGTCTTTGTTTGTCGCGAAAGTGTTTTGTTTAAATGGGATAATATCACAAAAGCGGCATCACAAAAAACAGGGATAGAAACTAGATATCCAATACAGCTTATGGCATAAGGTAGTGGTAAGCGATTCATTTTTTTTAAGATGCCTTTTGCTATGGCAAGGGTTGCCCCAGATTGTTCCATAGCCACACCGATCATTGTTCCAAAAAGAATCAGTAGGCCAATTTTTTCTATGATGTTTCCAAAACCATTTTGGATGAGGTTTAGAGAATCAATGGGAGGGATTCCCAAAAGAACTGCCAGAACTAATGCCGCTGTAAATAGTACTAAAAACGGATGGAGTTTTGTCAGTGAAGTACCGAGTATAATCCATACGATGGTAAGCAGTATGCAGAGTAATGAGAATATCATGAGTTGTTATTTTTGAAGACACGAAGCTCTTTAAGCAAGGCTTGTTCTAAATTATTTTTAGCATTTTTCATTGCTTCATTAACCGAACTCCCAGTTGGTGTACAGTCTACAATTTTACAAAGCGGCAATTGATTAACTTTTTTGATTTTTGCCTTACCGGCTAAAAGAATAGAAGGAATTCCGGCCCTTTGAGAAAGTGAAGCCACTTTGATAGGCAATTTTCCATGGAGACTTTGAGCATCAAATTTACCTTCGCCTGTAAGGATCAGGTTCATTTTATCCATTTTGTCTTTGAGTTTTGTCTGTTTAGCTAAAAGATCAAATCCATTTTCTATACGCGCATTAAGTAGTGCGTACAAACTAGCACCAACACCTCCTGCAGCGCCACCCCCTTCGAGTGTTTTAATAGGTATACCAAATTGTTTTTCAATAACTTCAGCAAATTGCTTTCCACTGTTTTCGAGCTGTTCAATTTCTTGAGTAGAGGCCCCTTTTTGTTTTGCATAAGTATAGGCAGTGCCATTTTTCCCTAATAGTGGATTTTGAACATCACAGGCAATAGTCCACTTACACTTCAAAGCCCTAGGATCTAAATTGCTTAGGTCAATTTTTTTTAATCGGTAAAGTTCACCTCCACCTTGAGGAAGTTGTTTGTTATTTTGATCTAGAAATTGCCCTCCTAATGCCGATATAATTCCCATACCTAAATCTTGAGTTGCACTTCCGCCGATTCCTAAATAAATTGAAGTACATCCTCGATTCAAAGCATGAGCAATCATTTTTCCAGTCCCCCAAGTAGAGGTTTTTAACGGTTGATACTCTGACTTTTTGAGCCGTGTAATGCCCGCTGTTTGCGATAACTCAATCCAAGCGCTTTTTTGATTTTCAAATTGAAAATAAGGAGCCTTTATTGGTCTTTGAAGCGCATCATAACTCTCACATTCTTCAAGTGATCCTTTTAAGTGTATGTCCAAAACAGTTAGGGCTCCTTCTCCACCATCTGAAAATGGCATTGAGTAACAGTCGCTATTTGGAAAAACTGCTTGAGTTGTTTGCGTCATAATTTCTGCAACTTCTACTGCACTCAGACTGCCTTTAAAAGAATCAGGAATAATAAGTACTTTCACTTGGATATTTTACTACAATTTACCAAATTGAGAAAGAAGAATGCCTATTTTTTTGAAATTGCTTTGATGACTTGAATCGCATGGATTCTAGAATTTTCAATAAACCATTTGTTGGTTTTATACCCTCCACAGACTACACCAGCAAGATATACTCCTTTAACATTGCTCTCCATGTTGTCTGGATTGTAAATGGGGGTTCTGAATTCGTCTTCATGAAAGTTAACACCCAGTTGCTCTAACATATCAAAGTTTGGTTCATAGCCTGTCATGGCTAACACAAAATCATTTTTGATTTGATGTCGTCCAGTTTTATCGTTAAAAATCACCTCAGTTGTGGTGATGCGTTCAATTTGAGCTTCAAAATACGCATTAATGCTCCCTTCTTTGATTCGGTTTTCGATATCTGGTCGGGCCCAATACTTGACATTTTGACCAATTTCTTTTTCTCTGATGACCATAGTCACACTTTGAGCACCTTTTCTGTAGGTTTCTAAAGCAACATCTACGGCCGAATTGGCAGCACCCACTACAATCAAATCCATTCCAAAATACGGGTGCGGCTCACTGTAATAATGTTTTACCTTCGGAAGATTTTCTCCAGGAATCCCGAGTAAAAACGGTCGATCGTAGAACCCTGTAGCAATAATTAAGTTTGAGGCTGAATACGTTCCCTTTGAAGTAGTTAATGCATAAAATCCGTCTTGTTTATCAATACTATTTACTTCCTCATATAAGTTGACGTTTAATTTCCAGTGGGAAGTAACTCTTCTGTAATATTCAAGTGCTTCTGCGCGTGTTGGCTTTGCATTGTGTGAAATAAAAGGTATATCCCCAATTTCTAGTTTGTCAGAAGTTGAGAAAAATGTCATGTTCATGGGGTAATGGTAAAGTGAATTGACCAGAGTTCCTTTGTCAATAATTAGATAATTCAACCCTTTTTTGGCAGCTTCAATTCCACAGGCAAGACCTATAGGACCTGCACCAATTATAATTACATCTAGCATTTTACTAAGGTACAAATCTTGAGAGAATTTAAAATCATAGTCTTTGACTATTTAAAATTATTAACATATAATTATTTTCTATAATATGAACGATAATGAGTTTGCATAAAAATTTATACGCTTCATAAATAGAAAAAAGCTATTATAATTAAATTTATAATAATAAAAATCTTTGCCTAATAAATAAACTCGATATGCAAATGAGCAGATACCAAGTCATCATTGCGTTTCCAAAGGCATAGGCAATAGCAAGACCACTACTGAACCACCATAACGGAAAGAAGAATACACCCATGGCATACTTCATAGAACTAACAAATACGATGTCGTCGAACTTTGAAATTATTTTACGTGTGACCCATAGGGGGATGATATTTGGGATGCTTAATAAGTGTGCAAAAAATAAAGTGGTTTTAGATTGTTTTTTTCGACTGGGGAGTTTGGAATAATTATCAGCCAATTCTTTTTTTAAGGAATGAAATGGCAATTGGGTAGTTTGGCGATTGATTTTTTGTTTTTGAATGGGATAATGTTCTGAGTCATCCTCTATCCAGATGCATGCTTTCATTCTATCTTCTAGTGCATCTCTCAGCTTATTGATGTTCTCAGCTTCGGTTAATTTGGAATCTATTGACTTATTAACTAAAATGGGTTGTCCAAAAACCAAGTGTAATGTACACCTGGGTTGTCGATGGTGTCCGTAATTTAGACCGATAGGCATCAAGTACATTTTTTCATTAGGAAACTGCCGTACTGCTTGATAAATAAGACGACTACTTCCTTTGGAAAGACGCTGTAAATAGTATTCATCGTGATGTCCCCCTTCGGAAAACATCAGCATAAATTTTCTTTCACTTAACAGCTTATAACATTTGGCAAAAGTGATATCGTTTTTTTTAAGATTGCTATAGCCATTTCTGATGCGGTAAACGGGTAACATTTGAAAAGCGTCTAGAAACCATTGAAAAGGGCCTCCAAAAACATCGCTTCTGGTCAGAGAAGTCATTTTTTTAGGAGTCATAGAACCCACCAATAAGGGGTCTAAAAAAGCACCCTGATGGTTAGGTGAAAATAAAACTCCACCGTCTTCTGGGATATTTTCACGCCCAATTACCTCAATATTTCTAAAATAAATGAAGTTGTAGTAACGGATAAGAAATTTGATGAAAAAGTAAAAGATAGTTTTCAAAAGGGTGATTTTCAATTTGCCTAAAATAGCGGATATAGATCAGTTTACCTAATCATTATTTGCGGGATAATAATTGAAAATTTTCAAAAAAATAATTTTTTTGTATTAAAAATAAGGATTAAAGGCCATGTCTTAAGAATAATTTTAAATCCATCGTAAAAATATAGTAACTTAGAGGTCGATTATGAACAATAAATTCCCCAAAATTATCAATCATACACAGTCTGCAATTGTTCTGATTAAACTGAAAACAAAAAAATATGAAAACAAAAAATGTATTATTAAAAGGGTTGTTTGCCTTCGCTTTATTGACAACAGGCCTTACTATGGCACAGACAGCCATTTCGGGTTCTGTTGTAGATTCAGAAAACCAAGAAGGAATTCCGGGAGCAAACATTATCGTACTAGGTTCAAATACAGGTGCTGTGGCTGATTTTGACGGGAACTTCGTTTTGAATTCTTCAGCTGAATTACCACTCACTTTAGAAATTAGTTATATAGGATTTAGTTCACAGAGGGTAGAAGTAACTTCGGCTGATCAAACTATTCTTGTAGCTTTAAATTACGGGCAAAACTTAAATGAGGTAGTAATCTCTGCTTCAAGAAGATCAGAAAAGATTTTAGATGCACCAGCATCCGTTTCAATCATTTCATCTCAAGATCTTGAAAACTCTGCCAATGTTAATGATCCTATTAGAAGTTTAATTAATGTGCCGGGGATACAATTTCAACAACAATCTGCAAATTCAGTAAATTTTGAAATGAGAGCAGGTTCAGGAGTTTTTGGAACTAGTGTTTTCCCTATTTTAGATTATCGTTTTTTACAATCTCCAGCTTCTGGATCCTTTTTTGCTTTTCAATCAGGCTTATCTAATCTTGATTTAGAAAGAGTTGAGGTAGTACGCGGTGCTGCATCTGCTTTATATGGTCCCGGAGTAGAATCAGGAGTTGTCCACTTTTTCTCTAAAAAAGCGATTGACAAACCTGGAACTTCTGTCGAGCTAATTGGCGGAAACCTCAGTACTATATCAGGTGCAATCCGACATGCATATGCAAATGATAAAAAGACTTTTGGATTTAAAGTAAATGCGCAATATAAAAAAGGAGACGAGTTTAGTTTAGACCCTGTTGAAGATGCTGATTTTCTTGCCCAAATAAATGGGGCTACCAGAAATGGTATCTTCCAGCCTATTGTAAAAAACAATAGAATTGACCCTTCTCAAGTACCTTCCACACCAATACTGACGAGATCTGAAATAGATCCTGATGGAGATGGTAACGCATATATGAATGAATACGAAACTTTTATGGCTAATGCGCACCTAGAGTTTAGACCAAATGATAATACCGATTTTGTAGTGTCTGGTGGAATCAATTCTGGTAATGGATTGATAAACCAATCACAAGGGCCTGGTTATGCAGCTGGAAATGATTATTGGGCTCAAGCTAGGATTAAATCTGGTGGATTTTTTGGACAAGTATCTTATAACTTTAATGACGGTGGAGATGAAAACTCTCCCTTTTATCTTTATTTGACTGCCCAAAGAATTATTACGAAAAGATCTGCATTAGACGCTCAATTGCAATATAACTTTGATGCTGTAAACTTCTTAGATTCTAATTTCACTTTCGGTCTTGACTATAGAGATATTGGAACTGATTCAGAAAACACACTTTTTGGAGCAAACGATGGAAATAATGATTACATCAATTATGGACTTTACGGTCAAGGAACTTCTCGTTTTGGTGAGAAGCTTGATTTAACTTATGCATTGAGATACGACAAATTAAATTTTGTTGATAAAGGAAAAATTGCACCTCGAATTGCTCTAGTTTATAAAGCCAATAATAAAAACAGCTTTAGATTAACTTACAATCAAGCTGTTTTCGGACCTAGTGCTTTAGAAACTTACGTAGATTTCCCGGTACAAATCCAATCTCCTGGTGTATTAGATGTATGGTTATCTGGACAGACTACTGCTCAAGACTTCGCGCCAAATGCTCCTATTGAAATTGTTGGAGGAGGAGGAGCGACATTGCCTGCAGATACAACAAATTGGCCACTTGCTATTCCTTATGGAGCTGTTGCCAGCCAGGTATTACCTCCATTATATGCGGGAGTAGGATCCAATCCATCTTATGCGCCTCTGTTACCTTTAGTACAAAACTTTTTTAGTACTTATGTTCCTGGAGGAGCTTCTGGTTCTATTGAGGGGTACAATGCATTCAATGGAAGTGCTATGCCACAAGCAGTAGGTACACCTTCAGCCCTTTTAGGAACAACTACCTCTTGGGAGTTAGGATATAAAGGACTTCTAGGAGACAAATTTGCGATAGGTTTAGATGTATATACATTTGCAAGATCTGGTTCTACTCAATTTACAGCAATTGGCCCAACATTTAGATTAAATAATTATGCGGGGATTCCTACTGATCTTGCAACTCAAGTTGCATCAGATTTTGCGGCAGATCCAACAATTAGTGCAGCGATTGCTCAGGCAGTTACTGCTGGAGTAAATGCTCAAGTTCAAGCAGGTGTAGAAGCTCAATATACTGCAAATGGAATACCCGAAGCTATTTGGGCTACTGGAGCCCCTGCTGGAGCCTTATTCCCAGGATCACCTGCAATAGCACCAGTATCTGATGCAGTTGCAGCTACTGCTGCCGGTTTAATTGGTCCAGCAATAGCTGAAACATCAGCACAAGTTGCAGGGCTTATTGGAGGTGCTTTTGCTCAAGGAGGTCAGGGATATGTAGATGTTTTGAAGCCCATATCTGAAGGGGGTCAAGGTGCTGCAGGTGCAGTTGGAGTTATAGAGTCTCAGAGAGTACCTCAAAATGATGGTATCACCCACATTTCTGCAGGGTATAGAATATTTGATGATGTAACTCGTTCTCACTGGGGATCAGACCTTTCAATGGAGTATTATGCAACAGACAAGCTAACTTTTTGGGGGAATGCCTCATGGTTGAGTCAGAATGAGTGGAATCCAGGAGAAGACAATGATGATGGTTTACCTTTCCAAGATTTTTTAAATGCACCTCGATTTAAATATCGTTTAGGAGCAAATTATATTACTAAAGATGGTATTCAAGCATCTTTGTCATTTCAACATGATGATGAGTTTAATTCGAACCAAGGATTTTACGCTGGTACAGTGCAGGCAAAAAATTTGGTTGATGCAAGTATTGGATATAAACTTTCTAACGGAGTTAAATTAGATTTATCTTCTACAAACCTGTTTAACCAGCAATATCGCGCATTCCCAAGAATGCCCGTAATTGGAAGAAGAGTTAATCTAAGAGCGACATTTAGTCTCTAATTAGTATTTTATTTTGATATAAAAAAGGCAACAATAGAAGTTGCCTTTTTTTGTTGAAATTTTTCGGGAAAAAAAAGGCCCCCTTTCTTGATTTAACGAGTAACATCGTATATTTGCCACTTAAAAATCGTCTAGAAACTAACGTTAATCAAAAGAAAGATGGCTCAAAGTATCGGTAAAGTATCCCAAATAATTGGACCTGTTGTAGATGTTGATTTTAGTGGTGAAAACAATCCACTACCTCGAATTTATGACGCCTTAGAAATTGAAAATTCTGATGGGACGAAATTAATCCTAGAAGTTCAATCTCATATTGGTGAGGAAACTGTTAGAACCGTATCAATGGACTCTACAGATGGTCTTAGTCGTGGAACTAAAGCTAAAGCTATTGGAAGCCCCATCCAAATGCCAATTGGTGATGATGTGTATGGACGCCTTTTCAATGTAATTGGAGATGCCATAGACGGGATGGACAACTTACCGAAAGACAACGAAAATGGCCTTCCTATTCACAGAGAAGCGCCAGCATTTGAAGACCTTTCTACATCCACAGAAGTCCTCTTTACAGGAATCAAAGTAATTGACCTCATTGAGCCTTACGCAAAAGGAGGAAAGATTGGTTTATTCGGCGGGGCTGGTGTAGGAAAAACAGTTTTGATTCAAGAACTCATTAATAATATTGCGAAAGGACACGGTGGACTTTCCGTTTTTGCTGGGGTAGGAGAACGTACTCGTGAGGGGAACGACCTGCTTCGTGAGATGTTAGAGTCAGGAATTATAAAATACGGAGACGACTTTATGCATTCTATGGAAGAAGGCGGTTGGGATTTGAAAAAAGTGGATAAAAAAGCCATGAAAGAATCCAAAGCCACTTTTGTTTTTGGACAGATGAATGAACCTCCTGGAGCACGTGCTCGAGTAGCCTTATCTGGACTTACTATTGCAGAATATTTCCGAGATGGAGCTGGTGACGGGCAAGGA
>CBFHJD010000038.1:0-16494 GCA_965656215.1 Flavobacteriaceae bacterium
GTTTAACCCTGCAGCAGATACTGGAGAAAGTATATACGCTAAAATGCTGACTCTTATTGATTCAGCCATCTCTAACTTAAATGCAGATGAAACTAGATTGCCCGCTAAGGATTTTTATTATGGAGGTGACGAAAGCAAATGGATAAAATTTGCAAATACCCTAAAATTAAAAATCTATGTTCAGTCTCGATTGGTAAATACATCAGAGTCTATCAGTGGTATCAATGCCATAATTTCTTCAGGAAATTATATCCAAACAGCAAGTGAAGATTTTCAATTTTCATTTTCTTCAACGGATACAAACCCAGACAGTAGACATCCAATATTTGCAAGAAACTTCCAAGAAGGAACAGGTTCATCAGATTATATGTCAAACACCTTTATGGATTATATGGTAAATGATACTGATAACGAAGATCCAAGAAGACGCCATTACTTTTACAGACAAAGAAGTTACAATGCTGTAAATACTGTTGAGCAGTCTTGTTACGGTGGTTTACCACCAGCTCACATTGGATTTACTAACATCTTCTGTAACTTGGGCGATGATGCTCCAGGGTATTGGGGTAGAGATCATGGGTATGACTTTGGAATTCCACCAGATACAAATATTCGTACAGCATGGGGTCTATATCCTGTAGGTGGAAACTTTGATGACGAATCGTTCACTGCTATTGCAGACCGAAATATCGGTACGAAAGGAGCAGGTATTGAACCCATCATGCTTTCTAGTTTTGTTGACTTTATGTTAGCAGAAACAGCCTTAACAAACCCAACCTTGAACGGAGATGCCGCTACTTATTTAGAAGCAGCCGTTACAAAAAGCATCGATAAGGTTACTGGATATAGAACTGATCTTGTAGATTCAAATTACGCGGCTACAGCTGATGATAAACAAGCTTATATTTCAGAAATCATGAGTCGTTTTAATGCAGCAGGATCAACAGATGATAAATTAGACGTTATTGTTAAAGAATACTTTAAAGCGCTTTTCGGAAACGGTGTTGAAGCTTTTAACACCTACAGAAGAACAGGAAAACCAACTGATTTACAACCTCTAGTAAGAGAGCCTGTAAACAATTTCTTAAGATCCTTTTACTACCCTGATGTTTATGTCAATCAAAACATAAATGCTAATCAAAAAGACGGGGTAACAGAAAAAGTGTTTTGGGATACGAACCCAGATGATGGATTTATAAAATAAATAAAGGAATTATGAAAAAAAATAAAATTTATTTGAGTGTGTTATTCGCAAGTATACTTGTAATGACATCATGTAAAGACGATGACTTGGATCGCTTAGACCTTACAACCATTACATCTGGTGCGATCTTAAGAACTTTGGCTAAAGATTTGCCTACTGTAGACAGAAATTCACCTAATTCAACGGACCTCAGTGTTCAAGTTGAGTTTGATGATTTCTTAAGTCAGGACACAATGGAATCTGTTGACGTATTTGTATCATTCGTTGATACTTCACCAGTTGCAGGACAATTACTGTCTTTTGATGAAGCGTTTATGAAAAATGTTCCTGCTAGTTCATTTACGGTAGCATCTAACGGAAAACTAGCCGGTACAATTGATGTCAATATTGGCGAAGCAATGAGCTCTATGGGTCTTTCTCAACCACAATTGTATGGTGGTGATGTGTTCCTAATGAGACTCTCGTTAAACACGACTTCAGGAGATGTTTATACGTCTGATAACGTAGGAACTAAAATTCAAGGTAGTTCAGCCTTTTTATCACCCTTTAGATATTCATCCTCTGTTGTATGTCCTCCACCAGCTGGAACATGGACAATTGATGTTCAGGATAGCTATGGTGATGGATGGAATGGTGCTGCAATTGCAGTAAACCTTAACGGTGAAACTACGAACTACACAATTACTGATGGATCTGAGGGTTCATTTAGTGTAACTGTGCCTGAAGGTAGTTCTGCTTTAGTTTTTAGTTATGTCAACGGAGATTGGGATTCTGAAGCTACTTTTCAAATCACTTCACCTGGTGGAGTAATAACTGAAGGAGGACCTTCTCAATCAGGAGGACCTATTAAATTAGAAGTGGATTTTTGTGCACTTTAATTTTAGCTTGAAAAATGTAAAAAAAGGGACTCAATTGAGTCCCTTTTTTTTTACTAATTATTAAATTCTGGATAAACGTAGCCGCGCCAGAAGTTAATTTCTCCAGTATATTTCCAAACAACCTCTCCTGATCTTGTAACTTCCCAATACCCATAGTCTCCTTCACAAATAAGTGTATTTCCGTTAGGCAAACGATACGCACCTGAAATCTTCCCAAAGAAAAGGTCCGGATGAGTATAAGACCATGTTTCTTCAGGGGAAGCCCACTGCAAAGGATTCTCATTAAAAGAAGAAGGTAAATCAAATTCAATTACTCGAGACTGTTCTTCTTTACTTCCATTCATGAATATTAAAAACCTTCCCTCGGTCAAAGGATCTAGAGTTACCAATGTAGGATGATGATTATTATAAAAAAGACGAGAACCTTCTCCTTGATATGCTTCAGGATTACCAAAGCGGTATTTAAGATCACCCAAATTAGTTTTTGACTCTTCAGTATTTAAAGAATGATCAATTACCCATACTTCACTATAATAATTAACACTTAAATAAATTACATCCTTATCAATATCATAGTATAATCCGTTGGCATGCATCAAATCACCATTTCCATTTGGGTAATAATTTAAATCAATTTTTTCTGGATGAGCAGTAATGATATCAAAATTGGATGCCGAATCATTAAACTCTTGAATCAAGTGATCCGAACTACGCCATTCCCAAACAGATGCTCTGGTATCTGGATTCCATTCTATAATTTTTTCTAAATAAATGGGTCCTTCCCCATCATAACCCATATTTAAGGCCTCTTCAGAGGAAAAACGTTCCCAGACTAATAAAAGAATATTACCGTTCGGCATCATTTCAAAATCGTGATGCAATAAATACTGCTCTGTATTTAATTCAAACTCCCAATCTAGCCCCCCTAATGGACTGAATTTTTTTAGAACACCTCCGTAACCTCCGAAAGAAAAAAACACATCGTTAGGCTTAAACAAACCTATTATAGATTCATCTTCTAAAACCTTGACCTCATTACCGAGTTTTGAATCAAAATTCCAAATTCTGAGGATACTTCCTGTCTTATCAGCAAAATAGGCTTGTTTTCCTCCATTTTCGATCATGAAGACGGGGTTTTCATCTATTTTTTTTGGTGTATATAATTCTACATTAGTTTCCAATTCAGGTATGGGAAGAAAAATAGCTGTTAGAGCTAAATCCTGCTCAATAGAAAAAGTATATTCTGAGGTCTCAATTTGTTCCTTAAAACCTTCCCAACGATCAAAATAAAATCCATCAGCTGGAATGGCTGAGATTGTAATTGAACTTTGGGCCTCAAACTCACCCGATTGGTTTGAAACATCTCCGCTTCCCGTTTTGGAAATACTAAGTTTATATAAAGATTCCTTTGGATTCTCAGTTTCTTTAGAGCATTGAATCAAAAAAAATCCAAGAAAAAGGTAACTAAATAGCTTCAAAATAGACTGGTTAAAGGGTAAGGTCATAAACTAACGTTTCAAAGTAAATTAACAAAATATTGAATTTTTAAATTCGTTATTAATTTATATAAAAAGAAATCAATTGAAACATAACCTCTTAACTTTTTGCAGTATTTTTAAGCCATGGAAACAATCACAATATTTGGGATACGTGCAATTTTAGAAGCAATACAGTCCGAAAAACCCATAGACAAAGTTTGGCTTCTTAAAGGAACGCAAAGTAAACTTTTTGAGCAATTGCTTCATGTACTTCGTTCTAAACAAATTCCTTTTAGTTTTGTTCCTGTTGAACGCTTAAATCGCTTTTCTGATAAAAATCATCAAGGTGCTGTCGCACGAATAGGTGCACTAAAAACACACGAAATGGAACCTTTAATTGAATCAATTATTGAATCCAAAAAAAATCCTGTTTTTGTTCTACTTGATGGAATAACTGATACTCGGAATTTTGGAGCTATACTCCGAACAGCAGCAGCTACAGGTGTAGATGCAGTTTTTATTCCAGTAAGCGGAAGTGCTCCGCTCAACGGTGATGTAATTAAAACTTCTGCTGGAGGTGCTTTCAGTGTACCTATTTCCAAAGTACAGCATCTGAAAGACGTAATTTATCTTTTAAATGCTCATGAAATCCCTGTAGTTGGAATAACAGAAAAAGCAAAAGAAACACTTTACAAAAAAGAATTTAAACAGTCAATAGGCTTGGTTTTTGGAGCAGAGGATGTAGGAATTTCAAAAGGCCTACTCAATATCTTGACTGATACGGCAAAACTACCTATGACAGAGACCATAGATTCACTAAACGTATCTGTAGCCTGCGGAGTAGTTTTTTATGAAGTTCTTCGTCAACGAAGCTAGAAAAGAATCTCTTATATTTATAGCATGAATACTCCTCTTGCAGAGCGCATGCGACCTAAATCACTATCTGATTATTTCGGACAAGAACACCTTGTGGGTACTCAAGGAAGCTTGACTCAAATGATTACTAATGGTGTTTTTCCCTCGTTGATTTTATGGGGACCTCCCGGTACCGGGAAAACAACCTTGGCCCAACTCCTTGCAAAAGAAAAGGACCGCCCTTTTTACCAACTTTCAGCCATCAATGCTGGGGTAAAAGAAGTGCGAGAAATCATTCATAAAGCTGAACATTCTGGAGGGCTTTTTAGTGGTAAAAGTCCGATTCTTTTTATTGATGAAATTCACCGATTCAGTAAATCTCAACAAGACTCGCTTCTCAATGCAGTTGAAAAAGGAATCATAACACTCATTGGTGCAACAACAGAAAATCCAAGCTTTGAGGTTATTAACGCCTTGCTATCACGCTGCCAAGTTTATATCTTAAATGCGCTTGAAAAAAAAGAGCTGAAAAAAATTTTAACTACTGCAATTCAAACAGACCCTCAGTTAAAAGTAAAAAACATTGAATTAAAAGAATATGATGCATTAATTGAACTTGCAGGTGGTGATGCTCGAAAGCTTCTCTCTTTATTAGAGCTTGTGATCCAAACCCAAAAATCAAAAAAAAATGTAATTACTAACGCTTTAGTGTTTGAATCAGTGCAAACAAATACAGTTCTTTTTGATAAAAATGGTGACTTTCATTACGACATAGTTTCTGCTTTTATTAAATCAATAAGAGGGAGCGATCCTAATGCTGCTGTTTATTGGTTGGCCAGAATGATAGAGGCTGGGGAAGATATTGCTTTTATAGCTCGTAGAATGCTAATTCTAGCTGCTGAAGACATTGGAATCGCAAATCCAACAGCTTTAGTGCTGGCTAATAATACCTTTCAAGCGGTTACAACAGTGGGTTACCCTGAAGGAAGAATTGTATTAAGCGAATGTGCAATCTACCTTGCCAGCTCACCCAAAAGCAATAAAGCCTACAAAGCCATAGATTTAGCACTTGAAAAAGTAAAGCAAACAGGAAATCTTCAAGTGCCCATACATTTAAGGAACGCTCCAACAAAATTGATGAAGGATTTGGGTTATGGTAAAGGATACCAATACGCACACGATTTTAAAGATCAGTTTATAACACAGGAGTTTCTCCCTGATGAACTTAGTGGCACCAAATTTTATGAGCCAGGAGAAAATCCAAAGGAAAATACTATTCGTGACTTTTTAAAAAACCGCTGGAGGAGTAAATATGATTATTAAGTTTTTTTCCAGAAAAAGGGTGAAAAAAGTATAAGTACTGTAAATAATTCAAGACGTCCGAGTAACATTAAAAATGTAGCCCACAACTTTCCATTATGAGGCAGAGCAGCATAGGTATTACTAGGTCCAAATTCTCCCAATGCAGGACCTACATTTCCAAGAGTTGATGCAGATAACCCAATAGCCGATTCAAAACTTAACCCTAGAGCACCAAACCCAAAAGCACCAATAATAAAACTGAGCATATACAAGATAAAAAAGCCAAGGATATTATACGCAATGGCATCACTAACCGTTTTTTTATTGTATCGAGCTTGAATAATGGCATTGGGGTGTAAAGCTCTCTTGAATTCCAAAAAACCACTTTTAATCATCAGCATATGGCGTACCACTTTCACTCCACCTGAGGTAGATCCAGATGAACCCCCTAAAAACATCAATCCAAAAAATACTACGGTAAGTAATGGAGTCCACTGCGTAAAATCAGCAGAAACAAAACCCGTTGTGGTAATTACTGCAACAACCTGAAACAGTGCAGCTCGAATGCTAGACTCAATGCGATTAAATGATTCTGACACTCCAAGAGGCGAAATACTCTCAGTATTGAATATAACAAAAGCCGTAAGTGCAGTGAAAATGAGAATGAAACTGAGGTACACCTTAAATTCCTCGTCAGCTATTATTTTTTGAAATTTACGTGTAAAAATAAAATAGCTCAACACAAAATTAGTCCCCGCTAAGAACATGAAAAAGGTGATGATGTATTGTATTAAAGGTTGATCATTCCAAAATGCAATACTGGAATTTTTGGTAGAAAAACCTCCAGTTGACACGGTACTCATGGAATGGTTTATTGCATCGAAAAAAGACATTCCTGCAAGCCAAAGCAAAAGGGTTTCCAAACAAGTATAAACCACATAAATAAGCCATAAGCGTTTTGCTGTATCTGTAATTCTTGGGTGGAGCTTGTCCCCTCCAGGACCTGGAGCTTCTGCAGTAAAAAGTTGAATTCCTCCAATTCCTAAAAAGGGCAATATGGCAATCGCCAAAACAATAATCCCCATCCCTCCTATCCAATGGGTCGTACTTCTCCAAAATAAAATCCCTTCAGGTAGAATTTCAATATCATCTAAAACCGAGGCACCTGTGGTTGTATATCCAGACATAGTTTCAAAAAAACTAGAGGCAAAATTTGTAAAAGTACCCGTGAGTAAATAAGGCAAGGTGCCTGACAAAGCCATTAATAACCAGCCTAAACTAACAATAAGGTATCCCTCTCTTTTTTGAATTTGTTTCTCGTGTTGCCTACCAAACAACATAAACAATGCGCCTATCGATAAAACCAAGAAAGCTGCTAGAGTAATTTCAAAAGTAATCCCATCTTGATACCCATAGCTTACAAGAGAGGAAAGCAACATTAAACCCCCGTTAAAGAGGAGTAAGACCCCCATCAGAAAGACTACGATTTTATAATTGAGATTTAGCATTGGCTCACTTTATAAAAATAACTGCTCAATTCTCTTTATAGATCGAGGTAAACAGCAAACAACAATTCGATCACCCGGTTCAATGGTATAATCTCCAAGAGCTATAATCCCAACGCCCTCTTTAATCACCCCACCAATAATTGCTGTCCTAGGAAAATCAATGTCTTTGATTTTATAATTGGCTACTTTTGAATTGGCGTTAACCACAAATTCTAAAATTTCAGCATTCAAATTATTGAGGGTAGTCATATCTACTACATCTCCTTTTCGGATGTACCTAAAGATTGTATTTGCAGTAAGTAGTTTTTTGTTAATTAACGTATCTATACCTATAGAATGGGACAATTGAAAATAATCCATATTCTCCACTAGGGCAATGGTCTTTTTAACATTCTTAGTTTTTGCCATCAAGCATGACATGATGTTGGTTTCAGAATTTTCAGTTACAGAAATAAAAGCGTCCATACTCGATAGTTCTTCCTCATCCAATAAATCTGAATTTCGGCCATCGCCATGAATAACCAAAGCATTAGGGAGTAAATCAGCAACTTCAAATGCTTTTTTCTTATTCTTTTCTACGATGGTAACTTTAAACTTTTTATCGCAAAGTTCTCTCGCTGTGTTATATCCAATTTTACCACCCCCTAAAATCATAATGTTTTTAATGGATGTCTTTTTCTTTCCTGTAAGTTTATAAAGCTCTTCTACTCCCTCTTTTAGGGTAATAAAAAAAACAGTGTCTCCAGTTTCAAAGCAGGTATCCCCGCGAGGAATCATGGTAATTTGCGTTCCTTTTCTTTGAATCGCTATGGGCATAAAATGTACATCAGTAAAAATGGTTGCTGCATCTTTTACTGTTTTACCCACAAATGGAACATCTTCATCAAGTTTGGTACCAATCATAGTAAGGGCACCCTCCTCAAATTCATAACTATTTAAGAATGCTGACTGATCAAGTAACTGCTGAATTTCATTTGCTGCCAGTTCTTCAGGAGAAATTAATTCATCAACCCCAATCTCTTTGAAACTGATCGTCTCTTTAGCTTTAATAAACTCAAAGTTTGAGACCCGAGCAATAGTTCTTTTACTTCCTAATTGCTTGGCTAGAGCACAAATGGTAATATTAGTTGCCTCCTCTGAGGTCACAGCGATAAAAAGATCTGACGTTCCTACATGCGCTTCTTTCATAAGTGCTAAGGAGAGAGCATCACCTTTAATTGCTTTGATATCTAAATGTGACTCGGCATAATTTAAGCGTTCTTTTTCCGAATCAATTAGCGTGATATCCAAAGATTCAAAAGAGAGCAGTTTAGCCAAATGGAATCCAACTTCTCCGCCACCTGCAATAATTATTTTCATATGATCGTATCGAAATACGGCACAAATATACGAATATTAGAAATGGAAGGATAAAATTCTCTCCAACATAAAAGCCAAATTGTATCTTTACACCCCTATGAGTGAATCTATAAAACCCAATCAAAATCAACCTGAAACCAAAAAAATTCAGGTTACCCACATGTTTGACGGAATCTCAAAGAGTTACGATATACTGAACCGTATCATCACACTTGGGATTGATGTAATTTGGCGTAAACGCGTTGTAAAGCTGTTGGAAAAAGAACAACATGCTAGTTTGTTAGATATCGCAACTGGTACAGGTGATTTGGTGATTGAGTTGGCAAAACTAAACGCTGACAAAATTATTGGATTAGACATTTCACCTGGGATGTTAGAAATTGGAAGGCAAAAAGTAAAAAAGAAACAGCTGGATGATCGTATTGATATGCAGTTAGGAGATTCAGAAGCACTTCATTTTGACGATCACAGCTTCGATGGTGTTACAATTGCATTTGGGGTAAGGAACTTTGAAAATTTAGATCTTGGGTTACAAGAAATTTTTCGTGTTCTAAAGCCAAATGGTACCCTAGTGGTTCTTGAAACTGCTGTCCCAAAGAACCCCTTCCTGAAAGGGTTTTATTCTTTATATACTCAAAAAATCATGCCTTTTATTGGAAAATTATTTTCAAAAGATCGTTCAGCCTACCAATATTTATCTGATTCTGCTGCAATTTTTCCATGCGGCGAAGCGTTTAACAATATTTTGCGAAAAAATGGGTTTATACAAGTAGAAGATTTCCCACAAACACTAGGGGTTTCTTCCATTTATTTTGGCAAAAAACCTTAACATCTTAATCCGATTAAAGCTATTTACATTTGCATGTCTAATTGCAAATACAACCTATTCACAGTACCCTCAAGTCAGAGAACGTTTGATCAATCTTCCCAAATTTGACAATAAGTTCATTCACTATGGCTACTTTTTAGGAGTCAATCAGTATGATTTTAAATTTGAATACATTCCAAACTATTATTCAGAACTTAAATATAAAGACATTGTAGTAGCTCAAAAAAAAGGATTTAGTGTAGGGCTAATTGGGGATTTAAGGGTCAATGAATACATCAACCTACGCTTTGAACCTGGTTTATTTTACAACAGACGTGAATTAATTTTTCCAGAATATTCTGATTTCTCAAGGGAGTCAGATCAACAAAGGGAAATCAAATCAACGTTCATTCATTTGCCAATTTTATTGAAAATCAGCACCAAAAGGATCAATAACTTTAAGCCCTTCATCATTGGTGGTTTCTCAACTGATTTTAACCTTTCCAGTAATCAGAAAAATTTAGATGATAACGCCAGCAATGTGTTTCGAACAACCTCACAAAACTTAAATTATGAGTTGGGCCTAGGTTTTGACTTTTACCTTTATTATTTTAAATTTTCCCCTTCGTTAAGAGGTATTTTTTCAATGCAAAACGAATTGATTCCCGATAACAATCCTGACAGTCCTTGGACAGGAAAAATCAACAATATGTTCTCTAGAGGGGTAGCCTTGATTATTACTTTTGAATAGTTGGATTGTTTCGAAACAATTCACTCAAAAAAATAGCGCTAGCAGTAGCCACATTCAAGCTTTCTGCCTTACTACTCCCCGCTCTGAATTGAGGAATAGAAAGTTCCCCAGCCAAATGTTTGGATACTGATACTGAAATTCCATGAGACTCGCTTCCGAAAACATAAGTGGCTTTTTGAGGGAGTTGTGTTGTATAAATCGAATCCCCTTTTGCCGCTGCACCAAAGATTGGTTTATTCAATGCCTTTAATTTCGTCCCAAGGTCCTCAACATAATGGCAGTGAACTCTAACAATAGATCCCATTGAAGCTTGAATAACTTTAGGGTTAAAACAATCTACTGAAGTACGACTACAAATCAGTTCCGACAAACCAAACCAATCGCACAGACGCACTATGGTTCCTAAATTTCCAGGATCACTTACACCATCAACCGCTATGGTGATTGATTCAGTTCTAAACTCTTGACTGGAGGGCAAACTAAAAACTCCGAGTACAGGGCTTGGGGTTTTGAAATGTGTAATCGTCTTCATCTCCTCAAAACTCACCAATTCAGCTTCAGGGTGAAAGTTGTTATCCGTTGCAAATAACATTTGAAATGGCCAGGCAGAAGAAAGCAATTCGTGGACTACTTTTTCCCCTTCGGCAACAAAAAGTCCATTTGACAGGCGGAACTTTTTTTTACTTAATTGAAGGATTTGCTTGCGTTGATTCTTGGAGAGCATAAAATGACTTATTTTTGGTTTTAAATTCCACAGTGTGAATCTTCCGCGAGCTAAATTAATCATTCTATTCCTTACTTTCCTAACTCTTGTCGGATGTTCTGGGACAAGGGTTTACCGGACACAAAAAGAAATAATCGTAAAAAATGAAGTTTACCAAGAATCAGAATTACTAAAAAATGATCCTGTAAACGTTATCATCACCACACCCGCCAATAAAAAATTTATAGGAATCCCCATTAAAAAAATCTTGTACGAAAGGGCTCATCCTGAACCAAACAAGCAATTTGAAGTCTGGTTAAACAAAAAAGAAAAGCGTAAAAAAAGATTGGAAAAATGGCTGTCCTCAAAACAGCTTTTGGCTTTAAAAAACTACAGTATAAAATTTAATGATTGGCTCAAAAATACAGGGGAACCACCCGCTGTTTTTGATACAACCCAGGTCAATACTTCTAAAAAAAGAATTCAACAGTATTACAAAAATCTCGGGTATTACAATGTCGTTGTTACCCATGATACCCTTCAAGAAAAACCAAAACAAATCGTTTTAAAATATCAAATCTATCCTGATAGACAATACGAAATTGACTCAATCAAAACAACGATTGATTCAAAACAAATAGCCGAAATTTATTCTCAACATACTGCTGATTCAGAAATAAAGCCAGGTGAGGTATTTGAAATAAATAAGTTTGAAAAAGAAAGGGAGCGGCTGTTTACCTTATTCAGAAACAATGGGATTTATAATTTCCAGCAAAATAGTATTCAATTTACAGCAGCCATTGACAGTACCGGTAAAGACTTGAAAATTCCTGTAACAATTGAAATCCAAGATCTTCAACAGCGAATCAATGAAGTGTCAACTAAAATTCCTTATCGGAGTTTCAACGTAAAACAAATCGAAGTTTTTATTGATAATCTGAATACCCAAACAACTGATCAGTACACGGATTCAATTTTATTTGATAACATCACGCTTTTCAGTAAAGGCAAGCTTAAATACCGGCCACGGTCCATCACATCAGGAATTGCGATCAAAAAAAATCAACCTTACAGTGATCTTAATAGAACCTTAACTTACCGCTATTTTACAAACCTGAAAAACTTCAAATACCCCAGTATCAATTACAGTCTTCTCCCGAACGAAGCAGAACAACTTAAAGCTTCAATTTTTTTAACCCCCAGAGAACGTTTTTCCTTAGGATTTGATCTTGACTTTTCCCATTCTAATATTCAGGATTTTGGGATTGGATTGGGTGGAGGACTCGGCATTCGAAATGTTTTTAAAGGAGCTGAAACTTTAGAACTCAATATTAAAAATACACTTGGAGCTTCTCGAGATATCGCTCAGTCAGGAGATCAATTTTTCAATCTATTTGAACTCGGTGCAGATCTCAAATTGAGTTTTCCAAGATTGGTTTTCCCTTTTGTTGGAATTGAATGGACAACACCTGAAATGAATCCAGTAACGCAAATGATACTGGGAACCAGTCTCCAACAGAACATTGGCCTGGATAAACAGTTTTTTAAAACGACTTATCAATTTGACTGGCAGCCAAAAAAGAATAAAAAAATTCAGATCAAATGGATTGACCTCGAATTTGTAAACAATAGAAATCTTTCCAATTATTTTAATGTTTACAAAAATTCATACGATCGACTCAACACCATTGCAGGACTATACAATACCCAAATAAACTTCGAAAACGACCAAGGTAATCTCTCCATTCCAGCAGGGACTGAGGGATTTATAAATGCTGTATTGAATGGAGAAACGATCTTAAATCAAGAAAGTCCAGATTATAAAACCGTCAATACAGTTAAAGAAAGACAAGACCGATTGACAGCAAATAATCTCATACTTGGTTCTTCTTTAAGTATGAATTTCAATAGTCAAGAAAGTATTTTTGATGAGAATTTTTATCAACTCCGATGGAAAGTAGATTGGGTTGGTAACCTACTAAATGGAGTTCTTAGAGCTGTAAATGCACCCGAAAATGAACTAGGACAGACACTGTTGGGAGGTGTAAGTCCCTCACAATATATAAAAACAGAAGCAGATTACATCAAACACTGGCCTCTAGGGAATGAACAAGTAATTGCTTTTCACGCCTTTGGGGGATTGGCAATACCCTATGGTAATGCCAATAATATGCCCTTTTCACGTTCTTATTTTTCAGGAGGATCAAATGATAATCGCGCTTGGAAAGCATATAAACTAGGTCCAGGAAGTAGTAATAATATTAATGAGTTTAATGAGGCAAACCTTAAATTGGCTTTTAACCTTGAATACCGTTTTCCACTGTCAGGCCCCTTAAAAGGTGGGCTTTTTATTGACGCGGGTAATGTGTGGAATATTTTTGATGATATTGAAGATCCAGCCTTTCGATTTGATGGCCTTGATGACCTTTCAGAAATTGCCATTGGATCTGGAATTGGGTTGCGCTATGATTTTGATTTTTTTGTTTTTCGATTTGATACCGGATTCAAAACATACAATCCTGCCTTGCCTATTGGGGAACGTTGGTGGGGTGAATACAACTTAAAAAGTGCCGTTTTCAACATCGGAATTAATTATCCTTTTTAAATCAAATAAGTTTAATATTTTTGCCACAAACCAAATTCAATGAATCATACGATCCCTTCGGGAGTAATTACCGGAAAACAAGTCCAAGAAGTCTTTAAACTAGCGAAAGCAAAAGCTTTTGCACTTCCTGCTGTTAATGTAATTGGAAGCAATACAATCAACGCTGTTTTAGAAACAGCCGCTTCCTTAAACAGTCCTGTCATCATTCAATTTTCAAATGGTGGAGCTCAATTCAATGCAGGTAAAGGACTCTCTAACGAAAATCAACAAGCAGCCATAGCCGGCGCAATAGCTGGCGCTAAGCATGTTCACGAACTAGCAAAGGCCTATGGAGCAACGGTTATTCTTCACACTGACCATTGTGCTAAAAATCTACTTCCGTGGATTGACGGCCTTTTGGACGCAAGTGAGGAGTTTTATGCAGCTCACGGAAAATCATTGTTCAGTTCGCACATGATTGACTTATCTGAAGAACCAATTGAAGAAAATATTGAAATCTGTAAAACCTATTTAAAGCGCATGTCTAAAATGGATATGACTCTAGAAATTGAACTTGGAATTACAGGAGGAGAAGAAGACGGTGTTGACAATAGCGATGTAGATGTTTCAAAGCTCTATACCCAACCTGAAGAGGTTGCCTATGCTTATGAAGAATTAAGTAAGGTTAGTTCACAATTTACAATTGCAGCAGCTTTTGGAAATGTACATGGTGTTTACAAACCCGGAAATGTGAAATTAACACCAAAGATTTTAAGAAACTCACAAACCCATATCTCCGAAAAACATAATCTCGAAGAAAATACAATCGATTTTGTTTTTCATGGAGGTTCAGGATCTACTCAAGCTGAGATTGAAGAGTCTATAGGGTATGGAGTGATCAAAATGAATATCGATACTGATCTCCAATTTGCCTTTGCCGAAGGAATAAGAGATTATATGAATGATAAAATTGATTATTTAAAAAATCAAATCGGTAATCCTGAAGGAGCAGATCAACCCAATAAAAAACACTACGATCCCAGAAAATGGCTTCGTTTAGGTGAAGAGACCTTTAAATCGCGTTTAAAGAAAGCCTTTGAAGACTTAAATAACGTCGATACTTTGTAGCGGAAGATTAATTTTTATATTTGATTTAAAATCCACTACCAATGAGTTGGTTTAAACGAAGTGAAAAGGGAATTCAGACCAAAACTGAAGAAAAAAAAGACATTCCTAAGGGACTCTGGTACAGAACTCCTACGGGTAAAGTTATTGAGTCTAAAGATCTAGCTGAAAATAATTACGTCAGTCCCGAAGATGACTATCACGTCCATATAGGAAGTAAAGAATACTTTGAAATTTTATTTGATAACAATGAGTTTAAGGAACTTGATGCTCAACTAAAATCAAAAGATTTTTTAAAATTTGAAGATTCTAAAAAGTACATTGATCGTTTAAAAGATGCCCATAAAAAAACAGGCTTAAACGATGCTATTCGGGTTGCTGTAGGAGCTTCCAAAGGCAAAGAGTTAGTCATTGCGTGTATGGACTTTAAATTCATTGGAGGATCAATGGGTTCAGTTGTTGGTGAAAAAATTGCCCGAGCAACTGATTACGCAATCAAAAAGAAACTTCCGTTAATCATCATTTCTAAATCTGGAGGAGCTCGGATGATGGAATCAGCAACCTCCTTAATGCAAATGGCTAAAACATCTGCAAAATTGGCACAACTGGCTGAAGCAAAATTACCATATATTTCATTGTGTACAGATCCAACAACAGGTGGAACAACTGCATCTTATGCCATGCTCGGTGATATTAATATCGCTGAACCGAGAGCCTTAATCGCTTTTGCAGGTCCAAGAGTAGTAAAGGACACTACCGGTAAAGATCTTCCTGAAGGCTTTCAAACCAGTGAATTCCTTCTGGAAAAAGGATTCCTAGACTTTATTTCTCATCGAAATGAACTTAAGAATAAGGTCAACCTTTACATTGATTTGATCTTAAACCGATCCTTGCGTGATTAACTTACAAATTGTCCTTCATTTTTAATCAACCTAGAAGGGTTGTTTTATACTGGTTAAGTTGTATATTTGCATCCACTAAAAAAATTACATAATAATTATTAAAATTAATATTGGCATGTACAATTCAAAAGAAGTAAAAGAAACTATTTTTAAGAAACACGGTAAATCTGAAAAGGACACAGGCTCTACAGAGGGGCAAATTGCACTTTTCACACACCGAATTGAACACTTATCAAAGCACCTAGAAGGCAATCGTAAAGATTTCAATACAGAGCGTTCTTTAGTTCGTTTGGTAGGTAAAAGAAGAAGTTTACTAGACTATCTTAAATCCAAAGACATCACTCGTTACAGAGCAATTGTTAAGGAATTAGGCTTACGTAAATAAGAAAACGCTCTTTCAACTGAATCTCAGTTTTTCATTGGTTGCAACAACACACAACAATTGTTTAACCAAATAATGAAAAATGATTCCAAAAACATTTACACAAGAAATTCGTCTTGAAGACGGAAGAACAATCACTCTTGAAACCGGAAAATTAGCGAAACAAGCTGACGGCTCTGTAGTGGTTAAAATGGGAGATTGTATGCTCCTAGCTACTGCTGTTTCTGCTAGAAAAGCAAGCCCAGTAGATTTTTTACCCTTAACGGTTGACTACAGAGAGAAATTTGCAGCAGCAGGAAGATTCCCTGGTGGATTCTTTAAGCGTGAAGCTCGACCAAGCGACCAAGAAGTATTGACCATGCGTTTGGTAGATCGTGTACTACGTCCTTTATTTCCTAAAGATTATCACGCAGAAACGCAAGTGATGATTCAACTCATGTCTCATGATGAAAACGTAATGCCCGATGCCTTAGCGGGTCTCGCTGCATCAACAGCAATACAACTCTCTGATATTCCTTTTGAATATCCTATTTCCGAAGTTAGAGTAGCCCGAATAGACGGGATGTTCGTAATCAACCCAAGCAAAGAGCAACTGGCAGAATCTGATATTGATATCATGATTGGGGCCAGTCAAGATTCTGTAGCAATGGTTGAG
>CBFHJD010000039.1:0-15776 GCA_965656215.1 Flavobacteriaceae bacterium
CAGGGTTTGAGTGATTTAGTTCAAGATGATGAAATGGATATTCTGGCAGAGCTCCACAGCAAAAATATGATTGAGTATGATTTTTTTGATCATGTTGATCATCAGGGGAAATCTCCTTCAGACAGGGCAACAGACCTTGACTACGGATATTCCAAATTAGCAGAAAATATTGGATATGTCCCTTGGTTTGAAAATGTTTCAACTTGTGGTGATACCAGAAGTGCTGAATCCATTGCAGAATGTGTAGTTGAAGGATGGAAAAATTCGCCAGGGCATTATACTAATATGATCGGTAATTACATCGAATTAGGTGTTGGAGTTGCATTTACACAAGACAGTATTGCTTATTTTACCCAAGTTTTTAGGACACGCTGATTACTTGCAGTGATAGTCAGCGGCTCGCGTTGCAATTTGATTATTGGGCTTTACATTTACTTTATATCCTAATGAATTTGCCCAACCTTTTGCGGCAGAAATCAACTTGTGTGATTTAAAATTTTCATCGCCGTTATAATCCATATCAATTTCTACTCGAACACTTACTTTTTGGGTCAACCACTCAGCGGTGTCGATACTCATCTCCGCTTCCTTCCATAGACGGGTCCACATATCTCGTATAATTTTAAATTTTGTTTTACTTAAGATATAATGTACTCCTCTACTTCCTAATCGATAAGCAATTACGGTTGTATAACGACTTTCTTTATTTATGTTTTGGGAGTCGGTTCCAATATGAATCTCAGCATAGGGGTAATTTTTGATAACCTCTAGGGTATGGATAACGGGATCTACAGCATGACCATTAATGTCTTTGAAAAGTAACATATTGACTAATTTAAAAAGAGTATTTTGCTTTAAAGAATAATAACTGACTATTTATGACGACTTTAATTTTCAATCTTTGTAATACCCTGATACTATTGGCCTGGCTTGCGATAATAGTGTTCCCTAAACAAAAGCTAACCAAAGGGTTAATTTCTTATCCATGGATTCCCTTAGTATTGAGTGTTTTTTATCTTTATTTTATTCTGATTTCGGGAGGGTTAACCGAAGCGGATTTTAGCACCATAGACGGGATTGTCACTTTATTTAAAAAAGCAACCCCTGAGTCTGCAGCAGCAGGGTGGTTCCATTATTTGGCTTTTGATTTTTGGGTTGGCACTTGGATAATTAAGCACAGTAGAAATCAAAGAATAGCACATAAGCTAATCATACTTCCACTCCTTTTTACCTTTATGCTAGGACCGGTTGGAATCTTAATATATAGCGTGATCCTTTTAGCGAAGAAACTAATTAATCGGGCCAGTGAAATTTAATATCCTGTTTCAGATCTGGGTGAAGAGATTGGGCAACAGGACAACTTAATGCAGCCCGCTCAAGAATTAACTTTAGTTTTGATTCAATAGCGTTTGGTAGGTGGACATTCACTTTGATTTCAACAATTCTTCTAGGGTTGGAACCCATAACTTTTTCAACTTCAGCATAGGTTTCTTTTAAATCAATATCTAGATCCCTAGCTTTGATTCCCATAATGGTGAGCAGACAGGATGCCAAACCCGAGGCTATGGTATCTGTGGGCGAAAAAGCTTCGCCCTTTCCATGATTATCTACAGGCGCGTCAGTTATTAGTTTTTTTGAAGATGATATATGAATCCCTTCGGTTCGAAGGTCTCCAAGGTATTTTACAGTACTGGTCATGTTGAAAAAAATTTGAAGTAAATAAAGTTACCAAGTGAAGATCCTAACCCCAGAAACAACGGATACGCAAAGAAAAGCCAAAGCCTATCCTTTAGTGTCACCTCAGACCAATAGCTTTTAGAGCGTGTTAATCCGTTTAGAAATTCATACCAGGATTTAAGCTGTAATTTGCCTACTAAAAAATTTGCTGCAATGGCAGTGATCAATATTAAAAGCCCAACTGAATAGAGTCGAATCATAAGCAAAAATAAACAAGTTTGCTAACTAATGTGTAAATTGACATCAAAGTATATTAACGATGTTACAGTGGGTATTGAAAATCATATTTGGAATTGGATTTATTATTTGTAGTATTGTTGTAATCCTGATGTATAATAAACTTTCTTTTATTGACTGGCCTTACGTCATTGGTGGAGGACTTTTCTTGTTCTTAGGACTTTTATTACCCACACAAAAGAATAGAAAACATTAAAAAAATGAAGAATCTCGAAAAAATAATTTTTGTGTTTTTAACACACATTTGCTCTATAATAGCCCTAGCTCAAATGCCTACAGTTTCAGAGATGATCTTGTTAGATCAGCAAGAGATAAAACCGATTAAAGACGACTTACAAGCATCTATTGAAAACCAAAAGAAAAACCTCATCTCTATCAGTGATGCAATTTGGGAAGCTGCTGAAACTTCCTTAGAAGAATACACCTCTTCTAAACTTTTAATGGACTATGCGCGTGCAAATGGCTTTCAGATCACAGAAAATATTGCTGATATTCCTACTGCATTTATGGCGACCTACGGTTCAGGAAAACCGGTAATTGGAATTTTGGGTGAATTTGATGCGAATGCAGGAATTTCTCAAAAACTAAAACCAACAAAAGAAGCTCGCGTAGCAGGAGGTGCAGGTCACGGTTGTGGTCATAATCTTTTTGGAACCGCAAGCCTTGCAGCTGCTGTGGCAATCAAAGAACAGATTGAAAAAGGAACATTTAAGGGAACGGTTATATTCTACGGCACTCCAGCTGAAGAAACAATTTTTGCAAAAGTTTGGATGGTCAGAGAAGGCGTTTTTGATCAATTGGACATTTGTATGGATTGGCATCCAGGCGATACCAATCAGTCAGGAACGGAGACCAGTAAAGCATTGGTTGATTTTCGCGTAATGTTTTACGGAGATTCGTCTCATGCTTCTTCAGATCCATGGAATGGAAATAGCGCCGTTGATGCTATGGAACTTTATACTACCGGATTAAATTATTATCGCGAGCATATCTTACCCACTTCTCGAATTCATTATCAAATTGAAGCAGCAGGAGATGTTGTCAATGTAGTTCCTGATTATGCTAAAATTTGGACCCGCTTACGGGGGAATAGTGTTGAAAATGTCAATGTCCTTTACGATCGAGCACTAGATATTGCAAAAGCGGCTTCACTGATGACAGGGACCAGGTATGAAACAAAACTAATTTCAGGGATTTATGAAGTTTTAGTAAACCGTACAGGTGCCGAAATAATGCAAAATAATATGGAGGCTCTTGGTGAAATTACCTACACAGAAGATGAGCTTCTTTATGCGAATACGATCTTAAAAGAAACGGGGAAACCCCAAGTTGGTATTGATGGATCTGTAGTTCCGTTACAACCAACGCTTCCTGCTTCTGGAGGATCGACAGACGTTGGTGATGTAAGTCAAGTCGTTCCAACCGTTCGAATGTCAGCAACAGTAGCATCCAAAGGGGGACCTTGGCACTCATGGGCTGTAGTGGCTTGTACCGGAATGTCCATTGGACATAAGGGAATGATTTATGCAGCAAAGGCATTATCTATGACGATGGCAGACTTTTATAAGAATCCAAAAATGGTAGAAGCGGTAAAAGAAGACTTTAATAAAAACAGAACTATAAAAGAATATGTACCGCGAATTTTACCTGGACCTCCGAGCTTAGATTAACTGAGCCATTTTCTTTCACGCATTTCTTTTTTTACTCCTTTTGCTAAATAAACGATTGCAATCATATTTGGTATACACATTAATGCAAAGGCTAAATCTATGATTCCAATAACAACTTCAACAGTAACTAAGGCTGATAGCACAATACTTCCCACATAGAAGTAATTGTAAAAAGTACCCCATTTTTGATGAGTGAGATACCCAAAACACTTGACACCATAATAGGAATAAGTAAAAAGAGTAGAAATTCCAAAGACGAAAACCATGAGGAGAAGGATTTGATCACCAAAGCCAAAAAACAAGCGCCTGAAGGCCTCTAAGGTGAGTACAATACCGTTGAGGTTTGGCAACTGATAAGCGCCACTGATGATTACTATCAGACCTGTTATGGTACAAACTAAAACGGTATCAAGTAGTGGACCGAGCATGGCAACTAAGCCTTCATCGGTGCCTTTAGAGCTTTGTGATTGACCGTGATACATTGGAGCATTGCCCACACCACTCTCATTTGAAAAAACAGCCCTACGTACCCCTAATATTACCAGCCCCCAAAACCCTCCAGTAACGGCAGTTTCTATATTGAAAGCTTCGTTAAGAATAAGTCTCAAGGTTGGTAGTACTGCCTCGCTGTTGGAAATAAGGATAAACATCCCCATCAGAAAATAAAGAGCCACCATAGCAGGAACCAAATTTGAAGTCACTTTTACAATGGACTTTAGTCCACCAAAAATAACAAATGAAGTGGCAATTGACAATAGAACACCTATGATGAATTTCCATTGAAAATCACCGATAGCGATGAATGAATCAGGCGTTACTACATTAATAAAAGTTTGAGTAAGTTGGTTGGAAGTGAAAGCAGGGAGTACCCCAAAAAGCCCAGCAATTGAAAACCATACAGCTAGTGGTTTACCCCATTTTTTTATGCCTAATTGCATGTAAAACATTGGCCCCCCCAAAGGTGATCCATTAGCCTCAACCTGCCTGAGTTGAACGGCTAACGTACAGGAGTAAAATTTAATAATCATTCCAATTAAAGCGGTGAGCCACATCCAAACTAGCACCCCTGGACCACCCATATGAATAGCGATAGCAACCCCTGAAATATTCCCAAGCCCAACGGTAGCAGCAAGTACTGCTGAAAGCGCTTGAAAACGAGAAATACCTTGATTTTTTTCTTTTTGAAAAAGTAACTTGAAAGCAGTTTTGATCTTGAAAAGAGGGATTGCTTTACTGTGAAATATCAAATACAAACCACCACCTAAAACAGAGAAAAGCATGACCCACTCAAGGGGACTAATTAGTGCTTGCAAGACATTTTCAAGTGCAACTACCAAATCACTCATTCAGTAAAGTAAAGGTTTAATTTTGTTTTCATTCAAAAATATTTGAACTTTATAAAAAACACAAAGCATGCAATCACGAAGAGACTGGCTAAAAGCTTCAATGGGAATTGGCGGCTTAATTTTGACCCCACCAGCACTTTTAAGTGCCCAAGAAAAAGAAACTTTTCAACCGCGAAAGTTAGAACCCATTATCCGATTGAGTTCAAATGAAAACCCGTACGGGCCGTCCAAACGTGTTCAAGAAAGAATTAAAAATTCTTTTGTCCACGCTTGTCGTTATCCTTACGCGTATTCAGATGATTTAGCAGTCCAATTGGCAAAAAAACACGGCGTTTCTCCGGAATCAATAATCATTACAGGAGGATCTACAGAGGGGTTAAAAATTACAGGAATAACATTTGCCTCTAATGGTGGAGAGATTATCTCTGGTCAACCTACCTTTTTAGCCATGATGGATTACGCAAAACAATGGGGCGCCACAGTCAATTGGGTGCCTGTAGGGGAAGACAAAGGCTATGATCTGGACGCCATTGAAAAGCAAATTTCATCCCAGACCAAGTTGGTGTTTTTGTGTAACCCCAACAATCCTACTGGAACATTAGTTCCAGCCCAAAAGTTGGTAGATTTTTGTGACGTAGCAAGTAAAAAAACAATAGTTTTTTCTGATGAAGCTTATTATGATTTTATCGAAACACCAAACTACCCTAGTATGATTGAGGCAGTCAAACGCGGGGATAATGTTATTGTTTCCAAAACCTTTTCGAAAGTTTATGGGATGGCTGGTTTACGCGTTGGATACCTAATAGCGAAACCAGAAATAGCAAATAAAATCCGAAAAAATGTTGTTGCCATGAGTAATATTCTTGCTGTAGAAGGGGCTAAAGAAGCACTTCTAGACAAGGAATTTTACACCTTCTCCTTAGAAAAAAATAAAGAAGCCAAACAGCGTATTTATAAGCTGCTTGATCATTTGAAATTGGATTATGTGACCTCTCATACCAACTTTATTTTTTTTCATGCTAAACGAGATATTCGAGAACTTGGTCCTGCGATGTTGAAGAAAGGAGTGCGTATTGGGCGTCCATTTCCGCCCTTTTATGATTGGTGTAGAATTAGTACAGGGACTTTAGAAGAGGTTGATTTATTCATTAAAGGAATGTTAGAGGTTTACGAAGCCTAAGCCTTAATTTTCTTTGACAATAATGTATGTTGCCTTTACCCCTGTTGCAAGATTCCAACGGTTGGCACCTACTAGTTTGCCCTCATCGTCAAAAACCCGAACTTCAGCGGTGTTGGGTCCAGACTCACCTTGATTCAAGGCAACAAAATCAATTTTATTAAAGCCGGGAACTAAATCAATAGAAATACTTTTAAAACGCTCTTGAAGCAAAACCCTCGAGACAACTTCTTTATCATTAAGCATGATTCGAATTAAATCTCCGTCTGGAGATTCATGATCCCTAATTGCAATTTGAACAAACTTTCCATTATTTCTAAAATCTCCTAAATACTGGTCCACTTTAAATTGATTTGGATTTTTTTCTTTCTCTGGGCGTCTATTCAAACGATTTAAATACTGTTTTCCTGGATCGAGAAACTGTTCGCCTTTTCCAAAATTTATTGGAGGATTATTGAGGTCACTCTTGGGGTCTTTAAATTCTATTTTGGGATTAAAGAAATCTTCTGAAAGAAATTGTTTTTGCGGTTTAGGCGCTAATAAACTTGGCTTATTATTTTCTGGAGGAGGAGCAAGAAGTTTAGTTGTTTCTTTTGATTCACGGACAATTTGCCCTGAAAGGATTTTTAGGCCTAAGAGAAGAAAACAAACGTTATACGAAATTAAATTCCTCATTAATTTTTTGGGTGATACTGCACAAACCTAGGATGAATTCACCTCATTCTCAAGGCTTTTAACAACTATTTAATGCAAAGCCACTTTTTTAGTTACCTTTAAAACAACCAAATGAATAAAACTTATGGAATTAGCAACACTCGATTGGCTGATTATTTTTCTTTTTTTTGCAGTATCTCTAGGGATTGGGATTTATGTATCTAAAGCCTCAGGAAAGAGCGCAGGAGATTTTTTTCTATCCGGCAGAAATATGCCATGGTGGCTGTTAGGCCTTTCAATGGTCGCAACTACATTTTCTACAGATACGCCTAATTTGGTTACTGATATTGTTCGTACAAACGGTGTTTCGGGAAACTGGGTCTGGTGGGCATTTTTAATCACGGGTCTTCTTACCGTTTTTGTTTATGCTAAGTTATGGAGAAAATCGAATGTAAATACCGATCTAGAATTCTACGAATTACGATATGGAGGAAAGCCTGCGAGTTTTCTAAGAAAATTTAGAGCGATTTATCTAGGTGTAATTTTTAATGTGATCACAATGTCAGCAGTTACACTTGCCGCTATAAAAATTGGTGGGATTATGCTAGGTTTGGAGCCTTGGCAGACTGTAATTACAGCAGGACTGGTTACGGTTACATTTAGTGCTATAGGTGGATTTAAAGGTGTTGTCTACACTGATTTTATTTTATTTTTTGTTGCCATGATAGGGGCTATTTGGGCGGCCTATTACCTTGTGAATCTTCCTGAGGTTGGCGGGATACAAGCCTTATTAGCTCACGAAAATGTAGTTGATAAAATTTCGATACTCCCAGATTTTGGAAATAGGGAAGCATTAATTACGTTGCTGATAATCCCATTAGCCGTACAATGGTGGAGTTCATGGTATCCTGGAGCCGAACCTGGAGGAGGTGGATACATTGCCCAACGGATGTTGGCTGCAAAAGACGAAAATCATGCAATAGGGGCAACATTTTTCTTTAATATTATGCACTATGCATTAAGACCGTGGCCTTGGATACTGGTGGCATTGGCATCACTGGTTGTGTTTCCAGATTTACAAAGTATTCAATCTGCTTTTCCAAATATTACCCCTGATAAATTAGGGAATGATTTAGCTTATCCAGCCATGCTTACAAAGCTCCCTACAGGACTTTTAGGTCTGGTTTTAGCTTCACTAATTTCAGCATACATGAGTACAATCTCTACTCAATTAAACTGGGGATCATCATATATTGTTTATGATTTTTATAAGCGGCAAATTAATCCTGACGCTTCTCAAAAAAGATTGGTAGCGGTAGGGCGTTTATCCACGGTAGCATTGATGATATTGAGCACTTTATTGGCACTTTTACTTCAAAACGCAATGCAACTCTTCAATCTTTTATTAGTATTTGGAGCAGGAACAGGACTAATTTTTATCCTCAGATGGTTTTGGTGGCGTATTAATGCATGGAGTGAAATTGTAGCCATGGTTGTTTCGGGATTAATTTCGTTACTCTTAGCAATTCCTGCCTTTGGAATAAAAGAAGCTTTATTTGGAGTGGAGGGCGTACTCCCTAGCTGGGCTGAATTTCCATTTGTTGTGTTTTTTACCACAACTGTTTGGCTTTTAGCAACCTATTTTACACCAACTGAAAGTAAAGAGGTTTTAAGATCTTTTTACACAAAAATCCAGCCCGGAGGTCCCGGTTGGAAAAAGGTAATTGATGATGCAAAGAATGAAAACATTGACTTGACAAAAGGAGAAACAGGATGGACCGTCCCTTCTGGAATAATTGCAATGTTATTAGGATGTTTATTGATTTACAGCATAATGTTTGCAACGGGCTACTTTATTTATGGGGATTACCAGCTTGCGATACCACTTTCTGTCTTGGCAATCATTTCAGCTTTTTTCCTTATCAAAACATGGAAAAAAATACGCGTTCGGATATTGTAATTATCCTAAAATAATTCCAGCAATGGTCGCAGACATCAAGGAAACTAGTGTTCCAGCAATCATGGCTTTGAATCCGAGTTCTGTGAGCGTTTTGCGTATTTTAGGAGCGATGATTCCAATACCACCAATTTGGATTCCAATAGAGGCAAAATTAGCAAACCCACAGAGCATGTATGTTGCCATAACAACTGATTTTTGATAGGTTAAATGAATGGCACTAGTGCTATCTTTTAAACTGACCAGTTGGGTATAGCCAACAAATTCACTAGCAACCAGTTTAATTCCAATAAGTTGTCCCATAAGCGCCATGTCTTCTTTAGCAACACCAATAAGCCACATGAGGGGAGCAAATAAATAACCCAAAATAAATTCAATGGAGAAGGTTTTATAAATCGTATGTTCTGCAATCCAGGCATTAAGACCTATAAATTCTCCTATACTTGAAAGCATACCGCTCAACATTGCAATCAGTGCAATAAAAACCAAAAGCATGGCTCCAACATTTACAGCCATTTTAACCCCTTCATTAGTCCCAATTGAAATAGCAGAAAGAAAATTTGATCCAATCTTATCCGGGGAAACTTCGATCTCAGTCTGAATTTCATCTGTTTGAGGATAAATTATTTTGGCAATAACAACAGCTCCTGGGGCAGCCATAACAGAAGCGGCCAATAAACTTTTAGCAAATTCTAATCGCTGAACAGGATCATTGCCTCCCAAAAAACCAATATAGGCGCCTAGAACACTACCTGCAACTGTTGCCATTCCACCTACCATCACTAAAAAGATTTCTGAGCGGTTCATCTTCTCTAAATAAGCTTTTATCATAAGAGGAGCTTCTGTTTGACCTAAGAAGATATTTCCAGCTACAGAAAGACTCTCGGTACCGGAGATCTTAAAAAGCTTTGTTAGTCCCCATGCTAAGAATCCAACTACCTTTTGAATGATTCCAAAATAGTATAAAATGGAGCTCAGCGCAGAAAAGAAAATGATTACTGGGAGCGCTTGAAAAACAAATATAAAACCGTAATGGTCCACATCTCCAAACTGACCTAAGAGCATTTTTGCTCCTTCTCCTGTATATTCTAATACCTTAATAAAAAACCCTCCTAAGCCCTCAAAAACAGATTTCACCCAATTGACTTTTAAAACACCAATTGCAATAATTACTTGAGTTAATAAACCAATACCTACAGTCTTCCAGGAAATTTTCTTTTTATCCTTGCTGAACAAATAGGCGATCAATAGAAGTAAAAGCATACCCATCAAACCTCGGAGAAGTGATATAACTGTAAATCCGGAACTGGGAATTAAATCCATAATAATAGTCTCTTAGTAAAGATAGTAAAACACGTATCTTTAACCCAATATTGTTAAAATGAGAAAAATTATTTTTAGCTTATTATTAATTCAACTGGCTTGTCAGAAGGACGCAGAACCGCCAAAGGGCCTAGATATTGATGTGTTAACTCCTTCTCCCAATACTCAACCAGAAGTTGAAAAGCCACTTGAATTAGTTTGGTCAGATGAATTTGACGGTACAGAACTTAATTTGGAAGATTGGAGTTTCGATTTAGGAGATGGTTGCCCAGATTTATGTGGTTGGGGAAATAGTGAACGCCAGGTTTATACGGATACCAATCACCGTTTAGAAGATGGCTTTTTGATTATTTCTGCAGAAAAGGAAGAGCAATATACCTCCACAAGAATCATTACCAAAGGGAAACAAGAGTTCCGATACGGACGAATTGAATCACGACTGAAACTACCTACTGGAGGGGGACTATGGCCCGCTTTTTGGGCACTTGGCAACGATATAGATAATAACCCTTGGCCGGATTGTGGTGAAATTGACATCATGGAATATGTAGGAAGAGCCCCTGGGCAGGTTTTTAATGCAATTCATACCCGAAGTAGTTACGGAGCAACGGTAAATACTAAAATTACAAATTTCCCCAACGTAGAAGATGATTTCCATGTCTTTGCAATGGAATGGAAGAACCAACATATTGACTTTTTTCTCGATGATGAAAAAGTCTATACATATGCACCTGCTGTCAGAACTTATGAAAATTGGCCCTTTAACAAGCCTTTTTTCTTGATACTAAATATGGCCATAGGAGGAACATTTGGGGGTAGTATTGATACGAGTCTAGAATTCCCAAGAGAATACATCATCGATTACGTTCGTGTGTATCAGTAATTATAACCGGAGTTAAAACTCTGTATTTAGAATTTTTCCAATTACCTCGTGGGCAGTAAGTAATTTAATTTTATGTACACTATCGGTGTAATTTCCTGTTTGGATCTTTTCGCCTATCAGGGCTAAAAGTTCTTTCGCTGTGATTTCGTTAGACATTATTGGATTTGCATTGGCACTTCTAAAAGAAGAATTCGTGAATTTTTGTTTGCAGTAATAGAAAAGGAATCTACTTCCCAAATACCCATAGCATCCCGCTTACTAAGGGTCTGCTCGGCTATAGTGCCTTCGCCTTCAATAACAAAAGCATACACTCCATTACCGGGCTTATGAATGGTATAGTTAATCTCAGTTTTTTGATCAAACTCACCTAAATGAAACCAAGCATCTTGGTGAATCCACATTCCAGGGCCTTTTGGGTCAGGGGTGACGATAGGATAAAATGCATTGGGTGTTTTAAGTTCTTTGATACTTTTTTGATCATAACGAGGGGTAACATTTTGGGTATGTGGAAATACCCATAGCTGTAATAAATTGACTGCCTCGTCTTTATTTTTATTGTATTCACTGTGATAAACTCCAGTTCCAGCACTCATGACTTGGATTTCATCGGCTTCGATGACCCCAATATTATCCATGCTGTCCTTGTGCTCTAAAGCACCTTCCAATGGGATTGTAATGATTTCCATATTGTCATGTGGATGCGTTCCAAAACCCATTCCAGGAGCTATAATATCGTCATTGAGTACTCTTAAAACACCAAATTGAATGCGTTCAGGATTGAAAAAATTGGCAAAACTAAAAGAATGCTTAGCGTGAAGCCACCCGTGATTCGCTTCTCCTCGTGACGATGAACTATGGTAAATCTTTTTCATAATAGATTTTTACACTAACAATTGTAGGTACAAATGTAGTGTTATTTTTTGGTTTTATCTTGGTTCAGCGTTTGCTTCAGTTTGGTAACATTGTCAAGTAGTTTTTTTTTGGTATAGAAATAACTGATAAGTGTTTTGATTTTCTCTTCGTTTTCTTTTTGCTCTAAGTGTTTTTCTTTCTCCTCTCTGATGGTATTTTTAATTTCCATATAGGTTGAGACTCCAAAGCCGATAACGATGGCAATGCAAGCTACATAAGCAACAATTTCTTCAAGTTCTGAGAGATACATATTCGTTATCTTTAGCACAAATTTAAAAAATGCAGCTAAAGAATTTCTCTCAACAGCACAGAATTTGGAAGAGTTTTACCGTTGGGATGTTTTTATTACTCCCCATTATTTTACTAGCGCAAAGCCCGTCACAAACCACGACCATAACATTAAAGGAGGTTGCCTTGGAAGCACCGAGGTTAAATACCTCACGGTTTTTGATGCCCGGGTCAATAAGTGCAGTCAATTTAGTTTCCTTGCAAGGGTTTCAGCAACAACTCTCATTACAAGAATACCTCAGATCTGTACCGGGTTTATTTTCTTTGAATGCCAATAACTATGCTCAAGATTTAAGATTGTCTATTCGAGGTTTTGGTTCTCGTTCAGCATTTGGAATTCGAGGGGTAAAAATAATTGTTGATGGAATTCCGGAAACAACACCTGATGGACAAGGTCAATTAGACAACCTTCCCTTGGGACTTCTTAGTCGATTGGAAGTGTTAAGAGGACCTTCAGCAAGTTTATACGGAAATGCCGCAGGCGGCGTTTTGTATCTAACCACACTGGATAGCTTGGAGGGCGAAGCCATAAAATTTCGAGCAACTTTAGGATCCTATACCTATCAAAACTATCAGTTGACGACACACGTTAAAGGAAAAGCAACAACAGCGCTTTTTCATATAAACCGAACTACCACTGATGGATTTAGAACTTTTAGTGGGTTAGAGCAGAATGTATTCAATGCCAAAATTAAACACAGCCTAAATTCAAGATCTAGTCTCAATTTTCAATTGAACTACACCAATAGCCCCAAAGCGGAAGACGCAGGAGGCTTAACCTTGGAAGAAACTACAACTGATTTTCGACAAGCAAGACAACGGAATGTGGACTACGATACTTTTGAAAAAATTGACCAATTTAAGCTAGGAATGCGTTGGAAACAACAATGGGGCGCCCAATGGAGCTTAGATAGTTATGCCTTTTATAGTTTTAGAGATTTTTATGGAAAACTTCCATTTGAAAATGGAGGAATTGTTGATTTATTTCGTAATTATTATGGCGTAGGAACCCGTCTAAATTATGAAGAAATGCAGACTGGCTTCACCCATCGTTGGCAGCTTGGACTAGAGCGAAATGACCAACGGGACCAACGAGATCGCTTTATGAATTTAAGGGGTAGTCAAGGTGAGCGCACCTTTTCTCAATTGGAACGCTTTGGAAATTTTGGTGCATCACTCTTGGATGAGCTTCAATGGGAAAAGATTTTAGTTAGAACAGCACTTCGTTTTGATTATCAAACTTTAGGTGCTGATTCGGAAATAGAAACTCAAGAGTATACAGTTTTAAATCCGAGTATCGGGTTGAGCTATGCCTTGGCTGAAAATCATCGCCTTTTTGCTAATTTTTCTACCAGCTTTGAAACACCAACCCTGTCCGAACTTTCAGCCAATCCTTCGGGTGAAGAAGGACTGAATTTGAATTTAAATCCCTCCAAAGCAATCAACTTTGAATTGGGCTGGAAAACACAAAATTCATCTGGATTTTTTGAAGCAACTGGTTTTTACATCAAGAGTTCAAATGAAATTTTACCCTACGAATTAGAAACCTTTCCTGGGCGTTCTTTTTACCGAAATGCCGGTGCCACAGATCGATATGGACTAGAAGTGGCTGCTGCTTATCAGTGGAATACATGGAAAATTGAAGCAAGCTTAACCCAGGCACAGTACCAATTTGTTGAAGAAACTAAAGAGGAAAATCTTGGGGGTATGGCACTTCCTGGTATACCGAATAGTCAAGCCTTTTTACAACTTAGTTATAAATCAAACTCGGATTGGAAATGGGTTCTCTCTGGAGAGCATATTGGTCAGTTCTATGCAAATAATAGTAATAGTGTAGCGATTAATTCTTTTCAAAAGTTGCGGTTTCAAACACAAAAAACAGTGAAACTTACTTGGGGTAATTTTGACTTTTTTGGAGGGGTTAATAATTTACTCAACGAGACTTATTATGATAATATTCGTTTGAATGCTTTTGGTGGGCGGTTTTATGAACCTGCACCGGGGCGGAATTTTTATTTAGGTATGCAGTTAGGGTTATAACACACCCCTGCTCAACTTGGTCTCGCTTCCCCTCTTGTTAGAGGGGAGGAAAAAAGTTCCCTTTGCAAGGCATTTTCTATTTTATAAATTATTTTTTTAATTTATTGATTTTACACATCCCTGCTCAACTTGGTTTCGCTTCCCCTCTTGTTAGAGGGGAGGAAAAAAGTACCCTCTACAAAGAAGGGGATTTAGGGGTGTGTTTATTTTACCAGTTGCATTACACCTTCCATAAAAGAATCGGCATACGCATCCCGGTTGGGATCACGCCCGATGTAGGTCATAAATGTACTCTCCTTACTGTGACCCGTCATTTGCATGAGTACTGGGGTAGAGATTTTACCAAAGAAATTAGTGGCAAAAGACCGCCTCAGGTCATGAGAAGAAATGACTTCGTATTTTGGGAAGATGCCCATTTCTTTTCGTTGAGTTTCGGGATTGAACTTAAAACTGCTGACTTTTTGGTTCAGTCCTGCAGCTTTGAGCACCCGTTTTAAATAAAGATTAAACCGTTGGGGGGTCAACTTTTTAGGGAATTGATGCCGTAAAACTCTAACGGCAACAGGGTCTATTACTCCTACGGTAACTTTTTTTCCTGTTTTTTTCTGAAGTATATCGACATACAAACCTCCATTGGGTGCTTCACGCAATTGGTGAGGTCGCAATGTAAGCAAATCGGACACGCGTTGCCCTAACCAAAACCCTAAAATAATCCAATTTCGAGTAGTGTTGAGGTGGTCTTTGTCTAGAACCAGCTTTTCTATAGCATGTAAATCCTTAAAGGTGAGTATGTTGATGATTCGTGTTGTCTTCCGTTGGGTAAACCCAGAGATGTGTTGTACATAGGGATGGGTCTTAATTTCACTTTTTTTGGCATCTAAGCAAAGTGTTTTTAGGGTACCTAACAGCCTACCGGCGTAGTTTTGACTGAATTGTTTTTTGTCGAGTAGCCATTGGGTAAATCCTTCGACCACCCGCCTGTCCAGTTCTGAAAAGGTGAGGGCTTCTTGGTTGAATTCGAATTCAAAATCACTGAAATGCTGACAAAAAATAACGTAGTTACGCAAGGCGTTTTCACTTAAACCCATTTGCCCGTCTGCTTTTTTACGATAGGGCGCAAGTTTGAGAAAATAGGTGCAATAGGCAACAATTTCTGAGGGTGGGTTGGCGAGAAAAACCGCCATCTGGTTGTGGGTTGTTGTAGGATTCATCGAGGGGCAATTATAGTAGGCAGCTAGTGCTGCGTTGTTAATTAACATACGAAATATAGTTTTAAAAAATTTTAATCAAAAACTTTTTGTAAAAAATTAAGTGTTGTAGGTGTCCTCGATTGGGGGAGTAAACCCATAGTTTACCCCATAAAAAAGCCCCTGTTTGACAATAAACAGGGGCTTTTCGGAATGTTAACCTCAGTTAAACTAAGGCTTACTAAATTTATTTTAGGCTTTTACAACCAAGAAACATGATCTACATCTGTTCCCGAGGCTGCTGCTGAACCGTAGGCTACTGCATCAGGTGAATCAGTTAATGCAGCGGTACCAGTTTCAGGTTT
>CBFHJD010000040.1:0-15064 GCA_965656215.1 Flavobacteriaceae bacterium
GAAATGATTGGAGGAACTCATGAATTATTATTTAATGATATTTTACAACCGATGGTACACAAAAATCTTGAACGCATTGGGGGATACGAATACACTGCAGATGAAAGAGTATTTGCTGAGAAGATCGCAGAGAGCTTAGGGGAACCCTTAGACACAAAATTTGTTGAGGGTGTAGCACCTTATAGTGAAAATGCAAAGGCAGGTGGTTCCACTGATGTAGGAGACGTCAGTTTTGCTGTACCTACTGCTGGACTTAGAGCGGCTACATGGGTACCCGGAACACCTGCTCATAGCTGGCAAGCTGTTGCCGCTGGCGGAACTAGTATCGGGAACAAGGGAATGATTATTGCTGCAAAAACTTTAGCATTGACAGCAATGCAATTAATTGACAGCCCAAAAACGATTCAAGCAGCAAAGGAAAATTTTATTTTAAAAAGGGGAAAAGATTTTCAATACAAGCCCATGCTTGGAGATCGTAAACCGGCATTAAACTACAGAAATTAAAGCAAATGAAAATTCAATTATTTACCCTTTTCTTTTTGAGCTTGTTTATGGTGGAGGCTCAGGTTTTTAATTTTACTTCACAGGAGCAAGGAAAAACAATAATCCATAGAATTTTGATTGATGAGTCCTATATAGTTGAAACTCAATTTGTAAATGAACCTGCCGAATTCATTCTCACTCGAGGTGGATTTTACAATAAAGAAGGCAACGTCATTTCAATAGATTTTGAATTCAATTCCAATTATGAAAAGGATGGGTTAAAGCAGTTAGACATGAGTTGGTCTGAGGACTGGGAAAAAGTCTCTAAACCACCCAAAGACCTCAATGGTAAATGGCTTATGGCTGGAAGAATGAACGATCAAGGTGAACGAAGACGAGATACTTCAAAACCAAGAAAGACCATGAAATTTTTATTGGATGGATATTTTCAATGGATCGCTTTCAATACAGAAACATTCCAATTTTTTGGATCTGGTGGAGGATATTACTCTGCTGAAAATGGGAACTACACCGAGCATATTGAATATTTTTCAAGGGATAATAGTCGTGTTGGAGCGGTCTTACCTTTTGATTATTCCTTAAAAGAATCTGATTGGCACCACCAAGGATTTAGTAGTAAAGGAGATCCAATACACGAAATTTGGAGTATTAGAGTTCATTAATCTGTGAACCTAAAAACAGTACTTTTCAAAAATTTAAAAAAATTTGATGATTGATTTAAATTCACTTCTTTCTCTTCTTCAACTCGAGCAAAAAGACACACATCATTTTGTGGGTCAAAATTACAAGACTGCCTGGGGACGTGTTTTTGGAGGTCAAGTACTGGGTCAATCCCTTCATGCCGCTTATCAAACTGTTCCTAAAGATAGAATTGCGCATTCCATGCACGGTTATTTTATTCTTGGGGGTAATATTGACATCCCTATCGACTTTCATGTTGACGCCATTCGTGATGGAAGAAGTTTTACAACAAGAAGAGTAGTAGCCTATCAAGAGGGAAAGGCGATTTTTAATATGGCAGCTTCTTTTCACTTGAATGAAGATGGAGCCGACCACCAAATTACGATGCCTAATGTTTTGACCCCTGAAATTTTACTGACAGATATCCAGCAGGCAGCATCATTAAAGGAAAATGATCCTGATCGCTATCAGCGTTTGATGATGGCTCATCCTCAGGTATTTGAATTTCGACCTGTAGGAAAAGCAATTTATTTAGAAACACAAAACAAGCCTCCACATTCTCATATATGGTTTAAAACCAAAGAAAAAATTAAGGCAGACACTTCGCTGCAGCACCAACTTCTTGCTTTTGCTTCGGATTACAGTTTATTATTGTCTGCAACATTGCCCCACAGAAAAGAATTTGAAAGCCAAAAAATCTATTATGCAAGTCTGGATCACGCCCTCTGGTTTCATCGTGATTTTGAAATTGACGACTGGTTATTGTATGCAATAGAAAGCCCCAGTGCTTCCAATGCAAGAGGATATGCCAGAGGAAGTATTTTTGATCGATCTGGAAGGATGGTGGCATCAGTTTCACAAGAAGGATTAATGAGAAAATTTAAATAAATAATGAAGAAAATTTTAATTAGCGGACTTTTGATTTGTTGTTTTTATCAAACTGCTTTTGCTCAAGAGTACGATAAAGTTGAAGGGATATGGAATGCGGTATTTGTAGATTTGCCTTTATCTGATAAATTGAGTTTACGTTCTGAATTTCATTTTAGAACAATTGACTATTTTAATGTGAGGAACCAGCAAATATTTAGACCTCAGTTAACCTACACAGATTCAGCCAAAATTAAATGGTCTTTCGGCTACAGTTTTTTAAGAAATTTTGATCGTGATATCAATGCTGATCCAAGGGTGAGAAACGAACATAATATCTGGGAACAGCTATCCTATAATGTTCCTTTAAAAAAAGGGTCTTTTTCAACTTGGCTTCGTCTTGAACACCGTTTTCAAGAAGAATTACCGCTGCAAACGGATAGCTCATTGAGAAGTTTTGACTTATCAAGCAGAATACGGGTCCGATTTACTTATGAAAGACCGCTTTCAAAAGGGAATGCAAAAGTTCCGGTGAATTTGATTTTCTACGACGAAATCTTTACCCTTATGAATCCTTCTGGAATTCCTTATAAATTTAACCAAAATTGGACTTTTTTGGGACTCAAGATTAAATTAAGTGATAAAGCTACCCTGAATACAGGCTTCCAAAAAAACACCATTTTTAAATCAACAGATCTGTATTTAAAAAACAGATTATGGAACACTACTCTTTTTTACAAAATCTAATTTGTACTCTAATTTTTAGCTCCCATATTATTTTTTATTAGGTTTTAATTGTAGCTTACTTTCAAAAAGTATCATGGTTATTCATAGAATTATTTACCGCATATTTTTTGCACTTTTAGGGATGAGTACGTTAGTTGCTCAAGACCGATTTTTTGAAGCTGAGGAGGGTTTTTTTTGGATGAGTACTGATTTACATATCCACACTGTTTTTTCAGATGGTGAAGTGTGGCCAAGTATTCGTGTGAAAGAAGCACAAAGAGAGGGATTGGACTTAATTGCCATGACCGAACACTTGGAATACCAACCTCATGCAGAGGATATTCCTCATCCGGATCGCAACCGATCTTTTAGCATTGCTTCCCAAATGTTGGGTGAAAATGATCCTTTACAAATAATTAACGGATCTGAAATTACTCGAGAAATGCCTCCAGGGCATATTAATGCGGTGTTTATAAAAGACGCGAATAAGCTACTTCATAAAGATTCCCTCACGGGTATTCAACAAGCCAATAAACAAGGTGCTTTTGTGTTTTGGAACCACCCCAATTGGGATGCACATCGCCCTGACGGAATTGCTCGTTTGGAACCATTTCATAAGTATTTGATAGCCAACAAACTATTACACGGTATTGAGGTAGTAAATGAAACAACATTTTCCGAAGAGGCACTTCAAATTGCCTTGGACAATAAGCTTACAATTTTAGGAACTTCGGATATTCATGGACTTACTGATTGGGCACATCAAATTGGTTCAGGAGGTCACCGTCCGATGACCTTTGTAAAGGTTTCACAACAGACTCCAGCGGCAGTCAAAGAAGCACTTTTTCAAGGAAAAACAGTAGTTTGGTATGACGATTTAATCATAGGGAGAGAGGAGTCAATAAAGCAAATTGTCAAAGACAACATTCATTTTGGTTCACCAAAATATGATGAAGATAAAACCATACTTAATGTTGAGGTCACAAACGAAAGCAATGTACCATTCCAAATGGAATATTTAGGGGATTTTAGTTTTCATAAGAGAACAACTGTTTTCAGTATTCCACCCAAAACAACTATTACGCTTCAAGTAAAAACCAAGATCAAGAAAAAGTCAATTGACTTACCGTTTAAAATACTGAACGCCGTCATTGGCCCCAAGGAATATCTCAAGCATCAATTTTTAGTAAAATAAAAAGGAAATCTTTACATTTATAGGTAAATGAATCACGATTTATGATCAAAGACAGCAATTGGAGACCCCTTCCAAATTTTCTTACGATAAAGCAAAGTGCTATTGAAGGTTTAGGGCTATTCACAACAGAATTTATAAAGAAAGGTACTGACCTAGGGATCACCCATGTTTTCGATCCTCGATTTCATGATAATTACTTGAGGCTTCCTTTGGGTGCTTTTGTAAACCACCATGAAATACCAAATTGTAAAGCTGTTTTTAGAGAAGAAGATGAAGAATTGGGAAAGGTGAAACACATCCGAATTGAGACCCTAAATAATATTGCCAAGGGAACTGAAATAACGGTTAAATACGTAATCAATAAGTTAGATAATCCCAATTGGGAACACGAGTATGAAATAACTCAATAAATGACACTCAATTAGACCGCCTCAGGAATCGCCCTATAACCAACCAATAGAAGAATCCCGTAACATAGAAAAGAGATTTTAAGTAATTCATTTTACTTTTTTCCAAAACTAAGATAGGTTTTGAATCCTAATGTTAGGGTATTGTTATAAAAAATTTAAATTAAGACAATCTTTTTGTTTACGTTTTTGTAATTTTGTCTAATCAATTCTTCATTGATGAATTGGTTTATGGTTATAGCCTTTGGGAATAATTCCTGAAGGCTTTTTTTTATCGATATATTTAAGTCACATTGTGCTTCTCTTGATCAAAGTTGAGGTAAGCCTTAGATTTCACAATCTTTTGGAGTTGATTGACAACCCACCACAGGTCTTCAAATCGAGTATAGAGTGGAGTGATGCCCAAACGAATGATGTTTGGGGGTCTATAATCTGGGATAATTTTAGGAACATCAAAATCCCCTTTTTGAAGCGCTTGACAAATTTGCCATGCGTAGGGATGTGAGACTGCTATATGTGAACCTCTTGACGTGCTATCCTCTGGGCTTTGTACCATAAAATCAAAAGAAGTCAATTCCTCCTTAATTGCGTTCATGAGTAATTCAGATTGGTTGATACTTTTAGCTCGAATATTTTTTATGCCTGCCTCTAGTGTAATATCAATACCAGCTTCCACTGCTTGCATTGAAAGGATGGGTGGTGTTCCGTTATTAAAGCGCTCTAAGCCTTTAGCTGCCTTGTATTTTGGATCAAAGTCAAAAGGATTTTGATGACCGAACCATCCTTGAATAGGATTTTCGAGAAGTGAATACAGCTTTTTTTCAACATATAAAAAGGCGGGAGACCCTGGACCACCATTCATATATTTATAGGTACATCCAAGGGCAATTTTTGTTTCGCTTTCCTTAAAATCGATTGGAACAGCACCAACAGCGTGACTCAAATCCCAGATAATAATACTGCCGTGTTTTGCAGCAAATTTATTGAGATCTTTCATTGGATAATAATATGCACTTTTAAATGTGACTAAGCTCAAGCAAATAATTCCGGGTGATTTTTGAATTGTTCTTTTCAGACTGATTAGATCGGCTTGTATTTCTTGTCCGTATTCAATGGAAGTGATTGTTAAATTCGGAATTTGTTTTACAAACCCTTGTAAAACATACAAATCTGTGGGAAAATTTAACTGGTCTGTTATTAGATGATTCGAATAATTCCCCGTTTGAATCAAAGCAAAGAGAATTTGATAGAGACGTACGGTTGTTGATTCTCCAAAAACAATTTCATCAGCACTCGCATTTAGTAGTTTTCCATATTTTTCAGACAAACGATTTGGAAGTGCTAACCAATTCTTATTCCAACTACTAATGAGTTGTTTTCCCCATTCGTTCGTAATGGTTTCTTCCAATTTGGAAGGAATATTTTTTGGTAGTTTCCCTAAAGAATTACCGTCTAAATATATTTCATTTTTTTGATGAAAAAAGTAGTCTCTAAATCGGTTTAGTTGGTCTTTTTGATCTAATAATTTAGTGGCTTTTAGATTAATCATCGGAAGAGCTTAAGAAAAAAGGAGTAATCTGTTTGACCCAGCGAGCATACTGAATCCCACTAGGATGTAAGCTGTCTGAGGCAATGAAACTTGGATTTGATTCAACAGTTCTGGAGATGGGTGTAACGTCAATAAAGGCAACTTGCTGAAGCGCACAAACTTCATAAATTGCTTGATTAAAATCGTCAATTTCTGTTGCAATTTGTTCACGGTTTCTTTTTTCAGCGAAAGGCATTGAGCCCCAATCTGGAATTGAAACTACAAAAACGCGTTCTTTTTTATTTCCGGTAAACAATATGGCTTGACCCAACAGTTGTTCAAATTCAACTTTAAACGCTTCGATACTTTTTCCTTGATATTGGTTATTTACCCCGATTAAAAGGGAAACCCAGTCGTAAGGAAAATCCAAAACAGCAGAATCAATCCCATTTTTTAAATCGGCTGTTGTCCATCCTGTTTGAGCAATAATTTTTGGCTGATCAATCAAAACCCCCTCATTTTTAAGAGCTTCGACTAATTGAATAGGCCATCGTTCATTTTCAGCAACAGCTTCACCAATAGTATAACTATCCCCTAGTGCCAGATAGCTTTGATTTTGCTGTTTTTCTTCACATCCAACAGCAAAAAAAATAAAAATAAAAATTAAAGGTGTAAACTTATTATTCAAAATAGAGTAAAATTTTTGTCCGTTAAAATTAAAAATAGATTGGAACTAAAATAGGAACTTTAACTATATTAGAAAGATAAAACTACATTTTATGCGACCTTTCTTTTTTGGATTTTTTATAACTTTTTGTTGTAGTGCACAATTGTCATTAACTACAATTAAACTTCCTACTGAGCTAGAAGAAACCTCTGGCCTTGAATTTATAGGAGAAAACTTGCTGACCCACAATGATTCAGGAGATAAGCCTAGATTGTATGAATTTACAAAAGAAGGAAAGCTGATTAAAAACATTCGTTTTTACGATCTGAGCAATAAAGATTGGGAGGATATAGCAGCTGATGAGGATCATTTTTACATTGCTGATACTGGAAATAATTACGCGACAAGACAAAATTTAAGGATTTATGTTCTAGATAAAAACTTGATTCCACAAGGGACAATCCGAATCAAATATGAGGCTCAAAAGACCTTTTCAAAACAGTCGATTAACGAGTTTGATGCTGAAGCATTGACCGTTGTTGGGGACAGTTTAGTCTTGTTTTCTAAAAACCGAAAAACACTTCAATCTGAAATATATTCTATCCCAAAAACTGCTGGGGAGTATACCTTAACCCCTTCAGGGGTCTTAAACACTGAAGCATTGGTTACCGCAGCGGATTATAGTGCCGAGAAAGATTTGATGGTATTAACCGGCTATGACTTCAAAGGGAATCAGTATTTTTACACCATTCAAAATTTCAAAAAAAACGGATATCAAAACCATGATTTATCGAGATATATGATTCCTGTAAATCCAGCTCAAATGGAAGCTGTTAAAATAATTAATGAATCTGAATTTTGGATTACTTCAGAGAGTGAGTCAAAAGGGAAGCCTCGTTTATTCCACCTTGTGCTTGAACGTGAATAGGGTTTATTTTAAATCAAGATTAAAACAGTTTATCACCCCATTTTAAGTTTCCATTTTGCTGTGCAGCTCGTATTCCTTTAATAAAAATCACTGTTGTTTGGAAACAAGCTAGAGTCCAATAAGATATTGGAACTTTAAATAGAACTGGGTTTGATCAACTCGAAAAGGAGAATAGAACTCATCATTGAAGTCTTCCATAGAATTTTGATTTCCTCCTATATAAAAAACTGTTGCAGGATTGGGATTCCACTGAATGAGTGGCTGGATAAAGAAACGGTCAGCAAAAGAATTATATTCTGAAATGATTCTTACACTAAAAAAGTTATTGAACTGGTAACGGGTGGAAAACCGAGAAATGGCTCCGCTGAAATAGTCCTGTTGTGTTTCTAAATTTTTCAATCTGGCATAGCGTACAGAGGGTGATAAGTTGAATTTATTTCCTAATTGAAAACTAGGCATTACAAATAGTGTAAATTCACGCCCAATCTCAGGATTTTCTTCGTTATACGCTATGTCTTTTCCGAAAGTTGCACGAATCATAAGAGAAAAGGATTCGCTTGGATTGTTTTGAATAATCAATTCACTTTTCCCCACGTTTCGGTAATTTCTTCCAAGGTAATTTTTAAAAATATCCCAATCGTATGTGTATTCAATTGTAGTATTTAAATAGGTTCTTATGCCAATTATCCCATCAATACTAACGGCTTTTAAATAGTTTTGAAAGGTGTAGTTTAGGTCGGCTTTAGTTCCTAGACTGAAAAATTGAAGTCCTTTTTTGTTAATGAAGTTTTGGTACTCGTGAAAAATAGTACCCCAACGACGGTTATTTTTTACGACAAAGCCTACATTGGCCTGATATTCTGGTGTGATATTTCTAAAAAACGCATAAGATTTCCAGTGTTCTGTATTGCGCGATAATTGAACATATACTGCACTTCCGCTGAATGTATCTTGATTGAGAGCTACTGAACGACCATCGATTGTATCCTGGCTGTCGATCCAATCGGCTTTGGGTTCTTGATTAAAATTTGCTAGCAGTTCGTAGGTCAAACGCCAGTTTTTTGAAATAAGAAACCATCCGTCTGTTCCGAATAAATTTCCATAACCTCCATCTTTGTAATATCGATTTGTACTGATCAACCCTAGACGTGTATTCTTGTTGACTAGCCTTTGATAGCGAAATACATTGACAAAAGATTGCCCCCCTTGACCTAAATAGGAACGGTCTTCACCAGCAATTTGATAAGGTGAATTTTGATCGATGGCAGTCAAAAAATAAATCCTTGATTTTTTGGCTTGACTCAGAAGTTTTGTAGAAAGCAATGGATTGTTTATTGAACGAGAATAAAAAGCTCCATCGGTAAAATTGACAATATCTGTTCCTCTATTGAAGAAGGGTCTTCTTTCCGGATACTCAAGTGCAAAAGAAGAATTGACATCTATCTGTGTGACATCAGCTTCCACTTGTGAAAAATCAGGGTTTAAGGTAATTTCTAAACCACTGTTTTTGCTGAGGTCTAGGTTGAGTCCTAAGCCTGCGTTAGGGCTGAATGATTCATAATCTATTGCGGCATTTTTTGAAGGTTTTTTCCCACTCAAGTTCCCCGCTACATAGGGCAACAATTCAACGCGTTTTTTAATTGTAATATTATTTAGAATTAAAACTTGTGAAGTTTGACAGACTTCGCAAGGATTATTTCTATCGAATGTTTGACTTTGCACTTCAACCTCTACATTTTTTTCATTGAAATATTTCCTTCCTATTTTAAAATGCCATTTTTGATTTTCGCCATTGGGAAAGGGCAGGGAAGAAAATGGAATTTTATACTCAACCTGAAACCCATCTGTCACAATAGATCCCACGGTTTCAAAATCCATATTAAAACTTCCGTCATAGCGCTGATCATCTGTCAATGCATTAATTGCTCTAACATCAAACTGGCTTCCAAAAGGATTAGCAACCAAGATATAGTTGTTTCTTCCGTCAGCATACGTATCAAAACTCACATTAACAATATCGTCTTGCATATACATATTAAAATCATCCCTTGATCGGACATTTGCTCTTATGTTCTCAGGATCATCGAAAGCGTGAATACCGATGTATAAATCTGTGTCAGTATAGGTAATGTAAGCAACGGTTTTCTTTTGAGCAGGGGTGTTGTTTCCTGGATTTATTTCAAAATTTAATTCAACTTGAGTAGCACCCTTCCATTCTTCGGATTTAATAATTCCATCGAGAATAATTTGTGAGGCAGAGGATTTTTTAGGGGCAAACTGGTTTTGACCCCAGACAAGTTGAGCAGTGAGAAAAAGACAAAACAAAATAAATTTACTCGCCTTATTAAATCTAGTCATAAAAAACGTTAATTTGATGATAAATATACTGAAGCTTAGGATAGCAATTCATTTTATGTCTCACATCACTATAGTTTATACTATATTTTTCAGGGTTTAAAACAGAATCAATACGATGTTATATGGATAAAAAAATAATAGGAAGTCAAGAATGGTGTTCCTTTAAGAGCCTAAATATTCCCTTAGTGAAAGCGAGGATTGATTCAGGAGCTAAAACCTCATCGATACAATCTACAAATATCAAAAAATTCAAAAAAGGCAAAGAATCTTGGGTATCCTTTGATGTTAATCCAATACAAGACAACCTCAGTATTGCGGTGCATTGTGAATCCAAAATTATAGATATCCGAGTCGTTAAGAGTTCTTCGGGAATTTCCGAAAAGCGTTTTGTAATAAAGGAAAACATTACCCTTGGAGACGCAACTTTTGAAATAGAGCTGACCTTAGCCAACCGAGACGGTATGGACTTTAGAATGTTACTTGGACGTGAAGCCATGGCTGATCGATTTATTGTTGATCCCGCTCAAAAATGCTTAACAGGTGAAGTTACGGAAGACGAATTAGAAAACTTCTACAAGCATCTCATACATGAAAAGTCGGGCTTAAGTATTGGCTTGCTAGCAACGGACAGGTCACTGTACAGCAATAAACGCCTCATGGAGGCTGGAAAAGCAAGAGGGCATGAGATGTATTTTTATAACATTCAGCAATGTTATATGCGTTTGGATACCGTAACTCCAGAGGTGCGTTATAGAGGGGGGAGTATCATACAAGATTTGGATGCGATCATCCCTCGGATTCGACCCAGTATGACTTTTTACGGCTGTGCGTTACTTAGGCAATTTAATTCTATTGGTACCTACTGTCTAAATTCAGATACAGCAATTTCTCAATCTAGAGACAAACTTTTTTCAAGTCAACTTTTTTCTGTTAATGACATTCAGATTCCAATTACTGGATTTGCCAAATCACCATTGGACACTAAGGACCTTATCAACATGGTAGGTGGAGCTCCCTTGGTGATCAAATTACTGCAAAGTGCTCAGGGGAAAGGAGTAGTTTCTGCTGAAACTGATAAGGCAGCAGAGAGTGTGATTAACGCATTTAAAAGTTTACAAGCCAATATCTTGGTTCAAGAATTTATTAAAGAAGCTGCCGGAAAAGACTTGCGTTGTTTTGTAGTCAATGGTAAAGTGGTAGCTTCCATTGAACGTACTGCCCCCAAAGGTGAATTTCGTTCAAACATTCACATGGGCGGAACGGCAAGTAAAGTAAAAATCACTCAAGAAGAAAGGCGTCTTGCTATTAAGGCTGCAAAAGTATTAAACCTTGCCGTTGCTGGGGTTGATATTATTCGTTCCAATAAGGGTCCCCTTTTACTTGAAGTTAATTCCTCTCCAGGATTGGAGGGAATTGAAACTGCAACTGGAAAAGATATTGCCAATGAAATCATTATTGCAATTGAAAAAAAATTAAAATTTAAAAAAGAATAGTCTCCTTAAATCCAACTTTAGATTCAAATTTATGGTGCAGAGAAAAGCAGTAATAGGTATTCGAAAAACTCACCGGTATTTAGGACTTATCATTGGACTTCAATTTTTAGCTTGGACAATTTCAGGGCTTTATTTTAGTTGGACTGATATTGATGAAATTCATGGAGACCAGTTTTTAAACCCTAGACCTGAAGTTATAGCTTATAATAACTTATTGTCCCTAGATAGTATCCCTGATTCTATTGAAAAAATCGAATTGGTTTCCTTAGGTGAGCAACCCTATTATTGGATCAATAAAACGCGCTTATACAACGCAAGAACAGGGGCAATCAAAACTCAAATTTCGGAGGAAGAAGCATTGGTTGTAGCTCAGCAGAATTTAATTTCGGGTTTGGAAGTCGAGAAAATAGAATTTCTTGAAGTTACAGGAAATCATCATGAATATAGAGGCCGCGATTTACCAGCTTATGCCATACATTTTAAACACCCTGATTTATTGATTGCCTATGTTGATGCAAAAAGTGGGATTTTCCAACGCGTACGTCACCAAAGTTGGCGATGGTTTGATTTTTTGTGGATGACTCATACTATGGATTATCAGGGACGTGATGATTTCAACAACATACTTTTAAGAATTTTTTCGTTGTTTGGAGTGTTGACAGTAATGAGCGGTTTTTTACTATGGGGTACAAGTTCTCCAAGCTTGAGAAAGTTATTTAAAAAAGTAAAAGATTAATATTTTAAATTCGGGCTACTTCATCTAAGATTGATTATTTTTAAAACTTATTCAGAATCTGATGGAATACCTAATACTTGCTTTTTCTTTAATTACACTTATTCTTGTAGGAATATTATTTTTTAAAAAAAGTAATTCCGACTTTTCTTCTCTGGAAAACTTCTTCATCGCTCAAATCGGAAAAGAGTTTTTACTCAATCGTGAAGAGCTTTCAAAAAGCCTAAAGGAAAACAGAAATGAATTGATTCAGAGTATAGAAAGACTAAACGAAACACTCTCTAAAAAAGCCAAGGACGATAGAGAAGAACTTAGAACAACACTCAAAGATTTTGAAGCCACTTTTTCAAAAAATGTGGAAACCTTTAATGCGCTACAAAAAGAAAAATTTGATCAAATGAAAGTCAAGCAAGACGAAATGATCAAGAGTACTGAGTTACGTTTGGAACGTATGCGTGAAACCGTAGATGAAAAATTACACAAAACCTTAGAAGAACGTCTTGGGAAGTCTTTTGAAATGGTTACCAAACAATTGTTAGTTGTACAAAAAGGGTTAGGCGAAATGCAAACTATTGCTTCAGGTGTTGGTGACCTTAAAAAAGTATTGACAAACGTCAAGACAAGAGGTGTGCTGGGGGAAATTCAACTGGGAAATATACTTGAAGAAATTATGGCTCCAGATCAGTATGAGTCAAACGTTAAAACAAAACAAGGCTCAGATGCTTTAGTAGAATATGCTGTTAAATTACCCGGAAAAGGGCTTAATGAAAAATCAGTTTACCTTCCCATAGACGCTAAATTTCCACAAGAAGATTATGTTCGTTTACAGTCGGCCTACGAAGCTGGAGATGCTCTTGCGGTGGAAGTCTCGATGAAGGCTTTATTACAAGCAGTAAAAAAGTTTGCAAAAGACATTTCGTCAAAATACATTGATCCGCCCAACACTACTGATTTTGGAATCATGTTTTTACCTGTAGAAGGGTTATTTGCTGAGGTTGTTCGCCAACCTGATATGATCGCTTTTCTTCAGCGAGAATATAAAATTGTGGTTACTGGACCAACAACATTGGCGGCGATGCTAAACAGTCTTCAAATGGGCTTTAAAACCCTTGCGATTCAAAAAAGAAGTAGTGAAGTATGGAATGTGTTGGCAGCAGTGAAAAAAGAATTCACCACCTTCGGCGGGGTGTTAGAAAAAGCGCAGAAAAAAATTAATGAAGCCAATAATGAGATTGAAAATCTTGTAGGGACAAGAACCCGCATGATGCAATCGAAGTTAAAAAATGTAGAACAACTCGAAGTTGGTACTTCAACTGAAGAAGAACCCTCTTTATTAGATCTAAACCCAAAAGATGAAAACGAACAGATTTAGAGCTGGTCTTTAAGAACTTGATGAAGGGTGTTTGCGTCTATAACACCAGACTGTTTCCACAAAACCTTTCCTTCTCTCATCAACATCAAAGTTGGAACACCCCGTACTTGATATTGTGCTGCAACCTTTGGATTTTTATCTACATCTATTTTAATAATTCGAACGGAATCACCTACTTTTTCTTTCAATTGATTCAAGATAGGGGGCATCATTTTACACGGTCCACACCACTCAGCAAAAAAATCGATCAATACCGGTTTAGTGTCGTTTGTAATTTTTTGAAAAGTATTCATTGAAACAATTTAAATTAACGCCAATTCGAATATCCACCTCGAAGGTCGTAAACTTGACTAAATCCCATTTTCACCAATTGTTTTGAGGCTCGCTTGCTTCGATTACCAGATTGACAATACAAATATACTGCAGCCTCTTTATTTAATTTTTCGGTTTCATTTTGGAAGGCAAAACTGTCGAAGAAATTAATGTTTTTTGCTCCTTTGATTTTACCTAAAGCAAATTCTTTTGGTGTTCTTACATCAACTAATTGAATTGATTTCTTATTTACCGCTTCTTTAAATTCTGGAGGGGAAAGCAGATGGATTTTTACATCACTTTGGTTTTTAGTAAAAAAGCTCTTGAAAAACATATTTTAAATTTTATAAGCACAAATTTAGAACTCTTAGTTTACTCCATAGTAACCTTTGCTACATAAGCTTTGGGAGAATCTCTGACTAATCCAAGTCTAAAATGTAAAAAAGTAGTGCTTCTAAGTAATGTGCCAGTAAATAAAATATTGAATGTCAATAATACAAGAGAATGGATTATTCTTAATAAGAACAACTTTACTCTAAAAACTCCTAATTTATTATTCTTGTCTTATACCATCAACTTTTCAATATCTTCTTTGGTTAGGTAAACAGAGTATTCTTGTTCGTTTAAAGAAAATCTAACTTGTTGTTCGTTTTTAAGTAGTTTTCTGCCTAATTTATTTTTACTAAAAATATAGAACTTGTTTTCGTAATCTATGTTTATGCTGTCATCACCAATTTTTAACACGCTATCTTTTTTATTCCTTAAAGAGATATATAATTCAGCTAATAATTGTGAGTATTCATTCTGTGTTAAAGTAAATCTGTTTTCATCATTTAATTCTACATCTTTCATCAAATAAACTACGGGAGTATATGTCAAATCAATTTTATCTTCATTTTTACTCACTTTAACAAGTTCATATTTGTTTTTTATGATCTTAACCTCTTGTCCTATGGAAACAAAAAACACGAATAACATAGGTAGTAATAAATAATACTTTTTCATTTTTCTTTAATTTAATTTTCAAAGCAAATATGACCAATAGTTATTTAATTTGGTATGTTTTTGATACTACTTAACTCTTATTTACAATTTTTTATGGGTTCCAAACAAATAAGTTTTTCAAATTCTTTAACCCGTTTTCATAAGCCCATTTATACATTTTTATAAAATGAAGTTTTAAAAATATCTGTAAACTCTAACTCTTACATGTGTAGCTCAATAATCGAAAATTGTAAATAACTGAAAAACAATCAGTTCTAAAACAGAATTGAACACAAATAGTGGAAAAAA
>CBFHJD010000041.1:0-14629 GCA_965656215.1 Flavobacteriaceae bacterium
AACAACAGTATTGTCGCGTAAAATTGCAGAACTTGGAATTTATCCAGCGGTAGACCCCTTAGATTCTACTTCTCGTATCCTTACGGCAGAGATATTAGGGGATGAGCATTACAACTGTGCTCAGCGCGTTAAAGAGTTATTACAGCGATATAAAGAATTACAAGATATTATTGCCATTTTAGGAATGGACGAGCTTTCCGAAGAAGATAAATTAGCCGTTTCAAGAGCAAGACGAGTACAGCGTTTCTTGTCTCAGCCCTTCCACGTTGCGGAACAGTTTACAGGAATCCCCGGTGTATTGGTTGACATTAAAGAAACCATTAAAGGTTTTAATATGATTATGGATGGAGAGTTAGATCACCTTCCTGAAGCTGCGTTCAACTTGAAGGGAACGATAGAAGAGGCTATTGAAGCCGGTGAACAAATGTTAGCTGAAGTATAGATTATGCAACTTGAAATTGTTTCTCCAGAAGCACAACTTTTTAGCGGCGAAGTACTTAGCGTAACTGTTCCCGGTGCATCGGGTTCTTTTCAGATTTTAAACAATCACGCACCCATTGTTTCTACTTTAGTAGAAGGACGAGTTAAAATTCAAGGAAAAATATCCTTGGAGGAAAGCAACCAATCAAAATTCATTCAAGAAGGAGAATACACCTACCTTGATATTCAGTCTGGAGCTATTGAATTGAGTGACAATAAGGTCATTCTTTTAACGGATTAAGGTTTTTTTAGGATCTATTTATCATTTTTAAATTGAGATTTTCTTTTTTATTACTGCTTGGTTGTACCTTCTGGGTTCAGGCACAAAATGATTCTATAGCTCAAAAGCAGTTTCTTAAAGAAGTTTTAGTAACCTCTTCCAGAATTGATCTTCCTTTAAGTGAAAGTTCACGAAGCATTCAATTGATTACAGGAGATGAGCTGCAAAATACAGGGGTGTTTTCCGTTGTAGAAGCGTTGCAATTGATCTCAGGAATTGATATTAGGCAGAGAGGAATTTCAGGAATGCAAGCAGATTTATATATCCGTGGAGGGAGTTTTGACCAAACGTTATTGTTAATTGATGGAATTAAAATGGATGATCCCCAAACAGGGCATCACACCTTAAATTTTATTCCCCCGATAGAACTCATAGAGCGTATCGAAATTGTCAAGGGACCTGCCGCTCGTGTTTTTGGACAGAATGCGTTTACAGGGGCAATCAATATTGTCACAAAAAAAGCAACTTCTAAAGGAGGTAAAGTTTCACTTTATTCTGGCTCATATGGCCAACTTCACGCTGCGGGGACTTACCAAAACGGAGGTGAGAAGAGGAATGTTATTGCCCACTATTCCAGAAATACTTCTGATGGATATCGATATAATACCGATTTTAAAAATCACACTATTTTCTTAAAAGCGGGTTTATTTCAAGACAAGAAATCTCCACTTACTTTACTAGCTAATTTCTCAGGAAGAAAATTTGGTGCGAATGGATTTTATGCTTCCCCAGAGGCTGAAGATCAATATGAGGAAACAGAAGCGAGTTTTCTAGCTTTAAAAACGAAAATACAACAAGGTAATTGGGTTTTGAAACCTAAAGTTTATTGGAGAAGAGGCCAAGATCATTACTTGTATTTAAGAGACCAACCTGAAGTCTATGAAAACTGGCACATTACGCATAAAGTAGGGGCCTCTTTTGACACAACTTACACTTCGTCTCTGGGAGTTACAGGAATGGGTATCGATGTAGCTCGTGTATCTATTGCGAGCAATAACTTAGGCTATCGAAAAAGACAAATGGCTACATTATTTATTGAGCAACGACTCAATTTTTTCGGGAACATTTTAGACCTTACCCCTGGAGTTGCACTAAATTCCTATTCAGATTTTGGTGTTTTTGCTTATCCAGGAGTTGATCTTGGCATTTCTTTAGGTACACAATGGCATTTATATGGCAACATGGGATATACTTATCGGATACCAACCTACACCGATCTTTATTATGCTGATCGGACAACTATAGGTAATCCGAATTTAAAACCAGAAGAGGCGTTTTCTAAAGAGCTTGGAGTTCGTTTTACGGGGGAGCGCCTCAGTTTTTATGGCGCCTTTTTTGATCGTAGAGCCTCAAATTTAATTGACTACGTGAAGCCAACAGAAACCGACTTGTGGGAGGCGACAAATATTCAGGAGTTACTTACTTCAGGTGCTGAAGTTGAATTGAGTTATCCTTTTCGTTTGGGAAATCAGGCTCAAAATATTCAGTTGGGATATACTTATTTAAAGGACGATTTGGAAACCGTAGGGATAGCTTTTTCTCGCTACAGCATCAATACATTAAAGCACCACTTAACGTTTCGTTACAGAGCGAAATTAACGGATAAAATTGGTGCATTTTTAGGTGTTATTCATGCTCAAAGAGCAGGTGTAGATTCGTATTCAGTTATTAATTGGTCTATAAATTATAAGATTAATGCATTTGAATTTAGAGGGACATTAAACAATATTTTGAACACCTCTTACACAGAAACCAATCTAGTCCCCATGCCCGGTAGAAATGGATTACTTGCTGTCAGTTATAAGTTTTAACTTAGAGTTCTTGTAAGGCGTCATATATTTTTTGAATTTCCCACCCTCGATATACCATATAGCTTATTATTTTTTTCTTTTGTACAGAGGGATTATTTCCACGTACAGCTTGTTTACGTTTTTCGAAAAGTGACCAAAAAGTAGTATTATACTCTTCCTCTGTTAGCTCTTTTAAAGCTGCTTTAATGTTGTATTCAGAAATTTGACGGAGTTTAAGTTCTCTTTGAATTCTGAGCTTACCCCATTTTTTAATTCTGAATTTACCCCGAGCAAAACTTTGGGCAAAGCGAGTTTCATTGAGGTAGTTGTCTTCAATTAATTTAGAAACTATAGTGTCTATTGCGACACTAAACATACCCATCTCTTTGAGTTTGTCAATCACTTCTTTGTGACAGCGTTCTTGATAAGCGCAATAATGTTCTATTTTTTTTTGAGCTTCTGCAAGAGTGAAGGACTGTTTTTTTTGCATGAAATGAAGATAAAAACTTATTATCATAATTGAGAGAAGTATTTTGATATTTGGTTAAATAAAAAAACCACCCAATCGTGAGACGGGTGGTTTTGAATATTAAGGTTGAAGTCTTCTTCGATCTTTATTCAAGAATCGGAACTCCAAATATTGATAAGCGTGGCGTGGAACAATTCGAATCCACTTTTTGTATTCTAAATACCATTTTAAACGTTGGGATGGAGTCCCGTTTAAAAGGTAAGCGGCTACAAAAGGATGAACATGTATAAATATTTTTTCCTTTTGGTTACGCTTGTTCTTAGTAATCTTACTAAGCTCTGTGTTGATTTTGTCAATTAATACTATTGGAGCCTCTACCTCCCCATTGACATTGGGATTGGGCTCTTTTGTTTTGATATTCATTTCAGGTCGCACACGTTGGCGTGTAATCTGAATAAGTCCAAAACGACTCGGTGGCAGAATCTTGTGTTTGGTTCTGTCCGTACTCATCTCTTCACGAAGATGTTCAAATAGCTTTTTTCGATTGCCATTTGAATTTAAATCAATGAAATCGACAACGATGATACCTCCCATGTCACGAAGCCTCAATTGCCTAGCAATCTCTGTTGCAGCAATCATATTGACTTCCATTGCGGTATCTTCTTGACTTTTTGAACGATTTGAACGATTGCCACTATTGACGTCAATCACGTGTAAAGCTTCTGTATGCTCAATCACCAAATAAGCTCCTTTTTGCATGGAAACTGTAGTTCCAAATGCAGATTTAATTTGCCTTTCTATTCCAAATTTTTCAAAAATCGGAAGGTGGTGATCATACAGTTTTACAATTGATTTTTTATCGGGCGCAATAGTTTCTAAATAGTCTTTGATTTCAGACTCCATTGCGGCATCATCTACATGAATACCGGTGAAATGATCGTCAAATATATCGCGTAAGATACTTGAAGAGCGGTTAATTTCGCTTAACACTTTGGTTGGATATACATCAATTAGCTTCAATTTGGCTGATAAATTTTTCCAGCGTGTTAGCAATTGTTGAATATCTGCATCAAGTGCAGCAACTTTTTGACCTTCGGCTACGGTTCTTATAATTAAACCAAAACCTTTTGGACGAATACTTTGAACCAGCTTTTTAAGTCGATTCTTTTCGGCACGATCTTCAATTTTTTGAGAAATCGAAACCCGATCTGAAAATGGCATTAAAACCATAAACCGACCAGCTAAAGAAATCTCTGAACTTAACCGAGGTCCTTTTGTGGATATCGGTTCCTTGACAACTTGGACTAAGACAGTTTGTTTTGGAGAAATTGTTTCTCCAACATTTCCATCTTTTTCGATGTCTTTTTCGTAACGAAATTGTTTTAAAAGATAATCTTTGTTTTTACCTGTGCTTATCTGTTTAATATACTTTACTAGTGAAGGAAACTTTGGCCCAAGGTCATGATAATGTAAAAAACCATCTTTATCATGTCCCACATCTACAAATGCAGCATTTAAACCGGGCATTGCTTTTCTGACTTTACCGACAAATATGTCGCCTACAGAAAAGTTATTGTCTTCAACTTCTTTATTTAGCTCAATTAATTTTCCATCCTTGAGCAGTGCAAAATCAACAGCAGAGGAATGCGAACGTATAATTAATTCTTTATTCACTCTGAATTATTTTGTGCAACTACAAGTAAACTTGCAGTCACGGATTAAACAATATTTTCAGGATTTTTCCTGTGGCAGCATTCAAGCTTTTTGGAAACTGCCATTTCAATGAACTTATGGTAAATATTTTAAGTGCTTTGACCCACACTATTTTTTCTTGTGACGATTCGCTCTTCTTCGCTTTTTTCGCTTGTGCGTCGCCACCTTGTGTCTTTTACGTTTTTTACCGCTTGGCATATAAAGGTTGGTGTTAAAGGGTTATAAATTATTTTGAAACAGGAACTTTTGACTTGACACCCTGAACAAAAATTTTGGCAGGTTTGAAAGAGGGAATGTTATGTGCTGGAATTTTTATGGCAACGTTTTTTGAAATGTTACGTCCGGTTTTCTCAGCACGTGTTTTTATCACGAAACTTCCAAAACCTCTCAGATACACATTTTCTCCTTTTTCTAGAGAAACTTTCACTTCTTTCATAAATTTTTCAACAGTGGCTTGTACGTCAGCGCGGTCTATTCCTAGCTGATCTGAAATATTAGATACAATGTCTGCTTTTGTCATAATGTTTTATTTATTGCTTAAAATTTAAGGCTCGCAAATATATAAATTTTAATTATAAAATGCTCTGTATAAAGTTTTTATATTCTTCTAGTTTCTCTATTTTTGGCCACCTAACTTAAGACTCATAATTTTGTCTTTTACACAAAAACTCCTTCTCTGGTACGGTGAAAACAAACGTTCATTCTTATGGAGAGAATCTCAAGACCCTTATAAAGTATGGCTTTCTGAGATAATCCTTCAGCAAACCAGAACAGAACAAGGTCTTCCTTATTTTAAACGTTTTGTAGAAACGTATCCCACAATTCAAGCATTAGCATCAGCTAGCGAAGATGAGGTGTTAAAGTTGTGGCAGGGATTGGGATATTATTCAAGAGCACGAAATCTTCATTCTACAGCCCAATTTGTCCATAATGAATTGGATGGTATTTTCCCTAATACCTTTGAATCATTACTTCAATTGAAAGGGGTGGGTGATTATACCGCTAGTGCTATTGCCTCGATATGTTTTGGAATCCCACAGGCAGTTGTGGATGGCAATGTGTATCGGTTTTTATCCCGTTATTTTGGAATTCTTACTCCAATTAATACAAACAGTGCCCATAAAGAATTTAAGACTAAAGCGAGTGAATTAATGGGTAATTCTCACCCTGGCACTTTTAACCAAGCCTTGATGGAATTTGGATCACTTCAATGTACCCCAAAAAGCCCGGATTGCCTGCAGTGCCCTTTTACTCAAAACTGTATCGCCTTTAATCAAAATAAAGTTGATGAGCTTCCCGTTAAAACCTCTAAAATTAAAATCAAGAAGCGTTTTTTTAATTATCTAGTCGTCTCAGATTTTCATGGGAATTATCTTTTTGAGAAAAGAACAGATAAGGGAATATGGTATAACTTATATCAGTTTCCTTTATTGGAATCTTCAAATACATTTAAAACTGAAGAAGCACTCTTTGCCCACCCGGATTTCCCTAGAGAACTCAATTCAGCAAACCTAAAGGTTCAACGGTGGAATAAAGAACCAATCTCACATAAATTGAGCCATCAGAGCTTAACTGTTAATTTTTGGCAAATCGAATGCAATAAAGAATTACCAGAAGCCCTTACAGTAAATTCCATCAAGAAGTTAGCAGTACCTGTTGTCATCCAAAATTTTATGGAAAAATTCTTTTGAGATACCTCCGTATTTTATAAATTTACCTTTACATCTAACTCAAAATCTTTCAACTATGAGCGGTACATTAAACAAAGTTATGCTAATTGGTCATTTAGGAGATGATGTAAAGATGCATTATTTCGATGGCGGGGGGTCTTTAGGACGTTTTCCTTTAGCAACTAATGAATCTTATGTAAACAAAAGTACTGGCGAAAAAGTGTCCAACACAGAATGGCACAATATTGTTGTGCGTAACAAAGCGGCTGAAATCTGTGAAAAATATCTCAGTAAAGGAGATAAAATTTACATTGAAGGTCGAATTAAAACTAGAAAGTGGACAGGTGAAGACGGAAATGATCGATATACAACAGAAGTTAATGTGAATGAATTCACTTTTCTCAGCACCAAAAAAGGAGACACTTCAGGAGGAGTATCTCCAAGTTCATCTTCTCCAGAAAATACAGATGCACCGCCACCAGAAAAAGATGATTTACCATTCTAAAACATAGTATCCTTTGGATCCAGACCCTTTACCCTTTTTATTAATAGTACTTTCATCTGTAAATTTGCTCTGGATCCAATGGATAGTTGTAGCTGTCTTATTACTTTGTTCAGCCCTCATTTCGGGAACTGAAGTTTCTTTTTTTTCTCTTCAACTAAAATCCATAGAGGACAGGGAGGAAGACGATTCTGACTTGGCTTTACAGCGTGTGATTTCATTATTGAGAAGACCAAAAAGACTATTAGCAACAATTCTGGTAGCCAATAACTTCATCAATATTGCAATTGTAATTGTATTTACTTCTTTGAGTGATTCTTTTTTGGGAGGAATAACTAATCCTGTACTTGTTCTAGTTATTGAGGTGGGAATTATAACTACGCTGATATTGATTTTTGGAGAAATACTACCCAAAGTTTACGCAAATCGGAATGCCCTAAACTTCTCTAAAAAGATGGCGCTCTTTATTTCATTTTTGGACCGCTATATTTTATTTTGGATTACTTATCCAATGAGTCAAACAACCAGTTTTCTTGAAAAACGTTTAGGTGATCAAAATAATCAGTTTTCTGTGGATAAGCTTTCTCAGGCTTTAGAGCTTACGGCAGACAATGAAACAACTTCAGATGAACAACGAATTTTAGAAGGGATTGTCAATTTCGGAAATACAGATACTCGAGAAGTGATGTGCCCCCGAATGGATATGTTTGCGATTTCTGACGAATCAAGTTTAGACGAAATTATCCCATCTATTTTAGAACAAGGGTTTTCTAGAATTCCTGTTTTTCAAGAGAAAAAAGACAATATCAAGGGTATTTTATATACCAAAGACTTGTTGCCCAATCTAGACAACCCCAATTTTGTTTGGCAAAACATTTTGAAACCACCGATCTATGTGCCAGAAAATAAAAAGTTAGATGATTTACTCAAAGAATTTCAACAGAAAAAAATCCATATGGCTATTGTAGTTGATGAATATGGGGGGACTTCTGGCCTAATTACCCTAGAAGATATCATGGAAGAAATTGTTGGAGATATCAGTGACGAATTTGATGAAGAAGATTTGAGTTATTCTAAGTTAGATGAAACTACCTTTGTTTTTGAAGCTAAAATAAGTTTGAAAGATTTCTTCAAGGTTATTCATCTAGAGGAAACGGAGCTTTTTGAAGCTGTAAAAGGTGATTCGGAAACACTTGCTGGATTACTGTTAGAAATCGCAAAAAAGTTTCCTAAAAAAGGACAGAAAATTAATTGGCAAGGGTACGTTTTTACTGTCGAAGAGCTAGATCAAATGCGTATCAAACAAGTTAAAGTTCAACTGCCTAAAAATAAATTGTAATGATCAACCGTATCGTTTTCACGAGTTTGCTTTTATTTTTAAACTGTACTTCAGACTCACAGCCTAAACCTTGGGGGTATTTACGGTTAGATTATCCAGAAGCAAGATATCAACTTCAACAACTCCCCAGTTTTTCGTTTGAATGCAATAATTTTGCCGAAGTGAAAACAATAACAAATCAATCCAATTCTAAAGTGTTTTATCCTGAAATGAAAGCCACCTTATATCTTAATTACAATGCGGTGAACAAGAATCTAGATTCACTTTTAAATGATGCTTATAAACTTCCCTATAAACATATTTCAAAAGCAGAGTCTATCCCTGAAAAGGTTTTTGTGAATCCTGTTAATCGAGTTTATGGAACCCTCTTTTCTGTAGTGGGAAATGCAGCATCACAGTATCAGTTTTTCCTGACAGATAGTACCAAACATTTTTTGGTAGGGTCAGTTTATTTTTATGCAAAACCCAATTACGATTCAATTTTACCGGCTGTGAAATATCTCGAAAAAGACATCATTCACATGATGGAATCATTGCAATGGAAATAAGTTAATCTTCTTTGAAAAATTCATCTGTATTTTCGATACCCGCTACACTGTAAGCGTCACTAACAGATTTTACAACTCCTGAAAGATCTTCAAGGGTCATACGCTCAGAATCGTAAATGATCCAAGCTGTTTCAGCTTCAAAGTTTACGGTGGCCGAAACCACTCCTGAAGTTTGGTTGAGTTTCTTTTCAATAGTTGCAGCACAACCTATGGCACATGTCATTCCTTTAATACTCATTTTAGCGTAATCCTCTGAAATGACTATGGGTATTGAATCCGTAGATTTTTCTGAAGAATTGACGGTAATAATTTTAGGTTGGCCTGTGGTCTGACAACTCAAAAATAAAAGAAGGGAAATAAATAAACTGAAAAGAGGCATTGATCTCATAAGTTCTGCTAAAAAGACAAAGATAAGTGTAATAGACTTTCTAAAAAAGTGCAATTTTGTATTCAATGACTATTTCTATAAAAAAGTGGGTTTACCTTTTCATACTTTCTCTTATTTGGGGAAGTTCTTATATCTTAATTAAGAAAGGATTGATTGGCTTATCACCCCTGCAATTGGGTTCGATAAGAATTATAATGACGACGCTAATCCTCTCATTTTTTGGCTGGAATCAACTTAAAAAAATTCCTAGAGAAGCTTGGAAATGGATCGTGGTTACTGGATTTTTTGGCACTTTTTTTCCTAGCTATTTGTTCGCTTTTGCGGAAACAGTTATCGACAGTTCGGTTGCAGCTGTATTGAATGGGATGACCCCTTTGTTTACCTTGTTATTAGGATTACTTTTATTCAACTCTAAATTTAACTGGGTAAAAATGTTTGGTGTATTGGTTGGTTTTGGCGGTACATTGGTTTTAGTCTCAAACGAGTTTACAATTCGTGCCGGAGAAAATAGTTGGTATGCGTTCTTAGTTGTGGCAGCAACTTTATGTTATTCGATAAATGTAAATTTAATTAAATATAAGCTTCAAGGTGTACCTGCTATAGCAATTGCATTTGGAAATTTTATTTCCATTATAGTCCCGGCTTTAGGTGTTTTATTTTTTGTTGACTTCCCGTGGTCGGAAATAACAGTTTCTTCTGATGTAAGTAGTTCCTTGGGTTATATTTTTATTTTATCCCTTTTAGGGACGGCACTTGCTAAGGTGATGTTTAACGAATTAGTTGCTATTTCAACACCTGTTTTTTCGATTTCTATTACGTATTTACTTCCCATAGTAGCTATAGGCTGGGGGATTTTAGACGGAGAACAGTTTACTTTAATTCAATGGTTTGGCTGTGCCTTAATTCTATTGGGGGTTTATTTAATTACCTATAAAAAACGCCACAAAAAAGATCATTAAAAAGGCTAAATGTTTTATTGTTTAGTTGAAAATGGTAGGATCTAACGGAGTATTAAGAATTACTTCTTGGGTTATAAATTCAACCTCTTGAGGTCCTAAGCTCATTGTTGTTTTATGAGGAAAGAGAATCCCTTCTACGGGCTTGAAATCACTCATTTTAATTATAGTTGTTTGTGAATTACCCATCAGTTCCATGGTTTGTGAAACCTGAATTTTAAGGTGGCTCTCCATGTCGTAATAGTTGAGTAATCCTTCACCAACTTTAATTTCATATGCTTTTTTACCATCTATATCTACAATGCCCTGAAGTTCTAAGGAATTTAAATCAAGAGTTAGTTCTGGAAAAATGGCGGCACCTTCTATCATTTGTTCTAGAACACTTCCTTCCATATCCATTTTTTGACCTTGCATTTCCATGTAGGCATAATCTTTATTTACAACTTGTTTTTGCATGATATTACCCATCATTTTCATTTCAGTCAAGGCTTGCTGTTGATTTGTTTTTTGAGTCAGCACTTCGAGAACCATTCCCTGCATTTCGGCTTTTGCACTTTCTTTAATGGATTCAATACCTTCTAATGTACTTTTCCCCCCTAGTGTTTCTATGTATTGGTTAATGATAGAAGTCGCTGTAACTCCAACCGGTGTCTTTTTTGAGTAGTCAGGTCGATCGGTTTCCACACCCCATTTGTCGAAATAACGAACCTGGAGTGGGTTGTCGTTATATTTTATTTTTTCTAATGCCTCTAAGATATCATTTCCCTTTCCAGTCACTACAATTCTTGCATTTGAGCTTAAAAAGTATTTTTTGGCTGCCGCTAAAACTTGTTCTTTAGTAACGGCATTAATATTTTTTAGAAATTCCTTGTAAAAGTTTGCAGGGAGATCTTGTGTCTTGATATTATATGCAAAGTTAGCGATTGTCTCAGGGTCTTCGAGTGAGATTACAAAATTACCAGCATATTTTGCTTTTACGAGTTCCAGCTCTTCATCGGTAACCAGATCATTTCTAATTTTATCAACCTCATGAAGTATTTCAACCACGGCGCTATCAGTCACTGCGTTACGTACACTAGTTGAGGCTCTGAAACGCGCTTTTGTTTTATGGGAATCAGCTAAGCTTGAATAGGCCCCATAGGTAAAGCCTTTATCCTCTCTTAAATTCATAAATAAACGAGCCTCGCCGCCGCCTAAAATTTGATTGGCAAGTAAGGCTGCAAAATAGTCCTCATTCTTTTTATCCAGTTGAACTGTATTGATCAAGCTAATTTCTGATTGAACTGCATTAGGCATCTCAACAAAATTAATTTCTGTTTGCACTGCATTTGAGGGATCAGAGAAAGGGATTTTAGGTCGTTTGTTTGCGTTCCAATCCCCAAAGTGTTCTTTAATCAATTTCTTAGTTTGCTTTGAATCAAAATCACCCACTACAACGAGGAAGGAGTTTGTAGAACTATAGAGGTATTGGTAAGCCTTTTTAATGTCATCAAGAGTCAACGGCTTAATTTTTTCTATAGAAATGTATTCACCATAAGGATGTTTTGACCCATAAGAAACTAAATTCTCTACACGTCTAGCAGCTGTTTTAACGTCTTTTTCGCTTGTTTCTAAACCCGTAATGAGTTTTTCTTTTTCTTTTTGAAATTCCTCTTCTAGAAAATTAGGGTTGAGTGTAGCGTCAGCGATCAATTCCAAAACTTTTGGAAAAAACCGACTTAATGAGCTGGCATGAACCCCGTCCGAATTAAAGTGAAAATGTGTTCCCATAAAGTCAATTTTCTCTTCAAAATCATTTTTCGAAATTGAGGTTGATCCTTTACCCATCATACTTGTCAACAAGTCAATTGACCCTGCTTTTTCTCCCTCAACAATTAGGGGATGATCAATGCGAAGACTGATGGAAACTCTGGGGAGTTTGTGGTTTTCTACTAAGAGTACCGTCATTCCATTTCGCAGTTCAAATTCATCAGGGTCAGCAAGTTGTATCAATGGAGCTGGACCGGGTTTTGGTTGTTGAGTTCTATCGACTTGAGCTTGGGAAGTAAAAGTGAAAAGAAAAATTAAGCAAAAGGTTAAAAGTGGTCTCATCTGGATTTTAATTTGGTTCGGGGAGATAGTTTAAAGTCAGTCGCTGATTCGGGTTAAGATATTTATTTGCCACGTCTCGAATTTCTTCTCGGGTAATGGATCGATAAATATCGATTTCGGAATTGATCAAATTGGTGTCACCATGAATAGCGTAGTATTCTGCTAAGGAATTGGCAATACCTTCTATAGACCCATTAGAATCTACAAAGTCAGACTCGAATTTATTCAGTAGTTTTTGATAATCTTTTTCACTGATAAGTTCAGTTTGAATTTTTTCTACTTCCTTATCAATTTCATCTCTTATGGCTAGCAGTTCTGTTTCTCCTAAAGGAAGAGATAAAATGACATAAAGACCATAATCTTCCATACTCATATTAAAAGCAGCGACTTGCAAGGACATTTTTTTCTCGTCTACTAATTTTCGATATAATTTTGAACTATTACCATCGCTTAAGTAGGAAGAAATCATATTGAATACAAAAGATTCTCTTGAAGTTTTTTCTGGAATCCTATAGGCTGTAAATAGAGCAGGAATTTGAATATTTTTGTCGAAAGCTTCTGCTGTCCTAGGTTCTGTAATTGAAGTTTCTTTTATCTTTTCGTAAACAATGGCCTCTCCTTTTGGGATTTCGTTAAAATAATCAGCAATCATTTTTTTGGCAGCTTGTATTTCAAAATCACCTGCAATGACTAAAACTGCATTATTGGGAACGTAATACTTTTTATTGAACGCAATGAATTCCTCTAGCGTAGCGGCGTCTAGATGCTCCATTTCACCAATCGGCAGGTGGCTGTAGGGGTGTTTGTCAAACATCCGTTTTCGAACTTCAAAAATCCATTTTCCGTAAGGACTGTTGTCATATCGTAATCGTTTTTCCTCTTTTACTACTTCGTTTTGAGTTTCAACACCAATTTCATTAATTACAGGATGTAACATTCGCTCAGATTCCATCCAAAGACTTAATTCTAAATTATTAGATGGGAATATTTCGTAATAGTAAGTGAAATCATCATTGGTGTAGGCATTATTTCTTCCTCCATTTGAGTTGACGAGTTTCGACCATTCACCGCGTTCAATGTTTTCCGTGCCTTCAAAGAGTAAATGTTCAAAGAAATGGGCAAAGCCGGTTCTACCCTTTTCTTCATTTTTAGCACCTACATGGTAGAGCACCGAAGTCACAATTAAAGGAGCTGTTTTGTCCTGATGTAAAATGACATGAAGACCGTTAGCGAGGTCGTATTCTTCAAATAATACTTTTTGTGCGTTGAGTAGTTGGCTGCAGCTGAAAAGTAGAAACAATAGTGATAGGTTTCTCATGGCTGTATTTTTGTGTTTGTGATAGGTTTGAGGCCTATGTTTTTTAGGATTAGGCATTCTAAATTAATACATTTGAAAGTATTTAACAAATTAAGCTCATGCGAATATTCACAACCGTTATTTTCCTACTCATTTTCACATTGGGTTTGGGTCAATCAAAGTATAAATCAATTCTTAACGAAATTGATGAAAATCAAAAATCTTATGCAGCTATTGCACAGCAGATATGGACCTTTGCTGAAATGGGATACCAGGAGGAGCAGAGTAGTGCACTGTTGCAAAAAACACTTCAGGAAGAAGGGTTTCAACTTGAAACAGCAGTTGCTGAAATTCCAACGGCCTTTGTAGCTAGCTATGGTTCTGGAAGTCCCGTAATTGCTATTTTGGGAGAATACGATGCCTTACCAGGTTTGTCTCAACAAGCGGTTCCTTATAAAATGTCAAATAATGGAAAAGCAGGTCATGCTTGTGGTCACCATTTATTTGGAACAGCGTCAGCCGCTGCCGCTATAGCGATTAAAAACTATCTTCAAAAAGAAGGAAAGTCAGGTACTGTAAAATTTTATGGTTGTCCAGCAGAAGAAGGAGGTTCGGGAAAAGTTTACATGACTCGTGCTGGACTTTTTGACGATGTTGACGTTGCACTTCATTGGCATGCTGATAATAAAAATGCAGCCAGCGTTAGACCAGCATTAGCTAATAAATCAGCTAAATTCCGTTTTTACGGTGTGTCTGCTCATGCGGCAGCAGCACCAGAAAAAGGACGTTCTGCACTAGATGCTGTTGAGGCAATGAATTCGATGGTTAATATGATGCGTGAACACGTTTCTGAAAGCACGCGAATTCACTATGTAATCACTCGAGGAGGAGAAGCTCCAAACGTTGTTCCCGACTTTGCAGAGGTTTATTACTATTCCCGACATAAAACAAGAGATGAGGTTACTAAAATTTTCGATCGTATAGTAAAAGCTGCTGAAGGTGCTGCTTTGGGTACGGGAACATCAATGAAATATGAAATGATTGGAGGAACTCATGAATTATTATTTAATGATATTTTACAACCGATGGTTCACAAAAATCTTGAA
>CBFHJD010000042.1:0-14536 GCA_965656215.1 Flavobacteriaceae bacterium
CTTACGATGCTTACTATCAAGTAGCTAAACAGGGGCTTTCAAAAAGTGAACGCTCAGAAAAATTTTCTGAAATAAAAGAAGATTATAAAGCAACACTTAACGAAGAAGAGCTTGAAGAAAAATCAGACCTTATTGGACGCTACTTAAGTAGTTCACAGAAAAAGGCTGTTCGTGATCTAGTTCTTGCTGAAGGAATTCGACTTGACGGAAGAAAAACAACTGACATCAGACCTATTTGGTGTGAAGTGGATTATTTACCCTCTACACATGGATCAGCATTGTTTACTAGAGGTGAAACTCAAGCACTTGCCACAGCAACCTTAGGCACCTCAAGAGAATCTAATATCATTGACTCTCCGACAAATCAGGGTGAAGAAAATTTTTATTTACACTACAACTTCCCTCCTTTTTCAACGGGAGAAGCAAGACCATTAAGAGGGACTTCAAGACGTGAAGTTGGACACGGAAATCTAGCGCAAAGAGCACTGAAAAAAGTGTTACCAGACAACTGTCCTTATACTGTTCGTATTGTTTCTGAAGTATTAGAATCCAACGGATCTTCTTCGATGGCTACTGTATGTGCAGGAACTATGGCTCTTATGGATGCCGGTGTTCAAATTACAAAACCTGTTTCAGGGATAGCCATGGGCTTGATTACTGAAGGAGAACGCTTTGCCGTACTTTCAGACATCTTAGGGGATGAAGATCACTTGGGAGACATGGACTTTAAAGTAACTGGGACTGCAGATGGAATTACAGCATGTCAAATGGATATCAAAATAAAAGGATTGCGTTTTGATATCATGACGCAAGCTTTAAACCAAGCAAGAGAAGGAAGACTTCACATCTTAAATCACCTTACAGACACTATTGCAACTCCTAACGAAGATGTAAAAGCACATGCGCCAAAAATGATTAACAGACGTATTCCTAACGAATACATCGGTGCATTAATTGGACCAGGTGGAAAAGTGATCCAAGAACTTCAAAAAGAATCAGGATGTACAATTGTGATCAATGAAGATCCTGTTACCGAAGAAGGAATTGTTGAAATTTTAGGTACTTCACCAGAAGGTATTGCAATGGTGGAAGCTAAAATTGACTCCATTACGTTCAAACCAAAAGTAGGAAACACGTATGAAGTTAAAGTGATTAAAATGCTTGACTTCGGAGCTGTAGTTGAATACTTAGAAGCTCCTGGAAATGAAGTCTTACTTCACGTAAGTGAATTGGCTTGGGAACGAACCGAAAATGTTTCGGATGTAGTCAACCTTGGAGATGTCCTAGAAGTTAAATATTTCGGTATTGACTCCAGAACTCGAAAAGAAAAAGTTTCACGCAAAGCTTTATTACCAAGACCTGAGAAAAAGGATTAATTATTTTCTCCTCTTTTTGTAACAATTAGAGTTTTCTAACGTAATACTACTATAACCTTATATGATTTAATGCATGAGACAACTTAAAATTACCAAACAGGTAACGAATCGTGAGACTGCTTCTTTAGACAAATACCTCCAAGAAATTGGTAAGGTAGATTTGATTACAGCCGAAGAAGAAGTTGAATTAGCGCAGCGGATTAAAGCAGGCGATCAAATTGCTTTAGAAAAATTAACTAAAGCCAATTTGCGTTTTGTTGTTTCTGTAGCTAAACAATACCAAAACCAAGGATTGACATTACCTGATCTGATCAACGAAGGTAATTTAGGCTTGATAAAAGCTGCCCAACGTTTTGATGAAACACGAGGATTTAAGTTTATCTCTTATGCTGTATGGTGGATTCGTCAATCAATTTTACAAGCCCTAGCAGAGCAATCGCGAATTGTAAGGCTACCTCTTAATAAAATTGGATCCATCAATAAAATCAATAAAACCTATGCTTTTCTTGAGCAAGCACACGAACGTGCACCCTCTGCTGAAGAAATTGCTAAGGAATTAGACATGACCATCAACGATGTAAAAGAATCACTTAAAAACTCGGGGCGCCACGTATCTATGGATGCTCCTTTAGTTGAAGGTGAAGACTCAAACCTCTACGATGTATTGAATAGTGGTGAATCACCTAATCCAGATCGTGTATTATTGCATGAATCTCTTCGAACAGAAATCGAAAGAGCACTTGAAACGCTTACTCCAAGAGAAGCAGATGTGGTTCGTTTGTATTTTGGCTTAGGGAATCAACATGCCATGACACTGGAAGAAATTGGTGAAACATTTGATCTCACACGTGAACGTGTACGTCAAATTAAAGAAAAAGCAATTCGACGACTCAAACACACTTCCAGAAGTAAAATTCTGAAAACCTATTTGGGCTAAGTATTAAGGCAACTTTTAAAAGTTGCCTTTTTTTGTATCTTTAAATAAAGTATCTCATGTCAACACTTATCGCACCTTCAGTATTAGCTGCAGATTTTGGAAATTTAGAACGAGACTGTAACATGGTAAATCGCAGTGAAGCCGATTGGTTTCATATTGATATCATGGACGGTGTTTTTGTTCCCAATATTTCGTTCGGTATGCCTGTATTAGCTGCCTTACAAAAACATGCTCAAAAACCTCTAGATGTTCATTTAATGATCGTTGATCCAGATCGCTATATTGAAGTTTTTCACAAACTTGGAGCAGAGGTCTTAACCGTTCATTACGAAGCTTGTAACCATCTTCATAGAAGTATCCAAAAAGTAAAATCGTTTGGGATGAAAGCTGGTGTTGCTCTCAATCCACATACTCCAGTTCACCTTCTCAAAGACATCATAAAAGATCTTGATTTAGTTTGTTTAATGAGTGTAAATCCAGGATTTGGCGGACAATCGTTTATCGAAAATACGTATGCCAAAACATTGGAATTGAAACAACTCATTACGGAAAACCAGAGCGATTGTATAATCGAGATAGACGGTGGTGTCACGGATCAAAATGCAGCTCAGTTAATTTCCAGTGGTGCAAATGTTCTCGTTGCCGGGAGTCATGTTTTCAAATCAGATGATCCCCTAGAAAAAATTAAATATTTAAAAGGTATTGTTTAGTCCCTTTTGGGCTTGAATTGTACTCTTCTATTGATGGCTCTTCCTTGAGGATTAGTATTGTCTCCTAACGGGTCAGATTCACCATAACCTTGTGCCTCTAAACGGGACGGAGAGATACCCAAACCAACCAAATATTCTAAAACAGCCTCTGCTCTTTTGACTGACAAGTCTATATTGTAATCTTCCTCACCATCAGAAGACGTATAGCCTTCAATGATGATATTTCCCTTTGGATTTTCAGTTAAGACATTTTTGATAGCCTCTAACACCTCTTTGGTTTTTCTCCCTATTATTTGAGCACTGTTGGCAGGAAAATAAATTCTTGATCCAAATTCATTTAAAGTAGCTACTATCTCAGAAGAGAGTTCTGGACAACCATTATTCAATGCAGTTCCTACTTCATCTTTACAAAGATCATCTTTATCAGCAACACCATCTCCATCTGCATCAGGCCATGGACACCCCTTATTTTCTTCCGGTCCAACTACTTCTTTACATTCATCAATATCATCTGAAATACCGTCTCCATCACTATCAGGACAACCATTCATCTCAACAGTTCCCGCTTGTTCAGGACAAGTATCGTCTGGGTCAGCAATACCATCCCCGTCTGTATCAATACAACCATTAAATTCAGCTACACCTGCAATTTCTGGACATTTATCTTCCTTGTCTATAATTCCGTCCCCGTCTGTATCTGGACAGCCATCAAACTCTTTTAATCCAGGAATTTCTGGACATTTATCTTTCTTATCTGGAACTCCGTCTTTGTCTGTATCTGCAGATCCAAAACTATACGCTAAGCCAACAAAATGTTGCAAATGATCAAATCCATCATTTTCATTCATTGATCTGAAGGTTGACTGCACATTAATTGAAAAGTTATCATTCAAATAATATCCTAAACCAAGACCTCCAAAAATTGTTCTACTGGTTTCTGAAGAGGGGAAAAATCCTCTTTTTTCAACACCATCTGAAAAAACTGAGAAACCATACCCTCCTATAATATATGGGACAAGACTTCCCTCGGACAAGTTAAATTTTAAAAAACCATCTACAGAAGAGTAATCATAAGAATCAGTTCGGTCGGAAACGCTTCCTATTGAAACTTGTGAACCGATTGATAAACCACTGCCTAGATATCTGCTTAAACCAAGTGCAGGAGCACCAAAATTAATTCCTTTATCCACATCAGTACCCAATAAGTTTATGATATTTGAATTGACGGAAAAAGACCAAGGTTTATCCAAAGTTTGTGCGATTGTGTTCTGAAAAGAAAGAAGAAAAAAGCACAATAAAGTAAATGTTAAATTTTTCATATTGATATCAAAGCAGTTAGAATCAATAACCTTCTAAAATGAAAATTATTGTGCCGCTAAAAATTTTGGTCAAAACATTTTAGTCTAGATCCTTACTGGATTTAAAAATTGATGGGAATTTTCGTTCAATCCAGTCTGGTATATAGTTGTTGTTTTCGTCTTCTTCCATCCCCGTTGCAGTTGATATAACAGCATATAATATTACACCCCCAACCAAGACTACAGCTCCTATGATGACAATAGTAATTTCACTCATTATTTCCAAATTTAAATAGTAGATGTAAGTTACAAATAATCTAGAGTTTTCGAAATTAATTCAATGAAATTTGCATAGAGTCTTCTTTCAAAATCATCGATAATGTTTGAATAAGCTGCTTTGCATTTTGAATTGAAAAAACAAGTGGTGGTTTAATTTTTATAACATTATGATCAGGGCCGTCAGTACTCATTAGGATTCCGTGATCTTTCATTCGATTAACCAAATAGGTTGTTTGCTTTGCTAATGGATCTCTTTTTTCTGAAACCAACTCGATTCCTAAAAAAAGACCCTGCCCCCTAATCGAGCCCATAATTGGAAATGTAATTGCAATCTTCTTTAATTCCGACTTTAAAAATTCTCCCACCTGAAGAGCGTTAGACTGAAGCTGCTCCTCTTCAACAACATTGAGAACTTCCTGTGCAATGGCACAAGAAACAGGGTTCCCTCCGAAAGTATTAAAAAACTCCATTCCATTCGCAAATTTTGCTGCAATCTCCTCAGTACAAACAACGGCAGCTACAGGATGTCCGTTTCCTAAAGGCTTTCCAAGGGTTACGATGTCTGGGACTACTCCATGAAGTTCAAATCCCCAAAAAGTTTTCCCCATTCGCCCAAATCCGGTTTGTACTTCATCGGAAATACAGAGACCTCCTGCCCTACGAACAAGGGAATAACTCATTTTCAGAAATCCTTCGGGTAATTCCACCTGACCTCCACAACTCAAAATTGGCTCTAGTATAAAGCCCCCTAATTGCGCTCCTTTGTTTTGAAGGTTGTGAATTAAAACCTCAACTTCATTAGCGTAGTCGTTTGCAGTATCAACCCCTCTGTACTTTCCTCTAAATGAATCTGGCATAGGAAATACATGAACATGATTTGGTGCACCTTGTCCTCCTTTTCCATCAAATTTATAAGAGCTTATTTCTATACAGCCATTGGTATTTCCATGATAGCCCACCTCTGAAACAAGCATTTGAGATGATTCGGTTACCGCTTTTACCATTCTCAAAGCCAACTCATTGGCCTCACTGCCCGAATTCACAAAGTGAAATACACTCAACTTTGGAGGTAAAGTTTCTTTTAGTTTTCTAGCTAAATCCGTGATGTTTTTGTGTAAATACCTTGAATTTGTATTTAAGAGACCCATTTGTTGTTGCCCAGCAGTTACAACTCTAGGGTGTTCATGTCCAACATGAGCCACATTGTTTACGGTGTCTAAATACTTTCTTCCATTGTGGTCAATCAAATAGACTCCTGAGCCTCTCACAATGTGGAGCGGTTTCTCATACTGCAAACTCATTCCTTTACCAAGATATTTTTTCCGAGATTTTAAAATCTGTGCTGCATTTTTGTCCTCTAGAAAATCGAATTCTTTCAATTTGAAAAGTAAATTTGGATCAGGACAAATCGATTTCCAGACCTGCTTTTGAGCATAATATGCTACCCCCGGAAAATCATTTTCATAATTAAGAAGACTTAACATTATCTGAAAGTGAAGATGAGTTGACCAATTACCATTTTCAGTTGGATTTCCAATAAATCCAATCTGATCACCCTTTTTCAATCGATCACCAACTTTGAGCTTGAGAATACTATTTGAGGATAAATGCCCGTATAAAGTATAAAAAACTAATCCATCTTCATGGTGCTGTAGAACGACCAAGCCTCCGTATTTCTTAAAACCAACATCGTTAACAGCAAGAGCAACTTCACCATCAATAAGGGCGTTAACAGCGGTGTTCTCAGCTACCCAAAAATCGATTCCCAAATGCATACATCGACTTTCAGGCCCATGATTTCCTACTTTTTCATAAGACGAATCTGTATAAAGTGGTCTTGGCTCCAAATATCCTCCAGAAATGATTTTTTTTGAATTTTCCTTCTGGAGCTTTTTCAATTCATAATCAAACCAGTCTAAATCATTAAACTTGGACGACTGACCTAACCAAGTGCTTGAGACGCTCAAATCCAGATAATAAACTTGCTCTTTTAACAAAGAAGGAAAAAGAGATTTTAGTGAAAAATTTTGTGTTGAAGCCCAGTCTGAAAATACTGTACTTTGTGGATGAGGATTTAAACCACAGGCTTCTCTAAAGTTATAATGAGCAAATTCAGGGTCTATTGCGTCCCACTTTCTTAAAAGCTTCCATGCGGCTCTATCGCTAATTTGAAGATAAGTATTTTCGGGTTCTTCTAATTTATTTATCCTCGATTTTGTTACAGATATAATGAGTCGAATACCAATACAAATATAAAGTGCTGCTAATGCTTCCTCTTCTATAGGAAACGCTTGATGATAACCTTTTACAATAGCCAAAGAAGCTTCTAGTGGATCTTCAAAGTTCATAATAGCATAGCAACAACTAATGGCTACATCGTTTATGATTTGTGTATGAACTGCATCGCCAAAATCAATCAACGCAATTAGCTCAGGATTGAATACATCATCAGACACTAGACAATTAAAATCATTAGCATCGTTATGAACAACACTTTTTTGCAGCCTTTGGTATTCGGGCTGGATCCTTTCAAATTCCTCAAGCATTCCCAAAATCAGCTTTTGGTCTTTCAATTCAAAAAGTCTCAAATATTCTTTGGTCCAAAGTCCTTTAGCAATATCCCACTCAAAGGATCGATGCGCAAAGTCATGATCAAAATCAATTAAATGAGCTGCAATAGAGCCACAAGTGTATCCTAACTCACAGCGTAGCTTTTCAGTATGAGGATTTACTTGATTCCATACCCGCCCTTCAATCCAACTCAGGAGTAGGACATTTCTTTGTTCGCCATTGGTGTCTTTAAAAAAAGCAGAGGGTTTTCCAGATGTCGTATTTATTATAGTAGGAATAACCTGATCTTTAGCTTTGACACTCAAGTAGAATAAAATTTTTTCTTGGAAATCAAGAAATTGTTGATCCCTATCTGGAGCAAATAGTTTGAGTACATAGACCTTACCCTGGGCTGAAACAAATTTAAAATTCAAGTCAAGTTCTCCATCGAGCTCAAAAGCAGTACCTTTTATCTGATACTGTTCTTCGATAAAGATTTTAAGTTTATTTCGGTTTACAGGAAGTTCTACTTGTTGCTTCAATTGAAATCAATATATGACATGATCTAAGGTAAACAAATCTAAAACAACAACTTAAAAATATAATTTTGACGTACTCCTTACCCTCGATAAAAGAGCCAACGCATAGTGGTACATTTAACCTAACGAAAGTGACCCGGTGAAAATGGATGATCTTTACAAAGGTCCACTTTAAAAACAGTAAAAAAAACGCTTGCGTAATCTTAGCGTTTTTTAATTGTCCTGTTTATTCGTGACCCAGGGAGGATTCGAACCCCCAACCCTCAGAGCCGAAATCTGATATTCTATCCAGTTGAACTACTGGGCCAATAGGGTTATTACTAAAAAATAAAGAAGTGCTTTATCAATAATTTTAGCCTTGCTAAATTAAAAAAAACTAGGATATAAACGCTAATCCATGCTATTAATTAAAGAGTGAAAAATAGCTTTAAGCTAATCTTTGCATGACCTAAATTTAACTTAGTTCTTCCTAAAAGCTTTTTTCTTTGTAAAGATATGAGCCAAAGAAAACTAAAGCTAGTTGTTATCTCAGACATACACCTAGGCACTTATGGGTGTCAAGCTAAACCACTACTCAGCTATCTAAAATCAATTGATCCCGAAACCTATATTCTCAACGGAGATATTATTGATATATGGCAATTTAACAAAAGATACTTTCCTAAATCTCATCTTAAAATCATCAACTACTTCCTTAAGGAAATACAAAAAGGGAAACGAGTCTATTATTTGATCGGTAATCACGACGAAGCCCTAAGACGCTTTATTGGTTTTAAAATGCAAAAATTAGAAATTTTAAATAAAAAAGTTTTAAAACTGGATGGTAAAAAAGCATGGTTTTTTCACGGTGATGTTTTTGATGTAACCATGCAATATTCTAAATGGATAACCAAACTAGGAGGGGTTGGATACGACCTATTAATTGTACTAAACAGTTTAGTAAATAATTTACTTGAAAGGATGGGTAAAGACAAACTATCCCTTTCCAAGACCGTAAAAAATAAAGTCAAAAGTGCCTTATCCTATATCAATCTTTTTGAAGAAGTAGCCGTAAATATTGCCAAAAAAAACGAATATGATTATGTTGTATGTGGTCATATTCACCATCCTAACATAAAAAAATACATGATAGGTGGAAAAGAGATTACGTATCTGAACTCGGGAGATTGGGTAGAAAATTTGACAGCCTTGGAATATCAAAATAAAAAATGGTCAATACATCATTTTGAAGAAGATTCTTCTTTGGATAAGAAAGAAAAAATAGATCAAATTGATAAGTCCTCAAAAGAACTCTTTGAAGAATTGATTAATGAATTTAAAGAACTTGATAAATGAAAATTTTATACGGTATCCAAACTACGGGAAATGGTCATTTATCTCGGGCAAAAGAAATCATTCCCAAATTAACTAAACGGGTTCAGACAGATGTTTTATTGAGCGGTCCAAAAAATAATTTTGACTTCAATCATCCCGTACGTGAACATTACAAGGGATTCGCACTTTATACTAGCAGTAAAGGGAATCTCAATTGGTTAAAAACCCTGTTTAAAAATAACCTTATTCGATTTTTTATCGAAGTCTACAAATGTCCCGTTAAAGAATACGACCTCGTACTAAACGATTTTGAGCCCGTTACAGCTTGGGCCTGTGTTTTAAGAAGAAAAAGGTGTGTAGGTTTAAGTAACCAACATGCATTCAGTTATGATCTCGAGCATTCGAAAAACAATAAGTTTTTTATGATCCGTTGGTTTGTTCGTTTGTTTGCACCAAGCACAATTTCCTATGGTATTTATTATAAAAAAATTAATCCAAGGGTGTTTTTTCCTATCATACGATCCAAAGTAAGAGCGCTTCAAAAAGTGACCAATACAAACCCTTTTTTTTTGGTTTACTTACCTGGATTTAAATCTAAAAAGCTACACACTATTTTTTCTAAATTAAGCAATTACCAATGGAAAATTTATTCCTCAGAAATAAAAGAAAACAGTACGGAAGCTAATCTTCATTTCGCACCCATATCAGAAGATGCTTTTTTAAAAGATTTGGCTCGATGCGCTGGCGTTGTCACCGCAGCTGGATTTACCACAACCTCTGAAGCATTATATTTAAAAAAGCCACTGTTAGTTATCCCTCTTAAGAATCAGATAGAACAAGAACTTAATGCATTCATTTTAAAAAAAATGGGGGTTAGTGTCATCAAAAATCTCAAAGTAAATAATCTTTCTAAATTAGAAACTTGGGCCGAAACTCTTGGGGTTTTGGAAGTAGATTTTCCAGACGAAACACAACGACTAGTTGATTTACTTTTAATTGATTTTATCAGAGCTAAAATGAAATTAAACCATCTTAATGAAAAAAAGGAATTCAAATTACTCTCGCTAACTGGAATCCTAACAACGTTAAAAAATATTTAGGGGAGCCGCACATACTTCATCTAGTGTTTTCTCTTGAAGTCGGAACGGTGTAGAAAAATCTCCACCATCCTTATAAACCTCACAGTCTCGATACCCAATCAGCTTTTTACGAGTTAAAAACAAAATGTCGTCTGGATAAGCCTTGACCTTCCAGTCTAAGTATATTATAGGATCACAGCTTTCTAAAAAAACAATTGAAAAATGAAGCTCATCCAAGGTGTTTTTTGTGATAATAAAATCATCAATATCTTCAATTATGAAATCTCCAAAACCTGCACGTGTGCAGCTAGAGGTATAAACAAATTGAAGCGGATCATTGAAAAATCCAATATTTGAACTGCCTCCATCATCTGCTTCCCAATAGGTATTGTTGTATTTTTCTAGAAAATTCTGAGGCAGGTTTTCTTTTTCACAGGACATTAATCCAAGCACAAAAATCAATAAAAAACATCTTAACATAGCTGTACGAAAGTAGAAAAAAATATCGCTCCCACATTGATCTTCTAGTTTTCATGGATCAGATCTACTTTAAAAGGATTAAATCTTATGAATTTGTAAATGAGATCGATGAAAATTAATTAATTTCATAGAGCTTGAACCTAAGCAAATGAAGTATAAAAACGTATTGAAGTTAGTCAAATTACTAGAGTAAAACTTTTTTGATAGCGGCTAGCTTTAAGGTACAGTAAAGTTTAAACTAAAAACAGATGGAAAAAATAATTCTTACATTCCTATTATTTATTCAATTTATAACTGCTCAAATACCAGAGGGGAAATCGGTAATTAGCTCGTTATACATATATGACATGATTGATAAAAAATCAACTTTAATTACTCAAGAAAAAAGACATTTTGAAGCACCAAATTGGTCACCTAATGGCTCTTATCTTTTACTTAACAGTGGAGGGGAAATAGAAAAGTATTCTGTAAAAGGCGAACCTTTGGAGATCGTCGATACTGGAAATTTGCAAAAATGTAATAATGATCATGGAATTTCATTTGACGGTAGAACATTATATTTTTCAAGTGGTAAAAAAGAAATCAAAGAACACCGTTCTTTTATTTATAAAGTTTCTCTCAGAGGCGGAGAACCTGAGCTGTTAACCCCTCTTTCGCCATCTTATTGGCATGGAGTATCTCCAGATGGCAATGACATCGTTTATTGCGCCGAGCGAAATGGAAACTACGATATCTATAAAATGAACTCCAATGGCGGAGAAGAACTTAGATTGACAAGCACTGAAGGATTAGACGATGGACCAGAATATTCTCCAGATGGAAAACACATTTACTTTAACTCATTTCGAACAGGAAAAATGCAAATTTGGAGAATGTTAGCAGACGGTTCAAATAAGGAGCAAATGACTTTTGACAACTACTCTAATTGGTTTGCTCATATTGCGCCCCATAATCAAAATGCTGTTTTTATTAGTTACCTCAAGGATCAGGGACAGCAGCACCCCTTTGGAAGGAAAGTAAAACTGAGATTACTAGACTTGAGCACTAAGGAAGTAAGTGACTTAACCCCTCCCTTTTACGGAGGTCAGGGAACAATCAATGTGCCCTCGTGGAATCCTGAAGGGACACAATTCGCTTATGTGTTGTATTCTTTAGAGGATAAATAAGAAAACGAACGTATGATTTGTGAAGGAAAAAAAATGAGGTGAATGCTGAAAGTTAAGACCCTAGTTTTTTCTTAACTATATCCGAAATTCTTTTCCCATCTGCTTTTCCAGCCAATTGCTTAGAAGTCATTCCCATGACCTTGCCCATATCTTTCATCCCGTTGGCTCCAGTTGATTCTATAATAGCTGCAACAGCACTTTCAATTTCTTCATCGGAAAGCTGTGCAGGTAAAAAAGTGGAAATAATGTCTGCTTGAGCTTCTTCTGGCTCAGCCAAATCCAATCGATTTTGATCTTTGAAAATAGCCGCACTATCTTTTCGTTGTTTTACCAAGCGTTGAAGTAATTTAATAGCCTCTTCGTCACTCAAACTACCCGAACTTCCACTTGAAGTTTCTGCTAATAAAACTGCTGATTTGATCGCTCTTAATGACTCAAGTTTTACGCTGTCTTTAGCGCGCATAGCGCTTTTTATTTCTTCTGTAAGGTTACTTAATACCCCCATAATATCTGTTTTGTTAGTCTACGTTATCGTGTAAAAAAGAATTGTTAGATCGCATTTGCAAATCCTCATTGTTATCCGTATCCAAGGTTGTTCTTGACGGTGATTCTGGCAGGTCTGTATCCAAATCCATTCCTTGTCTTTTATAGGCAGGTTGTTTCTCCATATCTTCTACCCGTTGCATTTGATGCATAAATTTGTGGTTAAATGCCTTTAGATGCTCCTTTCGTTTTTCATTTTGAGCTGCCAATGTTTCGTCTATAGATTGATTGAACGGATCTTCTTCAGCTTTTGATTGTTCGGTAGTTTCTGATTCCATTTTGACTGGAATTTCGTGCTCAACTTGTGAAACTTCTTGTTCTTCGGTATCTTTTAATTCGAACTTAATTTCAAGGGCAGCTTCATCAAAATCTTTGATTGTTTTATCCTGGTATATGTCCTGCTGAACTTCATCGTCTAGTGAAGAAATTTGTTCGGTTTCTCCTTTTGGTTTTAATGGTATTTCAAACTCCATTTGCATCTGACTTTCAAAGTCTATGGTTTCAGGATCAACTACTTTCATTTCGAAAGGATCTTTTACTTCAACTTCATTAAAGACAAATTCACTTTCTTGAGCAAGTACTTCGGTTAAATCCTCCTTTTCATTTTTTAACGTTTCAAGCTCTACTTTCTCCTCAACAACCGCCTCTTCAGATTCAAAAAATGAAGAAGTCAAGTCGAAATCAAGGGGTTGTGTTTGTGTTTTTTCCTCTTGAGGAGACTCGCTAAGCATTTCGATTTCATCACTAGTAGTCTCCATTTCTGGTTCTATCTCTTCCGCTGGAAAAGTCTGCACAGGTATTTCTTCGGTATTCAATTCGTGAACTGTCACTTCATCCTGCACTGCACTTTCTTGCTTGATTGTATTAGACTCCAATACTTCTGGAGTCTCAAAGGCATTTTGAACTGGGTCAGCTGCAGGATAAGAAACCACTTCAAAATCAACCTCAATCTCCTGAAGTAATTCATTCATTTCAATAAGTGGATTTTTATTTTCAGAAGTAAACTGTTCAAATTGAGTTCGATCTACCTCTGAGGCTGGTTCTTGAAAGTGAATTTGATCCTCTTGCTTTTCAGTATCACTCAAATCATGAACAACTTTTTGATCATCTTCTAAAGAGTGAATGATTTTTTTGGCTTCAGTATTCGAGATTTCGTTTTGTTGCTCTTGACCAAACCCTGTGGCTATAACGGTAACTGAAACTTCATTCCCAAGGGTTTCATCTTCACCAACACCCATAATGATATTGGTATGGTTCCCAGCTTCGGTTTGGATATAATCACTAATTTCTCCGATTTCATCAATAGTAATTTCTTCTGAACCAGAAACTATAAGAAGCAATACATTTTTACATCCGGTTATTTTATTGTCGTTTAGAAGGGGTGAGTCCAACGCTTTTACAATGGCTTCTTGAGCACGATTACTTCCAGAAGCTGTGCCAGAACCCATGATTGCTGTCCCCGAATTAGTTAAAACCGTCTTCGCATCTTTTAAGTCAATATTTTGAGTGTAATGATGGGTAATAACTTCAGCAATTCCACGTGCAGCTGTAGCTAAAACTTCATCTGCTTTAGCAAATCCAGCTTTAAATCCTAGGTTGCCGTAAACTTCCCTTAACTTGTTATTGTTAATCACGATAAGCGCATCTACCGCTCCCTTGATTTTTTCAAGTCCTCTTTGGGCTTGCTCTAAACGCAATTTTCCCTCAAACTGAAAAGGCATGGTTACAATACCAACGGTAAGAATATCCATAGATTTTGCCATTTGAGCAATGATAGGAGCTGCTCCAGTTCCTGTTCCACCTCCCATTCCAGCAGTAATAAAAATCATTTTGGTCTGGGTTGACAAAATACTGTGAATTTCCTCGTGGCTTTCTTGGGCGGCTTTAGCTCCCACTTCAGGGTTAGCGCCGGCTCCAAGACCTTCAGTCAAACTGGCTCCCAATTGAATTTTTGTAGGCACTCCACTTTCAGATAATGCTTGAGCATCGGTATTGCTGATGATGAAATCGACCCCTTTGATTCCTTGCTGAAACATATAATTGATCGCATTGCTTCCGCCGCCACCAACTCCCATGACTTTTATCACATTACTCCTATTCTTAGGTAAATCAAAACTGATTCCTTTATTTTCTTCTTGATCCATATTGAACACTAATTATGCATTATCTAAAAATTCTTTTAACTTTTCACCAAAGCGGTCTAAAATTGATTTTCGCTTTATTGCAACTTTGGCTGCTTCTTGTTCGTTTTCGTCGCTCTGGGCT
>CBFHJD010000043.1:0-14163 GCA_965656215.1 Flavobacteriaceae bacterium
TTATCAAGGAGCAGTATCCTCTATTTGATTAAAAAGACTATATAGAAATAAGCCCACAAAAATACAAATTATTTAGGTCTAGGGTTTTTATAATCGGATTATTCTTACTTTTGATCTTCGTTAAAATTTAACCTTAGTATATGAGTTTATTAGACAAAAAAGCAATAGGATTTTTAGAAAAATATTTAAATAATGCTTCCCCTACGGGTTACGAAAGTGGAGGACAAAAAATATGGATGGAGTATCTAAAACCTTATGTAGATACCTTTATTACAGATACCTATGGAACAGCCGTTGGTGTAATCAACCCTAAGGCTGAATTTAAAGTCGTTATTGAAGGGCATTCTGACGAAATCTCTTGGTATGTAAACTACATAACAGATGATGGATTAATCTATGTAATTCGCAACGGAGGAAGCGATCATCAAATTGCACCCTCAAAATGTGTGGATATCCACACCAAAAAAGGAATTGTAAAAGGCGTATTTGGCTGGCCTGCTATTCACACGCGTAAAAACGGAAAAGAGGAAACGCCTAAACTGGACAATATTTTTATTGATGTAGGTGCAAAGGATAAAAAAGAGGTTGAAAAATTAGGAGTTCACGTGGGCTGTGTTATCACCTACCCAGATCAATTTCATATTTTAAATAAAGATAAATTTGTTTGTCGTGCTATTGACAACCGTGCTGGTGGTTTTATGATTGCTCAAGTGGCTCGTTTATTAAAGGAAAACAAAAAAACATTGCCTTTTGGTTTATATATTACCAATTCGGTACAGGAAGAAGTCGGCCTTCGCGGTGCTGAAATGATTACTCAGACCATTAAACCCAATGTTGCAATCGTTACGGATGTATGTCATGACACCACTACACCCATGATTAACAAAAAAGAGGAAGGTCATACCAAAATTGGTGATGGTCCTGTGGTTTCTTATGCACCTGCTGTCCATAATTTATTGAGAGAACATATTCTTGAAACCGCCGAGACGAAAAAAATTCCGTTTCAACGTTTAGCATCTTCTCGTTATACTGGTACTGATACTGATGCCTTTGCTTACAGCAATGGAGGAGTAGCCTCCGCACTAATTTCTTTACCGCTCCGCTATATGCACACTACAGTAGAAATGGTGCACCGAGATGATGTAGAGAATGTAATTCGCTTAATTTATGAGAGTCTTTTAACTATTGATCCCAAGAAGGGTTTTAGTTATTTTGATTAAGCAATAACTTATTTATTCGCTTCACAACTGCAGGTCCTTCATAGACAAAACCTGTATAAAGCTGGACCAATGAAGCACCTGCATTAATTTTTTCTAGAGCATCTTCTGGGGTGTGAATCCCCCCTACTCCAATGATTGGGAAGGCATTATTACTTTTGGCTGTGAGATAACGAATGACCTCCGTACTTCTGCTACTTAAGGGCTTTCCACTCAAGCCTCCCATTTCAGATTTATTTTTGGATTGAAGGCCCTCTCTACTAAGCGTTGTATTAGTTGCAATTACACCGTCTATCTTAGTTGAGATCACAATCTCAATAATATCATCCAGCTGTGAGTCTGTCAAATCGGGTGCAATTTTTAATAGAATAGGCTTAGGACTACTCTTCTTCTGATTCAACCCGTTGAGTGTAGCGAGTAAATGAGTTAAAGGCTCCTTGTCTTGTAAGGCTCTAAGATTAGGAGTATTGGGCGAGCTTACATTGACTACAAAATAATCGACATCGTCAAAAAGGGCTTCAAAACAGTAGATGTAATCGTCAACTGCTTTTTCGTTTGGAGTAGTCTTATTTTTACCAATATTTCCACCGATCAGTATCTCCGTATTTTTCTTTAATCGTTTTACTGCGTCATCTACACCCTCATTATTAAACCCCATTCGATTGATTATCGCTTGATCGTCTTTAAGTCGGAAAAGTCTTTTTTTGGGATTTCCTGGTTGACCTTTGGGTGTGAGTGTTCCGATCTCGATAAATCCAAAACCAAAGTTAGAAAGCTCCTTATACAGGATGGCATTTTTATCAAAACCTGCTGCTAAACCCACTGGATTAGGAAATTTTATTCCAAATACTTCTCGTTCTAACTTAGGGTGTTTAACTTGAAAAAGAGCTTTAATTAGAAGAGGAACTCCAGGGATTGAGGAAAACAACTTGATCATTGAAAAGGAAAAATAATGAACCTTCTCAGGGTCAAAAAGAAACAAAAAAGGTTGGACTAGTTTCTTATACATATCAAAAAAATATCCCGCCGAAAGAGGCGGGATGATGAATTACTTTTTCGCTGGAGGAGGATTCAGTTTTGAACTCATTTCCAAGGAAATGGCAGAGCGTTCTATTTTGAGCTTCCCAGCCATAGTTTCAACTATGCAGGTATTGTCTTTATCGTTCAGTTCCATGATTTTCCCATGGATACCACTTTTAGTGATTACGCGATCTCCTTTTTTCATATCGCGCATGAAATTCTTTTCCTTTTTTTGTCTTCGCTGCTGAGGCAAAATGATAAAAAAGAAAAATACAACCAACATTAATAGTAAAAACGGTAATTGACCTGTAAGACCTTCCGACATAATTTGAGGATTTAGTTTTGTTGACGCGCTTTTGCTTGAGCTTCTCTTTGTTGTTGCTTGATAGGATCAGGAGTAACATTGGATTTGATTCTCAACATTTCTCTTCCCGTTGCCGTATTGGCAGAAAGCGTTACAGATTTTTGTTGAACTCCAGGCTTGTTGCTGGAATCAAAACTAACAACTATAGATCCACTTTCTCCAGGTGCTATTGGAGTGTTTTTAGGATACTGAGGCACTGTACAACCACAACTTCCTCTAGCATCAACAATAATAAGATCAGCATCACCTGTATTGGTAAACCCAAAAGAGGTAGTTACTTTTTCACCTTCGGTAATGGTGCCAAAATCATGCGATACTTTTTCGAAAGTCATTGCAGGCACCCCTGTAGCTTTTGCGGTAGAAGCTGAAGTGCTTGAAGCAGCAGCAGCTGTGCCATTAACTTTTTTAGCAGAAGCATCTTGACAAGCAGTAAAAAAGACTACTAAAGATACAGCACAAAATATTAAATATTTTTTCATAATAAACAATAGGTTTAGTGAGTTTCAAAAGTAACAAAAAAACTGATTACAACAAGCCTCTTCCAATTTTGTTAAGCCTATTTTTTTCTTTAAATTCACGAACTAATTTATCCAGTACACCATTCACAAAATTATTGCTATTGGGTGTGGAATAATCTTTTGCAATTTCCAAGTATTCGTTTAAGGTGACTTTACTGGGTATGGTGGGAAAAAATAATAATTCTGCTATAGCAATTTTTAAAACTACACGATCTAAAAGTGCAATTCTATCAGCGTCCCAGTTGGGTGTTTTTCCTACCAATTCTGATTCTAATTTATCATTATTAACAATCACTTTTTCTAATAATTCCCGGCCAAATTGCACATCCTCTTGGCCTTTGTTGAATGTTGGAAATGGAAGCTCTTCAGAATGGTCAATACTCAGCTGTTTGAATGTTTTAGATAAAAAAGTGTTGACTAGTGGTAAATCATCTATCCAAGTAATTTGTTGATCTTCTAAATAATCATAGAGGTAATCCGAGGTAGCAATATGATTTTTAAAGCACTTTGCAAACCATTTTAAATCTTCTTCCCAACTTGGATTTGCTGTTTTTTGATATTCATTAAAAACTGTGTTTTCTGTAATTTTTTTGAGAAGCTCCTTTAAAAAAACAAATTCTAAATCCCATCTAATTGCTTTTTTAGACTTCAACTTTTTTTCTAAAACTGGATGCTTATGAATCATTCGCAAAACTTTATTTTCAGAAAATACTTTGAGATGTTCATACTTCACTTCTTTTGTTCCCAACTCTTTGTAGGTTTTCAATTGGTCTAACGTAAAGTCCATGAGTGATTTAATCAATCCTAAGATTGAGATATAAAGGTCGTATGTTTGGGCAACACTTGCTTCGTAAAACTTTAATTCGTCTTCGAGTTTACTATTTTCTTTATGAGAAAAAGAATACGCGGATTGCATTACTTTAATGCGAATGTGACGTCTTGTGAGCATGTTTAAGAACTTTATTTAAGCAAAAATAATTTAATAAAGTGAATATGTAGTGGAACTCATAGAAAAGTTTCGGCGCTCTTTTTATTTAAGCGTTTCCATTTGATTACATTTGCTACTTCAATTATGAAAGAGCTTCGTTACCTTAATAAATACTTTTTAAAATACCGCACCAAACTACTTCTAGGGTTTTTAATCACTGTAGTTGCCCGAATATTTTCACTTGTTGCCCCGCGGTTGATTGGCAACTCCCTTACTGCTGTAGAAAACTATCTAGAATCAGAAAGTACTGACTTGGCAGCCATAAAAGAGATCCTTTTAATTAATATTTTGGTGATCGTAGGTACTACACTTGTTTCAGGATTTTTAACATTTTTAATGCGGCAAACCATCATCAATGTTTCACGCTACATTGAGTTTGATTTAAAAAATGAGATTTTTTGGCACTACCAGCGCTTGACTCAACGGTTTTATAAAAATAATCGTACGGGAGATTTAATGAATCGTATCAGTGAAGATGTCGGAAAAGTTAGAATGTATGTGGGTCCTGCTTTTATGTACAGTATCAATACAGTCTCGCTTTTTATAATTGTCATTTCATACATGATCAGTATTGCCCCAGAATTAACTCTTTATACAGTACTACCCCTTCCAATATTATCTATTACCATCTACAAATTAAGTAGGATTATTAATCAAAAGAGTACTCTTGTTCAGGAAATGCTTTCTAAGATGTCTTCATTTGCTCAAGAGAATTTTAGCGGTATTGCAGTAATAAAGTCGTATAACCTTCAAACTCAATCTTCAGCTGATTTTAATGCGCTTGCAACTGAAAGCTATGATAAAAATATGGACTTAGTAAAAGTCCAAGCTTGGTTTTTTCCCTTGATGATTTTATTGATCGGCTGCAGCAATTTGATCGTGATTTTTGTCGGTGGAAATCAGTACATCAATGGCACTATTGAAATAGGGGTACTTGCAGAATTCATCATCTATGTGAACATGCTAACTTGGCCCGTTGCTGTAGTTGGATGGATTACATCTATTGTACAACAAGCAGAGGCCTCACAGAAAAGAATCAACGTTTTCCTTAAAGAACAACCAGAAATCGAATCAGGAAAGGGAGTGAGCAAAAAGATTATCGGAAATTTAGAATTCAAAAATGTCAGTTTAAAGTATCCTGAAACAGGAATTAAAGCCTTAGATGCTATAAATTTGAATATCCCCTCTGGAAGCACTCTTGGAATTATCGGAAATATTGGTTCCGGTAAATCGACCTTATTGGATACTATTTTGAGACTTTATGACCCTACTGAAGGTAGTGTGAATCTGGATGGCCATGACTTAAAGGAATTCAAACTTTCAGAATTGAGAGACACCATTGGTTATGTGCCCCAAAATGCATTTCTATTCTCAGAAAGTATTGAAGATAATATCCGATTTGGTAACCCTAAAGCCACTGAGGAAACCATACAAAAAACAGCCAAAAAAGCTGTGGTACACAATAACATCATAAAATTTAAAGAGGGCTACAAAACGCTGTTAGGTGAGCGTGGTGTCACCCTTTCTGGAGGGCAGATCCAACGGGTATCTATAGCGCGGGCCTTGATTAAAGATCCTCAAATTTTATTGCTTGATGATTGCCTTTCTGCAGTAGATACGGACACTGAAGAAGAGATCTTAAAACATCTTAAGTTACTCTCAAAAAACAAAACAACACTGATTGTAAGTCATCGTATTTCCTCATTAAAGCATGCTGATCAAATCGTTGTTTTCGAAAATGGTAAAATAGTTCAACAAGGGCAACATGCTGATTTAATTGAGGTTAAGGGCTATTACAAGGAATTATTTGAGATTCAACAGGCCAACAACTCAAAATAATTGGTATTGTTTAATTTTTTTAATAAAATTGTTAGATAATTGAAGAGTAACTTAGACAAAATGAGGGATCACGAAGAAGATAATATTGAAGAAATCTACTCTAAAATTCTTAGAGCAGGACGAAGAACTTACTTTTTTGATGTTAGGGAAACAAAAGCCAGCGACTATTATTTAACCATTACCGAAAGTAAAAAATTCACTAACGAGGATGGTACTTACTATTACAAAAAGCATAAAATATATCTTTATAAAGAAGATTTTGAAAACTTTACTGAGTTTCTGAATGACTCCATTGCTTTTATCTTTGAAAATAGAGGGCATGAAGTCATTAGCGAGCGCCATCAAAAAGACTACACACCAAATAACATTAACTCCGAAACTCACTAGAGCATTGAGTTAAACTTACTTTTGCCAAAAAAGTAAGTTATTTAATTTTTTATGTTGGTAATATTTTGAACCTTTAGAAGTTTAAAACAACTTTCCATGAAAAAATTATTCGTTCTATTCGGATTACTTCTTTGCAATACACTTTTAAGTCAAGTTTCCTTAGACTATTATTTAGATTCCGATCATCCTTATAACAAAGAGATCCCTGAACCAAAAACGCTTTTAGGTTATGAAGTAGGAACTTGGCATGTTTCCCATGACAAACTCGTGAATTATATGTACCGACTGGCTGAAAGTTCAGACCGTATCCACATAGAAAATAGAGGAAGTACTTACGAAGGACGTCCAATTTTACTTTTAACGATAACCAGTCCTGAAAATCATCAGCGAATAGACGAAATTCAAAAAAATCACATCGCACTTACAGAACTCGGTACCGGTCAAGTTTCTATTGAAGACCAACCGTTAGTGGTGTATCAAGGATTTTCTATTCATGGAAACGAACCTAGTGGTGCCAATGCTGGACTTTTACTCGCGTATCACTTGGCCGCAAGTCAAGCCCCCGAAACTCTAAAAATGTTAGATGAATTGGTAATCTTATTTGATCCTAGTTTTAATCCTGATGGATTGCAACGTTTTTCGTACTGGGCAAATACGAATAAAAATCAAATTTTAACCGCTGATTCTAACGATAGAGAATACAATGAAGTTTGGCCCAGAGGACGGACAAATCACTACTGGTTTGACCTCAACAGAGACTGGCTACCCACTCAATTACCAGAATCGCAAGCTAGAATAAAAACCTTTACAGAATGGCTCCCAAACATCCTGACCGATCATCATGAAATGGGAACCAACTCTACCTTCTTTTTTCAACCAGGAATCCCGTCAAGAGTTAACCCCTTAACTCCTGATTTGAATCAAAAATTAACACAAAAAATTGGCTCTTTTCATGTAGAGGCTTTCAATAAGTTAGGCTCACTTTATTATTCAGAAGAAGATTATGACGATTTTTATTACGGAAAAGGATCTACCTATCCAGATGTAAACGGCAGTATTGGTATCCTTTTTGAACAAGCCAGTTCAAGAGGGCATATTCAAGAAAGTGATAACGGACTTTTAACATTTCCCTTTACCATTCGCAATCAGCTAACGGCTGGATTTTCAACTTTAAAAGCTGCCACTTCAATGCGCATAGAGCTTTTAAACTACTTCAAAGGGTTTTATTCTGACATGAGATCAAAAGCTGCAAAAAATAAACAAAAAGCAATTGTTTTCAGCAGCGGAAAAGATCCCGCAAAAAGCTATCAGTTTGCTAAAATGCTAGAGCGACACAAAATTAAAATTCATGAATTAAATGGAAGTTTAACTCGCGATGGGAAAAAATACAGCCCAGAAAACAGCTTTGTCATTCCTTTAGAACAAAAAAAACATCAACTGATTCAGGCAATGTTTTCTAAACAATCTAAATTTAGAGACAGTCTTTTCTATGATATTTCTGCTTGGACCTTACCTTATGCCTTTAACCTCAATCACAGCACAGAAAACAGCACCTCTTTAATTGGGAAGGAAATCACTTCAATTGCTCCACCAGAAGGAAAAGTGAATTCAAAATCAGGATATGCTTATCTGTTTGAAGCCCACAACTACTACACACCTAAATTACTCAACTATTTACATCAACATAAAGTTCGCGTTAAAGTTGGGCTAACTCCTTTTACAGTAAATGGAAAACAATACGATTATGGAACTTATATGATTCCAGTTCAAAATCAAGTGGTTTCCGAAGACGAACTTTACACCATTCTTCAAGCTGGTGCAGAGGCCAGTCATGTTACCATACATGCTACAGAAACGGGATACACTCAAGGAATCGATTTAGGGTCTCGTGATTTTACTTCTGTCAAAAAACCAGAAATTGCACTTTTGGTTGGTGATGGTGTTCGCAGTTATGACGCTGGAGAAATTTGGCATTTGTTAGACACGCGTCATGAAATCTCAATTTCAAAGATTGATACACGCAATCTAGGACGTGTAGATCTAAGTCAATACACCCACTTTATTATTCCTAGTTTTTCTGGATCAGGACTAAATTCACACATTGATAAACTCAAGGAATTTGTTCAAGAAGGCGGAACCGTCATTGGTTACCGCAACACCAGTAAATGGTTGAAAAAAAATGAATTCATTGAACTAGAGTTTTTGAACCAAGACCTAACAGCACGAGACGTAAGTTTTGAAAACAAAGAGAAATTTAGAGGTGCACAATTAACAAGCGGTGCCATTTTTAACACAAAAATCGACAGAAGCCATCCAATAAATTTTGGTTTTCAAAATGAAACTTTGCCCGTTTTCAGGAATACAAACTTATTTATCAAACCCCATAAACAGAGTTATAATAATCCGATCAAGTACACCAGCAACCCCTTGTTGAGCGGATATATTTCAGAAGAAAACTTGGCGTTACTAAAAAACACTGTTCCTTTTCAAGTACAACGTAGGGGCAGAGGAAAAGTAATTGTATTGACAGACAATAGTAATTTTAGAGCATTTTGGTACGGAACCAACAGAATTCTTACCAATGCACTATTCCTTTCTGATAAAATGTAGTTTATAAAATTTGTTGTCCGTTGGGCAATTCAGTTTCGGGGGCTAAAAGAATGACATCGTCTTCATCTTTGGCTCCCAAAACTAAACATTGACTTTCAAAATTTGCAATTTTTTTGGTACCCAAGTTTACCACAGCAATCACTTGTTTTCCCACCAAGTCTTCTTTTTTATACCGCTTAGTAATTTGGGCAGATGAGTTTAAAGTACCTAATGGACCAAAATCTATTTGCAGTTGATATGCAGGTTTTATAGCCTCTGGGAAATCCTTTGCTTCCAATACTGTTCCAACACGGAAATCAAGCTCTTCAAAAGTCGTAAAATCAATCATGATTATGTTTTGATTGGCGTAAAAATACTACTTTTAAATTGAGTAATTTAAAATCAATCGTTATGGCACTTACTGAATCTTATATGCTTCCTTTGCAAACTAAAGCTCCTGAATTTTCATTAACTAATGTAGTTTCAGGTCAAAAGGAAACTTTGAATCAACTCAAAGGAAATTCGGGCACTCTGATTGTCTTTATGTGTAATCACTGTCCTTATGTGGTTCATTTAATGGATGCACTTGTTGAAACTGCGAAAGAATTTTCCGAAAAAGGTGTAAACACCGTTGCTATTTCAAGCAACAGTATCGTCAGTCATCCACAAGACGGATCAGATGAAATGAAAAGCCTTGCTTTAACGAAAAAATTCACCTTTCCCTACCTGATTGACAAAACTCAAAAGGTTGCACATGCGTATAAAGCCGCTTGTACTCCTGATTTTTATTTGTTTGACGCCGATTTAAGCTTGTATTATCGTGGAAGATATGACGACTCCAGACCAGGGAATGACAATCCAATTACAGGAAAAGATTTACACACTGCCTTTAAGTTTATGCTCAAGGGAGAACAAATGAACCAAATGCAATATCCTAGTATGGGATGTAATATTAAGTGGGATGTTGGAAACAGTCCTGAAGAACGTTATTGAAAGTTTACGAGTTCCACATCAAAAATTAAAGTTGCATCGGGAGGAATTACACCTCCTGCTCCTTGAGCTCCATAACCCAAATGACTTGGGATAACAAAACGCGCAGCTGCTCCTTTGTTTAAGAGAAGTATTCCTTCGTCCCATCCTGCAATAACCTGACCAATTCCAACATTAAACTCTATAGGTTCTTTTCTTTGATACGAAGAGTCAAATAGTGTTCCGTCCACTAAAGTCCCTTTATAATGAACTGTTACTTTGGATCCACTTTCAGGTGTTGCTCCTGAACCCTCTTTAGTGATTTGATAAAACAACCCACTTGCGGTTTCTTGCATTCCCTCTGTGTGAGCGGCAAGTGCTTTCTTTGCTTCTTCTTGAGCTGCTTTTATTCGTTCCTCTCCACTTGAATTGAAGGATTTAAATGCTTTTAAAGCATCCCAATCCTGTGCCTCTTTACCGTGTCGCTCTATGGTTAAAGAATCTATAATATCACCTTGAGCTACTTGATTTACAATATCTTGACCTTCTACTACATACCCAAAAACAGTATGCTTACCGTCTAACCAATCTGTTGGACCGTGCGTGATAAAAAACTGACTGCCGTTTGTAGCAGGACCAGCATTTGCCATAGATAGTGTTCCGGCTTTGTTGTGTTTCAAATCAGGATGAAATTCATCGTCAAATTTATATCCTGGACCACCTGCACCAGTTCCTTGAGGACAACCACCTTGGATCATAAAATCTGGAATTACACGGTGGAACGACAAGCCATTGTAATAAGGTTCTCCTTCTTTTTTGTGATCGTTTTTTTGATTTCCCTCTGCTAAAGCAATAAAATTACCAACCGTGCCTGGTGTTTGCTTATAAGTGAGTTCTAATACTATTGCCCCTTTTGTTGTCTGAAACTTAGCGTATATACCTTCCATAAAATAAATTTAAGCAGCAAAGATAATAATACAACTCAGATCAACAGGCTTAATTTGCAATTTCACTCATGAACTTAATTCTATACAATCGAAGTTCTTCTTCTTCATAGTCTCCATCAAACGCTTCAACAGCCGAACCTATAGCGTCAGATTCAGACTCAATAAAATAATCATAAAGCTCCTCAAATTGATCTTCATCAAATAAATCTTCTAGATAGTAGTCAATATTAAGTTTGGTGCCTGCAAAAACTATGGTTTCAATTTCTGAAATTAGCTTTTCCATATTCATGCCTTTGGCGGCGGCTATATCTTCAAAAGGCAACTTTCTATCAATACTCTGGATAAGAAAAAGCTTGAGCGAAGAATTGATTCCAGTACTTTTTACTACTAAATCATCCGGTCTAATAATTTGATTCTCATCGATGTATTTTAGAATGAGTTCAAGGAATTTTTTACCATAACGTTTTGCCTTACCCTCACCTACCCCATTAATATTGACCAACTCTTCTTCGCTAATTGGATATTTCAAACACATATCCTCTAATGAATATTCTTGAAAAACCGCATAGGGAGGTATTTCTGCTGCTGCTGCAACCTCTTTCCGAAGACCTATGAGGAGTTTCATTAAGACAGTATCTATTCCCTTAGACTTGGTTTGCACGGCCGTACGAGATTCTACTTCTTCATATTTATGGTCTTCCATCATTTTAAAACTCTCAGGATTTTCAAGGAAGTGCTTTCCTTTATCCGTCAAGCGAATAACACCATAGGTTTCAATTTCTTTAGCTAAGAATCCTGCAACAAGACTCTGACGAATTAATGCCATCCAATAAAATCTATCTTTACTGGTTCCATTACCAAAGGCTTTAAGCTGACTTATTTTGTGAGAACTAATGAGCGCATTTGTTTCTCCTAAAAGTGTTTTTACAACCTCTTTTGCTTTGAACTTTTCTTTGGTCTCTTGAACTGCATTCAGTAAAATGGCCAGCTCATTTTTAGCCTCAACTTGTTTTTTAGGATGACGCATGTTGTCATCCATATCGCCTCCGTCTCCAGTTTCATTATCAAAGGCTTCTCCAAAATAATGTAGAATATATTTTCGCCTCGACATGGAAGTTTCTGCATAGGCGACCATATCTGCTATTAAAGCCATTCCAATTTCTTGTTCTGCTAAAGGTTTGCCCGACATGAATTTTTCGAGCTTTTCGATATCTTTATAAGCATAAAATGCCAAACAATGCCCTTCTCCTCCGTCTCTTCCTGCCCTACCCGTCTCCTGGTAATAGCTTTCAATACTTTTCGGAATGTCATGATGAATTACAAAACGCACATCGGGCTTATCAATTCCCATTCCAAAGGCAATAGTGGCTACAATAATATCGCAATCATCCTTTAGAAATCGATCTTGATGATTTACTCTAGATTTGGCATCTAAACCTGCGTGATAGGGTAAGGCGTTAATTCCGTTGACTTGGAGTGTTTGTGCTAATCCTTCTACTCGTTTTCGAGAGAGGCAATAAATAATTCCAGATTTGTTTTGGTTCTGTTTCACAAAACGAATGATATCAGAATCAACTTGACTTGTTTTGGATCGCACTTCATAATACAAATTTGGACGATTAAATGAAGCCTTAAAAACCTTTGCATCGGTAATGCGTAAGTTTTTCATAATATCCTCCTGCACCTTTGGAGTTGCTGTAGCGGTTAGAGCAATGATAGGAACACGCTGATTAAACTGCTCAAGTATGATCCTTAAGTTTCTGTATTCTGGTCTAAAATCATGACCCCATTCTGAGATACAATGAGCCTCATCTATTGCTAAAAACGAAATTTTAATGGATTTAAAGAAATCAATGTTTTCTTGTTTTGAAAGTGATTCAGGTGCTACGTAGAGAAGTTTTGTTATCCCAGATCGGATATCACTTTTTACTTGGGCTACTGCAGTTTTGTTTAACGAGGAATTTAAAACATGAGCTACACCATCTTCTGAGGAAATTCCTCTTATGGTGTCAACCTGGTCTTTCATTAAAGCAATCAGCGGAGAAACAACGATAGAAGTGCCCTCTTGAATAAGTGCTGGAAGTTGATAGCAAAGCGACTTGCCGCCCCCAGTTGGCATAATAACGAAACTGTCTTTTTGATTAAGAACATTATGTACAACGGACTCTTGTAAGCCTTTAAACGATGAAAAGCCAAAGAATTCTTTTAACTTCGATTTTATCTCATCTTTTTCCATTAAAATCTGAGTGAATTAATTTTCTTTTTTTATTTCTAATATACCACAATTATTGAAGCTTTTCAAAATATTACTTCCGTAGGTTGTAACTTTTATCAACACAAAAGTTTAAATCAAAAAAAACAGACTTCCCGTTAGTTTTTGATATTTTTGCAATTGCCGTATTGAAGCAAAAAAAGAATTATGAGCACAGAATCGCCCAAGGATGAAATGTCCTTTTTAGATCATTTAGAGGAATTGCGTTGGCATTTGATCCGTTCAGTTCTAGCAATCGTAATCATAGCTACTGTTGCTTTTGTTTTTAAAGATTTTATTTTTAATGTATTGCTATTTGGTCCAAAAAGCAAAGATTTTGTAACCTATCGCTGGTTCTGTTCCATATCTCAAACCTTGGGGCAAGGGAGCAGTTTTTGTATTGAAGAATTGCCCTTTAGGATTCAAAGTAGAACCGTTGCAGGTCAATTTTCTGCTCACCTATGGACATCAGTTCTTGCAGGATTTATTGTCTCTTTTCCCTATATTATTTTTGAGTTTTGGAAGTTTATAAGTCCTGGCCTCTATGAAAAAGAAAGAAAAAATGCAAGAGGATTTATTTTTATAGCCTCCTTACTCTTTTTTATTGGTGTTTTATTCGGCTATTACATTGTAACACCACTCTCCATCAACTTTCTTGGAAATTATTCTGTCAGTAGTGAAATCTTCAATGACTTTGATTTAAGCAGCTACATAGGTCTTTTAAGAGCGTCTGTATTAGCTTCAGGAATTATTTTTGAACTTCCAATCATCATTTATTTCTTGACACGTGTAGGGATAATAACTCCTGAGTTTTTAAGGAAAAACAGGAAGATTTCTCTTGTATTAGTATTGAGTCTCTCGGCAATTATTACGCCGCCAGATATTGTAAGTCAAATTATTGTAAGTATTCCGATCCTTATATTGTATGAAGTGAGCATCATTATTGCCAAAGTAGTTACCAAAAAACAAAAGAAAGAACTTGAAGAGATTTAGTGAAACTGAACAATTTAGTATTACTATTGAAAAGGTTCTAAAAACTCGGAATATACAAGATCAAATGCAAATTAAATCCTA
>CBFHJD010000044.1:0-13245 GCA_965656215.1 Flavobacteriaceae bacterium
AAAACACCAATACAACCACCTACTGGAATGGTAGTGCTTGGCTAAACAATCAGAACCTTCTAACCAATGGAAGCACCCAAACCTCCATTACCACCAACTTAACTGTGACGGCTACAGATACCACTTTAAATAGTAACTTAACCGTTACCAGCGATGATAGCAGCCCAACCCTCTTTGTAGACGCGACCAACACCCAGGTAGGAATAGGAACAAGAAACCCAAACGCCTCTGCTGCCCTGGAGGTATACAGTAGTACCAAAGGTTTTCTACCCCCGCGGATGACAGCAGCCGAACGCAATGTCATTGACAACCCCGCCAACGGGCTTTTAATTTTTAATACCACCAGTAAAAATATTGAATTTTACGATGCACCCGCCGCCATTTGGAAACTGCTATTATCAGAAGGAACACATAATGTGACTCTTCCCTACCTGGAGTCATCCTTTACTACTCCCTACAATTTCCAGATCAAAATGACCAACCTAGACACCAATTCTATTAATCCTAGCTTTGATATTGGCGATAATATAGTCTTTACGGGGGTAACAGGTGCTACGATAACTGCCGTGGATGTCACCTCCGCTAGCATTGGGATTTTAGCCAGGCAAACGGTTAATTATACCGTCAGCTATGGCACTTCTACTTCTGCAGCAGCTAACACCAATATCACAGCCGCTTATACCTATGGCGGAGTAACCACCAGTAGCACCATATTATCCACCACCGACTTTTTACATAACGGCCTCTACTATGATGTAGTGAATGGTCAAAACGGCACTACTTGGCTGGACCGGAACTTGGGAGCTACACGGGTAGCCACAAGGAGTGCGGATGCAGCTGCTTATGGCGATTTATACCAATGGGGGAGGGCTAGAGATGGACACCAAATACGCACAAGTGGTACAACAAATATCTCTGTTAGTACTGATACACCAGGGCATGATGACTTTATAACCGTTAATGATTGGCGTTCGCCGAAGAATGCTAACTTATGGCAAGGCGTTAACGGCACCAACAACCCCTGCCCCAGTGGGTTCCGTGTACCAACACGATCAGAGCTTGAGAATGAGATTGCGATATTCTCCTCTAACGACGTTACTGGCGCGTTTGATAGCCTGTTAAAACTAACTGCTGGAGGCTTCCGCGTCTACGGCAATGGAACCTTAAGCGATGTGGGTGTCTCCGGCTACTTTTGGACTAGTACGACGATAAATTCTCACCCAATAGCCTACAACTTCAATAGTAATGGTGACAGGTTTAGCACTACCTACAGCGGAACCGGCTCTAGTATACGTTGTATCAAAAACTAAAGGCAAATAGGTAAAGTATGTTAAAGAAAAATGTGCAAGTAGTGGTTTTCAAAGCAAGAAAAGGGGTGTTTTTTTTGGCACTGCTATTGCTGGGGTTTCTGGGCGCTCGTCTTACGGTTCAGGCACAGGGTTTTCCCGCCAATAGCGTGCTGGTAGTAGGGCAAAACAACTGTCCAGCATGTCAAGAGGCACTCCCAAGGCTTGCCTACTATGCCCCCAAATGGAAGGCCCGAGGATTTTCTGTGCGCTACTATTCCTTGGACAGCCTTCCGCAGGACTACAGCCAATATCCTACAACCGTAACCCGCCTGCCCAAACGCTGGGGCGACCCACTGATAAAAAATTTGGACACCTACGCCACACCCACCTACTACTGGACCAACGCACAGGGGGAACTCATTGCTGAAACAGCCACGGCAGCAGCCATGCAGCTGGAGATGATAAAACATGCTTCCAACTCCCAGTTTAAGTAATCCTCCTTTTTGTTCTGTCATTCTGAACTTGTTTCAGAATCATTAGGACAGGCTTGTTAAAAATCGATGCCAATTGAGGGTAAAAAAAACGGTTCCCTCAAAATACGTGTTGAAAAGCAACACGATGTGGCTTTAAAGCAACGCATTAAAACCAGTAAACGGTCGGTAAATGCGGAGCTGAATACAGCTAAAAACCACGACTATACCTTTGCGCATAATGAGGTTCCCTTTGCCTATAAAATGGAGCGTATCTCAGGGTTTAATGACTAAGGAATCCCGGTCTTTTAAACCCTACTTTTCGTTGAAGCTTATTTAAATTAAATCTTAATTTAGGGGTTGATAATTTAAAAGCCTGTTGGAAACTTTAATTTTGGTCTTTGCAAAAACACCAGTTCTTGGAACTGTAAAAAGCCGCTTGGCGGAACACTTGGGTGAAGAAAAAGCTCTTTGGGTATATCAACAATTGTTAGTGAAAACCGAAGGAGTTTTACAGCAGACTTTTTCAAAAGTGATTGTCTTTTATGCAGGAAAAAGTGAAGATGAATTTAGGGGCTGTTTTAAAGATTTTACCAAAAAAAAACAACAGGGCAAAGACTTAGGTGAGCGCATGGCAAATGCCTTTGAGTGGGGATTTGCTCAAGGTTACCCAAAAGTTATCGGTATAGGAACTGATCTTTGGAATTTAGACCAAGGAACAATAGAAGGAGCCCTGAGTGCGTTGGACGTCACAGATGTAGTGTTAGGCCCTGCCAATGATGGAGGTTATTACCTCATTGGCATGAGGGAATTCCATCCTGAACTTTTTCAAAATAAAGCCTGGAGCGGTCCAGAAGTACTTCAAGATACCTTGAAGGATTTACAAACTAAACGCGTTGCACTTTTAGCAGAAAAATCGGATATTGACTCCTTTAAAGATTTAGTGCTCCACCTGGACCTATTAACCCGTTTGAATCAGTATTTTGATGAAGGAAAAAATTGAAGCCTGCGCCAAATTTCTTAAAGAAAAAGGAATCGATCAAGTGTCCTTAGGCATCGTTCTTGGCACCGGACTGGACGGACTCACAGCCGACTTGAAAGTAGAATTTGAAATTTCCTATACCGAAATTCCTCACTTTCCTGCTTCCACCCAAACCTATCAAAAGGGACGCTTACTTTACGGGCAATTAGAGGGGCAAACGGTTTTGGCTTTTCAAGGGCGTTTTCATCTTTACGAAGGGTATGACTTTTTTGAAATCACCTTTTGGGTGCGGGTATTTGCCGCTTTGGGAGGCAAACAACTGATTTTGAGTAATGCTGCTGGGGCGGTCAACCTCAATTTTAACAAAGGTGAATTGATGCTGCTGACCGATCATATTAACCTGCAAGGAGGATCTCCCCTCGCACTCAAAGGTATGGAAACCTTGGGTGAACGTTTTGTAGATCTGAGTGAACCCTATTCCAAAAAGCTACGAAAACAAGCTTGCTTCATTGCTGAAGAAAAAGGGATTCGATTGCATCAAGGGGTGTATGCTGCTGTAGTAGGACCTCAACTGGAAACCGCTGCGGAATACCGCTACCTCAAAATCATTGGTGCAGATGCGGTGGGGATGTCAACCGTACCCGAAGTCATTGTTGCCAAACAACTCGGGCTGGAAGTGGTTGCTTTCTCCGTTTTAACTGACGTCTGTGATCCTGATGATTTACAACCCATTGACATCCCTGATATTCTAGCAATGGCCAAAAAAGGAGAACACGATTTGATAAAAATTGTGAAAGACTTGGTAAGGGCGAGCTAATTCCGTTATTTTAAAAGAAAAACAAGTCTATGAACTACCTAGAAACAACCAAATCCGTATATAAAGAGGCCGCCCTGACACCGGATGTTGGACTCTGCTGTACCACCACTCCAATTTGGCAATTTCCAGGTTTATCTATTCCTAGACGTATGCAAGAAATGAATTACGGTTGCGGAAGTACTGTTCACCCTCGCGATTTGGTCAACGACCCTAAAATCTTATATGTAGGTGTTGGCGGTGGTATGGAATTACTTCAATTCAGTTATTTCTCCAGGCAAAAAAACGGCGTGATTGGTGTAGATGTAGTAGATGAAATGCTTAGCGCTTGTCAAGACAACTTTAAGGTAGCGGAGCTTCAAAACGATTGGTTTCAAAAAGATTTTGTTCGTTTGGAACAAGGAGATGCGCTAGCCCTTCCTGTAGAAAACAGCAGTGTGGATGTGGCTGCTCAAAATTGTTTGTTTAATATTTTTAAACAGGACGAATTAAAACAAGCCTTGAAAGAAATGTATCGGGTATTGAAGCCCCACGGTAGACTAGTAATGAGCGATCCCATTTGCGAACAACCCATGAACGACACTCTGCGCAATGACGAAACATTACGTGCGCTTTGTTTGTCCGGCTCCATCCCTTTACAGGACTATTTAAATCTTTTAACTGAAGTTGGGTTTGGCACCCTAGAGGTTCGCGCCAAACGTCCCTACCGTATTTTAGATCCCGCCCACTACCCTACTGAGGAAACACTCTATATTGAAAGTGTGGAAGTCTGTGCCATTAAAGACCCTATGCCTGAAGACGGTGCCTGTGTATTTACAGGTAAGGCTGCCATTTACTATGGTGAGGAGCCCTTTTTTGACGATAAAAAAGGACATATACTCCTTCAGAACCAACCTTTGTCTGTTTGTGATAAAACGGCTGGAGCTCTGAGTTCCTTAGACCGAAAAGATATTTTTATTTCGCCTTCAACCTACCATTACGATGGAGGCGGTTGTTGTTAACTTAGCTATTCTCCCCATGAAACTTTGCTCTATTCTTTTTTTTATCCTTTGTTCTTTAACGGTTACAGGACAAAAAAACAAACATGCTCGTTGGAATCAACAGCTTCAAAAATACGTCGATGCACAAGGAAATGTAGATTATAAAAAATGGCATTCTGAAAAAAATCAACTGGACGCCTACCTTCAAACTTTGGAAAAAATGCCTCCCTTGAGCATGTCTTCTAAAGAGGCTCAATTGGCGTATTGGATCAATGCCTATAATGCTTTGACGGTACAACTTATTTTAGAAAACTATCCCCTTAAAAGCATCCGTGATTTGGACGATCCTTGGGATAAACCCTGCTTTGAAACCAAAGGAAAGTCGTATAGCTTAGGTGATATCGAACATCAAATCTTACGGAAAATGAATGAGCCTCGTATTCATTTTGCGGTCAATTGTGCCTCCGCATCCTGTCCTAAGTTACTCAATGAGGCCTATCAAGAAAAGCAAATGGAACTCCAACTGACTCAAGTTACTCAAGACTTTTTAAAGGATTCCACAAAAAACACACTCCGTCAAGAAGAGCTGAAACTATCACGTATATTCTTGTGGTACGGTAAGGATTTTGGTTCTAAGGAGGAACGATTGGAATTTATTTCACGTTATGGCAGCATAAAACTTGACCGTCCAAAAATTGAATATTTACCCTATGACTGGAGCCTCAACGAATCTCATTGAACTGTCAATCATCGTTCCCGTATTGAACGAACTGGAGTTGCTCCCAACTTTTGTAGTACAACTCGAAAAGCAGTGGAATCAGCCCCATGAATTACTGATCGTTGATGGAGGTAGTACTGACGGTAGTTGGGAATGGATGAAAACCCATTTAAAAGAAGGTGTTCATCAAACTTTGCCAGGACGAGCCAATCAGATGAATTTCGGAGCACAATTGGCCTCTAAAAAGTGGTTGTACTTTGTGCATGTGGACAGTCGGTTACCCAAAAATTTTGACCTTTACATTACTCATGCCATAAGGGAAGGCGCTCGGTCAGGCTGCTTTCGTCTTACGTTTGATCGCGCCAATTGGTTGCTTCGTAAAGCTGCAGCTGGCAGCCGATGGAATCACCCCCTTTGTAGAGGAGGTGATCAGACACTCTTTGTCTCCAAAAAAACGTTTATTCAGCTTGGCGGATACAATACACGTTATAAGGTTTGTGAAGACATTCATCTCATTAAGGAATTGTATTCAAAAGTGGGATTTAAAGTCCTCAAACATTACGTTCAGACCTCTTCACGTCGTTTTTATAATAACGGTGCCCTCCGACTACTGCTTCACTTTGGCGTATTGCATTTAAGCCATTGGATGGGTGCAGGACCTCAATTTCTTCATCACTACTATTTGAAATTTGTGCGCTAACGAATCTCTCCAATTATCAAGTAATACATTCCGAAAATAAATACCCATACAATTGCACAGGAAAGAAAAAAGATGATGAAGTAAAGGGAGGCAGAAAACCAATCAAATCCATCTCGAAATTCTTTGATAATTCGATTGAAAATGACAATGCAACACAGGAAAAAAATAACATACAGTAGGTAAATCATAGGTAAAGTTTTGGGTTAAAATTCGGGTTTGTATTTGGTGTTCAATTCGTATTAAGTCGGTTTATCAAAAACATGATGGCAAGTTTCAATCAGCATTGGCATTACAAAGTCCCAGCCTTGCTGGCAGCGCTCCAAAAGTTCATCATCTTGCTTTAAATCAGTAAAATTACCTTGCTTAATCGTAAGCTGTATCCCGTCCGTTTTAGGCTCTAAGGTGTAATGCAATTCAGACTTTACTTCAGGTCGTTCTGCTGTTGCTTGATGCATTATGATAAAGGCCAAATGTCGATAAGGTTCGTATAAAAGTACTTGAGCTTCGACATGATCAATCCAGTTTCCCTTTTCATCTTGTGCTTTCCAAACCGCTTGTCCGCCAATTTGCCAATCAGCGTGCAATTGACAGTTGTACATATAGTGCTCAGTGAGTTTAGGATGTGTAAGTAACTTCCAAACATTGGATGCTGGGGTCCTTAAAAAACCTGTAGCCTGAGCCCAAGAATTATGTTCTGATAATGTCATCTGTCAAAAAAGGGGTTGAAATAAAGCGAATAAAGAAGGGGCGATTCTCATGAATTCAGATTTGTTAAACTAAAGATACAAATAAAATTTTTGAGTCAAAAACAGTACCTTAGTAGAATGCGAACAGAAGTCAACAACAAAGCTATTGTTATTATAGGCAACGGAATTTCTGGCATCACTACAGCACGTTACCTCAGAAAAAACAGCTCTCATTCCATCACCATTATTTCAGAGGAAAGTCCTTATTTTTTTTCGCGTACCGCTTTGATGTATGTCTATATGGGGCATCTTCAATTCGAACACACTCAGCCCTATGAACCTCATTTTTGGGAACACAATAATATTGATTTAGTCCAAAAACGAGTCAATCAATTGGATGCTCAAAATCAAACCCTTGTTTTTGAAGACGGTACTAGACTGTCCTACGACACATTGGTATTGGCTACTGGTTCTAAGCCTAATAGATTGGGTTGGGCTGGTCAGAATCTGGAAGCCGTTCAAGGTTTGTACCACAAAAAAGATTTGGAAGATTTAGAAAAATGGACAAACAGTATTAATACAGCCGTAGTTGTAGGCGGTGGATTAATCGGTATAGAATTAGCTGAAATGCTACACAGCCGGGGAAAAAAAGTTCATTTTTTAGTTCGGGAGTCCAGTTTCTGGAATACGGTATTGCCCCCAGAAGAATCGAAACTAATCAACCAACACATCCGTGCGCATGGAATTGATTTGCGCTTGTCCACAGAATTAGAATCCATTGAAGGAGATCCTTCTGGTAGGGTGTGCGGAGTAGTAAGCTCTCAAAAAGAAACCCTGACCTGCGAATGGGTCGGTTTGGCGGTCGGTGTATCTCCCAATATTCATTTTTTAAAAGACAGCGGCTTAGCCTTGGGAAAAGGAATACAAGTCAATCGATATTTAGAAACTAACCTACCCAATATCTATGCGGTAGGTGACTGTGCTGAACAACTTGAACCCTCAGCAGGGCGGCAATCCATAGAGGCCGTTTGGTACACAGGACGGATGATGGGTGAGACTTTAGCACAAACCTTAACAGGAAATAAAACTGCCTATCAGCCAGGACCTTGGTTTAATTCGGCTAAATTTTTTGATATCGAATACCAAACCTATGGACTCGTAAGTCCTACTCCTGATCCTGAAAAAGAAGCTCAACTGTATTGGCAGCATCCCAAAAAAAACTGTGCCTTGCGATTGAGTTTTGATCCGTATACGCTCGACTTTATGGGTGCCCTCAGCCTCGGAATCCGATTGCGCCATGAATCATTTGACTCCTGGTTGCAGAAAAAATCCTCAATGAATCAGGTAGTCCAAGAATTAGGGGAGTCTTTTTTTGACCCCGAATTCACTCCCAGCTATCTGGCAGTAATTCAAAAAGAATGGGAAATAAAAAGATCAACCGTAATACTACACTAAAAGCAATTCAAATGAACGTAATAAAAAAACACAGTAGTATGGGAATTGGGCTTCTTGGCTTAGCCCTCTTACTGGTAGCGCTAATCATTTCATTTGACCACAAAGTGATTTGGTTAAGCTCTAGTTTTCTTCTGATGACTACAGGAGGATTGTTCTATTTTCAAACAGTTTACGGACAGCGCTTACCGGGTATTAAAAATGACGGAGTTTGGTTTAGTTCCTTATCTGCTCGTGGGATTTCGGGTTGGTTACTAGGGATGGGACTTACTGCCTTTTACGTTGCCATCTACTGGTTCCCTGAAGTTTTAGGCTTTAATACACAAGGGCAAAGCAGCGGTTTGGTTGCCCTATTTGATCCGTTGAGTTATCTTTTAAATGGTCAAGCGGCCACCCAATGGTTTCTGTATGGAACACTCTATACCTTTGCCATCTTACTCTTTGGGGTAAAGTTTATCTGGAAATACTGGGGGAATCGTTACCAGCTGTTTCGAACCTTATCGGTCTTGTTCTTTCAGTTGTGCTTTGCCTTTTTGATTCCAGAGATTCTTGCCAAACTGAATCCTTCTACCCCCTATTTTGCAAAAGATTTGAAAAATATGTGGCCACTGAATTACTATTTCTTGGACGAATGGCATTTAACCAATATGATAACAGGAGGGAATTTGGGACTCTTTTTCTTACTTTTTGGATTGGGTCTGCTCTTTATTGGCTCTCCTATACTCACCTATTTTTACGGAAAACGCTGGTATTGTTCTTGGGTTTGTGGCTGCGGAGGATTGGCTGAAACCGCTGGGGACGCATTTCGTCAACTTTCCAGCAAAAAAGTTAGTGTTTGGAAATTAGAGCGCTGGATGATACATGCGGTATTGGTTTTTGTTTCTATCACGACGATTGCTGCGCTCTGGTCTTTTTTAACTCAAAACCCCGAATTGAGTCTGCTAAGTAGAGAACAGTTTATTGGGGGTGTTGTTATTTTTCTACTCCTGGTAATGGCCGTACTCTTTTTTTGGAAAAAGGACGGTCTGGAAAAGGATGCTAAATATACACTGATCAGTCTGGGAAGCATTATCGTTCTTTCACTTTGTGTTCAAGGTTTCTCCGGTCAAAATAACATCTTATTCCTCAACAGCTATAGTTTTCAGAAGTGGTATGGCTTTGGTGTAGGAGCTGCATTTTCTGGTGTTTTGGGAGTTGGATTTTATCCTTTTTTAGGAAGTCGTGTATGGTGTCGTTTTGGATGTCCTATGGCAGCTATTTTAGGATTACAGCAGCGTTTATTTTCTAAATTTCGTATTACCACCAATGGAGGCCAGTGTATTTCGTGTGGAAATTGTTCTGCCTATTGCGAAATGGGTATTGACGTTAGGGCTTATGCACAACGAGGAGAAAATATTGTACGTTCCTCCTGTGTTGGCTGTGGAATATGTTCTGCGGTTTGCCCAAGAGGAGTGCTTAAATTAGAAAATGACAATTTAGAAAATAGAATTAACACTACGACTTATCCTTTGGGAAATGCTATGAAAGTTCGCGCATAAAACTGCAAACTCGATTAGGTTTCAATATCTTTACCCTTTATGAGTTCGATAGCGGTTCTAATTCCTGCCTACAACGAAGCACCCTCCATAGCAAAGGTATTGAGTGCCCTTCCCTCTCGGGTAAAAGAGGTGGTTGTTATTGACAATGGCTCCTCAGATGAAACGGCTCAAATTGCAAAACAAAAAGGAGCAACGGTGGTACATGAAAGTCGAAAAGGCTACGGGTATGCCTGTCTAAAAGGAATGGAACATCTGGCAAAAAGTCCTCCTGAAATTGTTGTGTTTTTGGATGGTGATTATTCTGATTTTCCCGAGGAACTAGATCAACTAGTGGCTCCTATTGAAAAAAGAGTGGTTGAATTTGTCTTGGGAGCGCGGACTAAAAAGCTACGTGAAGTAGGCTCACTTACTCTTCAACAGATTTTTGGAAACGGTTTGGCCTGTACGCTGATGCGCTTGCTCTATCAAAGTCGCTTTACAGATCTAGGGCCCTTTCGTGCCCTCCGCTGGGATACACTTCAAAGCCTAGAAATGCAGGACAAAACCTACGGTTGGACAGTAGAAATGCAGCTGAAGGTACTACGAAGAGGGATTCGTTATACTGAAATTCCAGTTCGTTATCGCAAACGTATAGGAATATCAAAAGTTTCAGGAACCGTTAAAGGAACCCTTATGGCTGGCTATAAAATTCTAGGTTGGATTGGTAAATTTTATTTTTCAGGATGGAAATAAACGGAAACCCCTTCCTTGCTTTTTTAGTGTATTTTGTCCTTGGAATCTACACCTTGAGTCTCTTACTCATACTACTCTATAGTTTGACACAACTGAATATGTTACGTTATTTTTTAAAGTATCAAAAAAGGATCGTCATTCCTGAAACAAAAGAACCTGAAAGTGGTTGGCCCAAAGTTACTGTACAGCTTCCTCTTTATAATGAATTGTATGTAGTAGAGCGTTTATTGAAATGCATTACTGCCCTTGATTATCCCCAAGATAAACTCCAAATTCAAGTCTTGGATGACTCCACGGACGAATCCTTTGATCTTACTCAAAAATTAGTTAGTGCTTACCAGCAAGAAGGCATCCCAATAGAGCTGCTTCACCGAACCAATCGTGATGGCTTTAAAGCGGGTGCTTTGAAGGAGGGGTTAAAAACAGCTACAGGAGAATTCATTGCCATTTTTGATTCCGACTTTTTACCGGATTCCGATTGGCTTTATAAAACGCTACCTCCCTTTCAAAATTCAGTGGTAGGAGTTGTACAGACCCGCTGGGGTCATCTTAACCGTGAGTATTCGGTGTGGACCTCAATCCAAGCTTTTGCTTTGGACGCCCATTTTCTACTCGAACAAATCGGCCGTAACCAACAACAGCACTTCATCAATTTTAACGGAACTGCTGGGGTCTGGCGAAAATCTTGTATTATAAATGCGGGCAATTGGGAAGGTGACACTCTAACCGAAGATTTGGATCTGAGCTACCGAGCTCAATTGAAGCAATGGAAATTTGTGTACCTGGATCAGGTGGTCACTCCAGCTGAACTTCCGGTTACCCTCGAAGCCATTCGCTCCCAACAATTTCGATGGAACAAAGGCGGAGCGGAGAATTTTCAAAAAATGATAAGACGGGTACTCACCGATTCTGAACTCTCGTTAGGGGTGAAAGTAAATGCTTTAGTGCATCTACTAAACAGTACCATGTTTTTGAATGTAATGATTGTTGCTGTATTGAGCATTCCAGTCTTATTTATTAAAACCCAATTTCAAGCGCTTTCTTTTCTTTTTGATTTAGGGAGTTTGTTTGTGCTCAGTACCTTAATTTTTTATGGCTGTTATTGGTTTGTACACCGAAGTCTTTTCGGATCGGGTGTGCTCTCATTTATTCAATATACAGGTCGATTTATACTGTTTTACTGTCTCGTGATTGGCTTTTCTATTCATAACTCGGTTGCCGTATTAGAGGGACACCTCGGTAAAAAAAGCGCTTTTATCCGAACTCCAAAATTCAACATTAAAAACAGAGAAAAAACGTCTAATAAAAATCAGTATCAAAGCAAAAAAATTTCCATTTATACAGCCATTGAATTGTGTTTTGCCTTCTATTTTTTATGGGGTCTTTACAGTGCCTTTCAGCTCAGTGCTGTAGGAGAGTTCTGGCTGTTTCCTTTTCATCTACTCCTTTTCGTTGGGTTCTGTAGTATTACTATATTTGGTTTTCAACAAAGCCGTTAAATGTTACGTTCCTTCTTACGATTTTTTGTTCCTCTCTTAGTGCTCACCGGTTTTTTCATCCTTTCAAACGAGATAGAACGTTCCGATACTTTTAGTTTACTCGGTTTGTATTCAGGAATATTTGTACTGCTGTGGTATTGGATTCGAAACTTTAGCAGCATAGGGAGTATTTTACTGATTGGAATTCTTGCGCGTTTGTGCTTTGGTTTTCACCTTCCTGAATTGTCACAAGATTTTTACCGCTTCCTCTGGGATGGTCAAATACAACAGTTGGGAATGAATCCTTACCTCTCCACTCCTGAACAATTAATCGATATCATCATCTTTCCTGATGCTCAGGTTTTGTTTGAAAACATGGGTTCCTTAAGTGCGGGGAATTATTCCAACTACCCCCCCGGTAGTCAATACCTGTATAAACTGGCTGCTTTTTTTCATCAAAATCAACTTTTAGAGGGGGTTATGATACTCCGGTTAATTTATTTTCTGGGTGAACTTCTTTTATTTTTTATTGGAATTTTGTTTTTAAAAAAATTAAGCCTTGAGCCTGTGACAATCGCTTGGTATTTTTTAAATCCACTAGTCATAATTGAGGGGATCGGAAACCTACACGGAGAGAGTTTGATGTTTTGTTTTACGCTGATCAGTCTGTTTTTTTTAATTCAAAAAAGAAGTGCGATTAGCGGTCTTTTTATGGGAGTTGCCATTGCTGTCAAGTTGCTTCCACTGTTGATCATTCCTTTATTTTACAACTATCTTGGTAGAAAAAAGTTCAGTTTATTTTGTCTTGGAATTGGATTTAGCTCTGCGCTTTTTTGGCTTCCTTTTTGGGAAGGCAGTATGATAAGTCAATACAAGGATACCCTTGACTTATGGTTTACTACTTTTGAATTTAACGGAAGTTTATACAACATCACCCGCGCAATTGGATATCAAATAAAGGGGTATAACATAATTCGCCAATTGGGACAAGTCACCCCTTTTATTGTACTAGCTCTAGTTGGAGTCTTTGCTTTTCTCCGATCCAATCGCACTGCTGAAAGCTTGGTAAAAAGTTGTTTATTTTTGTTAAGCTGCTATTTTTTTATGGCAACCACAGTTCATCCCTGGTATGTCGTCAATCTTCTGTTTTTTGGAATTTTGAGTGGGTATGCTTATCCGCTAATTTGGAGTTTAACGGTTTTTTGGAGCTATAGCGCTTATGGGCCTCAGGGATTTGAAGAAAATTCCTATCTGATTTTTTTCGAATATGTTCTGGTTTATAGTTTCTTCCTTTGGGAGCTGATCAAAGGGCCTTTAGGGGAGCATTTTCAAAAACCCAACTTCTTTAGTGTTTAGTTTTCTCCAATTACCTCTGGGTAGGTCTTTTTTAGTTAAACCTCCAAACG
>CBFHJD010000045.1:0-12329 GCA_965656215.1 Flavobacteriaceae bacterium
TATACCCCAAAAAGGATAAGACCATAAAAGACATGAACATGGACATAGGAATAGCGAATCCAACAAATAACGCGTTTCGAAAGCCTAAGAAAAACATCAAAACCGTAACGACTAAGATGACCCCAAAAATGATCGAGTTTACCAATTCACTAATCTGATTTAGTGTCATATTGGATTGATCATTAGAAACGACAATTTCCAAATCGTTTGGTAGGTTTAACGCTTCGTTATCTGAGACCAGTAATTTTATTTCTTGAGAGGCTTGGACGAGGTTTTTACCCCCTCGTTTTACAACATCTAATAGAATAGCTTTTTCACCAAAAGAGCGGGCAAAAGAAGTTGTTTCTTTTTCCTTAAACGAGATCTCAGCAAGATCACCAAGATAAACCGGACCTTTATCGGTTTTAACAACAAAATCCTTCAACTCTTCCGGATTTTCAATTTCCCCAGTGAGTCGAATATTTCTTCTTTGGCCACCACTCACTATATTCCCACTAGATATTGTGGTATTCTCTCGTGAAATTGCTCCTAAAATATCATTGAATGAGACTTTTGCAGCGGTCATTTTGTAAATATCTACCGCAACCTCTAACTCAAAAACTTGAATTCCACGGATGTTTACTTCCTTGATTTGTGGTAATTGTTCTATACGATACTCAATTTTCTCGGCATAGGTCTTAAGTTGCTCAATGGGGTAATCACCGCTCAGTGTAATATTGAGTATGGGTTGGAGTTCAGAAAAATCCAACTCAAAAATAGTAGGCTCTACCTTAGCATTGTTAAATACAGGCCAATCTGGTCCGGAAGTGATTCCATCTACCAAATCTTTCACCTTTTGTTTGGCATCATCAATTGTGATATTTTCATCAAATTCGATGTCAATTACAGAAAAGTCTTCAGAAGAAGTAGAGCGAATTTCAACCAGGTTAGGAACTCCCTTTAGGGCTTCCTCAAGTGGATCAGTGATCGATCTCTCGATATCTTCTGCTGTGTTTCCAGGATATATTGTACTGACAAACACCTTGGTGTCGTTAATTTCAGGAAACGTCTCTCTTGGCATAGAAAAATAGGAGCTTATCCCTAAAATCAAAAAGAGGGTCATGATAACATAAATCACAGTTTTATGGTCTATCGCCCAACTGGATAATGCAAATTCTTTAATTTTTGGTGTCTTCATTTGATTTGAGGTTTATAGCTCAATGCGTTTAACTTTCTGATTGGGTTCGAGTAAGCTAACCCCTTCATCGATCAGCAAATCACCTTCGGAAACACCCTCGGTAATTTCGATCATTTCATTTTTTGTTTTTCCCAATTGAACAAATTGTTGCGTGGCAATAAACTTGTTATCGCCTTCTGGATTTGATAATACAAACACATAATTTTGATCCAGAGCATTGGCTCTAATAATTCTTCTTGGTACCATGAGTGCTTTTGAATTGGTGTAATCTATTACGCTTAGTTTAGCATTTAAATTTGGTTTGATATCACCATTGGGGTTCTCAAGGGCAGCTTCTACTCTAAATGTTCTATTACTGGGTTGAATATAGTTGCCAGTTTGCCGAATACGTGTACTTTGACTTTGACCTAATACTGGAATTTCGACTAATGCTGTACTTCCTTTAGTCACTGAGGGTAAATAATTTTCAGGAACATCGGCCTCTACATACATGCTGTTGAGGTTTACGATTCTTAGTATAGGAGTAATCCCAGGAGCTACATTGGCTCCTTCGTTTGAAAACAGTTGATCTATAGTTCCATTAAAAGGAGCATAAATTTTTGTTTTCGCCAGTTGTCTTTTCATTTGATCAAGCTGTTTTTTCTGAGCTTCAAACCGAGTTTTAGCTTCCAGATACATCATCTCAGAGCCAATTTTTTGATTCCACAGGCGTTCGGTTCTTTCAAATGTTGTTTTTGCAAGCTCTAATTGGAGTTTGATTTGATCTAATTGTTCTTGAAGTCCGGCATCATCAATTTTTGCTAAAAGAGTTCCTTTTTTTACAGACTGGCCTTCTTTGACGTAAACTCGATTAAGCTTACCCCCAAATTCTGGAAATAAATCTAGATTCTGACGTGTTTTAATATTCGCCTGTATATCAATACTATGTTCAAAATTGACTGCTTTGAGATTTATTGCCGTAACCAAAACCCGTTTTTCATTTACCGTCATCTTTTCAAGGGCAGTATTGATTTTATCGAGCTCTAAATTAGCAGCATTGATTTGCGCAGTTAATTGTCCTTTTTTTGCTTGTAGTGCTTCCAGATTATTTGGAATTACACCATTATCATCTTTGTTTTCCGTGTCTTGCCCACAACGGGACAGTACTAGTGAAAGCGTGATTAAAAGAATTGCTTTTTTCATAATTATTATTGATCTGTGGTATTAAGAAGGGTTTCTAAATTCAGTTTTTTTTGAATGACATTTTGAATGGCAGAAATATAACTGTTCTGAGCACTGTATAGTTGTAATTGTGCTTGACGTAACTCAAAAGTACTTGCCATTCCCTCAAAGTACTTTGATTGATTTTTTTGTTCGATTCTGTTTGCCAAGGCTAAATTTTCTTTGTTGGTGAAATAGGTTTCGATGGCTAATTCATAATCGTTAATAGCAGCCTGGACTTCAATACTGATTCGTTCTTGAGTTTCTTCTAAAGTTGTTTCGGCCTGAGCTACCGCAATTTTTGCTTTTTGTGATTGGGCTCTGCGTTTGAATGAACTAAAAATGGGAACTTGTAAATTAATTCCAAGAAGGGCAGCACCAAACCACTTTTGGTCAGAACTGATAAAGGAAAAGGATTGACTGTTCCCGGTATAATTTCCATTTATAAATGCAGCTAGTCTTGGTAAATTTTTTGATTTTTCATATTTGTAAAGCAAGCTTTCTGACCGTAAATTAGTAGCCGCAATTTTAATGTCAATATTGTTTGCAATACTCAGGTCAGACTCAAATTCTTGATCGAAAAGCCCTTCTGTTGTTAAAGTATCCAGATTGTCTAAGAGTTCTAATGGGGCGTCTGTCGGAAACCCCATGAGTAGTTTTAGCATATTTAATGTAATCTTTTCAGTGCTCTGTGCGTATCTGAGTTGTGTTTCAATCCCCGAAAGTGTCAATCGAAGCTGCTCTACACTTTCCTCTTCTTCAAAACCATTTCTAAAAAGTTCCCTTACCTCATTCAAGTTATTAGTTAAATTATCTCTATTCTTTTCTAGAAAATGAATATTTTCTTGGATGAGTAAAATAGAGCTGTAAGTTGAAATGATACTCTTTTTGATTTCTAAGGCTGTTTTCTCTAATATATTTTTTGAAATATCAAGGTAAACATTCGAAGCTTCAAGCCCTACTATATAAGAACCGTCAAAGAGCAATTGTTGAACGGTAACTCCTCCATCCATGGTCTGAGGAGTTCCGAATTGAACCTCAGCGAACTCCCCCTCGTTTCCGCCAAAAAATTGAGCAGGAATTAAGGACGTTGGAAGCTCCAAGAAATTTTGATAGTTTGCACTTGCGCTAATTTGTGGTAACCCAATGGCTATCGTACTCCATCGCTCTTTATAGGCGCGCTGTACTTCCCGACTTGCATTGAGGATTTGTCTGTTATTTTCTTGCCCAAAGGTAACCGCTTGGACCAGGGTTACGCGTTCAGGAAGCTCTTGCGCTATACCTGTTATTAGGCACAGCATAAAAAGCAATGTGATATAGCTGTTCATTCTCATAGGTTGAGTTCTTTTTTATAATTTTCTAATTTTTCTATGCCCAAGGGGGTACATATAGCTCTTAAATGATATTCAGAGAAATCAATTAGTAGCTGGTCAATCTTATACTGATCTACTGGAAATAAATCGATATCAGTCACCCCTTTCATACCGTTAAAATAAATTCGAGTTACAAAGTCGATGTTGATATTTGATCTAAATAGACTGGTTTCAATTCCTTTTTTTAAACTATTAGAAAAAGAACCACTAAGGATTTCAAATTCTTTTTGCTTCATTTTGGTATAAAGGGCAGGATAGAATTTTTGAAGTTGGTATTGCGGTGAATTTTGTTCACTGGAAATATGCTTCAGCGCCTCTTTTTTAAGCTGATATAATTCAATAATAGGATCTTTAGCTTGTTTTGAAATGGATTGGATAGTATCCATGATATAATTAAAATGAGAAAGCGAAGCCTCTTCAACTAAACGTTCCTTATTTGAAAAATGAGCATAGATTGTTTTCTTAGAGATTCTCATGTGCTGAGCGATTTCATCCATGGTTACACTCTTAAATCCGTATTGCAAAAAAAGACCGATAGCTTGCTTTACAATTTCTGTTTTCATTCCTTTTTTTTTGCAAATGTAGTCAAAGGAAACTTTATAAACAACTAAAGTTTCTCAAGTTTCTTTTTCATTTTAATAAAGATTAAAGCTTATTTTTATAAAAAATTTTTGATGATAAATTATAGTGAACTGTTTTTCAATCATCTTCAATCGTATCACTCGAAGAAAACTCCCGTTGGTTTATATGAACCTGTAACCTATTTACTAGAGCTTGGAGGCAAGCGAATACGTCCAATGCTGACTTTAATGGCAACCGAAGTTTTTGGCGGTAATGTTGAGAAGAGTTTACCTGCTGCACTTTCTGTAGAGCTTTTTCACAACTTCACCCTAATGCACGACGACATTATGGATGATGCACCATTGAGGAGAGGGCAACAAACAGTTCATGAAAAATGGGACCTCAATACTGGGATACTTTCTGGTGACGTCATGCTTATCAAAGCGTATCAATCTTTGGAGGCTTATCCTGATGAATTATTCAGCAAATTAACCCGTCTTTTAAGCAAAACCGCTGTTGAAGTATGTGAAGGGCAACAATATGACGTAGATTTTGAAACTCAAAGTGAAACAACTATTGAAGCGTATTTGGAAATGATTCGTCTTAAGACTGCAGTTTTAGTTGGCTGTGCATTAAAAATGGGAGTATATATTGCTGAAGGTGATGAAAATGAAGCCCAAAAATTATATGATTTTGGGATCTTATTGGGAATGGCTTTTCAAATTCAAGATGATTATTTAGATGCTTTCGGTGATCCAAAAACTTTTGGAAAACAAGTGGGTGGAGACATTATTGAAAACAAAAAAACCATTTTATATCACAAGGCACTTTCAATAGGTTCCGCAGCTCAAAAAACACAACTTAAAGAGTGGTTTGAAGCAGGTAAAGAATTTAAAGTTGACGCTAAAATTGCAGCAGTGCAAACACTTTTTACAGAAACAGGTGCAGCAGCAGCCAGCCAAAAATTAATGCAAGATTATACTCAAGAGGCATTTATTGTGCTGGATTCATTGAGAATAAGTCCTGAAAAAAAGCAGCTATTAGTGAATTTTGCGAATCAGTTAATGCAAAGAAAGCATTAGAATATTCGTTTAAAAAAAGCAGATAAAAACCAACCGATTTGTTTGAATGAAAACGAAGAAAGGACCAGAAGTTCTTCTCTAAAAGTAGTTTTTTCATCTAAAAACCGGAAAATTCTCAGTGGTGGATTTTTTGCAAACATTCGAATAAAAAGCTCACTTCCTTTTTCATTGTGCTTTTCCAAAACATCCAAAAAAAGTAAATCGTAAAACCAAAATCTATTTTTTTGATGAAAAGCAGTTAAGGGCTGTTCCGTTTTTAAAAAAAGAAGTAATCGGTCAACTTGCCTTACGGTATTCATAAAGGTAAATCCTGTGCTTGCTTTTGTCCAGCCCCCTGCGGTACCAATATGAAGTAAATTTGAAGTATTGGATTTGTTGAATGGGTAACAGCTCATTGGGATGTTTCCTTGCTCTTTTTCCTCAATAGTATAGTTTGTTACGCCGATTTCAGTAAGATATTTTTGGATTCCTTCTTCATATTCTTCCTTCGCTAAAAGTTCTTTTGAAAAAAGGGTGTATTCAACCAATGCATGTTGATCGTCTTGAGGAAGGATATACAAAAAACGAGTTTGTTGATGTTGGGGGATATTAAAATCCATGAATAGTATTTTATCCGGATCAAAACTTCCTTTAGGAGCGTTGATAAACCAGCCAATAAAATGCTGTTTTAAAACAGGATATTTAGTTTGGGAAATCAGTGGATTTGGATCAAATAAACTACTAAAAACCTTCGAAGCAGTAAAAACACCTTGATCAGTATAAACCTTACAACCTTTATCCTCAGACTTTATTTCATTCACTTTAGCCTGAAGGATTTGAGTGGCTTTTACGTTTGTTTTTTTTGGGAAGTATTTTTCATAAAAAGAAGCAGAGCGGAGCATCTTATATTGGTAGGGAGCCAAACCAAAAACGTGTTTATTGTTGGGACCAATAAATAGCGCTTCATCCCATTTTTTAGTGAGCAAACCGTCAAAACTTCCTTTGGATTCCTCCCAAAATGACCAAGTCCGATCATTACTGTTTTTGGGGCTACTTTCAATTAAAAGAATTTTTTTATCAGAAAAATAAGCATCTTGGTTTAATGCCTTAAGTAATAACAAACCTGAAGCTCCACCACCACAAATGATATAGTCTAATTTTTCTTCTTTCAAAATCACAACAAAGTAAAAGTAATTAAATCGGGCAGAATAGGACTATTATTCCTTTGAAGTCTTTATTTTTGAAGTCATATTAAATGATATGAATACAATAATAGATTTTTTTGAATCTATAAGCCCTGTTGCCGGAGCATTTTATGCAACACTATTTACATGGGGGCTTACAGCCCTTGGGGCATCGCTTGTTTTCTTTATTAAAGACATGAACAGAGCCATACTGGATGGCTTATTGGGATTTACAGGAGGGGTTATGGTAGCGGCAAGTTTTTGGAGTTTACTGGCACCTGGAATAGAAATGAGTCCCGGGGAAGGTTTTATAAAAGTAATTCCAGCAGCTGTCGGATTTGGTTTAGGGGCTATGTTTATTTTCGGCTTAGATAAAGTTTTACCCCATATTCATATTAATTTTAAAGAATCTGAAGGAATTAAAACACCGTGGCATCGAACCACCTTATTAGTTTTAGCAATTACACTACACAATATTCCTGAAGGATTAGCTGTTGGAGTTTTATTTGGTGGAGTAGCAGCTGGTATTCCCGAAGCTTCTATTACAGGAGCTGTAGCTTTAGCCATAGGAATTGGAATACAAAACTTTCCTGAAGGAATTGCAGTTTCAATGCCCATGCGCCGTCAAGGGGTTAGTCGATTTAAAAGTTTTTGGTACGGTCAGCTTTCTGCGATAGTAGAACCTGTAGCTGCAGTAATTGGCGCCGTTGCGGTCTCCTTTTTCACTCCACTGCTGCCCTATGCCCTTGCATTTGCTGCTGGAGCGATGATTTTTGTCGTAGTTGAGGAAGTGATCCCGGAAACACAACAAGATAAATATACCGACATTGCAACCCTTGGTTTTATTGGAGGGTTTATCGTTATGATGACCTTAGACGTTGCTTTGGGTTAATTCTACTTGTTCTCAAAAGATTGCCAGCCTTGAGCCGTCAATTCAATTTGATGACCCAGACCTGTTATAAGTTGACACCCTGCATTCTTTTCTACAACATGTCCTATAACACTAAGTAGGGGATGATTTTTTATCTTTTCAAAGTCTTTCTGAGCAATGGTAAAGAGTAATTCATAGTCCTCACCACCATTTAAAACGGCCGTAGTTGAATTAAATTTAAACTCTTCACAAATCAGATTGACTTCAGGATCAAGTGGTAATTTATCTTCAAAAATGTGAAACCCAACTTCAGAAGACTTGGAAAGGTGAAGAATTTCTGAAGAAAGCCCATCACTAATGTCGATCATGGAAGTAGGAACAATGTTTAATTCTTCCAATAATTCGATGATGTCCTTTCGGGCTTCTGGCTTGAGCTGCCGTTCAATACTATAGCTGTACGGACTTAAATCAGGTTGGGAATTGGGATTGACTTTAAATACGGCTTTTTCGCGTTCTAGAACCTGAAGTCCAGCATATGCTGCTCCTAAGTCGCCACTGACGACCAACAAATCGTTTTCCTGTGCACCAGATCGTTTGACCACTTGATTTCCAGAGGCCATTCCCAAAGCAGTTACTGAAAGTAGTAAACCAGAAGTGCTAGAGGTTGTGTCTCCTCCAATTAAATCAACCTTATAATTTTTACATGCCAATTCGATACCAGCATATAGTTCTTCTAAAGCCTCTAAGGTAAATCGATTTGAAACGGCTAGCGAAACTGTGATTTGAGTTGGAGTAGCATTCATGGCGTAGAGATCAGAAAGATTTACCATTACAGCCTTGTAGCCCAAATGCTTTAAGGGCATGTAACTCAAATCAAAATGAATACCCTCTATGAGTAAATCTGTACTGACTAATGTTTTATTTTCAGAATGGCTTAAGATTGCAGCATCGTCACCAATTCCAAGGATACTAGACTCGTTTTGAAGTTTTATAGACTTGGTTAAATGATCAATTAATGCAAACTCACCTAGGTCACTTAGAGAGGTTTTGGAGGGATTTTTATCTTCGAACATGGCTCAAAAGTAAGGAACCCTTATAAAATGTTAAAGCTTAATTAGCCATATGTTTTTTTAGTACTTTTAAAAAAAAAATAAATGCGCTCCTTGTCCCCTGTATTGTTGATGTTTTTTGTGTTTTTTAATTGTACTAAAGAAACGGTTGAAAACGAACTAAAAGTTGATACAGACACAACAGTATCTAACCCATCCAATGGGAATTTAGATAATTCATCACAAACAACTTCCTTCATTCCTTGTGAAAATGGAATGGCGGGAATTTATCCTTGTCAAGGATATGATTTTGTCTCAAGAGTTACTTTAGAACAGTTTAACAGCTCTTCGGGGAATGATAATTGGGGATGGACAGACCCAGAAACGGGAATAGAATATGTGGTGAGTGGGCTGAATGACGGCACTGGGTTTGTCTCTATTGAAGATCCACAAAATCCAGTTTATCTAGGTAAATTACCTACTGCTACAAATCCGAGCGATTGGAGGGATGTGAAAGTATATAACAATCATGCTTTTATAGTGAGTGAAGCTCCAGACCACGGTTTACAAGTGTTTGATTTAACTCGTTTGAGAGGTCTTACAGAACCGCAAAACTTTACCGCCGATGCCACACTTACAGATTTTGGAAACGCGCACAATATTGCCATCAATGAAGAAACTGGTTTTGCCTATGTGATTGGCTCAAGTCTCTATCAAGGAGGCCCAATTTTCATTGATATTAATGCCCCTAAAAACCCTGTAATTGTTGGCGGTTTTGAAACAGCTTCTTATACACATGATGCTCAAATAGTACTTTATCAGGGTCCTGATGAAAACCATCAGGGGAAAGAACTTTTTTTTGGGAGTAATAGCGATAGCGGTGTAAACAACAAAGTTGTTATTGTAGATGTTACGGATAAGGAAAATCCAGAATGGATCCAATCCATCTCCTACGAAAACGAAGGGTATGCCCACCAGGGCTATCTTTCGGAAGATCACCGTTACTTTTTTCTTGGAGATGAAGTTGACGAATTGAAATACGGATCTCCAACCTCCACTCGAATATTTGATTTAACGGATCTTTCTAAACCCAAATCTCATTTAAATTATTATGCGGCGCAAAATGCCATTGACCACAATGGATATTCTAAAGGGGATCGGTTTTTTATCGCAAGCTATACCGCAGGACTACGTGTTTTAGATTTGAGTGGGATTGATGCAAAGCAAGTTGAGGAGATAGGTTATTTTGACACCTATCCTTCGGATAACAACACTAAATTTGCAGGTGCTTGGAATGTCTATCCTTATTTTGAAAGTGGAGTCATCGCAATCAATGATATCGAATCAGGGTTAATACTCGTCAAAGCATCAGAAAACTAATGCGATTCATCATACTGGGTATTTTTCTTTTCACCCTATTTGGCTGTTCTCCCAACAGCGAAACTGACTGGACTTTTCTGCCACCAACCAATGGAAGATGGGATGCTATAAAAACCTATGGAGGGAGTCAAGAAGATATTGCTCATGGAATTCAAATTACCAAAGATGGAGGATTTGTAGTGGTAGGGAACACCCAAAGTACGGATGGGAATTTTTCAAATAAAAGTTATGTTGGGAGTGATATTTTTTTGATGAAATTCAGCGCAACTTATGACCTAGAATGGACTCAGACTTTTGGAGGCTCTGGTGATGACCGAGGGCATGATGTCGTTCAGCTTTCTGACGGAGGTTTTGCCGTGGTTGGTTACAGTAAAAGTAGTGATGGAGATCTTACTCAAAATCAAGGTCAGCATGACAATTGGGTTTTTAAGGTAGATGCACATGGGAATTTACTGTGGCAAAAAAGTTTTGGATTCTTTGGTCACGATCATGCTTACAATATTATAGCTACTTCAGATGGAGGGCTATTTTTTAATGGATTTTTGGATGTAACTGCGTCCAATGGTCAAGGTCAGGACGGAAAACAAAGTCACCTCACAAGAAAGCATGGAGTAGGTGAGTTTTGGTGCCACAAACTTGATGAAAATGGAAATCTTCAATGGCGCAGGTATTTTGGCGGGACGAGTAACGATCGCTCTTATGATGCTGTGGAGACTCAAAAAGGAAATTTTATATTGGTAGGAAGCTCTGAAAGTCAGGACGTTGATGTTTCAAACCCAAAAGGAGGATATGATATTTGGGTAGTTAAAATTGATTCTAAAGGGAACTTGCTTTGGGAACGATCTGTAGGAGGTAGCGAATATGATATTGGGAAGGCAGTCATTGAAACTCAGACCGGTAATTTTCTTATTGCTGGACAAACTTTCAGTCAAGATAAAGACATTTCTAACCCCTTGGGTTCCTCAGACGGGATACTGGCTTGGCTCTCTTCTGAAGGCGAATTGATAGTGTCACAAAATATTGGTGCTAGTGAATTTGACACCTTAAATGACCTGATTCAACGACCGGACGGGACACTTATGGCCTTAGGTTACAGCGGAACTATTCAAACACAGGAAAATGTACTTGATAATGATGTAACCTTATACTATACACGTTCAAATGGAGCCTTAATGAGTTCTCACCGGATTGAAGGCAATGGATTAGATCTAGGAGAAGCAATTGCCCTAAATCCAAAGGGTGACGTAATTATTGTAGGAAGTACAGACAGTAGTTCAGGACAATTTTCTGCATCCAAAGGAGGAAAAGATATCTTGATAGCCATTTGGAATTAAATTTCCCAATCAATACATAGCTTAAAACAATAGTCTTATTGAGCAAATACCAATAAATACGCTATATTTGTATATTATTTAGATTAATTCTTCATAAGATGATAAAGGTAGCTAAAACAGCAAAAGAAAAAGTTTCGATACTGATGAAAGAAGAAGGGTTTAATCCCCTTGAAGACTTTGTTCGTGTGGGTGTTAAGAGCGGAGGCTGTTCTGGATTATCGTATGATCTAAAATTTGATCACGAACTGCATAGTGATGATAAATTATTTGAAGACAATCAAGTTAAGATTTTGGTTGACAAAAAGAGTCTTCTTTACCTAATTGGAACCACTTTAGAATACTCAGGAGGGTTGAATGGGAAGGGCTTTGTGTTCAACAATCCAAACGCACAACGAACTTGCGGTTGTGGTGAGAGTTTTTCATTATAAATAGATAAAATGGCTTATACTGAAGAAGAATTAAAAAAAGAGTTAGAAACCAAGGAATACGAATACGGTTTCTACACTGATATAGACTCAGACACCTTTCCTGTTGGATTGAATAAAGACGTTGTTCGAGGTATTTCTAAAAAGAAAGGTGAACCTGAATGGATGACTGAATGGAGACTTAAGGCATTTGAATCATGGTCTGAAATGACAGAACCTGAATGGGCCAATGTCCACTATAAAAAGCCAGACTTACAAGCCATCTCTTATTATTCTGCACCCAAATCAAAACCCAAATACGATAGCTTAGACCAGGTCGATCCTGAATTGCTCAAGACATTTGAAAAATTAGGAATCTCAATAGATGAACAAAAAAAATTATCTGGAGTTGCAGTAGATATTGTCATGGACTCGGTATCTGTAGCCACCACATTTAAAAAGACTTTAGCAGAGAAAGGAATTATTTTTTGCTCCATATCGGAAGCCATTAAAGAGCACCCAGAATTGGTAAAAAAATACATAGGAAGTGTAATCCCTCCTAAGGATAATTATTACGCAGGATTAAACAGTGCCGTCTTTACAGATGGCTCATTTTGTTATATACCAAAAGGAGTCCGATGTCCAATGGAATTATCGACTTACTTTAGAATAAACCAAGCGGGTACAGGACAGTTTGAACGCACATTAGTGATTGCTGATCAAGGGAGTTATGTA
>CBFHJD010000046.1:0-10697 GCA_965656215.1 Flavobacteriaceae bacterium
TTGGAAGCCAGCAGCTTACAAAAATTCGACAATCCAATAAATGCGTATTATGCAATTATGAAGACCTTAATAGAAATCCAAGTTCAATCGATTCGACTAGTGCTTGATAAGCAAGCAATTAAGTTGATGTATATTGATGGTGGATTTCAAAAAAACAAACTGTTTGTAAAACGTCTTGCGCAGCATTTTCCTGAGCTAAAGGTGTATTGTAGTAATTATTCATTAGGAGCGGCATTGGGGGCTGCGATTTGCACTCAAAACAATACGTTTTCTAGAAAAGATTTACACAACATTTACGGGATGAAACCCATCAACTGATTTTTTATTCATGAAAAAAACTGAAAATAAGACGGAAAATAACGAGTATGAAAACGAAAAAGTTCACAACTCAGCTCTTAAAAAGTGGACTCATTTTTTAGGCATGTATGCTGGTGAACATGCCGCTGGAACTGAATTCATAATTGGTCCGTTGTTTTTAACAACAGGAGTAAGTGCTTTTGATTTACTTGCAGGTTTATTAATTGGTAATTTATTGGCGGTATTAAGTTGGCGTTTTTTAACAGCAGAAATTGCGGTTAAATACCGTTATACGCTCTATTTTCATCTAGAAAAAATCACAGGAATCCAACTTGTAAAAGGCTATAATTTTGCGAATGGGGTGTTATTTTGTTTTCTTGCAGGAGCCATGATTACAGTTTCAGCCACAGCTGTAGGCGTCCATTTTAACATGGAAATGCCTCAACTAACCGATACCCTTCCCAATGGAATCACTTGGATTTTGGTGGTATTAGTATTGGGGTTTTTATTTTCATTCATCGCTGCAAAAGGATTTGCTACGGTTTCAAAAGCCGCCAATTACATGGCGCCTTTAATCATCTTGGCATTTGTTAGTTGTGGATTTGTTGCCTTGGGACAATTAAATGTGGGTAGCTTTTCTGATTTTTGGGCAATTTGGGGTGAAGGGAGCGATCCTTTTCCAGGTCAATTGAAATACACCTTTTGGCATGTTTGTTTTTGGTCATGGTTTGCCAATGCTGCCATGCATATCGGGATGTCTGATTTAACTGTTTTTCGCTATGCGAAACACTCCTCTTCGGGTTGGACAACTGCTGTTGGAATGTATATAGGACATTATATTGCCTGGATTGCAGCAGCATTATTGTACGCGGTTTATATACAAAGCCCAGAGGCCCAAGCTTATTTAATTAACGGAAGTGCACCCCCCGTAGCTCCCGGTCCTTTAGCATACAATGCCATTGGAGTTTTTGGGATTTTGGCGGTCATTCTTGCAGGGTGGACAACAGCCAACCCTACGATATACAGAGCGGGTCTGGCTTTCCAAACACTCTTCCCGAAACGTTCTACTTTTTGGGTTACCATGCTTGCTGGTGGTTTAGCAACAACAGCAGGATTATTCCCAGCATTTGCCATGAAATTACTTGACTTTGTAGCCTTGTACGGATTTATTCTAGCTCCTATCGGTGCTGTAATTGTTTTTCAGCATTTTTTTGCTTCTCGTTTTAAAATTCCCAATTACCTCGAAAACCCTATTAAAAAGAACTTTAATTGGAATGTGCTTTGGGCATGGCTGATTAGCATCACAATTTTTTACGGAATTTCATTACAAATGGATATTTTTCTTTCTTTCCTCACCCTTCCAACTTGGATCTGTTGTGGATTGATTTACCTGATTTTAAGTAAATCCCTCAACAAACAATAAAACTGATAAAACATTCTTCCTTGAAAAGAATTGATATTCTTAACTGTTAAAAAATTTACGCCTTTATCCCTCTTTTATTTAAAAGGGGGGCATAAATTTAAACTAGTCAAAAGCAGCTCCTAAATCACCATTGTCAATGGATTCTCCACAAACGCACGCAAGGTTTGTAAAAACTGTGCTCCCGTTGCACCATCTACTACACGATGGTCACATGCGAGGGTTAGTTTCATGGTATTGCCTACTACAATCTGGCCCTCTTTAACAACGGGCTTTTGAACAATAGCTCCAACAGACAAGATTGCTCCGTTAGGCTGATTGATAATGGAGGTAAATTCCTGTATTCCAAACATTCCCAAATTAGAAATGGTAAAGGTACTTCCGTCCATTTCATCGGGTTTTAATTTTTTATCTCGTGCACGAACTGCGTAATCTTTTACAGCTGATCCAATCTGTGGTAGAGTTTGCTCATCAGTAAATTTAACTACAGGTACCACCAAACCGTCTTCAACAGCTACGGCTACCCCAACATGAACATGATGGTGTTGGGTAATCTGATGATCTTCCCATTTGGCATTGACCTGAGGATGTTGTTTTAAAGCAAGGGCTGCTGCTTTGACCACAATATCATTAAACGATATTTTGGTATCCGGGATTGAGTTGTATTGTGCACGGAAAGCAAGGGCATTATCCATATCAAACTCAACTCCTAAATAATAGTGTGGCGCTGAAAATTTTGAGGCCGATAAACGCTTGGCTATGGTTTTTCGCATTTGAGAGTTAGCTAACACCGTAACCGATTCTACTCCGCTAGGAGTGAAAGCCTGAACTCCACCGCCTGCGTTTGGCTGATAGTTATCAATATCTCTTTTTACGATTCTTCCATGATCTCCAGACCCTTGAACTCTAGTTAGATCGATCCCTTTTTCGGTAGCTAATTTTTTAGCCAAAGGGGAAGCGACAATCCTCCCGTTTGATGCTGCTTTAGCTACTGGAGGAGGTGCTGGTTGAGGAGTTGTTTTTACTTCCGTTATTACTTCAGGTTGCGGTGGAGCAGGAGTTGCCTTGGGCGTTGGTGCTTCCGCAGGGACACTTGACTGCGCTTGAGCGGCTAGTACTCCAGTGATATCTATTCCTTTTTTACCTATAATGGCGAGAACACTGTCAACTGGGGCAGACTCTCCTTCATTCAAACCAATGTGCAACAAGGTACCTTCATGGAAAGATTCAAATTCCATAGTAGCCTTGTCGGTTTCAATTTCAGCCAATATATCTCCTTCATTAACCGCATCTCCAACTTTTTTATTCCACTTGGCTACAGTTCCCTCTTCCATGGTGTCACTTAAGCGAGGCATATTAATTACCTCAACACCTTCAGGGATCTCTGCTGGAGCTGCAGTTACCGCTATGTCAGCTTGGTTCACTGTACTCTCCTCAGCTTGATTATCAGTTGTTTCTTCAGGACTTAGAATACTTGAAATATCTTCTCCTTTTTCACCGATAATAGCAAGTAGGGTATCAACCGGAGCAGTTCCTCCTTCTTGAATACCAATATGCAGTAATTGTCCTTCGTTGAATGACTCGAATTCCATTGTGGCTTTATCCGTTTCAATTTCGGCCAATATGTCGCCTTCATTGATCGTATCACCTACTTTCTTAAACCACTTGGCTACAGTCCCTTCTTCCATGGTATCACTTAACCTCGGCATGTTTATTATTTCAGCCATCTCCTATAATTTGTGTTTAATAAAAGGGTAATCTTCTTGTTCGTATACGGCATCGTACATCAGACTCAAATCTGGGTAAGGTGACGATTCTGCAAATTTTTCACATTCTGCTACGCGCTCTTTAATCGACTTATCAACTACATCCAGCTCTTCTTGGGTAGCGTATTTTTTGGATAAAATCACTTCTTTGACTTGAGTGATAGGGTCTATTTTACGATATTCTTCTACTTCATCCTTAGTTCTGTAATGCTGTGCATCAGACATTGAGTGACCTCTGTAGCGATAGGTTTTCATTTCAATAAACGAAGGACCTCCACCAGAGCGAGCTAATTTAATGGCTTTATCCATGGTTTTGGCAACCGCAACCGGGTCCATACCATCACAAGGCTCGCAAGGCATATCATATCCCAAACCTAGTTTCCAAATTTCTTCGTGAGAGGCAGTCCTTGATACAGAAGTACCCATAGCGTATCCGTTATTTTCAACAACAAAAACGACTGGTAATTCCCATAACATCGCCAAATTCAAAGTTTCATGAAGGGTACCTTGGCGGGCAGCTCCATCGCCTAAGAAACATAGCGTAACATTGTCTCTTTCGAAATATTTGTCTCCGAAGGCCATACCTGCACCAAGTGGGATTTGGCCTCCAACAATACCGTGTCCTCCGTGAAATTTGTGTTCTTTAGAAAAAATATGCATGGATCCACCAAGCCCTTGGGAGGTTCCTGTTGACTTACCGTAAAGTTCAGCCATCACACGTTTGGGATCTACACCCATTCCTATGGGTTGAACGTGATTTCTATAAGCCGTAATCATGCGGTCTTTTCCAATTTCCATTGCGTGGAGTGAGCCTGCTAGAACCGCTTCTTGACCATTGTATAAGTGCAAAAAACCGCGAACCTTTTGTTGAATGTACACTGCGGCTAGTTTGTCTTCAAACTTTCTCCAAAAGAGCATATTTTCATACCAATCCAGATAAGTTTGTTTTGTTACTTTCTTCATAAAATCCTAATAAATAATCCCAATTACTGAGTGTAAAATTACTGATTTCTATCCTTAAGGTGAAATATTCACAGTAATTTATTCTTAAAGAAAAATTCCTCTATTGACTGGCAACTTCCTCTGATGATTGAGGGATTGGATTTCCCAGATTTAAGGCCAATGAAAAACGAATTGTATTTTCTAACGGATTGCGGACGTTAGAGGTTGAAAATAAATACGAAATATCAATATCCATAAAATTCAAATCAAAGCCAGCTCCTAAAGTTAAATAACGACGTGACCCCTTATCTTGGCTTTCATTAAAGTATCCCGTTCTTAAAGAAAAAACATCTTGAAATAAATATTCTAGCCCAACTGCAACTGTGATTTCGCTAAGTTCTTCAGACAGCCCATTTGGGGCATCACTGAAAGAAGTAAAAATACCCTTTAGAAAATCAACATCCGGTTGACGGTACCCTAAAAACTCACCATCATCATCGTTTACCGCTACTGGTGTTGGAACCAGGAGTTTATTAAACTCAGTATAAATCCCTAAACTGTTTTGATCATCAAATTGTAAATCCAAACCAAAACCCATTTTCAAATTGGTAGGAATAAAACTTTTTTGACCTCCCATATCATAATTTAATTGAGGACCGATATTAGAAATATTGATACCGCTTCTGAAAACCGCGGCATTTTTTCCAAAATCAAAAGGATTACTTTGGTAATATCCAGCAATATCAATTCCCAAAGTATTTGCCGATGAGGTATCCGCATCTGATGCAATTTTCAAATCTGATCGTATATAGCGTCCCCCTACAGCCATGGAAAACTGATCACTCAACTTTAAAGCATAGGATACATCAAGCGTCAATTCAGATGGTCGCTCTTGCCCTTGATCTACTATACTGCCTCCAATAAATTCGTTAAATTGGATGTTTCCTAAACTAAAATACTTTAAGCTTGTTGCCCAAGCGCTTCGATCACTGAGCTTTTTATAAAAAGTAAGGTTTCCTAAAAAAATATCATCTACTAATTTACTGAGGTAAGGAGTATAGCTAATTCCAATTCCTTTTTCCGATGATGCAAAAGCGTACTTGGCAGGATTCCATTGCTGAGAATACGCATCCGCTGGTGTTGCAACACCAAGTTCTCCCATCCCTGCTGAGCGCGCATCTGAGGTAATCATCAAAAAGGGGACTCCTGTGGTAATCACACGATTTGAATTCTGCCCAAAAACACCGAGAGAGATGAGGGCAATAACCAATGTAAAATAGTTTTTTAAACGTCTCACTATTAAATTAAGTTGTCTTTATATAAACGTCAAGAAATACGATTTCTTGTTCAAAAGGTAATTTTTTTATGGAATCACCTCATTGATAAACAATATTTATAAAGAAGTAACGTTGAATACTATGCTAAACAAATTTAATTGAAACGCATTTCTTTTAAAGAAAACGATTATTTGTATATTGCATAATGTTTTGAAAATAAGATCGAACTATATGAAATTGAGTCAATTCAAACAATTTTTACTTCCCTGTTTAGGGCTTCTCGTCATCGCTTCATGCGGTGGAGGGAATAGTGCTTCTAGAGCAACTGGCTGGGACATCAATTCCAAAAAAGGAGGATTTCAATTCAATGTTGAATTTGAAGATCAAGAAACAGGACCTGGGCTTGTTTTTGTTGAAGGGGGAACCTTTACTAAAGGACAGGTTCAAGACGATGTTATGCACGATTGGAATAACACTCCCAACAAGCAGCATGTCATGTCTTTTTACATAGACGAAACTGAAGTTACCAATCTTATGTATATGGAATACCTGGATTGGCTAGAATATGTATTTCCAACAACTGAAGCTCGATACAGACAAATTTATGAAGGAGCCCTTCCTGACACACTTGTGTGGAGAAACCAATTGGGTTATGTTGAAGAACTTACAACAAATTATTTACGCCATCCTGCTTATGCAGAATATCCTGTAGTAGGTGTGAATTGGCTTCAAGCTGTCCAATATGCTGAATGGAGAACTGACCGTGTGAATGAATACATTCTTGAACGAGAGTCTTATGTTCAAAAAGATGTGCGCTACACTGAAGTAGCAACAAATAGCACCTTTAACACTGCAGCTTACTTAAAGCGTCCTGAAACTGTATATGGAGGTAAAATGGACAGTATCAGCGGTAAAAAGGCTGAAGTGAAAAAAGGAGACTCCATAGTTAAGGCCTATGCTGGAGTAGAAAAAGGAATTTTACTCCCCTCTTACCGACTACCAACTGAAAGTGAATGGGAATACGCTGCCTTAGCCTTAGTTGGCGATAGAGAATACAATACTTATAGAGGTAAGAAAAAATATCCATGGTCTGGTGAATACACTCGATCTAGCGATCGAAGAACAGAAGGTGATCAACTCGCAAATTTCAAATTAGGAAAAGGAGATTACGGAGGAATAGCTGGCTGGTCTGACGATGGTGCAGATATCACTATCCAAGTAAAACAATACCCTCCAAACGACTTTGGAATTTACGACATGGCTGGTAATGTTGCCGAATGGGTTTCTGATGTTTACAGACCTATTGTTGACGATGAAGCAAATGACTTTAACTATTATCGTGGTAATGTTTATTTGAAAAACGTCATAGGTGAAGACGGTAAAGCAGTAACAATTTCTCCAGATGAATTAGTATTTGACACCTTGCCTAATGGAAAAGTTTTACTTAAAAAACTTCCTGGTGATTTAGCACAAGTTGCGATTGATGAGGAAGAGACTTTCCTTCGTCAAAATTTCTCAGAAAGTGACAACAGAAATTTTAGAGATGGTGATGTAGAATCTTCTAGAAGCTATGCCTCTGGTGCTTCGGATAACGACGGTGGTGAAAAAAAATCTGAAACTTCATTGATGTATGATGCTCCTGAGCTTCCTAAAGTAAGCTATGATGGTGACGCAGTGGTTAGAGAAATCGACGCCTCGTCTAAAAGAACAACATTAATTACGGATGAAGTAAGAGTTTACAAAGGAGGTTCATGGAAAGACAGAGCATATTGGCTAGATCCTGCCCAAAGAAGATACCTCCCTCAGTACATTGCAACAGACTACATCGGTTTCCGTTGTGCGATGTCAAGATTGGGATCTAAAAGTAAAGTCAAAAAGACAGCCCGCCACAAAAGACGCGGATAATAAAAATCTAAAAGCATCTTAAGTATAAGATGCTTTTTTTTTACCATGGAAATAGCAACGCTTTATACTTTCTTTCTAAACGCAGTAGGAATTTGTACAGATACACGAAAGTTAAAAGAAGGAGCTTTATTTTTTGCACTGAGCGGTCCAAATTTTGATGGAAATCAATTTGCAGAGCAAGCACTCAAAAAAGGGGCTTCAGCCGTTGTTATTGATAATCCAAATTTAACATTAAGAGGAGCGAACGTAATTCTAGTAGACAATACCTTAAATATACTCCAAGATTTAGCAACCTATCACCGTCAACAACTAAACACTCCTTTGATTGCCCTCACTGGGAGCAATGGGAAAACAACAACCAAAGAATTGATTCGGGAGGTATTAGCATCCAAATACAATGTACTTGCCACTCAAGGCAATTTAAATAATCATATTGGAGTACCCTTAACGCTATTAGAGCTTAAAGCTAATCATGAAATTGGAATCATCGAAATGGGTGCAAACCATCCTGGCGAAATAGCAGAATTATCAGAAATTATAAAACCAAACTGGGGATTTATTACCAATTATGGGAAAGCTCATCTCGAGGGATTTGGAAGCTTGGAAGGAGTCATTCGGTCAAAATCAGAACTGTACAGACAGCTGATCAATAATGGACAAAATATCTTAATCAATCGAGATGATTCAGAACAAGTTAAACAAACTCAAGGGTATAAAGTTTCAAGTTTTGGTCAAACAGAAAAAGCTGATTTTAGATGGGAAGCCCTTGAATCAAAAGAAGAGGGAATTAAAATTAACTTTGAAGGTCAAAACTTTCAATCAAAACTCTATGGCACATACAATCTAAGCAATCTTGCTGCAGCACTTGCCTTTGGAACACTTTTTGAAGTTCCAATGGATGCAATGCAAAACGCTCTTTCTAATTTTGTGTCTGAAAATAACCGCTCTCAAATCATTAAAATCCAAAATACTCAATACATTCTTGATGCATACAATGCCAATCCAACTAGTATGCTTGCAGCACTTCAAGCTTTTGAAAATAAAACAAGCTTAAATAAGGTTGTAATCTTGGGTGACATGATGGAACTGGGAATCTCTTCAGCGGAGGAACACGAGCATATTGTTGCTCTTTGCCTCAAATTTTCTTTTACTAAAATTATTGTTATAGGAGCGCATTTTAATGCAACTAGTTTCGTAGATGAGCGCATTTTAAAATTTAAGAATCTTGATGGATTCAAAAAAACCATAGATTACACAAATTGGAAATACGATCTTGTACTCATAAAAGGCTCAAGAGCTTTACAACTGGAAGACTTAATTCCATTTTTTAAATCGTTACAACACAAATGAAGAAACTACTGATTTTTAATTTTATTATACTTTTTTTAAATTGCCAAAAAGAGGACAGTCGGTGTGGACAGATCATTCAAAAAGTTACCCAAGGCGGTAATTATTACTTTGTGCTTCAAACAGACGATAATATTGGATCATACGGAGATATTAATACTCCAAGCATCCCGGACGATGGTGTACGCCAAGGAAGTGTTACAAAAGAGAACTATGAACGTTTTAATGTTGGTGATGAGTTCTGCTCAGAAGACTAGACCTCATCAAGACCTGCTCCACTAATAATTTGATTTACAATTTCAGGGTTGAGCAAGGTGGAGGTGTCACCCAAATTTGAAATGTCTTTACTAGCAACTTTTCTCAAAATTCTACGCATGATTTTTCCGGAACGTGTTTTAGGTAATCCAGGTACTATTTGAACAGCATCGGGCTTAGCGATAGGTCCAATAATTTTTCTGACGGTATCTTTAATCTCCTGCATGAGTTCTTCTTCCGTTTTATCCTCTCTATCACAAATGACATAGGCGTAAATACCTTGTCCTTTAATATCATGAGGAAAACCAACAACAGCAGATTCAATGACTTTAGGATGTTCGTTTATTGCATTTTCTACTTCTGCAGTACCCATTCTGTGACCAGAAACGTTAATAACGTCATCTACTCTTCCCAATATTCTTAAATAACCGTCGTGATCTCGTTTAACACCATCTCCCGTAAAATACAATCCTGGGTAGGTGGAAAAATATGTTTCTTTAAAGCGGTTATGATCTCCATACGTGGTTCGTAATATTGAAGGCCAAGGAAACTTGATGCATAAATTGCCTTCAACATTGTTCCCTTTGAGTTCAATCCCCTCGGCATCTACAATTATAGGTTGAATTCCCGGAAGCGGCAAAGAAGCATGAGCAGGTTTATTGGGTGTAATCCCTGCCAATGGTGAAATCATTATACCTCCTGTTTCTGTTTGCCACCAAGTATCTACCAATGGGCATTTCCCTTTCCCAATATGATCGTGATACCAATGCCATGCTTCTTCATTGATAGGCTCTCCTACCGATCCTATGACCTTCAACGAATCTAAGGAATAAGATTCTAGTGGTTCTAAACCGTAGGCCTGTAAAGCTCGAATGGCTGTAGGTGCAGTATAAAACTGGTTGACTTGATACTTGTCAACAATCTCCCAAAATCTTCCTACATGGGGGTAGGTTGGTACACCTTCAAACATCAAAGTTGTTGCTCCTTCCAATAGAGGTCCATAGACAATATAGGAATGTCCAGTAATCCATCCGACATCAGCCGTACACCAATACACATCGTTTTGATTGTATTGAAATACATTTAAAAACGAATAATGTGAATAGACCATATACCCTGCTGTAGAATGCACTACCCCTTTTGGTTTTCCTGTAGAACCTGAAGTGTAGAGTATAAAAAGAAGGTCTTCAGCATCCATAGTTGCGGCTGTATGCGTTTTGGATTCATTTGCAATAACCTCATGCCACCAAAGATCTCTTCCTGCTTTCATGGTTACATTTACATTCGTTCTTTGATAGACAATTACTTTTTCAATACTGTCTGTATTTTCCAGAGCTTCATCTACTACAGCTTTTACCGCTATGTTTTTAGACCCTCTAAAATTACCGTCGGAGGTTAAAACCATTTTAGCCTGACAATCATTAATCCTATCCGCCAGAGCTGTGGATGAAAAACCAGCAAATACAACAGAATGCACAGCTCCAACTC
>CBFHJD010000047.1:0-9969 GCA_965656215.1 Flavobacteriaceae bacterium
ATACTGTTTCCCTACATACTTAGAAAGCAAACCAATTTGAAAACTGGTTGAAGGCGCAAAGATCAAGGCGTTCCCTGCAATAAAGTTCGGAGAATAGGCTAAATTGGTATTGTTAAGCGGCTCCAGGACCCCGTCACGTTTGAAATAGAAATCAAGATTTTTGTTGCTGCTTAAAGCAACATTGGGTTTCCAGATTAACTGATCCATAAGTTGCCACTGTGCTTCTACTTCCAGTCCTACACGACGGCTTTTACCCACATTTTGACGGATCGGTGCGCCCACCGCGTCCAGTGCTCCTGTAAGCACTAATTGATCTTGATATTCCATCCAATAAACATTTGCTTGGGCTTGAATATTTTCTTTTTTAACTCTCCAGCCCAATTCAAAATCATTTAACTTTTCAGGTTTGGGAGTTCCGTTTTCATAATCTGTTCGATTGGGTTCTCGCTGAGCTTTTGCATAAGACAAATAAATTTTCTGAGCACCGGAAAAGCTATAAGTCAAGCCTGCTTTTGGGTTAAAAAATAAAAAATCGTCAGTCACCTTAAAATCAGAAGGCCCCGCAATAACTCCTGAAACTTCGTACGTGATTCCCCTCAATTGAAGATCTATAAATCCATTCCATCCGCTCCCAAACTTTTGAGAAACTTTCAGAAAGGCACTCCCTTCTGTTTTCACTCCTTGATTTTCATAAAATCTTTGATCAGGAAGGGTTTCCCCTAGTTGTTGCCCCCAAAGTAGTACACCAAAATGATCTCCCACATAGCGACTGGCTAAGCCCCCAAAATTAAGCGTCGTTTCAGCATCCTTATAATTCAGCCCAAGGGTCAACACGTAATATTGGTTATCCAACCATTTTTGACTGATGTTTTCGGTCTCAGTCACTGCATTGTCAATAGTACTATTTTGAGGAATTTGTAAATAAGAATATGCGGTCTCAGAACCAAAACTAATATTTTGGGTGTACCATAAATCATTATACTCCTCATAAAATCCTCTTCCGTAGGTATAATTTAATCCAATCGAAAAATTCCAAAAGGCATTCAAATGTTCATTCCAGTGCAATTGAAAGTGATCCTGCGTGTAATCATCTACCTGGTTGTCATAAAATCCTGTTGTATTTCCCTTCAAATCAAAAATTGCTCCTGCCGGGTTCGAACGCCGGTCCGATTCTAAAGTCGCTGCATCAACCCCATACCAAGACTGATAGGTGATTTCGTGTCCGCCAAAAAGGAGTGCTTTAACTAAGGTGTTTTCATCTTGATAGGTTCCTTGAAAAAAATAAGACTTTAAGTCAGACCGGGCACGATCAACATAACCATCCGATTGAATTTGAGATAATCGACCTGAAAAAGTAAAGTACTCATTCAGCAAACCCGTGGAAAATTGTGCACTATTTTTACTTGATTTAAAACTCCCTAGGCTGGAAGATAATTCCACAAAGGGTTGATCAACTAAAGCTGCTGTTTCAAGGTTTAAACTTGCTCCAAAAGCTGCTGACCCGTTGGTTGAGGTCCCCACCCCTCGCTGCAGTTGAATTTGATCCACTGAAGAGGCAAAATCAGGTAGGTTGACCCAAAAAGTCCCTTGGGATTCCGCATCGTTATAGGGTATTCCGTTAATAGTAACATTGACACGAGTTGCGTCTGTACCTCGTACCCTTATCCCTGTATACCCTATTCCTGCCCCAGCATCACTAGTGGTCACTACAGCGGGTAGGTAGTTTAATAAAATGGGAATATCCTGACCCAAATTTCTTGGAGCAAGTTCCTTTTGAGTGATGTTGGTAAAGGTTACCGGAGTGTCGTCATTGGCTCGTATTCCGATAAGTTGAACTTCCTCTAAACTAATTAGTGATAGTGAATCACTGACTTTTTGTTCGGTATCATTTTGCGCGCTTAAGCCTCTAGCTGAAAGCAATAAAATGAGAAATAATCCAGGTGTTTTCATTCGAATAAATTGATTCAAATAAAAGGGGTGATTATTTTTAATTACTAAATAAAACGATTCTATTTTCCCTTGGCAGCATTACCTGCCCAGGTTCAATGGGTATAATCTCAGCCTGCAAAAAACAGGCACCCCTTTGAGATGTGTAACAAAGATATCCAAGAAATTTTAGTTAGCGAATTAAATCCGCAATTGTTTTTACAGGATGAAAAGTCTCTGATGGAACTTCAACAAATAGAGTATTCCAAGCGGCCATTCCTCCGTTCCATAAACCTGGCCATTCTAAAATTTTGATTTTTGAAGCCCCCAGGGTTTTTTCACTGACCATAAAACGTTTATCATCTCTAAAATCGTAAAGTGAGAATTTTTCTCCTTTATAATTTGTGATTCCACATACCATCATAACGGGATTAAAATGGGAACTTTGATCAATTGCTTTTTGATGTTCCTTATTTTCAGAATCCAGTTCAACACTTTCTATGATTTGAAGGCTTTTTCCGCGAACATCTTTTTTCCAAAATGGGCCTCCACCCTTAGCTCCTTCATTCGGGATCATCCCACAGATACGAAGTGGTCTGTACAAATAGTCGTAAAGGACTTCATTAGGTAATTTACCTTGATTTGAAAGTTTATACTCTGAATCAAAGTGGGTTTGAATAAAACTTATAATTTCTTCAAAATTAACCGCTGATTTATTGATTTCTAGTGCTCTCAAATGGGTGAATAATTGATTTTGGATTGACACTAAGTATCCACCTAAAATTTTCATCCACTTTTCTCCTTCAATATTAGATTCATTTAACAAGACATTGTCAATATTTTTTATCCAAATAAAATCAGCGTCTAATTGATTTAAGTTTTCAAGTAAGGCTCCGTGACCTCCTTTTCTAAAAGCTATTCTTCCTTCTTTATCCCTGACCCATTCATTTTTATCATTTAGATAAGGCGTATCAGTAAGTGGGTGCTGATATGAATATTCTACAGTAAAGTCTCTTATTTTATCTTGAGGAAGTTTTTCTCTAAAAGCTACTTCTGCAGATTCAAAAGTAGCTCTGTTTTCCTTGTCAATAGTCAAATGAATTGGAACAGCTTGATGCTGGTAACCTAGTTTAAGTGCTTCCAACAACTGAGCTTCAAATGCAGTCCACTGATTTCCTTTTTCATCAGTAAAAAATGGAATGAGTGCCTTGGGCAAGTTTGGAAAGTCAAGCCCTTTTTGCTCTAAAACAACCGAAACAAAAGCTTCAAAAAATTCAGCATCATTATTTAATGGGAGGCCGTCATCTTGAATAATTTTAGCATATGCTGATTCATAAAATGGTAACTTTTTTAACTCCTTGAATAGTTTTATATTTAAAAATCCTTCTTCTGAATTACTATACGCTTCAAAATCAAAATCAGGTGCCAACATTGCTTCATAAAAAGTAAAAAAGGGAGCAAACATTCTACTAGCAGCTCCAGATGCGGGTACAAACTTCAGCCAACTGTGATTTTCATACTCTTTAGAAAAGCAATTTAATGCAGCCGTGATTTGTTCAGAACTTAATTTCTGAATTCCATTCCTTAAAGTTGCAGCTCCAATTTCCTTATGAATCTTAGTTCCATGAACTAAAAACTCAAATTGACGTTCTATCAGTTCAATCGATCGATTACTGTTTAAAAGTTGTTCAATATCGGCTTCAGTCAATGATTTCATTACTACTTCAAGTTGTTTATTGCGTTTTTGGCTTGAACCATTCGTGCCTCAGTAGCTCCTGTAATAAGTGTATAAGATACCTTTTTTTCTACTAGTAATGCTTTAAACGCATCAAACATCGTTTTTCTTTCTTGCGGCCGATCCCTCAAATCATCAGCTTTCCAAGGGACGTCTATATCCGTTAAGAGATAATGGTCGTAGTGAAAGGTATCCGCACAAGTTCGTATTTTGGGGTCACAGTATCCTTCAAAATGGGTTTCTGACCAAACCTGAGTGACGAGTACATTGGTGTCACAAAAAAGAAACTCCTTGGCGGTAGTTAAAGCTTGATTCTCAGAGGCTAGTTGCCCTTTTACAATTTGAAGTAAATCTTCCTTGTTGCAAACCTCTTGGGTGTCATCCCACTTCTGCTGCAAATACGCTCTGGCAAATTCAGGAACCCATTGCGTTTGATACTCTTTCGCTAAGGCCTTGGCTAAGGTAGTTTTACCCGTAGATTCAGGTCCATAAATCACGATTCTCAGACAGTCTGAAGCCTGCTGTTGTAAACTTTTTTCCATTCGATATAGCCAATGATTGCAAGTAGTGTAAAGATAAGGTACTGAAAACTAGTTAACGCCAGTCCCTTGTATAAATATAGGGGTATTGAAATCAGGTCTCCCACAATCCAATAAATCCAATGCGCGACTTTTCGTCTTGCCATTAACCACATACCAACAAAAAACAATGCGGTTGTAAAGGTATCGATTGGGGCTGTCCAACTGTTCCACTTTCCAGTAAGTACATACAATCCCCCAACAAAAAGAATAGAAAACATAAAAAGGTAAAAACTCCATCTTTTTTCTGAAGAACTCATCTTATCAATTTGATGAAGCATCACCCCCTCTTTTTGCTGAGTCCAAAAAATCCAACCATAAATACTCATGATAAAATAGTACGCATTAATTAGGAAATCCCCAAGCAAACCTGCCTTAAGGAGTAGATAAACATAAATTGCTGTTGAAATCATCCCTGTTGGATAGACCCAAACTTTATTTTGTTTGGCATACCAAACACTTAACAAACCCGTGACCACAGCAATAGCTTCAAGTGCAATCGCCGTTGGGGAATATCCCTTATAGGGATTAACAAGAAAATCAAAAATCGGGTTCATACGGACTTCGGTCGCCTTTGACTAATTTAAGATGTAACATGATGGCCTCTTCTTCTGTAAAAGTAGTTTTAATCAAAGGTATCAGAGAAGACATAACCTCATCATAATCTCCAAATACCTGAGTACTCAACGGATTTTCTTTGATGACAAATCCCAAGGATCTCAATCCTTGGATAAATGTTTTAATGGTGGGGACATAGTCTTCTTTTAAGGGGGCTAAAGTCAATTCTACGGATAGTTTCATACGTTATTTTATTGTATTGCTAAGCTTAAACAATATCCTTCAAAGTAGCGATAATAAAGAGTATACTGCTGTGTTTTTTCTTGATCTAGTACTGTTCCAGTACCTGTGGGTGCTCCGGGTTTAAACGGATGAATTTTCAGTTGGCTACTAAAGTGAATTCCCGGTTTCCGTAAAACTTTATACAATGCCTCTTTAGCGGTCCAGATTTGGGTAAGGTATGCCACCTGGTCTAAATGCCCTAGGTGTTCTAGTTCTGAGGGGTGCAAAAACCGGGAGGAAATTCGTTTTATCTTTACTCTACGATGCTCCAAATCAAGCCCAACTGGGGTAGAAGATACCACCACGGCAGCACAATCTTGGCTGTGGCTAATGGAAATGAAACGACCGTCTGTAAGGTAAGGGGCTCCCCTACTATCATACTGATGGATTTCGGGAGGTATTCCTAAAAGTCTCAAAAGCTGACGAATGGCGAGATAACCCTTTCTATGTATCTCGCTTTTACGTTGAGAAAGCCGTTCATGCGCTTTTGGTGAAAACGAAAGTCCTTCTTCTAATTCAGCTTCGGATTCTGTTATTTTCCAAACCACCAGTTCGGTTTTAGACCCTATAATTTCACGATAGCTTTCTGGCATTTGATATTGAAAGGAAAGGTTGTACTTTTGTTCACTAAAACAAAGGTACAACTATGGACTCTAAAACAGCAAAGTACATCCCGTATAAAGTAAAGGACATTTCCCAAGCCTCATGGGGAAGAAAAGAAATTAACTTGGCAGAAAAAGAAATGCCAGGTTTGATGGCATTAAGACAAGAGTACGGCCCCTCACAACCTCTAAAAGGAGCGCGAATTGCTGGCTGTTTGCACATGACCATTCAAACTGCAGTACTTATTGAAACCTTAGTTGCTTTGGGTGCTGATGTGACCTGGAGCTCCTGCAATATTTTTTCAACTCAAGACCATGCAGCTGCAGCCATAGCTGAAGCTGGTATTCCTGTTTTTGCTTGGAAAGGTATGAATGAAGAAGAATTTGATTGGTGTATAGAACAAACCTTATTTTTTGGTGAAGACCGCAAACCTTTAAACATGATTTTGGACGACGGTGGAGATTTGACCAATATGGTTTTAGATCAATTTCCAGAATTGGTTAAAGAAATTCGAGGTTTATCAGAAGAGACTACAACTGGGGTTCACCGTTTGTACGAACGAATGAAAAACGGGACCCTTCCGCTACCCGCAATCAACGTCAACGATTCTGTAACTAAATCAAAATTTGACAACAAATACGGATGTAAAGAAAGTGCTGTAGATGCCATTCGCCGTGCTACCGACGTCATGCTCGCAGGAAAACGCGTTGTAGTTTGTGGCTATGGTGACGTTGGAAAAGGAACAGCAGCCTCATTTAGCGGTGCTGGAGCCATCGTAACCGTTACTGAAATTGACCCCATCTGTGCACTTCAAGCAGCCATGGACGGATATGAAGTCAAAAAGCTGTCAACTGTGATTGCCAATGCAGACATTGTTTGTACCGCTACAGGAAATAAGGATATTCTTAAAAAAGAATATTTCTTAAACATGAAAGACAAAGTCATTGTCTGTAATATTGGTCATTTTGATAATGAAATTGACATGGCGTGGCTCAATAAAAATTACGGTCATACCAAATCAGAAATCAAACCTCAAGTAGATTTATATACTTTAGAAGATGATAAACAAATCATTGTTCTAGCAGAAGGTCGCTTGGTAAATTTAGGTTGTGCTACAGGACATCCCAGTTTTGTGATGAGTAATTCGTTTACCAATCAAACTTTAGCTCAAATTGAATTGTGGTTACATACCGATCAATACGAAAACAAAGTGTATATGCTTCCCAAGCATTTAGATGAAAAAGTAGCAGCCCTTCACCTGGACCATTTAAGTGTAGAATTAGAAGCGCTTACTGAAGAACAGGCGGATTATATCGGCGTTACCGTAAAAGGGCCTTACAAGCCAGATTATTATCGATATTAATGACTTAAGTATTTACAATAAAAAACCCCGCTTTTGCGGGGTTTTTTAGTCTATGCATTAAGATACCAATTTAAGCTTCAAAAGGAACTACAGAAACAAAAGATTTATTGTCTCTTTTCTTGGTAAACTTTACAACTCCATCCACTTTTGCGTGAAGGGTATGATCTTTTCCTAGGTAAACATTTTCTCCTGGGTTGTGGGCTGTTCCACGTTGACGAATGATGATATTCCCTGCACGTGCAGCTTGACCACCAAAAATCTTAACGCCTAAACGTTTCGATTCTGATTCTCTACCGTTTTTCGAACTACCTACTCCTTTTTTGTGTGCCATGATCGTATGGTTTTAAATATTTATTTTGAAAGGGCTGCGATTAGATCAGCTTTTTTCATTGCTGAAATCCCTTCAATTCCTTTCTTTTTAGCTTCTTCTTTTAACTGTGCAACGGTTAATTTGCTGAAATCTGTACCGGCTGCTTTTTTCGCTGCAGGCTTGGCTGCTGCCTTTTTGGCTGCGGGTTTAGCTTCGGCTTTAGAAGGTGAAGCTGCTGCTTTCTTTGCAGGAGCGGCTTTGGGCTTTGCACCACTGGCTTTTATACTTTCAATCACCAATTCTGTTAAGGCTTGACGATGACCGTTTTTAACACGGTAGCCTTTTCTTCTTTTTTTCTTAAATACGATGACTTTGTCTCCTTTAAGGTGACTCACCACTTTTGCTTCTACAGAAGCTCCAGTGATAGCCGGGGCGCCAAGGGTAACTTTTTTTCCATCGTCTAGCAAATATACTTTGTCGAAAGAAACTTTTGCTCCTTCTTTGTCTGCCAAACGGTGTACGAAAAGCTTTTGGTCTTGCACAACTTTAAATTGCTGCCCTGCTATTTCTACGATTGCGTACATTATAGTTTGTTTTTATGGACGGCAAATATAGCGATTTTTAAAACAAAACAAACTTTTTCTGCCTTATTCCTTCCCTAAAGAATACTTTCCTGGACCGGTAAAATAAAGTGTCAAAAATGCAATGAGATACACAAAGGCTTTTTCTTTTTTGGAAAAAGGATCTCCATCATGGGCGATGATGAAGGCAACCAGCATGGTTATCGTAGGAAATAATGTTGCTAAACGCGTTTTCCATCCTAAAATAATTAAGATGGGGGCAATAAATTCGCCAAGAGCTGCAAGAATTAGTGAAAAGGTAGGTCCAATTCCGATGGGATCACCAAACTCAAAATTGCCTTGAATGACTTTTAAAAATTTTCCATAGCCGTGGGTCATCAGTCCCACTGAGAAACCAACACGCATTAAAAGAAGACCGAAGTCGATTGAAGCTTTTTTCATGATAAGGGGTTTTAAAAATTAAATATACTCATTTTGACAAATAAAATTCCAATGTTTTTTCCATTCCTTGTTCAAAGGAAGTGGACGCCTTCCAACCCAATTCCATTTTGATTTTAGAAGCATCTATCGCATAACGATAATCGTGACCCAATCGATCGGTGACAAATTCAATGAGTTGAAGCGAACTTCCTTGGGGACGGTTTAGCTTTTGATCTACTTGTTCTATGAGGTGGTGAACTAGATCTAAATTTTTTTGTTCGTTATTCCCTCCCAATGCATAGGTTTCACCTACAGCTCCTTGATGAAGAATTAAATCAATGGCTTCTGCGTGGTCTTCCACATATAACCAATCGCGAATGTTGTCTCCTTTTCCATATACAGGAAGTGATTTTTGTGCCACAATATTTTTTATCATCAAGGGAATTAACTTTTCAGGGTGTTGTCCCGGACCGTAATTATTGGAACAATTGGACAAAACTACGGGCAATCCATAGGTGTGAAAATAAGCACGAACCAAATGATCTGAAGCTGCCTTGGAGGCAGAGTACGGCGATCTTGGATCGTAAGCTGTAGTCTCAGTAAAACAACCCTCAGCTCCTAAGCTTCCGAAAACCTCATCCGTTGAAATGTGATAAAATCGTTGGTGTTTGGAAGGATTTCCCCACTGTTGACGTGCGGCTTCTAATAAATTCAGCGTTCCCTGAATGTTGGTTTGTGAAAAAGCAAAGGGGTTTTTGATGGAATTATCGACATGAGACTCGGCAGCCAAATGGATAACAGCATCAAAATTATACTCTGCAAATAGAGTTTGCAGTCCCTCAAAATTATTGATGTCTTCTTTAATGAATTGATAATTAGAGTGGTCTTTACAATCGTCTAATAACTCGAGATTAGAGGCATAAGTCAAAGCGTCTAAATTGATGATTTGAGCCTTGGGGTAATGGTTTACCATTCTTCGAACTACATGCGAGCCTATAAATCCTGCGCCTCCTGTTATTAGTATCGATTTAAATGACTTCATTTTTTTGAATTTGTTGTACACAATTCACCAAGGCGGTTTCCCAACTCGGAATGGATAAAGATAAGGTCTTTTCAATTCGTTGTGTATCCAATGCTGAATTGAGTGGTCGCTTAGCTGTTGTAAGAAAGTCAAAACTAGCAATAGGCTTCACTTTACAAGGACTTCCTGCTAAGGCGATAATCTTTGCTGCAAATTCATACCAATTCGTCTTGGATCCTTGGGCAAAGTGATAGATGGGATGATTGTAAAGCTGGGGATGGTCGAGGTTTGACACCACTGTCCTTGCCAAATCAAGGCCGTAAGTGGGTTTACCAAATTGGTCCTCCACTACTGCCAATTCACTTTTGGACTGAGAAGCATTGAGAATCGTTTTAACAAAGTTTTTCCCAAAGGGACTGAACAACCAGGAAACTCGAAAACACACAAATTGGCAATTGGATTGATTAAGTATGCGCTCCCCTGCTAATTTACTTTTCCCATAAACGCTGAGTGGATTTGTGGAATCTGCTTCTAAATAACGCGTTTCTTTTGTTCCGTCAAAAACAAAATCGGTTGAAAAATGAATTAATTT
>CBFHJD010000048.1:0-1705 GCA_965656215.1 Flavobacteriaceae bacterium
ATAAGTTTCCGTATTTGGCACGAATTACTTCTTGGCCTAATTTTTTGACAACTGCGGCATCGTTTTCATTCAACCCTTTTACATGTGCTTGTTCTTTTCCGTATCGCTCAATAGCTGCTGCAAAATCCAGGTACACTGCTTCACCGGTTTTGTTCACTCCATAACCTTCATCACAACGCTCTTTTGCAGCACGTGATGCAACATCTCGAGGAACTAGATTTCCAAAAGCAGGATAACGTCTTTCCAGGTAGTAATCCCGATCTTCTTCAGATAAGTCTGTTGGCTTGAGACTACCTTCTCGTATGGCTTTAACATCCTCTAGTTTTTTAGGAACCCATATCCTTCCATCATTTCTAAGCGATTCAGACATCAAGGTAAGCTTGGATTGATGGTCACCAGAAACAGGAATACAGGTGGGGTGAATTTGAGTAAAACAAGGATTTGCAAAATGCGCACCCTTTTTGTGAATTTTCCAAGAAGCAGAAACATTGCTTCCCATGGCATTTGTAGAAAGGAAGAATACATTTCCATAGCCGCCTGAAGCAATAACTACAGCATGAGCACTATGTCGTTCTAATTTCCCATTGACCAAATTCCGTGCAATGATTCCTCTGGCTTTCCCATCAACAACTACCAGCTCCATCATTTCATGACGGTTATACATTTTAATTTTACCTCGACCTATTTGACGGTTCATGGCTGAATACGCGCCTAACAATAATTGTTGACCCGTTTGACCTTTGGCATAAAAGGTTCTTGACACCAATACTCCTCCAAAAGAGCGGTTGTCTAAAAGGCCTCCATAGTCGCGGGCAAATGGAACACCTTGAGCCACACATTGATCAATAATATTGGTAGATACTTCAGCCAAACGGTGCACATTCGCTTCTCTAGAGCGGTAGTCTCCCCCTTTTATGGTATCGTAAAATAAACGGTACGTAGAATCTCCATCACCTTGATAGTTTTTAGCGGCATTGATTCCTCCTTGAGCAGCAATGGAATGTGCTCTGCGGGGAGAGTCTTGAAAACAGAATGTTTTAACATTATATCCCAGTTCAGCTAAAGTTGCAGAGGCTGATGCTCCCGCTAAACCTGTCCCTACGACAATTACATCTATTAAACGTTTGTTTGCCGGACTTACTAAATTGATCGTACTTTTATGTTGTGTCCATTTATCAGCCAAAGGACCTTTTGGTATTTTAGAATCTAGTGCCATATCAAAATGCAGTTAAATGGTGAAATAAAGCGACAACAACAAATCCTGTGGGGATCGCAATTGAAAATGCTACCGTAGTTGTTTTAATCGCTTTTGAATATTTGTTGTTTAATCCTACGGACTGGAACGAAGATGCAAAACCGTGATACAAATGAAGTGCAAGAAAAATAAAGGATAGAACATAAATTCCTACTCTTACAGGGCTTTCAAACTTATGAACTAATTCTTCAAAATATCGATCCGGGTTTAAAGGTAAAACCTCGACGTACTTGTAGTCCATTTCAGGAATCCAAAAATCGTATAAATGCAGCCCTAGGAAAGAAAGCACAACAACTCCAGACAAAATCATGTTTCGAGACACCCAGGGGGCATTAGAACTTCCTTTATAATTTTTATATTTTACTTCTCTTGATTTCCAATTCTGCAATTCAAGAACAAAACCCATAGTAAAATGCAGCATGACCCCTAAGATTAAAACAGGCTGAAGTA
>CBFHJD010000048.1:1805-9488 GCA_965656215.1 Flavobacteriaceae bacterium
AAATTGAACTAAAGGATTGTTTCCCATAAAATGAGAAATTTCATTAAAAAGTGATGCGCTGAAAACTGACGTAATATTAATGGCAAAGTGTTGGGTCAGAAAAACAATCAAAAAGAGTCCCGAAAGCGCCATGATGAGTTTCCTTCCAATTGAAGAGGCTATTAAAGTCATAAAAATTTCAATTTGTTAAGCAAAATTAAGGCATAAACTCTCAGCAACAAACTGCTTTAGTGTATTTTTCTCAATTAATGAAGGTTCCAGTCGTTGGTGACCAGATCTGTTTAACATTGAAGGCAATAAACGTAATTATTGCATCTGAAACATAAACAAAAATCAAGCAAATAAAATTAATTATTTTACTGGAACAGAGACTGGATGTTTTCTAAACTTTAGAAATCTCTTATCTTTGTAAAAAACAAAAATGCGCTATAATCCAATTCATTCAGGAGTTTATACTAAAAATAGAGTGCGCTTTGCTAAAGAATTACATTCTAAAAGTCTGGCTGTCTTTAATTCAAATGATATCTATCCAATCAGTGCAGACAGTACCTTGCCTTTCGAACAGCATCGTGATCTTTTTTACCTCAGTGGTATTGATCAAGAAGAAAGTATTTTGGTGATTTTCCCTGATGCCTTAGAAAAAAAATACCGTGAGATACTTTTTGTAAAAGAAACCAATGATCATATTGCGGTTTGGGAAGGTGCCAAACTCACAAAAAAACAAGCCAGTGAATCAAGCGGCATTCAAACCGTATGTTGGCTCAGCGAGTTTAAACGTATTTTTCAAGAGTTAAGTTCCCAATGCGACCGTTTTTATTTCAATACAAATGAACATTACCGTCAAGCAGTAGAAACCCAAACAAGAGAGGATCGGTTTATCGAATGGTGCAAAAGGAATTATCCCGCACACAATGTAGGAAAAAGCAATCCAATTCTTCAGAAACTAAGATCCGTAAAAGCTCCTGAGGAAATTGCTCAAATACAACAAGCGTGTGACATTACAGAAAAAGGATTTCGCAGAGTTTTATCGTTCATTGAGCCAGGAGTTTGGGAATATGAGATTGAGGCAGAATTGATTCATGAATTTATAAAAAACCGTTCCAAAGGTTTTGCCTATACCCCTATAATTGCTTCGGGTAATAATACCAATATATTGCATTATACTGAAAACAATCAACAGTGTCATGAAGGAGATTTAGTCCTTATGGATGTTGCAGCTGAGTATGGAAATTATTCTAGTGATCTTACAAGAACGGTGCCTATTTCAGGAAAATTCAGTCCACGACAAAAGGAAGTTTATGCCGCGGTACTCAACGTTAAAAAAGAAGCTACTAAGTTACTTGTTTCAGGAACCCTTTGGAAGGAATTTCATATTGAGGTTGGTAAGTTAATGACTTCAGAGCTTTTGGGTCTTGGGCTTTTGGATAAAGCAGATATTCAAAACGAAAATAAAGAAAGACCTGCTTATAAAAAGTATTTTATGCACGGAACGGCCCATCACATAGGATTAGATACACATGATTACGGGCTATTGCATTTGCCAATGGAAGCCAATATGGTTTTTACTGTAGAGCCTGGAATTTATATTCCCGAAGAGGGATTTGGGATTCGTCTAGAAGATGATGTTGTCCTCCAAAAAGAGGGTGAGCCTCTTAATCTTATGAGTTCAATTCCTATTGAAATAGAAGAAATTGAAATGCTAATGAATGCATAAAAAAAGCCACCTCATTCAGGTGGCTTTTTATTGATAATACTTTTTAAGCAGTGGCTGTTTTTGCGTTGCCTTTTTGCCAAAAATACAATATGGTAAACAAAATAATTAGAATTCCCGGAAAGGCAATCATATAGGTCAAGGTTTGCTGTCCGGCTGCCAAATCCAATGCAGTTCCAGTAAGTCCGTTTGCAGCTTGTTCAGCTGTAGAGCTGTCAATCCAAGAGCCTATAATGGGCTGAAAAATCGAGCTGGAGAACATTCCTATTCCTCCAACGATGGACATCCCTAAAGCACCACTGGCAGGTATTTTTTCTGCTACAAACCCTATCATGTTGGGCCAGAAATAACAAATTCCAAGTGCAAAGAAAATTGCGGCTACATAGACCATTGAACCTGTTTGTGTACTGAATAAGAAAATTCCTATTGCAGCTAATACAGCTGATCCTAATAAAACTCCAGTTTGATCGAATCTGTGTACAATATCACCACCAAAGTAACGCCCTATGGCCATCAGTCCAGTAATTAAAGCTAAGATAACCATGGGTTGAGCACCACTATTTTGCATAATTAAACTTGTCCATTGCTGGGGTCCAAATTCAGAAATGGCGGTTAAAGCCATACACCCTAAAATAAAGATATAAATTGGTGTTGCCATGGCTTTTAAATTACCACTTACAGAAGTAGCAGCCTCTACTTTAGGCTTTGGAAATTCCTGACCAAAGAAAAGATATACGTAGATCAACGTTGGTATCACGATCACCCAAATTTGAGCTTGCCAACCTAAATTAGCATCGGTCATGAATTTAGAGATTAAGCTTCCCAATACAATTCCTCCTGGGAACCACATATGAAAACGATTCAATAAAGTATTCATTTCTTTTCCTTCATACGCATCTGCTATCATTGGATTACACGCTGCTTCTGTACATCCGTTTCCAATTCCGATTAGTAAGGTTGAAATAAGAAGTCCTACATAGCCTCCAGAATAAATGGTCAGAATAATTCCCAACATATGAGTTACAAATGCAAATTGCATAATTCGTTTAGGCCCAATCGTGTGGTAAAATAATCCTCCCAAAATCATGGATATAGGGAATCCTAAGAACCACATGGAATTTATAAAACCAAGTTGTTGTCCGCTAAGATTGAATGCTTCCCCAAGTTGAGGCAATATCCCTGCCCTAATACTGAATGAAAAGGCAGTAGTAATCAATGCGAAACAACTCCCATAAAAAAGTCTGTTACTGTTTGTCATAATCGTTTAAGTTTCAATTTTGTTCCACTAAAGATATAATTTTTTGGAATAGAGCACTCAAGAAACAAACAAAACTGAACTATTTGAATTCTTGATTTAGTGACAGCCACAGTCCGTTCCACACGAACTCTGCTTATTTTTCTTGGATTTAGGAATCCATTTGAAAATAAGATATCCTAAAGCAGATCCTGCAGCTAAAAAAACGAATAAAGACTGAATCCATTCCATTAGGCTAAAATTTGATAGGTTGAAAAGGCAATGACGTAGGCAAGCAACGACATGCCAAACAGTTGAATCATCGGCCATTTCCAAGAATTAGTTTCTTTCTTTACAATGGCTAAAGTGCTCATACATTGCATGGCAAAGGCATAGAAAAGCATTAATGAAATCCCGCTTGCTAAGTTAAAAAGTGGTTTCCCATCTGCTCTAACTTCTGAAGCCATTTTATTTTTTATGGTTTCCTCTGCGTCGCTTTCTACGCTGTAAATGGTTGCCAGAGTCCCTACAAAAACTTCACGCGCAGCAAAAGAACAAATCAGTGCTATTCCAATTTTCCAGTCATAACCTAAAGGGGCTATTATAGGCTGAATGGATTTTCCTAAAATTCCAATATAGGAGTGTTCTAGTCGGTAGGCATTAATTTTATTTGATAAGTCTTCACCCTTTAGTTCCGTATAGTTTTTAGTAACAATTTGTTCTGCCTCTAAGAACTCTTTCCCAGGTCCGTAAGAGGCTAAAACCCAAAGAAGAATGGAAATTGCTAAGATGATTTTACCTGCTTCAGTAACGAAACTTCTTGTTTTTTCCCAAACTGTGATCCCAACATTCTTTAACAAAGGCAACTTGTAATTGGGCATTTCGACTACAAAATAACTCTTGGATTGAATTTTTAAGGTTTTACTCAAAACCCAGGCAGAAATTAGTGCCATTCCAAAACCTATGAGGTAAAGGAACATGAGCATTAACCCCTGATAATTGAGTCCTAAAAAGGACCCTTCTGGAATGACTAATGCGATAAGAATGGCATAAACGGGAAGTCGAGCAGAACAGGTAGTAAATGGAGTTACCAAGATGGTAATCAAGCGCTCTTTCCAGTTTTCAATATTTCGGGTTGCCATGACAGCAGGAATGGCGCAGGCGGTTCCTGAAATCAACGGAATGACACTTTTGCCATTCAGTCCAAAACGCCGAAGCCCTCGATCCATTAAAAAAACAACACGACTCATATAGCCCGTCTCTTCTAAAATGGAAATAAATAGAAATAGAAATGCGATTTGCGGAATAAAAATAACAATTCCTCCTAGGCCTGGAATGATTCCCTCAGCCAATAAACTTGTAAATACCCCTTCAGGAAGTTTTGTTTTGGCTTGCTCGCTTAAGGAAGCAAAAGTAGTGTCAATAAAATCTTGAGGAATACTACTCCAATCAAAAATAGACTGAAATATGGTCATCAAAATCAGAAAAAAGATAATGTAGCCCCAAAATTTATGAATCAAGATTCGATCCAGTCGGCTTCTTAAATCTGTAGCAGCGTCTCGATCAATAATCATCACTTCTTTGAGAATTGAATTGATGAACTGATATCTTTTAACCGTTTCTTTTTGTTGCATTCGCTTCAAATACGATTCAGATTGTGTTTTAAAATCTGTTGCATCAGACACTCGGTTACGATCAATTTTTGCAAAATTGACATCTTGTGTAATTACCAGCCAGAGCTTGTATAACTGTTGATTTGGAAAGGCTTTTTGTAAGTTTTGAAAATACGCAGGATCAATGCTTTCCAGTTCTATAGTAGGTTTTATGGAAAGTTGTCGGTAATTCACCAACAATTCTTTTAGATCCTCTAATCCTTTATTTTCTCGGGTACTAACCAATGCAATTTTAGTGTCTAACTGATTCTCCAGCTGGGAAATATCAAGACTGATCCCTTTCCGCTTCATTTGATCTGACATATTGATCACGAGTAGCGTTGGAATTCCCAAGTCTTTGACTTGGGTGAACAATAATAAATTACGCTTTAAATTCTCTACGTCTGTAACTACAACAGCAACATCAGGATAATCCTTACTTTTTTTATTGAGTAATAATTCAATCACTACACTTTCATCCATGGAAGAAGCATTCAGACTATACGTTCCAGGTAAATCTATAATATGAGCCTTAGTCGTTCGATTGAGCTTACATACTCCTTCTTTTTTTTCTACTGTAATACCCGGATAATTTCCGACTTTTTGATTGAGACCTGTAAGCCTATTGAATACAGAGGTTTTCCCCGTGTTGGGGTTTCCTAATAATGCAATATTCAATGATCTACTCATGAACTATTTTATCAATCGGACAAAAATGTGCTGTGCCGTTTCTTTACGAATTGCTAAATGTGACTCATCTATTTTAAGATAGAGCGGATCACTGAAGGGGGCCTTTTGAATTAAAGAAATCTCATTGCCGGGCAAACACCCCATTTCGATAAGCTTTAACGGAAGTTTATCCGTTTCTATAGTTTCAATGGTGGCAAGTTCTCCTTTAGCAAGTTGATCCAGTGGAATCATTATTTAGAATCATTTTAAAGAACAAAAGTAGGGAAATTAGTTTCGTTTAATTAAGATGGACAGAAAAAAATTATTGTTTAGGAAATTCCTCTTTCAATGTGGTAATATCTGCGATGAGCGTTTGCATTGCTTCTAGATCTGTTCCGTCATAAAACCCACGAATACGCTGTTCCGGATCGACTAAAATAAAATTTTCGGTATGAATCATATCAAATTGTCCGCCATCGCCGGTGTCTTTGACAGCGAGATACGACTTTCGTGCAAGGGTATAAATCTCCTTTTTATTACCGGTCACTAAATTCCATTTAGAATCAATTACTCCTTTTTCAATAGCGTATTTTTTGAGTTGTTGAACGGAATCTATTTGAGGAGTCACACTAAATGAGAGAAATTTAATCTGTGGGTCTTTTAAAAATTCATTTTGAAGTTGACCCATATTTGCTGTCATTTTAGGACATATTGTTGGACAGGTTGTAAAGAAAAAATCAGCCACATAAATTCTGTCAAAATAATCTTGCTCAGTAACCGTTTCACCGTTCTGATTGGTCAAGGAAAAGGGAGCGATTTTATGAAACTTTTTAACATGCTGGAGGGTGCTGTCAACCAACTCAAAGTTGACCATAGATGGTTGATAAATTGGAAGCCGTTTTTGAGGCTTTAATGCCGAATAAAAAAGTGCCAAAATGCCTAAAGAAACAATTGTGAAAATTGCAATAAATCCCCTGTATTTTTTAAAATTGAATTTCATCTCGCTATTCGGTGGAACAAATTTAAAGCTTCTTAAACTATTAGAAAATGTGAAAATGAAAAAAGAATCTTAAAAGCGCTTATGAATTTTTATTATGATACCTATTGTGCTACTTTTGCGTGAATTAAAACAATGCTATGAGTCCATTTGTTGTCAAAGCAATCCAACTTTTAATGAGTTTATCCTTATTGATCGTTCTTCATGAATTAGGACATTTTATCCCTGCTCGTATTTTTAAAACTCGTGTGGAAAAGTTCTTTTTATTTTTTGATGTCAAATTTGCTTTGTTTCAGAAAAAAATTGGAGAAACTACCTATGGTATTGGCTGGCTCCCTCTTGGAGGATACGTAAAAATTTCTGGTATGATCGATGAAAGCATGGATACGGAACAAATGCAACAGCCACCTCAACCATGGGAATTCAGATCGAAGCCGGCTTGGCAACGGTTGATCATTATGCTGGGCGGAGTTACGGTAAACTTAATCTTAGGCTTTTTGATTTATATGATGATCCTTTTTGTTTGGGGGAAAAACACCTTGTACACCGAAGCGCTTCCTTTAGGGCTTGATCCTTCTCCTATTGCTCAAGAAATTGGATTTCAATCTGGAGACCAATTGATCAATGTTGACGGAAAAGCTTTAGATAATGTTTTGGAAATCAATAAGTTTCTGTTTTTAAGATCTGTTGAATCCGTTATGGTAAAACGTGCTAACGGGCAGACAGAACAGCTATCCATCCCTGAAGATTTCGGACAACAAATGTTTGAATCGGGAGAATTGATTCCATTCTCTCCTGTTTTACCAGCCGTTTTAGACAGTATTGTTCCGGGTTCACCCGCATCAAACGCAGGTCTTAATTCTGGAGATAAAATCATCTCCATGGACGGAGTAACTATAAGAGATTGGTCTTCGTTTATAAAAAATATGAGCGAAGAATCCAAAACAATTGCTTTTGTTTATGAACGAAATCAGCTTCAAGACACCCTTCAAATCACTACTGCATCTAATGGAACCTTGGGGGTATTCCCAAACTATTCATCAATTCAGTTTACTAATGAAAAGCTAGGATTTGAAGACAGTATAACCGAAGGCTTTAGTTACGGTTATTGGACACTCCACGATTATGTGGCTCAATTTCAATATATATTTACTCAAAAAGGAGCCTCACAACTAGGTGGGTTTGGTGCCATAGGAAATATGTTTCCTGCCACATGGAACTGGAAAGGATTTTGGGCGAGTACTGCTTTAATCTCGATTATTTTAGCCTTCATGAACATCTTACCCATACCTGCACTAGACGGGGGACATGTCATGTTTTTAACTTATGAGATCATTACTGGTAGAAAACCCAATGACAAGTTTATGGAGTATGCTCAAATGTTTGGATTTTTCCTTTTATTAACGTTGGTATTGTATGC
>CBFHJD010000049.1:0-9362 GCA_965656215.1 Flavobacteriaceae bacterium
TCAGCCCCATGACTACCTAGCGCACCTACACCATACATAAATGACCTCCCTAAAAAAGAAAAAGACGCTCCTTCTGCTAGGGTTCGTGCTACATCGGGTCCGTTTCGCAATCCGCTATCCATCATTAGGGTAATCTTGTCTTGATAGTTGTCTTTTAAATTTTGTAATGCATGAATCGTTGATTGTCCAGCGTCCAATTGACGCCCACCGTGATTGGAAATGATGACTCCGTCTATTCCTAATCGAATTGCCTTTTCCATATCGGCTTCACTAGCAACTCCTTTAAGCACTATTTTCCCCTTCCATTGGTCTCGGATGGGTTTAATCCTTTCTTCATTCAACCTTCCGTCAAAAGTTTCATCCATGAATTTTCCCAATTGACTAAGGTTTAGTCCTTTAGGCATGTATGGTTTTAAGGTTTCAAATTCAGGCTGGCCGTTAAGCAAGGTTTTGAGCGCCCACTCGGGTCGTTTTAGTATTTGATAAAAATTAGCTGCTGACATTTTGGGAGGCATGGCCAGTCCGTTTCGAATATCTCTGGGTCTAAATCCAAAACTTGGCACATCACTTAAAAGAACAAGAACAGGGCAATTGGCCTGGGCTGCCCGATCAATGATATCTTTTCTCACCTCTTCTTTTGCGGGATAATACAACTGAAACCATGCCTTCCCTTCTGTGATTTCACTAATTTTTTCAATACTTGAGGTAGTTACGGTACTCAAAATGAAGGGGAGATTGTTTTCAAAAGCGGCTTTGGCAAGAATTTCTGGAGCTTTAGGCCACATTAGTCCTTGGAGTCCAATGGGTGCTATTCCAAAAGGGGCATCGTATTCAATTCCAAAAAGTTTTGTTTTTAAGCTAACTTCTACAGAATTTTTAAGGTATTCTGGAACTAATTCAACCGCTCGAAGATCCGAGGTGTTTTTTCTAAGATTATCATCATTATTACATCCTCCGTCCAAATACTCAAACGCAAATTTTGGCATTTTTGTTTTTGCTTTCTTACGCAAATCATGAATTGAAGGGTATTTTGGATTCAATTGTGCTAACATTTTTTAAATATAAAGAAAAGTGGAGTTGTAACTATTTTCAAACCCCAAAAAAAAATTATACTTTGTAATACTTTTTAAAATATCTAAATTGATTCTATGAAAAAAGCAAAAAATCAAACGGCTAGACGTAACTTCATTAAAAACATAGCCACCCTTTCAGCAGGAGTAAGCCTTGGAGCCCCTCAACTTTGGGCAGCCCCCACTTATATTCCTAATTTATTTCAAAATAAAAACACCTTTAATGGGGTTCAATTAGGACTAATCACCTATTCTTTTAGAGCTCTTGAAGATCAAAGTGCAGAGGCTACACTACAATACATACTAGATTGTGGAGTAAACTCTATTGAACTGATGGGCGGAACTGCTGAATCCTTTATTGGCAAACCTGAAAGTAAGGTTGATCGAAGAATGTTTTACCGCCTTTCTAGAAAAGAGCGAAATCAGGAATTAACCAAAGACGAGAAAAAAGAACTTGTAGAGCTTAAAAAACAACAAGCAGCTCACGATAAAGAAGTTGATGTCTGGAAAAAGACCCGATCAATTGATCGTTTTGTTGACTTGAAAAAAATGTACAATAACGCTGGAGTAGAAATTTATGCTTTCAAACCCGACTATTTATTGCGCAAAGGAAATACAGATGCAGACATCAGCTATGCCATGCAAGCTGGAAAAATATTAGGCGCAAGTCATGTCACACTAGAGCTTCCCGCTGAGGAATCTCACACCTTAAAATTAGGACAATTGGCCGAGAAAAACGGGATCAAAGTAGCCTATCACGGACATGAGCAACAACACGCTAAGTGGTGGGACACAGCACTTGAACAGTCTTCTCATAATGCAATGAATCTAGATCTTGGTCATTATATTGCCGCAGGAAATACCGATGCTTTCGAACTCATTGAGAAACAGCATCAAAACATACTTAGTATGCACGTAAAGGATCGTCAAAACCCTGACAACGGGAAAAAGAACATGCCTTTTGGTCAAGGAGATACTCCTATAGTTGAAGTACTTCAAATGATGCGTGACAAATCCTATAATTTTGCAGCGACACTTGAATACGAATACGCAACACCAAAGGATTCTACTGTAATTGAAGAAATCAAGAAAAGTGTGGATTATTGTAAAGATGCCTTATCGTCTTAATCTAAAAACTGTTTGATCATTTCTTTTGAAATACAATTTGATCTGCTATAGTCTGGCATTTTGAAGCAACTTTTTTTTCTACAATACTGTAGTAAATCTTTTTGCCATTAGCGTCTTTACCTTCATAGCGTCTATCAAGGCCTTTTGAACTCTGACCACTTAATGCCGCAAAAAAGACACAGGCTGCTAGGTAAGTACCATTATGACTGGGGTGTTTGGCATCGTCTGTCAATAGGTTTATCTCAGGGTATTCAGCAGAAAATAAATCAAATGCGCTACCCACAGGGATGATTTCAACCTCGGAATACTGATTTGCTATGGCGCTTAGATTGTATTGAATCTCTTTTGAATTTTCTGTTTGAGCACCTTCAACTGGAAAATTTGGATAAATCCAAGTGGCGTATAAATAGACTTGTGTTTGTGGCGGAAGCAGTTCTTTTAATTTAGAAAAGTAACGCTGAGTTGTGTCGCTGTACTTCACAGGATAGGTACTTTGATCTTGAAAAATGACTCGGTCATAAGTGCCTTGAGATAAAATTTCTTTTGTTTTCAACCCTTTATTTCCTTGCCAATGGTCTCTTAACGTTGCACCCCCTGCGGTAGTTTGACTTACATCCCATGGTAGGTTCTGCTCTAAGGCCATTTTTTCCAACTGATTTGGAAGATTCCAGTAGAACGTAAAGCTATTTCCAACAAAGAGAATTTTTTCTTTTTTTTGAGCCATCACTAGATTAGAACAAATTATAAGTGTGAATATTAAATACCTCATTTGGAAACATGATTTTCAACCGTTCCTTCCCAGTCTGGATCTGCAGCTCCAAACCACGAATTACTAATAGAATCGTACGCCACTGCGTGAACTCGTCCAAATCGTGCTTTCTGGTCGATCATTTTAATAGGATAGCCCTCCTGATTAAGCTCAGCATTCAATTGCTTAACTCCTTCATGGTCTTCAATCCAAAGGGAATCTTCAAACGGATAAACTCTGGGTAAAAACAAAGCCTTATTTAAATCGTGTTTTTGGTTAAAATAACGATGTGCTACTTGGGTAACTGCCGTAACAATGCGGCTTCCTCCAGCAGCACCTATAGCCAATGCAACTTGATCTCCGTCCATAAATAAGGTAGGAGTTATATGAGAATTGGATCGATCGCCTGGCTTGTATTCTCCTAAATAACCTCCAAGGGTCACAGCATAAAGAAAGCCCAAGTCTTTTGAAGCTACTTTCGATCCCATATTCGGTCCTATAGTCTGGGTGAGACTTACTACGTTTCCGTCTTGATCAGCAGCAGTAAGGTGTGTTGTATGTCCTACAGAGGCAACCCATGACCCTGGCATTTCTGATGCATTTTCAGCTACCAGATTTAAATTCTGTTCTTGAATTTGATTGGCCCACTTTGCAGCCTGTTCGTAAGAAAGTATTTGAGCTAAAGAATCCCTATTCTTTTGGTGTTTTCTGTAAGTGTAAGCCAACTCAGTAGCATCCCCAACATTCATTGCCCAAATTTCCTCGCTTTCAGCAGCTTTTAAATGATCTAAAATCTGGAGAATCTGAATGGTTATAGCTCCGTAAGAAGGTAAATTTAGAGCATACACGTTAAGGTCTTGGAATGATCCTTCGAGTACTTCAGAATCTAATGCCTGATAGTTTTTCAGGTCTTCAAGCGTGAGTATTCCACCATTGGCCTGAATATCCTTTACAATTTTTTGAGCTACTTCTCCTTCATAAAATCCTGCTTTACCCTTAGACGCTATTGCTTTTAATGTTGATGCCAATGTTTTCTGAACTACTAAATCACCTGCTTTGAAAGAAGCTCCTTCAGCGTTTAAAAAATGAGTTTTTGTACCTTCATATTGTTCAAAAACGTTCTTAGCCATTTGCTGTCTTCGTGCTTCTCCTGGTAAAATTTTAAAACCATTTTCTGCGTATTCTATAGCGGGCGCCATTACTTTTTGCAAGGGTAAAACTCCATGTTCTTGTTGTAACTTAAGAAGCCCTGCAACTACCCCAGGAATTCCGATAGTTTGGTAACCAGAGGAATATTTTTCTTGGGTAGGCTTATAACTCATTGGCACTTGTGTAGAGGCGTCTACTCCTCCTATTTTACCTGAATCTTTGTGATAAATAGCCTGAAGTCGACCACCAATTCCACTCATACTTGGCTCTACTACTGCTAAAGCAAATCCTGCAGCTACTGCGGCATCAAATGCGTTTCCCTGCTGCTCATACATTTTTTTAGCTGCCAGTGAAGCTAGGGGGTGGGCTGCAGCTATTGTATTGTTTTTAAAAGCAGCATCTGAAGGTCCTTGACAACTTAGTAAGAACACTGAGATGAACGTTAAAAGAAGAATGAATTTTGACATAAAAAAAGGGTTTGTAAGCAAGTTACAAACCCTTTTTAAAAGCTACTAGTAAATTATTGGTTAACTGCTGTTTTTGTAAAGATTCCTGGATCTTCAGCAGGTGCATTTTCATTGGAGTTCAATTCATTTGTTGCATAAGGCATACGCTCTGGGTAAGGAGGGTTTGGTCCAGCAACCAAAGTGAAAGGCACTGCATAGGCCGCATCTGACTTTCTCAGTCTTCTGGCATCATTATATGCCATGTGGGTTCCAAAGCCGCTTACATAGCGTTCTTCAATCACCTCTCTTAGAAAGGCCGTAGTTGCATCAACACTGTCTTCATTTTCAATTCCACCAGCAGCAAAATCAGCCGCTGCATAGGCATCGTATTTTGAAGTATTTCCAACATGATTTGCATTCAAATGACCGCCACCGCTTAACCAAGCTCTGACATTATTCAAATGAGTTAAACCGTCTACTAAAGAACCATTTCTGGCCTTAGCCTCTGCTAAAATGAGTTCGTTTTCAAAATAAGTAACTAAATTCTGAGGCTCCGTACCTGCAATAATTCCGTCATTGGCACTACCCCCAGAAGAATCTATTCGGTAGTATCCCAATCGAGCGGTTTCATCTGTTTTAGCATTATTTCTACTTAGATCAGTACTGCTATCTAGCATTTGAATCAAATAGCTGTCAACTCCAGCATTAGAATTTCCAATATCTCCTGCACGAGAACCTTCTAATATGGTGAAGAATAAATTTTTATCCCCTGAAGTATTTGCTGATTCTTTAGGATAAAATTTCATATCACCAGATGCCGAACTAATTCCGTTGGCAGCAGCAGCAGCTGCAGCAGCGTAATCTTTCTTATGAAGGCTAAAACGCGCTTTTAGCGTATAAGCTGCAGCGATCCACTTGTCTTTATCACCACCAAAATAGATGTCTTCTGATAAACTTGAACCACTAGCACCTTGTAGTGTAGCAATTCCTTGATCGAGTAAGTTAATGGCCGCGTTGTAAACACTCAACTGACCGTCGAATATTGGGTCAGAAATTTCTGGATTTGCTGCTTCAGTATAAGGAATATCACCCCATATAGAAGCGGCTGTACCAGCAGCATGAGCTTCAACAATTTGTGCAATTCCAACTAATAAGGAATTGGTAGAGTTTGAAGAAACCTTTCTCATATTGGTCATTACTCCTACATACAAGGCATTCCATTCGCTATTGGCCTCTGCCGTTGAAAGATTAAAACCGTAGATGTTTGAATAGAGAGAAGAAAATCCGATCAGTTGTCCTGAGTACATCTGACCAATTCTGTTTAAGTGTCCTAATTGCAATTGAACGTTTGCCAATAGAGAACCGGTAAGAAATAATCTGTCCTCCACGTCTGTGGTCAAAATATCGTTTGGATTTGAGTTAATATCTTCAACGATACTCTCACAAGATGAGGCGACCAGTAAGCCTACAATTAAAATTGATTTTATAATTAATTTTTTCATCTTTTTAATAATTTAAAGTTACACTGAAGAAAGTCGATTTCGTCTGAGGGTTGGTAAAGTAATCCAAACCTTGAGCCTGTCCTACTCCCGTTTGATTTGTTTCAGGATCAATTCCAGGAATGTTGTTGAGGTTTAATAAATTTCTTCCAGATAAAGAAAGAATGATACTACTCAATCCTGTACTTGATTTTAAGGTAGGGCTATCAAAAACATAGCTAAATGTAATCTCTCTAAGCTTCGTAAATGAAGCATCATAAGTTGAGAAGTTGTAGGCTTGATTGTCTCCAAATCCTCCCCCAATTCCAGTTCTATACCAACTTTCATCTAATAAAACAGGACCTCCGCCAAAGTCTTCAATATTACCACGAACAATAGTTCCGGCATTGATGGTGTTTCCAGCGTAGTTTACTAAATCCTGTGTTAAGGTTTCGCGATTAGCGGTCATTTCTGTTGTTCCAAATCGATTCAATACGTGAAGCGTTCGGGGAGAAAATACACCACCTTGAGAATGCTCAATTAAAGCATTAACACGGAAGTTTTTATAATTCATATTTAATGATAAGCCACCTCTCCAGTCTGGATTTGGATCGCCTAATATAATCTCGCTAGAAGTAATTTGTGGGAATCCATTTTCGTCCAAGTCGAAACTACCATCAGGATTGGTTTTTGAACCCGTCCCAAACAGAACACCTAAGGGTTGTCCCACTATCGCTCTAGAACTTACTGATGCTCCTGGTGATAAATTGATTGATTCTGTTCCGAATAGATCCGTTACTTCGTTTTCATTTGTAGACCAATTGATTGAAGCAGAGAATCCAAAATCTTCTTTTTCTACTATATTCCAACCTAAATCAAATTCAATACCTTGGTTTACCATCTCACCAAAGTTTCCATATTGGGTTGCATAACCGGAAGAAGGTGATAAGGTAACGTCTAGAAGAATTCCTTCAATTTTATTATCGTAATAAGTAAAGGAGAAGGATAAGTCATCATTTAAGAATCTTAAATCAGCTCCAATTTCCCATTCCGTTTTAATTTCTGGCTGTAGGTTTGGATTTCCAAGGTTGTTATCTAATCTGAAACCACCTCCAAATAAATCAACACTCAATGGGTCACTGTAAGTTGAATAACTAAAACTTCCTTCAGCTAAGGTTTCAAAACGGTGCGGAGAAGGTTGTACCCCTACTTTACCCCATGATGCACGTAACTTTCCAAAGGAAAGGACATCTGATTTTAGCACGCTATTTGTGAAGTTCCACGCAAGGTCAGTTGCAGGATAAAAGAACGATCCATCAATAGTGGAAGAAGCTTCCAAAGCACCTGAAAAGTTTACAAATAATTCATCGTATAAATCAAAATTTAAAATTCCATATCCTCTATTAGAACGTCTGAGTGTTCTGAAATTTTCAAAAGAAGAAGCCTCTGCAGCTGTATTGAGAGAAGTGGTTTCTTTAGTAGAATTAACTAGAAAACCTGTAATGTTTCCTGAAGTTCTATTGTACTTACGATCGTTGATACTCCAACCTGCAGTTGTTGTTAAGTTTATCTGAGAAGTCAACTCAAAGCTTGCTTTACCAATGGCATCAAAACTCAAATTTCGAGTTCCAATAACATCTTCTTGTAAAACTCCAACACTACGATTTCCAGCAGAGCCTATAGGAAAGAAATAATTTCTTCGATCATCTCCTACATCTGCATTAGCACGTGTAATAATCTGTAACCAATTTGTTGGTTTGATTGTTAATTGAGGTGTTGCAGTTAAACGATTCACCTTAGTGTCTGAAACTTGTTCAAAAACAGTCCATAATGGGTTGTTGTAAGTGGGGTTTACAGCTTGACCTAAGGGTCTTCTGTAGGACCTATGTCTGTTAATAAACGCTTCGCCACTACTTGAATAATACGTCCCGATATAATCTCTTTGATCAAAATCAGGAGGAGTTCTTAAAAATCCTAGCATGACCCCTGCAGTATTTGAGTTCTGTTGAATTCTGTTGGAGTCTGTAAAAGTATAAGCAACTTTACTAGAAAACGTTAGATAGTCATTCAATTTAGATTCATAGTTGAGTCTAAGGTTAGTCCTGTCATACGTTGCCTCTCTAATGATACCATCTTGTGTAAGATAGCCCAAACTAAAGAAATAAGTACTGTTTTCTCCTCCTCCAGAAATGGTCAAGTCATTTTGCCATATAACACCTGTTTGGAATAGTGAATTAAAGTTTTCCTCTAAAAATGTTTCTTTAGAGTTTTTTTGAGTGATGGGATAGTAAAGAGTTCCGTCTGCGGCTTCAAAATAAGCTCCAGAGGTATTAAACGTATCAGCTCCACCAGATCGTTCAGGAATATAATCTCCCCAAGACTCTGCTCGATTGCTCCCCCAAACACCATTTAGACCTTGTCCCCAAGTATTTTGCATTGGAATACGTTCAGAAATTTCGTCGAGTGAATAACTCGATTTAAAGGATATTTTAGCTTCTCCTCGTTGTCCTTTTTTGGTGTTTATTACAATAACACCGTTGGCCGCTCTACTTCCCCAAAGGGCAGCAGCCGATGCTCCTTTTAATACTTGAAGTGATTCAATATCACTGGGGTTGATATCATTTAGACGTGAACCTTGACTTACCCCTCCAGTTCTACCTCCTGTAATACCGTTTCCTCCGGCATAGCTGGTAGTGTTGTCCAATGGAACTCCATCAACAATAATCAAAGGCTGGCTACTTCCGTCAATGGTATTCGCTCCTCTAATACGGATAGTACTTCCTGCACCCGGATCACCATTGGATCGAGATATTCGAACCCCAGAAGCCTTTCCACTCAATGCATTAGCAATGGTTGGCTCTCCAGAACGAAGAACAGATTGCGTATTTACCACTGAGGATGTTGACCCCTGCTGGTCTTTGACAACAGTAAAACCTAAAGAGGTTACAATAACCTCCTCTAATTGATTATCGGGTTGTAAAGAAATATTGATTGAATCTTGATTTTCAACGGTGACACTTTGGGCAGTGTACCCAATATAGCTAAACTGGAGCACTTGCCCTTGATCAGCTTGAATACTAAAGTTACCGTCAAAATCAGTTGAAACTCCAGTTGAAGTCCCTTCAATAATGACATTTGCTCCAGGAAGCGGCACACCGCTTTCGTCTGTAACATTTCCGCTTATGGTTTGACTGTAAGCTTGTTGAGCAAATAGGCCTAAACAAAGTGAAAAAATAAGATATTTTAACATGTGTTTCATTTAAATATAGTTAATAATACAAAGTTAACACTTTCATACGGTTCTTAAATATTTGTTAACGGTTTTTTTAATTAGTCCGTTTCT
>CBFHJD010000050.1:0-8783 GCA_965656215.1 Flavobacteriaceae bacterium
ACTTAAACTTTCTGTAGCCTCATTTTCAGTAGAATCCTTCGAACAAGAGGTAACAATAGTCGTGAAAAATAGAAAGAAAAGGGTGTTAAATTGCATGGTTATAATTTTAACCCTAAAATACACAATTTACTTATCTTTAAACAATCCAAAAATTATATAATATCAAATGAGTTTTATCATTATTGCTCCCCCGATTCCAACTCAAAAATGGAAAGAAGAGTTGGAATTGATTGCCCCAGAAATTCCTTTGGTAATTGGTTCTGAAACTGATCGTCCTGAGGATATCATTTGTGCCTTAGTATGGAAACAGCAACGGGGAATTTTAAGTCGTTTTAAAAATTTAAAATTGATTTTCTCAATGGGTGCTGGCGTTGATCATATTCTTGAAGACGATAGTATTCCCAGTCATATTCCAATTTGTAGGGTGATCGATCCTCAGATGGCTTTTTCCATGAGTAATTATATTTTAATGGCGGTTCTTAATCATCATCGGTCATTTTATGACTATCAAAAAGCTCAATTAAAAAATCATTGGGCACAATTTGACTTTGTGGAGCGGAATTTAAAAATTGGAGTTTTAGGAACAGGGTTCTTAGGGATGGATGTTGCCAATAAACTTCACCATTTAGGGTTTTCTGTATTCGGATACAGTACTTCTCATAAAAAGACCCCTTTTCCCTCTTATTCAGGAACCGAGATTGATTCTTTTTTAGCTCAAATCAATGTACTGATCTGTTTAGTTCCCTACACTCCAAAAACAGAAGCCCTTTTAAACTATGATCTCTTTAAAAAATTGAGTCAACCAACTTATTTAATCAACGTATCAAGAGGATCCGTTCAAGTAGAAGATGACATTCTCAAAGCCTTAGACGAGGGAATCTTAAACGGTGCTTTTTTAGATGTATTTGAACACGAACCGCTTCCAAATGAAAGTCCGTTATGGCAGCATCCCGCTGTGCAAATTACTCCCCATATCGCAAGTTTAACGTACCCCAAAGAAAGTGTTCGTCAGGCCTTGGATTGTTTTGATCGAGTGGAAAAAGGATTGCCTTTAATCAATAGTGTAGATCGAAATAGAATGTATTAAGAATTGGCTATTGCTGTTGCTAATTTTTTCATTCCAAAACGAATTGGATCAGTAACAGGAAGTTTTAATTTGTTTTCTAAATCCGCAACATAATTTGCTGCTTCTAGTTCTGAAAACATACTTGTGTTTGCTGCTATTCCAATTACTTTTGCTTTTGGATAGGTACCCACAACAGTACATAGAGATTCATTCAATTCGATGAATTTTTTCAAGTCTGGAATTTGTATCTCCTTGGGACTTCTCAATGTTTTTTTCTCTGCACGTAAGCACAAAATCAGATGTGTTGGACAACTACCTCGCATAAGAGGAAGTGTTGCCGTGCTTCCTGGATGCAGAAGAGAGCCTTGTCCTTCAATAATCACAAGATCTTTGTCCTTTTGATCTAAAACCATTTGTTCAACAGCTCCACATGCATGGTCAACTTTAAAAGCGTCTAAAGGAATCCCTTTCCCCGTAACAGTAATTCCAATTTGACCTGTTGCCACAAAGCCAATATTTTCATTATTTTCTGTATAGTAAGAATACAATTCCAAACCTGCGGTCATTTTTCCTACTGCCATATCAGTCCCAACAAATAGGATTCTTTTATTAGTCAAAGCCGCCGCTTTCGCAGTCGCTATTTTAGGGATAAACTGTGGTATACGAACATCCCATATCCATTGTTCTTGAGGGTTTTGAATTGAATCCTGCCATTTATCACTCAATAAGTCATGCAATCCATTGACAATACTCAATCCTGCTTTTAGTGCTTCTTCAATTACTGGATTCCAACTTTCTGGAATTCTTCCTCCTGAGGGAGCAATTCCTAGAATCAAGACCTCGGCCCCTTTTGAGATGGCTTCAGATAAACTTGCTAAAATAGGAATATCCTTAGCTGTTGCCATATAATCTTGAATCGGCTTACCAGCTAAGTTTTTATCAATGACACCAACAATAGTGTTTGTAAGATAGCGTATAACGCCACTTCCCATTTTTCCGTAATCACTGTCAATATGGCCCTCCATATAAACTGCAATTTTATGAGATGGTTTAAGCATAGTATTCTTTTTTTAATTCGGCTCCATGGCCGGGTAAGTCTAGTGGTAAAGTAACTCCATCAACCATAGGTGCTCCATTGGATGGATCAGGGGCTAGATTGTAATGTGAATCTAAGTCGATATGATCTATTCCTCCTGAAATTGAAGCCGCTGCAGCTATAGCTACTGAAGACTCGCTCATACAGCCAATCATTGTTTTTAATCCATGAGCTCTGGCTGTTGCAATAATACGAAGCGCTTCAGTAATCCCACCACATTTCATTAACTTCATATTGACTCCGTCCACATGTGCTGCAAAATGGGGTATATTCTCAGCAAACCTACACGATTCATCAACATATATTGGCATTGGTCGGTTTGTGTAAAGATGTTTTAACTCTGATTCTTCGCCTTCTTTAAGCGGCTGTTCAATATAATCCACTTTTCTGTCGGCTAACCAATGCATCATCTGTTGAGCCTGTGGGACATCCCAGCCTCCATTGGCATCTACTCTTAATTTTACATTGTACTTTTTAGTGCTTTCAACAACCTGTTCAAACATGGCTTTATCTGCTTCTATTCCTTCAGGAGATCCCAATTTAATTTTCAACGACTTAACGGTGGTTCCTTCCAAAAGTAAGGGGACTCGTTCCTTCACTACTTCGGGAGAATTGATTCCAATCGTAACAGAAGTGGGAGTTGTTGGTTTTGAAAATCCAAGAATTTGATATAAGGGTAAACCAGCTTTTTTTGCTGTCCAATCCCATAAAACAGTATCCAACGCCACATACGCACAAGGAGGGATTTGTTGCGCTCTAGCACGATTATAAAGTGATTGTATGGATTCACCTTCTATTCCTTGAGCAATAAATGTTTCCAGTATTTGTTGTATTTCATCCGCAGTTCCAACCCCCTCTGATGTTCCAGGTGCGGCTTCTCCCCATGCTTTAATCCCGTCTTTTTCTAAACCTAAAAAAATATTTTCTGAGTGGTATCTTACGCCTCTGCTAATTGCTAATGGAAATCGCTTCTTAAGCTCTACTTTATGATATGAAATTTTCATTTATCCCTTTTTGGAAACCTTTGATTTAATAATGGGTCTAATTCGATAAACTCTGCTGAAAAAAGAGAATTACTCGGAAGTTCGGTAATTAAGCTCAGTGTTTTAAAAGGTTTATTTGGGAAAAATATTTCTGTTAAAACCGTTTCGCCGGAATCGAAAAATAGCTCCATTGAAGTTTTATCAAGAACCAACTCAAGGTCCAATTCTGTTTTATTTTGAAAACGTGGCGCCAGGGACTGCTTTTCAGCAAAATCTGTAGAAAAACTGACTTGACCTGATTTACTCCGGTCTGTAAAAAAAACATTTTCAATGTGATTATATCCAAACAATAGCGAATCTCCTGTTTCATTTTTAAGAAGAAAAGTGTAAATCGTTGGTTCAATATTTTTCAACTTAACTTTTATATGAGCAGAGGAAAGATTGATGTCATCTGCTGAGGTAATCAGTTGACCGTTTTCAACCGAGCGCTCTTTAATCTGTTTCTTTTTAGAAGCAAAGTCTTTAAAGTTCACTGCCAATTTAGACTGGAGTCTATAGCTTGATTTGGTTTTGTTAAGCATTAGCGTTCTTGGCAAGGTCATCGAATTTCTCCATTTCTGGGTTGGGACTTTGTTAGCGTATTGCCAGTTGGACATCCAACCTAAAAAAAGAGGGTTTTGCTCATTGTCCCTCCAATTTGAAAAAGTCACTCCAGCATAATTGTCTTTGCCAAAATCTGTCCAAAACTGATGGTTTTCCTCAAGATCATTTTTAAAGTCAGGGTCCAGTGTGAATTGAGTGCCGTCAAAATCTCCTATAAAATATTGAGTTGCACTTCCCCCATTGGGCCCTCCAGGATTAATGCTAACCAAATGTACCCATTTTGTTTCTTCTCCTTCTTTTGTTGTTAAAGGGAATAAATCTGGGCATTCCCAAACTCCGTCGTGATTCCCTATCCCTGTTCCAAAACTAGATAAGTAAGACCATTCTCTTAAGTTGGGTGAGGCATAAAATTGAGTTTCCTGACCAGCAGCAAGAGTCATGATCCATTTTCGTTCACTTTCCATCCAAAAAACTTTGGGGTCTCTAAAGTCCCGAATCCCAGGATTCTGAACGACTGGATTATTTTCATGTTTAGTCCAGGTATATCCTTGGTCTAAAGAATAGGCAATACTCTGGGTTTGAAAAAGGAGACTTCCCTTTTTTTCTGCAGCTGCATCGTGGTTGGTATATATCGCAATAATCGGCGGATTTTCTTTTGAACCTAAACCTGAAGTGTTTTCAAAATCAACAACAGCGCTTCCAGAAAATATAGTGCCTAGATCATCCGGAAATAAAGCTATGGGCTGTTCTTCCCAATTCAATAAATCTTTACTTATAGCATGCCCCCAATGCATTGGACCCCAAACATTTGATTTCGGATGGTGCTGAAAATACAAATGAAAAACCCCATCCAAATAAAACATTCCATTAGGATCATTCATCCAATTTTTTTGTGGTGAAAAGTGAAAGCTCGGACGGTATTTTGATTCCTCCAAAGTTTCATCTTGAACAACTCGTTCTTCAGTTGGCTTTCTATCGGAACATGCGCTTAAAAAAAACGTTATTGTTATTGAGATGAAAAGAAAATTTTGGATGGTCTTCATTTGGTATATTATTTTTTTTCGATTAGTTTTTTACTTAATTCTTCTAAAGAAACTCCTCTAGTTTCAGGCATCATAAAATGAACAAAAATCAATTGGAGTACCATAAAAAATGCGAAAATTAAAAATACTACTCCAGCGCCAATACTACCGAAAAGCAAAGGAACAAAAGAAGGTATAATTGCTGCTAAAACCCAATGTACACTTGTGCCAAAGGACTGTCCGGCATTGCGTAAATGATTGGGGAAAATTTCTGAGATAAAAACCCAAATAATGGCTCCTTGTCCGATCGCGTGAGCGGCAATAAATAGAAATAAAAAAATTGGGATCAATAAACCTCCCCATTCAAAAAAGAAGGCACAAGAAACCAAACTTAAGGAGATGATGTAACCGAAGGAGCCCAGATACATCAGTTGTCGTCTTCCAAGTTTGTCAATGAGTGAAATTCCTATAAAAGTAAAGATCAAATTTGTTACTCCAATTCCAATACTGCTCAACAAAGAGGTGCTCTCACCCAAGCCTCCCTCCTCAAAAATCCGAGGAGCATAATAGAGAAATGCATTGATTCCAGAAAGCTGATTAAAAAAAGCAACGAGAAAGGCGAGTTGCAGTGGGAAGCGATATTTTTTTTGAAAAATAGATTCTTTTTTATTGGCTTCCGAACTGTCCTCACTCATTTCTGAAACTAACGTTTCAAAAGACCCTTCTGAATCTATTTGATCATAAATTACTTTTGCTTCTTCCAGTCTGTTTTTGGTAATAAGCCATCTTGGACTTTTTGGGATTCCCAAACACAAGAGTGTATAAATAAGTGCGGGGAAGGCTTCGACTCCCATCATCCAACGCCAGTCATTTTCTCCTATCCCACTCAAAAGGTAATTGGAAATAAAGGCTAATAAGATCCCTGATACTAAACTGAATTGATATAGACCCACCAATCGACCTCTTTGTTTGGCAGGAGCAATTTCTGAAATATAGGCAGGGGCGGCTATGGTTGAAACCCCTACTCCAAGACCTCCCAAAAATCGAAAAGCTGCAAAAGTAATCGGATCGTTTGCCAGAGCAGAACCTACTGCTGAAACTGTGTAAAGAATTCCAATCCAAAACAAGGTTTGTTTTCTGCCGAAACGCTGCGTGGGTATTCCGCCAAATATAGCACCTGCTACAGTTCCCCAAAGCGCCATGGCCATAACCACAAATCCGTGAAAACCGTCTGATGAACCCCATAGAATTTGTAGCTTTTGATCTGCTCCTGAAATGACAACCGTATCAAACCCGAAAAGAAGTCCTGCTAACGCTGCTACTAAAGACCAATAAAAAACCTGTTTCATCCTAATTCAATTTATGAAAATTCATTTCTGTTTAACTTGATTAAAAATAAGAGAATTAAGGACAAGGAAGCTTAAAATTGCGAATATATTTTTTGCCCCCCCTGCTAAAAAGTCACTAATTAAATTGTATAAAATGTATCTTTAAAGCAAATACATTTTTTATGAGATACTTCTTTACTGTCATTTCTTTTGCGTGGGTTGCCTTACTTTTCCTCAATTGTGATTTTAATTCACCCACTGCTCGAGGTCAAAAACCTAAAATAGCTATTGCAGGACTCGCCATAGAGTCCAGTACATTTTCTCCTGCTACCTCTGATGCATCAGCATTTTTGGCTCGACAAGGAGATGATGTGTTTGAATATTATCCCTTTTTACAGGAAAATAGTCCCCAACGAAACGCCGCTCAATGGTTGCCAGCGCTCCGAGGACATGCATTGCCAGGTGGTATTGTAACCCGCGAAGCCTATGATTCATTGGTCGGAGTTACGCTAGAGCTGCTCAAGCAAAACATGCCCTATGACGGTTTGTTTTTTGATATTCACGGAGCCATGAGTGTTCAAGGAATCGATGATCCTGAAGGAGATTTTATAGAAAAAATTAGAGCTGTGATAGGAACAGAAACTATAATTTCAACCTCTATGGACTTACATGGGAATGTTTCAAAGCGATTGGCGCAACACACGGATTTAATTACCTGTTACCGAATGGCCCCTCACGAAGATGCACTGGAATCAAAACAAAGAGCCGTTGACAACTTATTGGACCGATTAAAAAGTGGTAAAGGAAAACCTAAATACAAAGCCTGGATTCCTGTTCCAATTTTACTTCCAGGAGAAAAAACCAGTACACGGATTGAACCGGGGAAAAGTCTTTACGCAAAACTAAAACCTGTGACTGAACAAGAAGGTGTTCTAGATGCTGCCATATGGATTGGCTATGCCTGGGCAGACGAAGCTCGAAATCATGCAGTGGTAATGGTTACTGGTGACGATAAAAAAGCAGTAGGTGAAAGTGCTGAAATATTGGCAAATCATTTTTGGAACGTACGAGAAGATTTTGATTTTGTTGCCCCAACGGCAACTTTAGAAGAGAGTCTGGCCCAAGCACTTCAGTCAAAGAAAAAGCCCTTTGTGATCAGTGATATGGGAGACAATCCAACTGCCGGAGGAGCCGGTGATGTCACCTGGACGTTGAGGGAATTGTTAAATCGTTCGGAATTTAAAGCTGAGAATGGCCCGTTAGTGATATATGCCTCCATCCCAGGACCCGAAATGATCGAAGCTGCATTGGAGGTTGGAGTCGGTGGAAAAGTAAAAGCAAAGGTTGGTGCTCAAGTTGATGATCGCTTTGCCCCACCCATACTTTTGGATGGTGTAGTAGAGGCCATACACAAAGGAGACGTTCATGCTGAAATTGAGGCTGTTGTGCGTGTAGGAAGCATTCGGGTAATTGTTACTAAAAAAAGAAAACCCTACCACCATGAAAAAGACTTTACACAATTAGGATTAAACCCTCGAACCTGTGATGTACTTGTGGTCAAAATAGGTTATTTGGTACCCGAGCTTTATAACCTAAGGGGAGATTGGATCATGGCGCTTACTCCCGGAGGTGTAGATCAAGATTTACAGCGCCTTGGATATAAAAGAGTTCAAAGACCCTTATTTCCGTTGGATGAAAACATGAAAGATGTAGACTTAACAACACGGTGGATTCCCTCCTCAGAGGTTAACTAAATACTAGAATGATGAGAAAAAATATTTTTGGTTTATTGAGTTTCTTTATGGTGGGCTGTACTCAAGTAGATACCCCTGTTTTGCATGAAGAAAGAACAACCTCTGGACTAGACGATACCGTTGAAATACTTCGAGATCAATGGGGAATCAACCATATTTATGCTCAAAATCAACACGATTTATTTTTTGCTCAAGGCTATGCAGCAGCTCAAGATCGCTTGTTTCAATTTGAAATATGGAGAAGACAAGCTACAGGAACAGTAGCAGAAATTCTTGGCCCTAAAGAATTGAAACGTGACATCGGTACCCGCCTTTTCAAATACCGCGGTGACCTTTCTGAAGAATTAAATCACTACCACCCCGAGGGCAAAGAAATTATTGAAGCATATGTTGATGGAGTAAATGCTTACATCAATGCAATTAAGCAAAATCCAAATCAATTACCTTTACCTTTTAAGATTCTTGGGATACAACCTCAACCGTGGACTCCAGAAGTTGTTATTTCAAGGCATCAAGGCTTATTGGGTAATATTGGTCAAGAATTAGAGATTGGTCGTGCAGTGGCTCTCATCGGTGCAGAACAAGTGAAAGATTTACTTTGGTTACACCCCAAAGAGCCTGAGTTAAACCTGGATCCTAAAATTGATAAAAAATTACTTTTTGAGGATGTATTAGCACCCTATTTTGCCTTTAGAAAACCAGTTCAATTTCAAGCAGAGAATATCCAAGAAGCATATCGTACGCGTGAGGTTATTGCTGCATTAAATACATTTAATGACCTCTCTAACGACTCCCTAGCTATAGGGAGTAACAACTGGGTGGTTTCGGGTTCGAAAACAGCCGATGGCAACACCTATATGGCTAATGACCCTCATAGAACCGTAGCCGTTCCATCGCTTCGTTATATGGCGCATTTGGTTGCTCCCGGGTG
>CBFHJD010000051.1:0-8282 GCA_965656215.1 Flavobacteriaceae bacterium
CACCGAGGTCGAAGGACACGTCTTTCATTCCCTGTGCATCAAGATCAACTTCAGCTGCTACAAAAGAAACGCCTTCAATTTCAGTGATTTTTGATTTTACTTCCTCTAAAAGCATTCTTACTTTTAATTTGGATAATGCTAAAATTTCTTTCTTTAAATCAGTATTTTCTGATTGTAAAGATTCAATTGCTTTTAAAGGATCTTGATTTTGTTTGAGCAACTTATTTACATTATCCAACAATTCACTTTGCTCTTCGAAATGAGTTTTTACTGCATCTCCTGTAATCGCTTCTATTCTTCGAATTCCTGAAGCAACAGCACTTTCAGTTAGAATTTTAAAGTGCCAAATATCCGAGGTGTTTTTCACGTGGGTTCCCCCACATAATTCAATGGATTGACCAAATTGAATCGTTCTAACGGTATCCCCGTATTTTTCTCCAAAAAGTGCCATGGCGCCTTTTTCTAACGCCTTTTGGTAAGGAGTATTACGGTCCTCTTCCAATTCGATTTGTTCATGAATTCTCGCATTGACAAACTGCTCCACAGCGGTTAATTCTTCTATACTAACTTTTGAAAAATGCGAAAAATCAAAACGGAACATTCCTGAATGAACCATAGAACCTTTTTGTTCTACGTGTGTCCCCAAAACAGAACGCAACGCTTGGTGCATTAGATGTGTTGCAGTATGGTTGGATGAAGTTCTTTTACGTTGTTTTTCATCTACTACAGCAATGAAATTCCCTTCTAAAGCATCAGGAATTGTTTTGGTTTGATGAACAATTAGATTGTTTTCTTTTCTCGTATTGAGTATGTAAAAAATATCTCCATTGGCCGCTTGCAAATAGCCCTTGTCTCCTACCTGCCCACCCCCTTCTGGATAAAAGGGTGTCAAATTAAATACCAATTGATAAAAATCTCCTTCCTTGGCTGAATTCATTTTTCTGTAGCGAGTAATTTTAACTTGGGTATTAAGATGGTCATAACCCACAAATTCCTCGGTATCATCCTCTCTTAATATGACCCAATCTCCAGCTTTAGATGCAGCAGCAGCTCTAGACCGCGACTTTTGAACTTCCATAGCTGTGTCAAATCCTTTCTGATCTACGGTAAACCCTCGTTCACTAGCAATTAGTGCTGTTAAGTCAAACGGAAAACCAAAGGTGTCATATAATTCAAAAGCTTTTGTTCCGTCTACTTTTTTGTTTGGTGCATTTTTAAGGATGCTTTCAAGAAGTAACAATCCTTGATCTAAAGTTTTTAGAAATGAGTTTTCTTCCTCTCGAATTACATTGAATGCCAATTGTTGCTCTCTCAGAAGTTCTGGAAATGCCTTACCCATTTGCTGACTCAAGGTTTCCACCAACTGATGAATGAACGGTTCTTTTTGATTTAAAAAAGTAAAACCATAACGAATGGCTCTTCTTAGAATTCTTCTAATGACATAACCTGCACCATTATTACTCGGCAATTGTCCATCTGCAATGGCAAAATAAACTGTTCTAAGGTGGTCCGCAATAACGCGTATTGCACGATCTGTATTTTCACTTTTACCGTAAGTGGTATTGGTCAGGGTTTCAATTTCACGAATTAAAGGTGTAAACACATCCGTATCGTAATTTGAATTTTTACCTTGTAAAACCATACACAAGCGTTCAAATCCCATTCCCGTATCGATATGTTTTTGCGGTAATTTCTCTAAACTGCCGTCAGCTTTGCGATTGTATTCTATAAAAACAAGATTCCATACCTCAACTACATGAGGGTGATCCATATTGACCAAATCGGCTCCTGGAGTTTTATTTTTTTCTTCCTCAGAACGAATGTCAACGTGAATTTCGGAACACGGACCGCAGGGACCTTGATCCCCCATTTCCCAAAAGTTGTCTTTTTTGTTACCCAACAGTATTCGATCTTCTGGAATTATTGCTTTCCAAAAATCATAGGCTTCATTGTCCTTGGCTATATTTTCATCCGGAGCTCCTTCAAAAATAGTTATATAAAGTGTTGTTGGATCAATTTTATAAACCTCCGTAAGCAGCTCCCATGCCCATTCAATCGCTTCTTTTTTGAAATAATCACCAAAGCTCCAATTGCCAAGCATTTCGAAGAACGTATGATGGTAAGTGTCTATACCTACTTCCTCAAGGTCGTTGTGTTTACCGGAAACTCGCAAACATTTTTGAGTATCGGAAACCCTTTTTGAACTCGGCTTTGCGTTTCCTAAGAAAAACTCTTTAAAAGGATTCATCCCTGCATTGGTAAACATTAAAGTAGGGTCATCTTTAATTACCATGGGTGCTGAAGGAACGATGGTATGTGCTTTAGAAGCAAAAAAATCTAAAAATTGTTGCCTAACTACGGTGGATTTCATGCTTTTAGTACTATAAAATTAAAGTTGCTTATCTTTGCAACTGATTAATGATGGTTTATCTTTCTCAAAATTGATAACTTTGAGTGATTAGATAAAATAATAATGCAAAAGAAAAGAAAATTTATAAAACTTTATGAGTAAAGTTAAATACTATTACGATCCTGAGACACTTTCCTACAGGCCGATAGAAATAACAAATAAGAAACGGGTTTCAAATTTCATCTTATTCCTTCTTGCATCCTTTGCTTTTGGACTAAGTTCTTTGTTGATGTTGTTAAACTCTGACAGGATTAATACGCCTGCTGAGATCAGTCAAAAAAGGGTAATAGAAAATTACGAACTTCAGTTTGATATACTCGATAAAAAATTAAATCAAATAGAAACTGTTGTTTCTAACATCGAAGAACGAGATAACAACATCTATCGGGTTTACTTTGAGGCTAGCCCGATACCAGAAGAGCAACGAAAGGCTGGATTTGGTGGTGTAAATCGCTACAAAGATCTAGAGGGTTATGATAATTCTGACCTCATCATCAATACTGCAAAACGACTTGATATACTTTCCAAACAAACCGTTGTACAGTCTCGATCATTAGACGAGATTGAGCGTTTAGCGGCAAATAAAGCTGAATTGATTGAGGCTATACCGTCAATTCAGCCAATTAAAAATCAAGACCTAACACGAATGGCCTCAGGTTATGGATATCGTATTGATCCATTCACCAAAAAAAGGCGATTTCACTATGGAATGGACTTTAGTGCACGAAAAGGGACTCCTGTTTACGCTACAGGAAACGGCGTGATAAAGCGAGCGGATAATCGTTCTTCCGGGTTTGGAAAACATATTCGAATCGATCACGGATTTGGCTATGTAAGTATTTATGCACATTTAAGTAAATACAACGTCAGAAGAGGGCAAAAAGTAAAACGGGGGGATATCATAGGTTTTGTAGGAAATACTGGACGATCAATGGGTCCTCATTTGCATTATGAGATTTTAAAAGACAAGAAAAAGATCAACCCTTTGAATTTTTATTACGGAAATCTTTCTCAGAAAGAATTCGATGCCATACTGATCCAGTCTAGACAAGAGAACCAATCCATGGATTAAAATGCATATAAACCTTCCTGAAAAAAGATATTATTCAATCGGTGAGGTTGCAAAAGCATTTAATGTTCAACCCTCTTTACTGCGTTTTTGGGAAAAAGAATTCAAAGAAATTCAACCCAAGAAAAAAAATAGCGGAACACGGAAATACACCCCTGAAAACATCTTAACTCTTCAGTTTATTTACCATCTGGTAAAAGAAAAAGGAATGACCCTAGAGGGTGCCAAAAAGCAACTTCAAAACAAGTCTAAATCAGGATCAAAAGAAGAGCTTCTTGCAAGACTGGAGACTGTAAAAGCCTCATTGATTCAACTGAAAGAAAAAATGTAGCTTACTTTTTTCTAAAGAATATCTGAATGGGTATCCCATTAAAATCGTAAATAGAGCGCAATTTATTTTCTAAAAATCTGCGGTAAGAGTCTTTAACATATTGTGGAAGATTACAGAAAAACGCAAACTGAGGATAGGGTGTTGGCAATTGGGTACAGAATTTGATTTTCACAAACTTCCCCTTATATGATGGAGGAGGAAACTTCTCAATGATGGGGAGCATTTGATTGTTAAACTCTTTCGTAGGAATTCTTTTCGAACGATTTTGATAGATCGCTACTGCCGTTTCTACTGCTTTAAATATTCTTTGTTTGGTAAGTGATGAGATAAACAAAATTGGAACGTCAGTAAAGGGCTCAATCTCTTTGCGAATAATCGTTTCAAATGCTTTCGCTGCATGGGTGTCTTTTTCTACTAAATCCCATTTGTTAACTAGGATGACAATGCCTTTGTTATTTCGGTGTGCCAGCCAAAAAATATTCTGCACCTGACCGTCAAAACCTCTTGTTCCATCAACTACCAATAGACAAACATCCGAATTTTCTATGGCTCTAACAGAGCGCATCACAGAATAAAATTCAATGTCTTCTTTGACTTTTGCTTTTCGTCGAATTCCTGCGGTATCTACTAATTTAAAATCAAAGCCAAAACGGTTGTACTGGGTGTCAATACTGTCACGCGTAGTGCCTGCAATGTCCGTAACGATATAGCGTTCCTCACCAATGAGGGCGTTAATAAAAGAAGATTTTCCTGCATTTGGACGTCCTACAACTGCAAACCGTGGGAGGGTTTCTGTTTCTGACTCTTCTTCCTTGGGTAAACTTTTAATTAAATCGTCTAACAATTCTCCACCACCACTTCCATTAATACTGGAAATTGGATAAAACTGTTCAAAACCTAAAGAATAAAATTCTAAAGTATTTTCTCTGTGCAGTGCATTATCAACCTTATTGAGGGCAAGAAAAATTGGTTTGTGAGCTCGGCGGAGTAATTTTGCCATAGTTTGATCCATACCAGTGACTCCGTCTGTTGCATCAACCATAAAAATGATGGCATCTGCTTCATCTATAGCTAGATTGACTTGCTTATCAATTTCTTTTTGAAACACATCATCACTTCTTTCTACATATCCACCCGTATCAATCAGGGTGAAAATACGTCCATTCCAATCGGACTTTCCGTAATGTCGATCACGAGTTACACCACTTATAGCATCCACAATGGCTTCACGTTTTTGGATCATCCTATTGAAAAAAGTAGATTTTCCTACATTGGGCCTCCCGACAATGGCAACAATACTGCTCATAGACTTTATTTGGTTGTAAAAGTACTTTATTCTATTAAAGGGTATGATCCAAATCTTTAAAGATTTATGAATTTAATTTTAAGTAGCATTCCAAAATCCTAAAAACAAAGATTAATCTAGTTGCACAACAATCTATAAAGTTGTAAATTTGCCCTTCATATCGCGAGGTAGAGCAGTGGTAGCTCGTCGGGCTCATAACCCGAAGGTCGCTGGTTCGAGTCCAGCCCTCGCTACTAAAAAATCAAGGCTTCACAGAATAGTGAGGCCTTTTTTTATTCCCCCTGTACAACATATGTACAACAATTTAAGATTTAGCTTCCCTATTTTCATTGAAAGCATATTGAGCTATTTGGTGCGTTTTGATCGTTTTTAGAAAGGTGGATAGGAGTATCTACCGAACGATTTGATATGTAGGTCTTTAGTAAATAAGGGTGTTTCAAATGTAGAAAAAAGATGCTATACTTTTTGTATATTTGAAATATAACCTACGAATTACTATGGGAACAGCAGAACTTAGAGATAAAATAATCCAACTACTAAATACGGATAACCTAAGTTATCTTGAAGATGTTTTTGACTTTGCCAAAAATAAAAGAATAGAGACAGACGATCCATTTCTTGAACTCCCCACTGAAATTCAAGAACTTTTACAAGAAAGTATAGAACAGGCTGATCGTGGTGAAGTAACTCCTCATGCAGAAGTAATGGCAGAAGTTCGTAAGAAATACAATCTTGCCAAATAATCTATGTCTATAACAGTTACGTGGACGGCTTATGCTAAGATTTCCTATTATGAAGAAATTGATTTTATAGATAAAAAATGGACAATCAAAGAAGTACAAGACTTCATTTTTTTGGTTGAAGATTTTATTGAACGCTTGTCTTCGGCTATTGAAGAAGGAAGAGTTTATCCAAATAATCATATTTATTCAGTAGTTATTTCAAAGCAAACTACTGTGTTTTTCAAAAAGTATCCTAAAGACAATACTATTTCTTTACTCCTTTTTTGGAACAATCAAAAAGACCCAGAAACATTAAAAAAAATATTGGAAAACGTGTAGGAATTCCCTTTTATCAAAATAGGTTCTTTGATTTCGGAAGCTATTTTCTTGATTCTTGAAATCAGCGTTGTGGGAGAAATCCCTAACAAACGGGCTGTTCCTCGAATACCCACCCCTTGTTTAGTTAAAGCAATGATGTTATTAACTAAATCTAAACTGTAGGCGCGATAAGTATAATTTGCTTGCTGACTTTTATTACAGTGTTTACATTTAAATCGCTGTTGACCAGATTTTTCCTTCCCGTTTTTTACACAGTTTCTCCCACAGTATCGACATCTCACCACAGAATCTGCAACATGAGGGTGCGTTTTCTCTGATTTTAGCGACGCTAAGCGATGATTTTTAGGTGAAATAGAATGTAGGTTCATTTCTTTTTGTTTAGGTAGACTTGGGGAAGCCTTGGTTTTATTGATCTAATTTAATTTTTATTTTCATATCTCAGAATCTGCATCATTACCCCCTTTTTTTAAAATTCCAATTATTAAAAAGATAAGTCCAACAAAAAAGCCAGCAATTAAGTTTTGCAAAAAATAAACCTCAGTTTTGATAAAATCAAGTGCCAAAACCATTAATGGGAATAAAAACAAAACAGTAAATATTACAGTAAATAGAGTCCGAAGATGATCGTGAGATTTGTAGAAAAAAATTAATCCAGTAATTGACATTAAAGAGTTGAAAATAAAAATATGTATATAGGTAATATCATTACTATCAACAATAAAGTTTAATGGATAAATAATAGCACCATTAATAGTTAGCAATGTTATTTGAATCAAGGGAATAAAAGAACTAAAAACCAGAATACTCATAACTATCATGGGTATCCTCACATTTTTTTTCGATTTAAATTTAAACATAAGTGAAGAATATTAATTATTTCCAAATAATGAATTATATAATTCTTTATTTTTCTCTTTAAATTCATCTAATGACATTGGTCCAGAACTATCTTTGTTCCACTGCTCAATTGATATAGTTTTGTCACCCACTTTAACACCTGTGAAAACACCATTTTTGTCAGTAATTATTCCAACATTAATTTTAATCATTGATTTGTTTTTATCACCCGCTAGCGTAAAAAATGGTCCTACATCAGGGCCAGATTCATTTGTAAATCCTCCAAGCCATACAGAGTTACCTTCTGAATCCGTAACATAGGCTTCGGCATTAGGGAATTTATCTCCATTCACGCTTCCAGTGATAGATAAGAGTTGATTACCTCCATCCAAATCCGAGACTTCAACATCTATATTTGTATGTAAGTCAATATCCCAAGTTGGTCCACCATCATGACCAGGAAGAAAAGCATCATTATTACCATAAAGATGACTCTTGATTGAACCATTTCCAGATCCTTCATCATTTAAGTATGCTTCGGAATATGCAATTGCTCCATAATTTGAATATGACATATTTCCAGATTTTCTATGAGAATATTCCCCCGTATTGGTTTCATAATGTGTCCTTTGAGTCAATCTAGATGAAGCGCTAGGGTTAAAACTAAATCCTCTATTGTCTCCATGCCAACCACTTGCTCCAAAAGACTTATAAGGAGCAAAACTTCTTACGTGTATAACAATTGGAAACATTCCATCAGGATCAATAAAAAGAATTGGATTATTAAATGCATAATTATATGGAGAATTGTTTCGCATTTTATCTGCTAGAGGATCCATATTCATCCACCTTCCTAATTCGGGATTGTAATTCCTAGCGCCATAATCGTACCAACCTAGACTGGCTTGTACTTCTTTTCTATTGTATTTAAAGTTCTGCCCCAGATTACTGGAACTCGCCGTGTTATCCGCCTTTTGATGTTCGAGGCCAAAAGGATAATAATCATTAGTATCTAAGACATCAACCTCTTTAGTCACGGTATTTTTAAAGAAAGACACTCGGGTATTGCCCAAATGGTCGGTCAAACGGTAAACATAGCGGTAACCATTGTCGGTAGGTTCTATGTAGCCTTCTGGCATGTGGATAAACTCTAAAACATCGTTTTTATAAACTGTAGCTCCCGTATATTCTGTGGTCATACTGTTTACTGTTTTCTTGAGTTTTACTCCACTGGCATCATATTGATAATTGATGTTGCTACCGTCTAT
>CBFHJD010000052.1:0-7678 GCA_965656215.1 Flavobacteriaceae bacterium
CTTCAAAAGCGGTGAAACAGATAAAGCCAATGAACTCAAAAAAGAAACGTCAAGCTTAAAGGAACTTACTAAAAAACTTCAAGAAGAACTTCAGAAAACTGCCACTACACTGAATGAATTGAGAACTCAAATTCCAAACGTGCCTCATGAATCAGTCCCAGCAGGAAGCACAGAAGAAGATAACGAAGAAATTTTTCAATCTGGGAACATTCCAAATTTAGGAATAAAACCACTTCCTCATTGGGAACTTGCTCAAAAATATGATCTAATCGATTTTGAGCTAGGAACTAAAATAACGGGAGCAGGCTTTCCTGTTTACAAAGGAAAAGGTGCTCGTTTACAACGTGGATTGATTAATTATTTTTTAGATAAAAACACCGAAGCAGGTTACCGAGAAATGCAGGTTCCTCATTTAGTTAACGAAGCTTCTGGATTTGGCACCGGTCAACTTCCCGATAAAGAAGGACAAATGTACCACGTACAAAATGACGATCTCTATCTTATCCCTACAGCAGAAGTTCCTCTTACAAACTTATACAGAGATACCCTTTTAGAAGAAAAAGACTTACCCATCTGTCTCACCGGATATACACCATGCTTCCGAAGAGAAGCAGGAAGTTACGGTGCCCATGTAAGAGGTTTAAATCGGTTGCATCAGTTTGATAAAGTAGAAATTGTTCGGATTGAGAAACCCCAAAATGCAATGCGTGCATTGGATGGAATGATTGAGCATGTAAAAACGATTCTAGCTGACTTAGAATTACCCTATCGTATCTTAAGACTTTGTGGAGGAGACCTAGGATTCACCTCAGCATTAACCTATGACTTTGAAATTTACTCTACCGCCCAAAAACGTTGGTTAGAAATCAGTTCCGTGTCAACATTCAACAGTTTTCAAGCAGAACGTTTGCAATTGAGATACAAAACAAAAGAGGGGAAAAAACAAAGTGTGCATACATTAAACGGAAGTTCACTTGCTTTGCCAAGAGTAGTTGCGGGGATGCTTGAAAATTGTCAAACTGCAGACGGAATCAAGATTCCTAAAGCATTGATTCCTTACACCGGTTTTGATACAATCAACTAAGATGCTTATTTACAACGTAACCGCGCATGTTGAGCCCTCCATAGAACAAACTTGGCTTAACTGGATGGAAGAAGAACATATTCCTGAAATGCTTGCCACTAAAAAGTTTACCCAAACCAAGATTTTTAAAATCATTACAGACCAAGACGCAGGAGGTGTGAGCTATGCAGTCCAGTACTATTGTGAAAATAGCGAAAAATACGAGGCTTATCTAAAAGAAAATGCCCCACTTCTTAGACAAAAAGTACAAGCCAAATTTGGAGATCAAATTTTATTTTTCAGAACCGAACTTCAATTAATAAAAGAACACTCATGAAAAATGTGCGCCCAAAGAAAAAATTAGGGCAACACTTTTTAACAGACCTCAATATTGCTCAAAAAATTGCTGATCTGCTTGATTCCAGTATTCATAAAAAAGTTCTTGAAATTGGTCCGGGTACGGGTGTATTAACCCAGTATTTGATTTCTAAAACTGCTGCGCTGCATTTGATTGAAATCGACGAAGAGTCCATTCATTTTTTGCAAAATAAATATACTTCAGAGCAATTAAATCTCATTCAAGGCGATTTTCTTAAACTTGATCTCAAAACTGTTTTGGGGACTGATTCTTTTTCAGTGATTGGAAACTTTCCTTACAATATCTCTTCTCAAATCGTATTTAAAGTTCTCGAAAACAAAACACAGATTCCCTTTTTTGCAGGAATGTTTCAAAAAGAAGTTGCTGAGCGCATTTGCGAACCTCCAGGCTCTAAAAAATACGGTATTCTTTCTGTTTTATCTCAGTTGTATTACAAAACAGAATACCTCTTTACCGTCCCTCCTACTGTTTTTAACCCTCCTCCTAAAGTTGACTCGGCTGTAATAAGGTTAACAAGAAAAGAAAACCTTAATCTTGATTGTGATGAAAGACTACTTACCAAAGTGGTGAAATTAAGCTTTCAACAACGACGTAAAACATTACGTAATAGTTTAAAAACCTTGAATCTCCCTGATAATTTGAGAGAAGATAGTATCTTTGACCTAAGACCCGAGAAGCTCTCGGGGGATGACTTCATCCAGCTTACAAAAAGGATTGACTATGGCAACATTTCAAATTGACACCCCCTTTTTAGAAAATCTCAAGGATTTAATTCGAGAAAAAGAAGACGCTAAACTTAAAAGAAAGTTTAAGCCCATACATTACGCTGACTTGGCAGAAATTATTGAACTACTCACCCAAGATGAAGCCACTTATATAGTCAAACTTTTGGGAAGCGAAAAAACTGCCGATGCCTTGGCAGAAGTTGATCCTGATATTCGTGAGTCTATCTTAGAAAATCTTTCTGCTAAAGAAATTGCACTTGAAGTTGCCGAATTGGATACCGATGATGCTGCTGATTTAATTCTAGAACTACCCGAAGATCGGCAAGAAAAGGTCATGTCTCAAATAGACGATGACGAGCATGCTCAAGACATTCGGGACCTACTTAAATACGATGAAAACACAGCTGGAGGTTTAATGGCAAAAGAACTGGTAAAAGTTCAAGAAGACTTGAGTGTCCTAAAGTGCCTGAATGAAATGAGAGGCCAAGCTGAAAATGTCACCCGTGTGCATTCTATCTATGTGGTCGATGAAAAAAACAGATTGAAAGGGCGTCTTTCGTTGAAAGACCTTATTACTGCAAACTCCAGAGATAAAGTTAAAGATATTTATATCCCGAAAGTAGATTATGTAACGGTGGAACAGGAAAAAGAAGAAGTCGCCAAAATCATGTCTAAATACGATTTGGAAGCCATTCCTGTAGTCAACCATAAAAAAGAACTATTAGGGCGTATAACCATTGATGATATTATAGATGTCATAAAAGAAGAAGCTGAAAAAGACTATCAATTAGCGGCCGGTATTTCAAATGATGTGGAGGCAGATGACACTATTTTTGAATTGGTCAAAGCACGATTGCCTTGGCTCTTTTTAGGCTTGCTTGGTGGGCTAGGAAGTGTCTTTATTTTACAAGATTTTGAAGGCATAATGAACCAACCCAAATTGAGAAATTTATTTTTCTACACCCCACTGATTGCAGCCATGGCTGGAAATGTAGGGGTACAGTCTTCCGCTATTATTGTTCAAGGTTTGGCAAATGATATTGTCAAGGGATCTCTTTTTCATAGACTTGTTAAAGAAGTCAGTTTGAGTTTAATCAACGGCTTTGCATTGGCATTGGTCATCATCTTATTTGGCTTTTTATCTCAGCAAGAGTTTTTAGTAAGTCTTACCATTGCTGGCTCAATGATGCTGGTGATCGTTGTAGCAGCCTTGGTCGGTACTTTTATTCCAATCATTTTAGACAAAAGAGGTATTGATCCTGCAATAGCTACAGGACCATTTATTACAACTGCAAATGATATTTTTGGAATTTTCTTGTTTTTCTATATCGCCAAACTTGCATTAGGATTTTAAATGAATTCAAAACTGATTCTTCATATAGACGAAAATCATCCACTACTGATAAAAGGACTGGAGGATTTAGGATTTAAAAATCATATTGCCTACACCAAACCCTTAGATAAAATCCTAAAAGACATAGCCAACTATAGTGGAATAGTTATTCGAAGTCGATTTCCAATTGATAAAAAATTTATAGATCAAGCGACTAACTTAAAATTTATTGCCCGAGTTGGTGCTGGTTTAGAGAATATTAACAGAAACTACGCCCAATCTAAAAAAATTCACTTGATAGCCGCACCAGAAGGAAACAGAAATGCGGTAGGAGAACAGTCTTTAGGAATGCTTTTAAGCTTGATGAATAAATTGCGTCTAGCCCATTTAAGTGTTGAAAAAGGAGATTGGCTCAGAGAAGAACATCGAGGATGGGAATTGGAAGGAAAAACAGTGGGTATTATAGGGTATGGCAATACCGGAAAAAGCTTTGCTAAGAAATTACAAGGATTTGACGTACAAGTCATTTGTCATGATATCAAAGCCAATATTGGTGATGAAAATGCGCAACAAGTGTCCTTAGAAGAATTACAAAGTCGTGCTCAAATACTCAGTCTTCATATCCCTCAATCAGATGACACAAATGGGATGATTGATCAAAAGTTTATCAAGCAAATGAAAAATCCTTTTTGGTTTCTCAATACAGCTCGAGGAAAAGCTGTAGTGACTTCAGCTTTAGTAGAAGGTCTTGTTTCAAATAAAATTTTAGGGGCAGGATTGGATGTTTTGGAGTATGAGTCCACCTCTTTTCATTCAATTTTTAATGACACTAATCGCCCCAAAACTCTAGATTTTTTACTCACTTCTGAAAAAGTCTTATTAAGCCCTCATATCGCAGGATGGACGTACGAAAGTCACATTAAACTTGCACAAACTATAGTAAAAAAGGTAGCTGCATTAGAATACTAGGCTAAGATAAATTGTGCGGTTTCTTCAGTCCGTTGCTCCAACAGGATTTGTTTCCCATTATTACGAATCGATTGAAGTGCATTTTGGTTAAAATGTCGCACCGTAAACAAATCGACATGCTCTTTCACCTCTACATTAAATCTTGAGCGCAAAACCAATACTAATTCTTCTAAACGTTTGTATTTATTATTAACACAAACCGAAAAACTAATGGCAGAATTTTGAATTAATTCAACCGGCATTTGGTATTCGTGCAGCAATCCAAAAATATAACTGATGTTTTCCTCAACAATAAAGGAAAAATCAATGGATGAAAGTCGCAAGAGTACTTGATCTTTTTTGACGATATAACAAGGAATTAATGGTTCCAATGTTTTTCCTTTGGAAACAGAAGTCCCACTGCCTTCAGGATTCTCAAATGACTTTACATACAAAGGAATTTCTTTTCTCTGAAGGGGTTGAAGTGTTTTTGGATGAATTACAGATGCCCCATAAAAAGCTAATTCAATTGCTTCGCGATAAGATATTTGGTGGAGTAACTCAGTGTTTTTAAAAACCCTAGGGTCTCCATTCAGTACACCAGGAACATCCTTCCATATGGTAACAGATTCTGCATTAAGTGAGTACGCAAAGATCGCTGCGCTATAATCAGAACCTTCACGTCCCAAGGTGGTTGTAAAATTATTGGTATTACTCCCAATAAACCCCTGTGTAATAATCAATTGATGTCCTTTTGTTTCAGACTTAATACAAGCTTGCGTTTGCTCCCAATTCAAATTAGCTGAGCGATAATAGTCGTCGGTTTTTATACACTCTCTTGCGTCTAACCAAAAACTCTTCCACCCTTGAAATTCAAAATAACGATGAATGATAGTCGTTGAAAGTAATTCTCCATAACTGACTACTTGGTCATAGACAAAACTATAATTTGGTGCTTTATTATTTTGAAAAAAGGCTTTCAATTCGTCAAAGTAATCATGAATTTCCTGACTTAGTTGACGAGCTTGATCCTCAAAAAGCGCTTCTACTATTTTTAAATGAAATTCTTTGAGCTCAAGAAGATGTTGATTTACACTTTGTTTATTTTCAAAATAAGCTTCTATGAGATTCTCAAGCGCATTAGTGGTCTTTCCCATTGCGGAAACAACAACTAAAGTATCTTGATACCCAACTGTTTCAAGAACACTTACTAAATTTTTTACTCCAGAGGCATCTTTTACTGAAGCGCCTCCAAACTTAAATACTTTCATTTTTTAAGTTCCTTTAAATAGGTTTCCATTTCAGCTTTGTGCATTTGAACTGTGGACCAATCGTGCAAAACAGTGGCACCACTTTTTTTATAAAATTCTATTGCTGGAGTATTCCAATCCAATACATTCCATTCAACTCGCTCCACTCCGTTTTGGTGAGCAATTTTAATAAATTCTGAATAGAGCTGAGTACCAACACCCTGGCCTTTGTAGGCTTCCGTAACAATTAAATCTTCTAAGTGAAAGGTAGGCCCTTTCCAAGTTGAATACCGCGAATAGTAAAGTGCCATTCCAATGACTTGATTCTCGAACTCTGCGACCAAACATTGAAATAGAGGGCTTTGACCAAAACCATCTCGCTCAATAGCTGCAACATTGAGTTTTACACTTTCTGGCTCTTTTTCATAATCAGCCAACTCCTGAATCAAAGTTAAAATAGCGGTACTGTCATAAATAGTCGCTTGCCGAATTAGTGTTTTCATTGATATCAATTAGTCCACAAAAATAACACAAGAATATTGTCCAGCCACAAGTTCAACTAAATATCACGTTTTTGGGGGAAATGTTAGAAATCAATTAAGACCTGCAAACCATTGGCTTACTGTATCAAAAAAAAGTTTAGGCTTTTCTGCATGCAACCAATGTCCTGTTTCTGGGATTGTAACTTGCTCTGCGTTAGGAAAATAATGCTTAATTGTAAGGGTGTCTGAATCTAAAATATAATCAGACGATTCGCCTTTTACAAAAAGACAAGGGTGCATTGACTGCGCCTCGTCACTTATGTTTTTTCCTATGGCATCGCTTGCATTTTTGAGTACCTCAATATTAATCCTCAATCCTAATTTTCCTGGCTGCTCCCAATATAAATTCTTTAGTAAAAACATACGAACTCCAGGTTCAAAAACAAATTTTGAAAGAAAGGCATCAGCATCATTTCTAGTTTTTATTTGTTCAAAATTTAACTCAGACAGTCCTTGTAAAATTTTTTGATGATGGGGCATGTATTGTTTTGGGGCAATATCTGCTACTACCATAGCTTTCAATACTGTTGGGTAACTACAAGCGAAATACATGGCTGTCTTACCGCCCATAGAATGACCTAAAAGGAGCACCTCTTTAAGCTTGTGCACCTCGCAATAATAGGCAACATCTTGAGCCAACAGTTCATAATAAAAATCATCACTCCAAAAACTTCTTCCGTGATTACGCTGATCAATAAGATGAACGCGATAGCCCAGTTTGGACCAGTTTTTAGCATGGGTTTTCCAGTTATCACTCATCCCTAAAAACCCGTGGAGAATTAACAGATCCTGTCCAGAATCTCCAATGATAGTACTGTGAAGTAAACTCAAAATGTTAAGCGTTGAAGGTACATGGGAATGACATTTTCAAAACCCAAATAAAGACTTTCACAAATTAGTGCATGACCTATGGAAACTTCCAATAAATTAGGAATTTGTTTTGAAAAATAACTGATATTATCAAGGCTTAAATCATGTCCTGCATTGATTCCAAGGTCTAATTCAACTGCTTTTTCAGCGGCTTTGATGAATGGCGCAATAGCTTTCTCAGGATCATTAGGATATGCTCTTGCATAAGTCTCAGTGTAGAGTTCTATACGATCTGCTCCGACTTTCTTTGCCCCTTCAACCATAGCGACATCAGGATCAACAAAAATTGAGGTTCGAATTCCCACTGCTTTAAATTGCTCAATAATGGCTTTTAAATAGTCTTTATACTGGAGGGTATCCCATCCGGAATTTGATGTAAGTGCGTCAATAGCATCGGGTACTAAGGTAACTTGGGTAGGCTTTACAGAAAGCACTAACTCAATGAAATCAGGGTTAGGATTTCCTTCAATATTGAATTCTGTAGTGACAACCTCGGGTAGCGCACGTGCATCTTCGTAGCGAATATGTCGCTGGTCAGGTCTTGGATGAATGGTAATGCCTTGTGCAC
>CBFHJD010000053.1:0-7653 GCA_965656215.1 Flavobacteriaceae bacterium
GACATACACCCGGCCAATAAGCAAGATGTTGGATTACGATTGGCACGTTTAGCCTTGCATCATGACTACGGTAAAAAAGACATAGTACCCTCAGGGCCACTGTATAAAAGCCAAACACTTCATTCCAAATATATTGACTTGAGTTTTGATTATGTTGGGTCAGGATTAATGAGCAAGAAGGATTTAACAGGATTTGAAATTGCAGCTTTTGGAGGAGATTTTGTCCCTGCTAAGGCCATAATTATTGGAGATCAAATACGGGTATCCTCAAAAAAAGTCAACAATCCCAAGCGTGTTCGATACGGTTGGAAAAACTACTTTGAAGCAACACTATTTAATCAAGAGGGCCTTCCTGCATCTTCATTTCAAACACCTTAATTTAAGCACAGGGAGTGTCTTTCTGTTGATGTCCTTAATTTTGAGTAAATAAGTCAGTAAAATCAATTGGTTTTCATTGGCAACTGATCCCTCTTTTTCTGTAAGTTTAAAACAGCATCTGTATGTTAATTATCCCACGCTCATAAGCCAATCATAATTTGGTGTAGAATGCTATGCTTTATGGACCGAATTAAATGAAAGTATAGTATCGATGAGCGCCAGATGAGAGTAGGCTTGTGGGAAATTCCCGAGTAAGCGTTTAGAATCAAAATCAATATCTTCACTAAAAAGCCCCAAATGATTACTATAACCTAACAGGTCTTCAAAATATTTTTTTGCTTTTTCGACTTCCCCAATTTTGATGAGGCTATTGATGAACCAAAAGGTACAAACGGTAAAAGATGAGGAGGGCAAGCCAAAATCATCCTGGTTTTTGTACCGGTACAGCAGGCCATTAAAAGCGAGTTCATTTTCAATGGCTTTAACCGTTTTCTTAAATCGTTCTTCATTAGCCGACACAAAGCCGTATTGTTCAATAAGTAATACAGAAGCATCGAGGTATTTGGATCCGTAAGATTGGGTATAGGCTTGTACTTCTTCATTCCAAGCATGGTTTTCAATATCGTCTTTGATGGATTCTTTGATGGGCGTCCACTTTAATGCAGTTTCGTTTTTACCTACTAACTTTGCTATTTTGATGGCTCGATCAATGGCAACCCAGCACAAGACTTTAGAAAAGGTAAAGTGTTGGTCTTCTGAGCGGAACTCCCAGATGCCTTTATCTGCTTTTTGCCAATTGTTTTTTACTACCCATACAATCCCTTTTACGATAGACCATATCTCTTCCGAACGCTCAAAATCAGAAGGAAACTGTTTCATTTCAGCATGTATGGCATCCATTAATATACCATAAATATCATTTTGTTTTTGGGAGTATGCTGCATTACCGATGCGTACTGGTTTGGAATTCTCGTACCCTGAAAAATGATCCAATATTTTTTCAGTTAAAACTGTTTCCCCATTAATTCCGTACATGATTTGTAGTTTTTGGGCTTTGTCTGGAATGAGATCTACGATGTAGTCAATGAAATTTTTTACGATGCGTTTATGTCCTAATTTAGAAATCACACGGATTACCATTGAGGCATCTCGAATCCAGCAAAAGCGATAATCCCAATTACGAACTTCACCAATAGTTTCAGGGAGAGAAGTAGTCACAGCGGCCAAAACAGCCCCTGTTTTATCATAAGACATTAGTTTTAAGGTCATGGCGCTCCGCTGAACAAGTTCGTTGTATTGCTCAAACGCAGGTGTTTTTGAGCACCAATTGAGCCAATATACTTTGGTTCGTTCAAAATCTAAAAAACATTTCGAGAAAGTTGGAATCGTTAGTTTTTCATTGTAAGAAATATTGAAGAAAAGTGGGTCTTTTAGGGTGATGAATTCATTTTCTAAAACAGACTGCTTATGGGTATTGGTATACAGAAATAAACTGTCATGTATTGGAGTATTTACTTCGCTAACTATAGCATTATTTTTTGCATGATGTTGAGTTTTGCCCTGAGCATATTCTAATCGAGGATCGTATTGGATTTGAATTTCAGGGTTTCCTTTTATGGGTTTTACAAACCGAATCAATTCTGGAGGGGCGTAATATTGACCCTTTTCTGTTTGAAAACGAGGCATAAAATCAATCACCTCAAAAGCTTCCTTTTGATTTTCAAATGTCGTGATCAGAATACAAGAGTCTCCCAGATAATTTTGTTTTGTTTGGAATTCATTTCTTGTATTGATCCAGAATCCACCACCCTTAGTATCGTCTAGTATTTTAGCAAAAACTGAGGGAGAATCAAATTCAGGCAAACAACACCAATCAATAGATCCATTTTCATTAATTAGGGCAGCAGATCTACAATTTCCAATTATTCCAAAATTTAAATTTTTTGCTGCACCCATAGTTTTAGTATATATTAATTTGAATTAAAACCGAATTTCAAATATGCCAAAAAATAGTTTAACGAATGGGTTTTGCTGAGATCAAAATGGTGTGATCGTCACATTTCATTTTTTACTAGCGTAATATTGAGAATTCCCTATTTAATTGCTTTTAGATTTATAATTTGCGATTATTTTAATTACTATTCTACTCGTTTGGCTTTTCATCTATTTTTCCATTAAATTGAGGTCAAGATTCCAAATATGTCAAAAAACATTATAGTATCCAATCGACTACCTGTACAAGCTCAAAAGGCTGATGAATCATGGTCCTTCATCCCTACAAGCGGAGGTTTAGCTACTGGAATGAAATCGGTGCATCAAGAAGGAGATTCTTTATGGGTTGGATGGCCAGGAGTTAGTTCAAATGTTTTGGACACAAAAAGCAAGCTTCAAATTTCAAATGACTTAGAAAAGTATCAATACAGACCTGTATTTTTAGACGATGAAGAACTCGATAATTTTTATTTTGGATTTTCAAATAAATGCCTATGGCCTTTGTTCCATTATTTTATAGAGTATCATTATTTTGACACCAAGCAATGGGAGTATTACATTCAAGTAAATCAAAAATTTGCAAACGAGGTATTAGAAGTCATTGAAGATGGTGATATAGTTTGGATTCACGACTATCAGTTGATGTTGTGTCCTCAAATGATAAAAGACGTCAAACCAGAGGTGACTATTGGTTTTTTTCTCCACATACCTTTTCCGTCCTTTGAGATATTTAGAATTTTCCCTGAGCGGGAGCGCCTGTTAAACGGTCTTTTGGGTGCTGATGTAATCGGTTTTCATACTTACGATTACGAGCGTCATTTTTTGAGTTCTGTCAAGCGAATTTTAAATTTTGAAGTCAACTTTAATATCATTTTGCATAACGGGCGTGAGATAGTCGTCAATACTTTTCCGATGGGGATTGATTTCAAAAAGTTTGAAGCGGCAGCTCTTGAAAATATAAAAAATGATGTTGCAGAAAGTTCGGAATTAAAAAAACAAATCAATGCTCATAAGTCTAAAAACGAAGGTAAACTGATTCTTTCTATTGACCGATTAGACTATACCAAAGGCGTTGTCAATAGATTGTTAGCTTTTGAACGGTTTTTGGATACTTATCCTGAGTATCACGATAAAATCCGTCTTGTGATGTTGGCAGTACCCTCAAGATCAAAAGTTTCTCAATATAAACAGTTGAAAAGACAAACTGACGAGGTAGTAGGGAGGATTAATGGAAAGTTTGCTTCAGTGAATTGGACTCCCGTATGGTATTATTATCGTTCGATGAAATTTGAAAACTTAATTGACCTGTATGTCTCCTCTGATGTAGCAATGATTACTCCACTAAGGGACGGAATGAATCTGGTTGCTAAAGAATATTTAGCTACCCGGGTAGCAAATGATGGAGTTCTTATTTTGAGCGAACTTGCCGGCTCATCAAAAGAATTACCTCAAGCATTACTGGTCAATCCTTTCGATATCGAGCAATTGTCTCAATCCATTAAAACAGCGTTAGAAATGCCTGTTAATGAGCAAAAAGAGCGCAACATCATTTCCCGTAAAAGATTAGAACGCTATGATATAGATAAGTGGTCTTCAAATTTTATGAAGGCCTTAAATGAGGTTTCAAATAAGGAATCTAGTTATCAAGTAAAGCTTGTAAATGCTCAAATTACAAATACATTGACAGAAGCGTATAAAGAGGCTAAAAAGCGTTTATTGTTGTTGGATTACGACGGGACATTGGTCGGTTTTCATGAAAATCCGAATAAAGCAACCCCCCCCATTACGCTGTTATCACTTTTAGAAGACTTGAGTAACCAAAGGGATACTGATGTTGTTATAATAAGTGGTCGCTCGCATGAGTTTTTGGAGCAGCATTTTGCCCATTTAAATTTAACATTGGTAGCCGAACATGGTCTGTTTTTTAAGTCACCCAATACTCAATGGGAAGAGAAAAAGGGAGTAAGTAGTGAATGGAAAGAGCACCTACTTCCGGTACTTGATACTTTCACAGACAATACACCTGGGACTTTTATAGAGCACAAGAAGAATTCACTGGTATGGCATTATCGCAAAGCCGACCCCGAATTAGGTATTGCTAGATCCGTAGAATTAAAAACAGTACTGGCTAGTCTTTTATCTAATGATCTTACCCTTTTAGATGGAAACAAAGTAGTTGAATTAGTGCCTGCAAATATCAATAAAGGGATAGTGGCCTTAGACATCTTTAATTCTAAAAAGTACGATTTTATTTTAGTAGCTGGTGATGATGTAACAGACGAAAATATGTTTACCAACCTTCCTGTTGAAGCGTTTAAAGTAAAAATTGGTAAGAAAAAAACAGCAGCAGAGTACTACACAAGAAACTATTTAAGTTTACTTTCTTTACTGAACAAATTTTTATAGTTTGCAAAATATAGCTTGAGTTTTTATAGAACTTTACTACTTCAATGGAGTTCCTCTTTTTTTCTCCTGTTTTATGTTTTAGAAATCAATTTTAGGTATTTCAGCAGTAAGCTCAATTACTAAATTTTCAAGCTTTTCGATACGAGCATCTTGTCCTTTGATGTGATTTTCTAAAAGTTTTAAACGATCGAGGATTGTATGATCAAAATTCACCTCAGAACTTCTGAGCATTTGTCCTTTGCCTGTTAGAATCCAATTATGATTAATCTCCGGGAATTTTTCATAAATTCTATTAGCAAGATTCGAAGAGATACCGTTTCTTCCCACTTCTATCTGATAAAATATAGCACTATTGGTATAACCAAGAGTTTTTGCAAGAGTATTTCTTCGCAGTCCTGAATAATTTAAAATTTCTTGGATCCTGATTTTTTGATTCATTTTATAGTTTTACAATTAAAAATATATTATATTTTATATGTATTAAAAAAGTATTATATTTGTTTTAAAATTAAATCGTTTAATACTACTAAATTACTATTTTATTTATGATAACCCTAACAGATTTTAACAAATGAATAGTATTTAAAATTGGTAGTCATTAATTTACAATGACTGATTTTACAACGAGACATGTGCTGGCCTACTTTTGTTGCCCCCGCCCAAATTGCAGTCCATGAACTAACCTACTTTATAATAGAATAAAAAATTGATTTTCATAAAAGTAACAAAAAAGTAACAAAAAAGTAACAAAAAAGGACAGAATAAATGTAATTTTAATAGGTTTCTAAAATTTCAATTGTGCCAGATTGAAAAAAACAGCGATAAACTATAAACACTATATAGATAATGACAGAACCTCAAAAAGACACCTCTTTTTATAATTGGCCTAATTTTTCTAAAGATGAAAAAAAATTAAATGCCGAAATCCTCTGTGGAATCCTTGAAGATTTTTTTATAATACAAGATTGGTTTAACGCCTATAATGATTTTATCAACCACGACAATCCGGAAAAAGATTATGTAGCTCGTGTGGAAGAAAAGCTACACGGAATAGATCTTATTTTTAAAATTGGTAAAATTGAAAAACAAGAGCATCAAGACATATTAGAAGAATTAATTTACAAGTCCGCTCTCAATTCAAATAATTTAAGTTCTCCTTTGGAACGTGCTAATCATACCTGTAATTTGATTAAAGAAAAAATCCTTGAACTAAAAAAGGATTTATAGATATACCGCAAGGTAAGTTGTTTTATTTATGCAATTGAGATGCTCCTCAATCTAGATTATTGGGTCAATCCCAATCCATTATTGATTTGCCTCCAAGCGCCCAACTGGCTTGCGAGTATGAGCATTAATGTAAAATAAATTTGATAGGAATTACATAATTAGCGCTGAATTCCAGTTGTTGCAACTAAAGTAAATAATTTAAGGGTTGGAGTTATTCCAAATAAGATTACGTTTATATAATTATAGGGTTTACTTGAACTGGAGTCAATACCACAACAAAATAGAATAAAAACCATTTTCATTGGTTTTTATATAAAATATAGTTGTGTGACAAAAAGTTATTAAACCCATTTACATATAAAAAAACCCTTTAGATGCATCTAAAGGGTTTTGAGAATAGGACTAAACAAACATCAAAAATCCATTAAACGAACAATCATCGTAGTGTTGATGACTTCTCTTACTCCATTCACTTTTTTTGAAAACTCAGCAAACATAGGGTCCGAATACATTTTTTTAGTATTTGATAGCGAAGTTTTGATATCCGGAGCACCAATCCAAACAAAGTGAGTAAAATCTTCATTTTTACCTACAATTGGAAGTGCAAGACCGTAAGAACTGTCATCAAAGCCTAGCTTTTTAGCGATCTTTTTGGAAAAACTCTGAAATTCTTTGAGGTACGATCCAGGGTCAGAAACTTTCATTTCGTAGATCATAAATACATTGTCCTCAGCCCAATCTTCACCATTATACCATATTGGTGTGTTCAATGATTCTCTTACGTCTACTGAATATTGTTCTAATTTATTCTGTAATAATTGGGCAACAGATGATTGACCCCAGGAAATAAAGGCATTTTCAAAAGCCTCTTCTGTTGGAAAACAAAATTGCAGTTGATGTGTTGCTTGATTTGTTCCATTCATTGTGTATGCAAACAAGGATTTTGTGGCTTGCATATTTTTACCCCAGTCACTCTCCATCATCCCTTTTATAGAAGATAAAACCATTTCAGGTTCCTCTGCTTTAAAATCAAAAAACAAACAGTATTGAGCTTGTGAAAATGTAATACTAAATAGAAATAGTGTGAAAATTATTTTTTTCATTTTAATTGTTTTATGGTTAATGAATAAAAGTTATGTAAAGTGTATTGATCAAACAAATTTAGATGAGAATAAAATAAGCCTGCTACTCAATTATTATAGAGTCACCAGAATTTTTAACAGTTTTTAAGCATTAAGTTAAGTTTTTTCGGGTTTAACTGGTGATTAGAGGAATTTACAATACACAAAGTATTTAGTAGGACCGATAAAATTTCGAAGGCTCCATTGGAATATCTTCTTGGATCAATTCAACAGTATTTTGATCGATTACTTTAAAAATATTCACCAAACCTTCATTCTTTAGTTCCCATAAAATTTTTTGCTCAACAGCATCAATTTCTAAGATGGAATATTGAAAATAATCAGCTGAATCCGCTGTGCCGTCAATCTTTATTAACACTTTGTGTTCCATAAATTCTAAGCAAACATAAGCACCTGCCATTTGAGATTTTCCACACCATGCTCCTCCAAACAGAAAATCGTTTAAAAATAAACCTTTCCGACAAAAGGGTTAAAAACAATATTTTTAGGAATCTAATTTCTATTTAGA
>CBFHJD010000054.1:0-6785 GCA_965656215.1 Flavobacteriaceae bacterium
CCCTTCAAATCTTTTAAAATGGCACTTTTATCTACCTCAAGTTTCAAATCTGTTGAATTGACCGTTGCTTGTCAATAGGTAATATTCCAAATTCTACCATTTTATAAAATAATTTTATCTTAACCCAATAAACCCAAACCTTTAGCCCTTTTGAAAAATCCAAAAACATCGGTAGTTTTCCCCAAGAAGCAGCAATATCATCCCGCTACGACTTTAAAATTAGAAAATTCTAGCTCTCAAGTTTCAGATTCTGAGGAATAGAAGATTGAATACGTCTATATTGATCAAAAGCAAGAATCTATCAAGCAAATAAATTTTTAACTAATCACCGTTTTCAAATCAATTTAATTTTTACACATCGTTTAGTAGCGTATTAAAGTGTCTTTTTTTGATCTAAAATTTATCTTGTAGCGTTCATTTTGAAGTTCGAAGCCTTATCTTTACACTATGGATATTAAGACCAAAACCAAAGACCTCATTGAGAGCATCCCCACTGAAGTCACTTTGGTTGCTGTTTCAAAAACAAAATCAATAGAAGAAATAACCCAATCATACGAGGCGGGACAACGCGTTTTTGGTGAAAATAAAATCCAAGAAATGGCATTGAAATGGGAACAACTCCCTAAAGATATCTCATGGCATATGATAGGTCATGTGCAAACAAATAAAGTAAAGTATATGGCTCATTTTGTGGATTTAATCCACGGGGTTGATAGCTTTAAATTGTTGAAAGAAATCCAAAAGCAAGCCCAAAAGCACGATAGAATTATTCCGTGTTTAGTCCAGATCCGGATCGCTAAAGAAGAAACAAAATTTGGACTTCCTTCCGACCAATTGAATGCACTCATAGAAGAATCTAAAATCCTTAATAACGTTAAAATTGCTGGATTGATGGGCATGGCAACTTTTACAGAAGACCAGGATCAAATTGCCTCAGAATTTAATGTATTAAAGCGTGTATTTGATAGGGCGAAAGAAAAACTACCTAATATGCACATCCTATCTATGGGAATGAGTGGCGATTACGAACTCGCTATAGCATGTGGTTCAAATATGATCCGTGTTGGTAGTAAAATTTTTGGAGCACGCAATTATTGATTATGTACGCCATTCTAGACATTGAAACTACTGGAGGCAAGTACGATGAAGAAGGCATCACAGAAATTGCAATCTACATACATGACGGTGAGTCAATAACAGATCAATTTAGCAGCTTGGTGAACCCTCAAATTGAGATCCAACCTTTTGTACAAAAATTAACAGGCATTTCATCTAAAATGCTTCGAAATGCACCTAAATTTCATGAAATAGCTAAACGTATAGTGCAAATTACCGATGGGTGTATCATCGTGGCTCATAATGCCTCATTTGACTATCGGATTTTGCAGACTGAATTTAGAAGATTGGGCTTCGCTTATAAGCGCAAATCCTTATGCACTGTCTCTTTATCAAAAATTCTTTTACCAGATCAACCGGCCTATAGTTTGGGTAAATTAGTGCGAAATTTAGGCATCCCTTTTACGGATCAGCATCGCGCACAAGGAGACGCTAAAGTGACTGTAAAATTATTTGAACTTCTTTTGGAAAAAGATGTACAAAAGAATATTCTAAAGGCACACATAAGCTCAGAACACCCTAATAAAGTTCCGCCTAAGTTTTTAGAAGTTATTGATAAGTTGCCTTCTGAAATGGGAGTCTATTACATCCATAATTCAAAAAACGAAATCATCTATATTGGAAAGAGTAATAATATTAAAAAAAGAGTTTTAAATCATTTAACCGCCAAATCCAAAAAAGCTGGAGTCATTCAAAAAGAAATTCATTCAGTAACCTATGCACTTGCTGGAGATGAACTGATCACCTTGCTTAAAGAACAAAATGAAATTAAAACCAATACCCCAAAGCTCAATAAAGCGATGAAATACAGGACTTATCCTATGGGAATTCGATTGGATGAAACAATGAAACACCCCACTTTAATCATTGAGCAGGCTAAAAAGGAATACGCCTATTTAAGCGTTTTTAAAAACTCGAAAAATGCTAAAACTGAACTTTTAAATTGGGCTACTACTTTTAGACTTTGTCTTCAAAAAACAAGTATTGCAGCAACTACTTCAGGTCCCTGCTTTAACCATGGAATAAATAAATGCGATGGAATTTGTATCGGTGAAGAATCCCAAAGTTCCTACAAAAAAAAGATTGATGAATTAAAGGGCAGTTTTCTCTATCCTTATTCAAATTTCATCATCGTTTCTAGAGGACGAAAAACAGGAGAATCCTCATTTATCTTTATTGAAAACAATGTTTTTAAAGGGTATGGCTATTTTGAACTTAATCATCAGATTAAGGATGCAAAGCAAATTTCATCTCGACTTATCCCCATGCAAGATAATACCGACACCCAAAAGTTAATTCGTAGCTTTTTAACGAGGAAAAAATACAATAAGTTGATACCTTTGGATGCAAATTAAAGATTCTAAATCTGTAGCCCTAGGCATGAAAAAATGGAAACATAGACTTCACGAGGTCATCTACGAAGCCGACACTCCTGCTGGAAAACTTTTCGACATAGTGCTACTCATCACAATTTTGCTTAGTGTACTTTTTGTTGCCTTAGAAAGTGTCGCTTCAATTGATGCTGTTTATCATCGCTACTTAAATTGGGGAGAATGGATCATTACCATTCTTTTTTCACTTGAGTACATAATGAGGATTGTGAGTGTAACCAAACCTTCAAAATATATTTTTAGTTTTTATGGGATCATTGACCTTTTGTCCACTTTACCCATGTACCTTTCTTTAGTGCTCGCAGGGAGTCACAGTCTTGTAGCGCTTAAAGCATTGAGACTTTTAAGAGTATTTAGAATTCTTAAACTGACGAAGTATGTCAGTGAATCAAATCTTTTGATTAAAGCGCTACGAGCTAGTCGAACAAAAATTTCTGTTTTTATTTTTGGTGTTTTAATTATATGCATCATTTTTGGCACATTAATGTACTTAATTGAAGACAATTCTAGTGGATTCACCAGTATTCCAAGAAGTATTTATTGGTGTATTGTAACCTTAACCACTGTGGGTTACGGTGATATTGCACCTCAATCAACTGTAGGACAGTTGGTTGCCTCTCTCATTATGATTATGGGATACGGTATAATTGCAGTCCCTACTGGAATAGTAACCGCAGAAATGTCCAAACAAAAACCAATCGATACCAATACTCAAGCCTGCCCCCATTGTCTAACCCCAACACACAAAGAAGGTGCAATATTTTGTCACCAATGTGGAAAAACTCTAAATGATGTCAACTAAAACACTAATTTATATCGCCGGACCCACCGGTGTTGGAAAAACTAAAACAAGCATTGCTTTAGCTAAAGCTTTTGATACAGAAATTATTTCTTGTGATTCAAGACAGTTTTATAAGGAGATGCAAATTGGAACTGCCGTTCCCTCAGAAGAAGAGCTCGCAACTGTTAAGCATCATTTCATCCAATCTAAATCGATAAAAGAGAGCTATACTGTGGCCGATTTTGAAACAGAGGCTATAGAAACAATTGAGTCTCTTTTTAAGAAAAAAGAGACATTAATAATGGTTGGAGGATCAGGGATGTATGCTGATGCTGTTATGTTTGGAATGGATAAATTTCCTGAAATTCCCCAAGAAGTTCGGAATCAGTTAACTATTTTTCATAAAACCCATGGTATTGAAGGATTACAACAGCTTCTTCGAGAAAAGGATCTAAAGTATTATACTCGGGTGGACAACAACAACCCCGTCCGTTTACTAAGAGCACTTGAAGTATGTCTCGCCTCAGACAAACCCTATTCTTCATTTTTAGGTCAAGAGCGTGAGCCCAGAAGTTTTGTCTCAAAAATGTTAATCCTTCACTGCCCTAGAACAATTTTATATGAAAACATCAACAATCGTGTAGATCAAATGATCAAATCTGGCCTGGAAGAAGAAGTTCGTTCGTTGATTCCCCATCAGTCAAAATCAGCTTTACGCACCGTTGGGTATAAAGAGCTTTTCCCTTATTTTGAAGGAGATTGCACTTTAGAAGAGGCGATACAAGAAATCAAGAAAAATACTCGTAGGTACGCTAAAAGACAAATTACATGGTTCAAAAAATACGATAACGCCCTCTGTTTTCCAGCAAATACATCTACAGATGAAATTTACGAACTGTTGCAAGACCAATAAAACTAGGATTTCTATTTTTTAGTTAAAGTAACCAGTTACATTGGATTGTATTCTGTTTTCGATATTACTCAAATCGGCTTTAACGAAATCCTTTCCTGTGATTTTTTCATACAGCTCTATATACCGTTCTGAGATGGATTGAATACGTTTCTCGCTCATTTCAGGGAGCTGCTGCCCATCCAGCCCTTGAAAACCTTCACTGATTAACCATTGGCGCACAAACTCTTTAGAGAGTTGTTTTTGTGGCAACCCTTCTTCTTGACGCTTAAAATATCCTTCTTCATAAAAATATCGTGATGAATCAGGTGTGTGGATTTCATCAATTAAAACGATTTTACCCTCTGCTGTTTTACCAAATTCATATTTAGTATCTACCAGTATTAATCCTTGCTTTTGGGCAATTTCTGTTCCACGTTGAAAAAGTGCACGTGTGAATTTTTCCAATTGTATATAATCTGATTCACTTACAATTCCCTGTTTTATTATATCTTCTCTAGAAATATCCTCATCATGGCCTTCTTCCGCCTTGGTTGCAGGAGTGATGATTGGTGTTTCAAATTGATCATTTTCTTTCATCCCCTCAGGCATAGAAACTCCACAAAGCATCCGCCCTCCTTGCTTATATGTTCTTGCAGCATGACCTGAAAGATAGCCTCTAATGACCATTTCAACCTTGAAAGGGTCACAAGATTTTCCTATGGCTACGTTAGGGTCTGGTGTTGCTTCTAGCCAATTGGGAACAATATCGGCAGTGGCTTCCATCATTTGGGTAGCAATTTGATTCAATATTTGCCCTTTATAAGGGATCCCTTTTGGAAGAACCACGTCAAATGCGGACAAGCGATCCGTGGCCACCATTAAGAGAACATTGTTTTTTAAGCGGTACACTTCTCTTACTTTTCCTATATACTTGGATTGTAAACCTTCCAAGTGGAGGTCCGTTTGCATAATTGTCTTCTTTTGCATCAGTTATCGTGTTCTATTGTTTTATATGCCTCAATAACTTTCTTGACCAAAGGATGCCGAATTACATCTTTATCATCCAGATAAATAATTTTAATCCCTTTGGTGTTTTTAAGGATCAATAGTGATTCTTTAAGACCTGAAATCATACGTCTTGGAAGATCAATTTGCCCTGGATCACCGGTCAAAAGAAACTTTGCGTTTTTTCCCATGCGTGTTAAAAACATTTTCATCTGAGCGTGGGTTGTATTTTGTGCTTCATCTAAAATGACAAAAGCATTATCTAATGTTCGACCTCGCATAAAAGCTAAAGGCGCGATTTGTATCGTTCCTTTTTCAATGTAACTTTGAAGTTTTACAGCTGGAATCATATCGCGCAGAGCATCATATAATGGCTGCATGTACGGATCTAACTTTTCATTTAAATCTCCGGGTAAAAAACCTAAGTTTTCACCTGCTTCGACAGCAGGACGAGTTAAAATTATTCGTTTTACTTGTTTTTCTTTTAATGCTTTAACTGCTAGTGCAACCCCAGTATAAGTTTTCCCAGTACCTGCTGGCCCTACGGCAAAAACCATATCATTTGCATACATGGATTCTACTAGTCGTTTTTGGTTAAACGTTTTAGCTTTTATTATTTTTCCACCTACTCCATGAAGAATTTGAGTTTCTGTACCCCCATTGAATTCTTGACCATTCTCACTTCCAGCAAGTACGATACGCTCAATTATTTCATCGTTTAGAATGTTATATTTCCCAAAATGAGTAATGAGCATATCAACCCGTTTACTGAATTCTGTGAGTATAATTTCTTCGCCATAAGCCTTAAGCGTATTACCGCGAGCGACAATTTTAATTTTAGGAAAATAAGTGCGAAGCTTTTCAATATTTGCGTTTTGATCACCAAAAAAATCTTGGGGATTAACTTCGGATAGGTTGATTTTTATATCATTCAAAGGATACTCAATTAAAATGAATTATTTTTGCTCTTCACAACGTGTGTTGCGTATAAAAATAGAATATTTTTACGTAAATCATTAGAGAAAAAGAACTTTATGATCCTAGTAACATTAACGACAGATTTTGGATATAAAGATTATTCCATATCCGTAATCAAAGCTGCGTTATTGGAACAAATACCTAATGTGAACATCGTTGACGTTTCTCATGAAATAAGCCCGTACAACCCCTCAGAAACTGCCTACATACTCAAAAATGCGTACAAGGCATTTCCACAAGGAACTATTCATATTATAGGCGTTGAATCAGAATATACTCCGGAAAACATCCATTTAGTCATGCAACTTGAAGGGCACTTTTTTATTGGTGCTGACAATGGAATTTTTTCATTAATCAAAGAGGATATTAAGCCTGAAAAAGTAGTTGCTATCAATATTCACAAGACTGTTAACAGCTCTTTTCCTGTTCTTGATGTGTTTGTTCAAGTTGCTGCTCATATTGCCAGAAAAGGAACTTTGGAAGTTATCGGTAGCCCCGTTAATAAAATCAAAGAACTAACCAACATTAAACCCGTCATTAGCCCGGACGGTAACCAAATTATGGGCAGTGTGATCTACATTGATAATTACGGGAATGTAATTACCAATATCACTCAAAAACT
>CBFHJD010000055.1:0-6214 GCA_965656215.1 Flavobacteriaceae bacterium
AGAAAAAAGAGCAGAACTCAAAAAGCTCGGAATCAATCCTTACCCAGCAGAACTCTTTGCTGTAGATTTTTACTCAAATAATTTACCTGAACATTATGAAGAAGGCAAAAAAGTTGTAATCGCTGGACGGCTAATGTCGCGCCGAATTCAGGGTAAAGCCAGTTTTGCAGAACTTCAAGACAGTCAAGGAAAGGTACAAGTCTATTTTAATCGAGATGAAATTTGCCCAACTGAAGATAAATCCCTCTATAATGAGGTGTACAAAAAACTACTTGATATTGGGGATATTATTGGTATTGAGGGAACACTTTTTACCACCATGGTTGGAGAGCAAACGGTAAAAGTAACTCGGTTTCAGCTTTTAAATAAAACCTTACGGCCACTGCCCTTACCCAAAACCGATACTGATGGAAATGTATATGATGAATTTAATGATGCGGAACTACGATACCGTCAGCGTTATGTGGATTTGATTGTCAATCCTCAGGTAAAAAACACCTTTATTCAACGCTCTAAGATCACAACAACCATTCGGAATTTTTTGACTGAAAAAGGTTATCTGGAAGTTGAAACTCCCATACTACAGCCAATTCCTGGAGGTGCAGCTGCACGTCCGTTTGTAACCCATCACAATGCATTAAATATTCCGCTTTACTTACGAATTGCAAACGAATTGTACTTAAAGCGACTTATTGTAGGTGGTTTTGAAGGCGTTTTTGAATTTGCTAAAGATTTTAGAAACGAAGGAATGGATCGTACCCACAATCCAGAATTTACTGTCATGGAGCTTTACGTAGCTTACAAAGATTATTTCTGGATGATGGAAACCACCGAAAATTTATTGGAACAAATTGCGGTAGCTCTGAATCAAAACACCCAAGTTCAAGTCGGAGAACATCAAATTGACTTTAAGGCACCGTACCCTAGAGTTCCGATCCTAGAAGCGATCCATACCCATACGGGGGTTGATGTCTCCAGTATGTCAGAAGATGAATTGCGAAAAACAGCTGCCGACTTAGGGTTAGAAGTAGATGAAACGATGGGAGAAGGAAAGTTGATCGATGAGATTTTTGGTGAAAAATGCGAACACCACTACATTCAGCCCACCTTTATAACTGACTATCCCAAATCCATGAGTCCTTTAACAAAAGAACATCGAAGTAATCCTAAATTAACAGAACGCTTTGAATTGATGGTTAACGGAAAAGAATTGGCTAACGCTTATTCTGAGTTAAACGATCCTATTGAACAAAAAGAACGGTTTGAAGCACAATTGACTTTGAGTGAAAAAGGTGATGATGAAGCCATGTTTATTGATCATGATTTTATTCGTGCCTTAGAATACGGCATGCCTCCCACCTCTGGTATTGGAATTGGCATCGATCGTTTAGTGATGTTAATGACCAACAACAGTTCCATTCAAGAAGTCTTGTTTTTCCCACAAATGAAACCTGAACGACAAGCGGTAGCACTTAACGATGAAGAAAAAATGATAATGGATGTACTTAAAAAATCGGATTCCAATGAATTAGTCGCTATCAAAACTGCCGCTGGGTTAAGCAATAAAAAATGGGATACTTCAATCAAAGGCCTAACTCAAAAGAAGCTCGTTAAGGTGGTTAAAAATGAAAAGGGTTTGTTTATTGAAATGTTAAATTAGAGTCAATGCTTTAAACCATCAACCGGATTTGCGATCCAAAGGGCAAACAAAACATTGAATACGATGAAAAAATTTATTTTCCTTTTTGTCCTTGTACTTCCATTAATAGCTTCAGCTCAACGCATGGAACACAACCAACCCAGAGAAAAGCTTCCTGCTGAGCAACGCGCTACATTACATGCCAAAAAAATGCAATTGGCGTTAGCGCTTTCAGAATCCCAGACCGAGCGTCTTATTGAAATTTTCAAGAAAAATCAACGTCCTGAACGCCCAAAGAAAAAAGAAGACATTACTTCCGAAGAGCGTTATGAAATGCATTTAAAACAAATTGATCATCAAATTGCCATTCAAAAAGAGGTCAAAGAAGTCTTGAATGAAAATCAATTTGCAACTTGGAAAAAAATGAATCATTCCAAAAAACCTCGAATGGCCCATCGAGGAAAAAACCAACATACACAGCGGAAAAAGAAGAGGCGAGAGTTGGATAAAAACAATTAAAAGCTGAAAAAGCCCGCTTTGCGGGCTTTTTTTATAGGTCTTTTACAACAATTTTCAACGCTTCAACAGTTTGATTTATGTCATCATAGCTAAGTGCATCGTTTAGAAAATAACTTTCAAAAGCGCTGGGTGGGAGGTAAACTCCTTGTTTTAACATTCCGTGAAAATATTTTTTAAAGAAGTCGTTGTTTCCATGAGCAGCCGATTTAAAGTCCGTTATTGCATGCGCTGTAAAATGAACAGAAATCATTGACCCCAAACGATTAATTTGATACGGAATACCCGAACCACTTAAAACGGATTCAAAACCCTGGTGCAAACGCAGTGTTTTATTCGCCATACGATCGAATAAAGCATCGTCCTGATTCAGTGCCTGAAGCATGGCTAACCCTGCTGCCATGGCCAAGGGATTTCCACTCAATGTACCTGCTTGATATACAGGTCCATCAGGAGCTAAATGGCTCATAATTTCATTGCTGGCAGCAAAGGCCCCTACGGGCAATCCACCACCAATCACTTTTCCAAAGGTGACAATATCTGCTTTAATCCCCAACAATTCCTGAGCGCCTCCTTTGGCCAAACGGAATCCCGTCATGACCTCATCAAAAATCAAATAGGTTTTATTTTGATCGCATAAACTTCTCAAACCTTCTAAAAATCCTTCTGCCGGGGGTATGCATCCCATATTTCCAGCAACAGGCTCAATAATGATGGCTGCAATCTGATCCGGGTACTCTGAAAAAAGAGCTTGAACAGCCTCTAAATTATTGTAAGGAGCGAGTAAGGTATCTTGCGCAGTACCTTTAGTAACACCCGGACTACTTGGGCTTCCAAAAGTTACGGCACCACTTCCAGCTTCAATCAAAAAGGCGTCTGAATGTCCGTGATAGCAGCCGGCAAATTTGATTATTTTTTCTTTTCCACTGGCTCCCCTTGCCAAACGAACTGCACTCATACAAGCTTCAGTTCCAGAATTAACAAAACGGATTTTATCCATATTGGGAACCATTGCAAGAGCCAAAGTTGCAATTTCAGTTTCTAAGGCTGTTGGCATTCCGAAAGAAGTTCCTTTTCCCGCACGTTCTTTTATGGCTTCAATAACAGGGGGAAAGGCATGACCAAGGATCATAGGCCCCCAGCTTGAAATATAATCGATCAGCTTGTTTCCATCGGCGTCATAAAGATAAGCTCCTTGAGCACGTTCGACAAAAATGGGTGTTCCCCCCACAGATTTAAATGCTCGTACTGGAGAATTTACCCCACCAGGAATTACAGCTTGTGCTTCTTTGAATAAATTACTACTTCTTTGATATTGCATACTTATGGATTGGGAATATTGAGGGACTGACCCAAATAAATGGTCTGGTCTTGAATTTTATTTAATTCTATAATTTGGTCAACAGTGACATTGTATTTTTTGGAAACTGAATAAAGGGTATCTCCTTTTTTTACGGTATGAATCGTTTGAATTTTAGATTTCTGTTTTGTCTTTTTTACCATTTTAATTTTTTCATCAAATCGAGTTAGATCAAAACGCTCAATGAGGCTGATCAACTTATCTGGATATTTAGGGTCGGTTGCATACCCCGCTTTTTTGAGGCCTTTTGCCCAAGCTTTGTATTGATTTGTTTTGATGTCGAACAAAAACGCGTAGCGACTTCGGTCCTTGAGGAATAGCGAATGATCTCGAAATGAATTTTCTGAATCTTTATACACCCGAAAACATTCTCCTTTTTCGTCGTCGTCGTGATAGATTCGCTTTCCGTTCCATTCCTTGTGACATTTTATTCCAAAATGATTATTGCCCTCAGCGGCTAGGCGTCCATAACCCATACCTGATTCTAATATTCCCTGAGCCAAAGTAATACTGGCTGGAATACCGTAAGATTTCATTTCGCTTTGAGCTATTGGAGAATAACGTTCAATATACGCCATGATTTTTTCTTTATTCGTCATGGCTTTTACGGGAGGCTGTGGCTCCTTGTATTGAGGGCTCGTAGTCGTCGATTTTACTTCTTCTTTTAGTGCTACCGGTTTTTGCTTTTCGACAATTACTTTTTTTGAACTCCCGCAAGCGGTGAGAAAACTAAACACAATTGAAAAGAGGACTAAATTCCATATCTTAAAAGAGGCATTCCTTTTTTTTGCAATTGAATGTTCATGGGCTTGATCCCTTGAAGTCCTCCGCTGTGAATCACTAAAATATTTTTCCCCCAACGCCATTGTTTTCTTTTAATTAGGTCAAAAATACCAAAAAGCATTTTTCCAGTGTAGATTGGATCCAAAGGAATCTCATATTGTTGATAAAAATCATTCATAAAGGTTATTAATTCGGGTGAAACTTTAGCGTATCCCCCAAAAGTAAAATCGGAAAGAATACTCCAATTCACTTTCTGAGTAAAATCAGTAACGGACGCATGGACTTCTGGATTATTTAAGGCGTTAAAACCCAAAATAAATTGATGCTCGGCCGAACGTTCAACAAGTCCTGCTAAAGTTCCGCCAGTACCTACACAACAGCAAACCGAGTCAAATCCCATATCCTTTTCGGTTATTATTTCTGTACAACCTTTTACAGCCAAAGTATTGGTTCCGCCTTCTGGCAATAGGAATAGCTCTTTTTGTTGAGCTTGATACTCTTGAACTAAAGCCGACTTTTCTTTTTCTTTGTAAGTCGCTCTAGTCACACACAAAAGCTGCATCCCCTGACGTTGACAAAAATCAAGGGTAGTACTCTGTTCAATTTTAGTTGCCCATTCTTGCCCGCGTACAATTCCATGAGTAGGAATATTATATATTTTACCTGCCGCTGCAGTAGCGGCTAAATGATTTGAAAAAGCACCACCAAAGGTTAAAATGGAAGGGCTTTTCTTTTGACTGTATTCCTTAAAATTGTAGTTTAATTTTCGAAATTTATTTCCTGAAACAATGGGATGAATCAAATCCTCTCGTTTTATCGTAATCGAATGTCCTTCTATAGAGTCAAGCGGTTGATTTATACTATTTTTGAAAGAATTAAAAAAAGTCATGCACAAAAATACACTAAAATGACACAGGGTATTCCACCCTTAGAGGAAGGTGATTTTTACCTTACAGAAGAGGGGTATAAAGTTTTTACGGAACAGTATCATTTAAAAAGAGGACATTGTTGCCAAAGTAACTGCCGGCATTGCCCGTTTGGATACGATCCGAAAAAAAATTAAGCTTTCGGCATACTTTTTGAGTATCTTTAAGTTATAAAAATCAACATCATGAGGTACTTCACGCTTATTTTTACAGTTTTACTATTTGTGTCCTGCGCCAGCATTCAGGTGTACTCAGATTTTGACAATAGTGTCGATTTTTCTCAATTCAAAACATTTGCTTTTTTTAAGCCCCAGATAGATCAAGTCGATATCTCAGATCTAGACAAACGTCGAATTTTAAAAGCAATCGATTCAGAACTCAGCGCCAAAGGACTTTCAAAATCCGAAACACCCGATATTTTGATTGGATTTACAACGAATGCCAAAGAAAAAATTTATGTCAGTACAATGAGTAACTTCGGTTGGGGTTGGGGCTGGGGATTTAACCCTTGGTTTTGGGGGCCTAATAACAATACCGTTAGTACTCGAACGGAGGGTACATTATACATTAATGTAATTGACGGTGTGAGTAAACAATTGATTTGGCAAGGAAAAGGACGTGGCGGTATTCAAGAAAACATGAAAGACAGAGATGAAAGAATTGCACTTTTTGTGCAAGAAATTATTGAAAATTATCCTCCTATTTCACCGCAAAGCCTTTAAGAAAAACACACTTCTTTAGCAGCAGCTAATGCTCCTGTAAGACCTTCGGGATTTTTTCCTCCTGCAGTTGCAAAAAAGGCTTGACCTCCCCCTCCTCCTTGGATGTACTTTCCTAAACTTCGAACAATAGCTCCTGCATCTTTTTGTTGGTCACCGACCAATGATTTTGAAACGTAACAACTCAGTAAGGCTTTTCCTGATTTTTTCGATCCCAAAACCACTATGGCTTGATCCAAAACTCCACCGAGGTCGAAGGACACATCTTTCA
>CBFHJD010000056.1:0-5841 GCA_965656215.1 Flavobacteriaceae bacterium
AGACCTGATTTTAATCATTGCATTTAAGTCTACGCGCTTTTCATTCAATGCGATATGCACCTCTTCAGTAGAATAAAAGATTAACCCTTCCCCTTTAACTTTGACTTTTGACGTTGATTTTTTGGCTTTAGTCATGTAGTACAATCCGAGAACCATGTCTTGAGAAGGTACTGTAATTGGAGAACCATTAGCTGGGTTGAGAATGGAATGTGATGCCAGCATTAGCAGCTGTGATTCCAAAATTGCTTCGGGTCCTAAAGGCAAGTGAACCGCCATTTGGTCACCATCAAAATCTGCATTAAATGCAGTACATACAAGGGGGTGCAATTGAATTGCTTTTCCTTCAATTAATTTTGGTTGGAATGCTTGAATTCCCAAACGGTGTAAGGTAGGAGCACGGTTTAATAGTACGGGGTGTCCTTTCAATACATTTTCTAGGATGTCCCAAACTACAGGCTCTTTTCTATCGATAATCTTTTTCGCAGATTTAACTGTTTTTACAATTCCTCTTTCAATGATCTTACGAATAATAAAAGGCTTGTAAAGTTCGGCGGCCATTCCTTTAGGGAGTCCGCATTCAAAAAGTTTTAATTCTGGCCCTACAACAATTACAGAACGTGCAGAATAATCAACACGTTTCCCTAATAAGTTTTGACGGAAACGTCCTTGCTTTCCTTTCAAAGAATCCGAAAGGGATTTTAAGGGACGATTTGAATCTGTTTTTACTGCTGAAGACTTACGTGTGTTGTCAAATAAGGAATCTACAGATTCTTGCAACATACGTTTTTCGTTTCTCAAAATTACCTCAGGAGCTTTAATCTCTACCAATCGTTTTAAACGATTGTTACGGATAATTACTCTTCGGTATAAGTCATTCAAGTCAGAAGTTGCAAAACGACCTCCATCCAATGGAACTAAGGGTCTTAGTTCTGGTGGAATAACAGGAATCACTTTCATGATCATCCATTCCGGTAAATTTTCTCTGCGCTCGTTAGCATCGCGGAAAGCTTCCACTACTTGAAGTCTTTTTAATGCTTCTGTTTTACGTTGCTTTGAAGTCTCATTATTTGCCTTGTGGCGTAATTCGTAAGACAAGGCTTGTAAATCTATTCGAGAAAGCAATTCGATCAAACATTCCGCTCCCATTTTGGCAATGAACTTTTCCGGATCACTGTCTTCTTTGTATTGGTTTTCTGGTGGAATTTGCTCCATGACATTGAGGTATTCTTCCTCGGTCAAGAAATCTCTTGGTTGTAAAGGTTCGCCTTCTTCATTTTTAGCTAAACCGGGTTGAATGACCACATAACGTTCATAGTAAATGATCATGTCCAGTTTCTTAGAGGGTAACCCAAGTAAATATCCGATTTTGTTTGGTAACGAACGGAAATACCAGATGTGCGCTACAGGTACTACCAAGTTGATGTGACCTACTCGATCACGACGAACTTTCTTTTCGGTAACTTCTACCCCACATCGATCACAAACAATTCCTTTGTAGCGAATTCTTTTATATTTTCCACAAGCACATTCATAATCCTTTACAGGACCAAAAATACGCTCACAAAAAAGTCCATCACGTTCTGGCTTGTGCGTTCGGTAATTAATTGTTTCGGGCTTAAGTACCTCACCTCTAGAGTTCCCAAGAATGATTTCTGGAGAGGCTAATCCGATGGCAATTTTATTGAATTTTTTCTGAGTAATAATTTCGTTATTTCTAGGCATAGCTAACTGTCTTCTAGTGTTATATTATTCTTCCAATCTAATGTCTAATCCTAATCCTTTCAACTCATGCATGAGTACGTTAAAGGACTCTGGCAAGCCAGGTTCAGGTAGGGTATCGCCTTTTACTATGGCTTCATAGGTTTTGGCTCTACCAATCACGTCATCAGATTTGACGGTCAGAATTTCTTGTAAGGTACTGGATGCTCCATAAGCCTCAAGTGCCCATACTTCCATTTCTCCAAATCGCTGTCCTCCAAATTGTGCTTTACCACCAAGTGGTTGCTGCGTAATTAAAGAGTACGGTCCAATAGATCTTGAGTGCATTTTGTCATCAACCATATGTCCTAGTTTCAACATATAAATTACACCAACGGTTGCCGGTTGATCAAAACGTTCTCCGGTTCCACCGTCGTACAAGTACGAATGTCCATAAAGAGGTACATTAGCTTTTTCTGTCAATGCATTAATCTCTTCTATGGTTGCCCCGTCAAAGATTGGCGTTGCGTATTTCTCACCTAGATTTTGTCCAGCCCAACCCAATACGGTTTCATAGATCTGTCCAATATTCATTCGAGAAGGTACACCCAAAGGATTCAATACGATATCAACTGGTGTTCCATCTTCTAAGAAAGGCATTTCTTCTTCACGAACAATTCTGGCAACAATACCTTTATTTCCGTGACGTCCTGCCATCTTATCTCCCACTTTGAGTTTACGCTTTTTAGCGATGTAAACTTTTGCAAGTTTTTTGATCCCTGCAGGAAGTTCATCTCCTACACTAATAGTGAATTTCTCTCTTCTCAAGGCCCCTTGAAGATCGTTTTCTTTGATTTTATAATTGTGAATCAAGTCAGCGATTATCTCGTTGGTTTCTTTGGTAGTAGTCCACGATCCTTTGGTAAGGTGAGTATAGTCCTCAACTGCTGTAAGCATTTTGAGGGTATATTTTTTTCCTTTTGGAAGTACATCTTCTCCTAAATCATTTTGAACTCCTTGACAAGTTTTACCGTTAACAATGGTAAAAAGTTTTTCAACCAATATTGCTTTTAGTGCATCAAACTTGTCATCATAAGTATTTTCAAGTACTTCTAATTCTTGCTTGTCTTGATTTCTTTTACGCTTGTCTTTAACAGAACGGGTGAATAATTTTTTGTCAATTACAACACCTTGAAGTGATGGTGGTGCTTTCAATGAAGCGTCTTTTACATCCCCTGCTTTGTCTCCAAAAATGGCACGTAATAGTTTTTCTTCTGGAGTTGGGTCGGATTCACCTTTAGGGGTAATCTTACCAATTAAAATATCTCCTGAATTCACTTCAGCTCCGATACGAATCATTCCGTTTTCATCTAAATCCTTAGTAGCTTCTTCGCTAACATTAGGAATATCATTGGTCAATTCTTCCGTACCTAATTTAGTATCTCTAACATCCAATGAATATTCATCAATATGTATTGAAGTAAAAATGTCTTCGCGCACTACTTTTTCAGAAATCACGATCGCATCTTCAAAGTTATACCCTTTCCAAGGCATAAATGCTACTTTCATGTTTCGTCCTAAAGCAAGCTCTCCAGTTTCGGTAGCATAGCCTTGACATAGTACCTGTCCTTTAGCAACACGGTCTCCTTTTTTAATAATGGGTTTAAGGTTGATACAGGTTCCTTGGTTGGTCTTTCTAAACTTAATTAGATTATAAGACTTTAAGTTACCATCAAAACTGATAAGTTCATCCTTTTCAGAGAAATCGTAACGGATCTCAATTCTGTTTGCATCAACGTATTCAACAACACCGTCATTTTCAGCATTAATTAAAACTCTTGAATCTGAGGCTACCTGCTTTTCTAATCCGGTTCCAACTATAGGAGACTCCGGTCTCAATAAGGGAACAGCTTGACGCATCATATTCGATCCCATCAGTGCTCTGTTTGCATCATCGTGCTCCAAGAACGGAATTAATGAAGCTGAAATAGAAGCAATCTGATTCGGTGCAACGTCTGTATAATTAACTTGATCTGGAGTAACCAATGGGAAATCTGCCTGATCTCGTGCAATTACTTTTTCATCTTTGATTTTCCCTGACTTATCAAAGTTGATATTGGCCTGAGCAATCAATTGATTTTCTTCTTCCTCTGCACTGAGGTAAATCGTTTCTTTCAAATTGATCACACCATTATCTACTTTACGGTATGGTGTTTCAATAAATCCGAGGTTGTTTACTTTCGCGTAAACACCTAGAGAAGAGATCAATCCAATATTGGGTCCTTCAGGGGTTTCAATCGGACACAACCTTCCGTAGTGAGTATAGTGAACATCACGCACCTCAAAACCAGCACGCTCTCTTGAAAGCCCTCCAGGGCCTAAAGCAGATAATCGTCTTTTATGAGTAATCTCAGCAAGCGGATTGGTTTGATCCATAAACTGAGAAAGCTGATTGGTACCAAAGAAACTATTGATTACCGATGATAATGTTTTGGCATTAATCAGGTCAATCGGTGTAAATACTTCGTTGTCCCGAACATTCATTCGTTCCCGAATGGTTCGTGCCATACGAGCCAGTCCAACACCGAACTGAGAAGACAATTGTTCCCCTACCGTACGTACACGTCTGTTAGAAAGGTGATCAATATCATCAATCTCTGCTTTAGAGTTGATCAATTCAATCAAATATTTGATGATGGTAATGATGTCAAGCTTGGTCAAAACTTGCTTATCCATTTCAACATTCAAACCTAATTTTTTATTCATTCTGTAACGTCCTACCTCACCGAGGTTGTATCGTTGGTCAGAGAAAAACAACTTGTCAATAATTCCTCTTGCGGTGTCCTCATCTGGCGGTTCAGCGTTACGCAATTGGCGATAAATGTGTTCTACTGCTTCTTTTTCAGAGTTTGTAGGATCTTTTTGAAGTGTGTTGTAAATGATGGCATAATCAGACATATGTGCATCTATTTTGTGAAGTAAAATTGTTTTTACTCCAGCATCTAAGATTTCATCAATATGCTCTTTTTCAATAACAGTATCTCGGTCAATGATAATTTCATTACGCTCAATTGAGATAACCTCTCCAGTATCTTCATCAACAAAATCTTCATGCCATGTTTTTAATACACGAGCAGCAAGTTTTCTTCCAATTGTCTTTTTAAGTCCAGTTTTAGAAACTTTGGCTTCTTCTGCCAAATCAAAGATTTCTAGTATGTCACGATCGTGTTCAAATCCAATCGCTCTAAAAAGTGTTGTAACGGGCAATTTTTTCTTTCGGTCGATGTAGGCATACATGACACTGTTTATATCAGTAGCAAATTCGATCCATGAACCTTTAAAAGGAATCACACGAGCGGAATACAATTTGGTTCCGTTGGCATGAAAAGATTGCCCAAAAAAGACCCCTGGGGAACGGTGCAGCTGAGAAACAACAATTCGTTCAGCACCATTGATCACAAAAGTTCCGCTGGGAGTCATGTAGGGAATAGTCCCTAAGAATACATCCTGTACGATGGTTTCAAAGTCTTCATGCTCTGGATCAGTACAGTATAGTTTAAGACGGGCTTTAAGTGGCACCGAATAAGTTAATCCTCTCTCAATACATTCTTGAATAGAATATCGTGGTGGATCCACAAAATAATCTAGGAATTCAAGAACGAACTGATTTCTTGTATCAGAGATTGGAAAATTTTCTTTAAACGTATTGAAAAGACCTTCTTCATTACGTTCGTCAGATTTTGTTTCGAGTTGGAAAAAATCCTGAAATGATTTGATTTGAATATCGAGAAAATCGGGATAATTTGGAGTGTGTTGTGCTCCTGCGAAATTAATTCTTTGACTCTTTGAACTTGGCATCTAACTATATTTTAATGGTCATAACTACTAAAAGGGGCGATAACGTCTATAAAAGGGTATAGGCCTTTGGAAAAATCCAAAAGCCTATGCCTTTAATGGTATGGATTGAGACTACTTAAGCTCAACCTCGGCACCAGCTTCTTCTAGAGATTTTTGAAGCGCTTCAGCTTCATCTTTAGCGATTCCTTCTTTCAAAGGACTAGGTGCACTGTCAACAAGTTCTTTGGCTTCTTTAAGCCCAAGACCTGTTAACTCTTTTACTAATTTTACGACAGCAAGTTTAGA
>CBFHJD010000057.1:0-5492 GCA_965656215.1 Flavobacteriaceae bacterium
AGTATAACTTTTTTATTTTCTCTAATGTAGTGCAGTGCAAGCATAAAGTATTTTTTTGCAAAAATAATGGAATTTTAATGCAACCCCTTTTTGATTAAGCTTCTTTTGGAAATTTCTTTATCCTTTTCTAATTGTTTTTTTAATGCATCTAAAGATTCAAATTTTTGCTCATCTCTGATTTTTTCCACAAAAAGAATCTTTAATTTCTTATTGTACAGGTCTTTATTGAAGTCAAAAAGATGAACTTCTAAAGTTTGATGTTCGCCGTTGATTGTAGGACGAGTTCCAATATTCATCATTCCGTTGTACAGCTTTTTTTGATATTCAACTGACACTAAATAAACTCCTATGGGAGGGATTAATTTATATGTTTCTTCAACATTAATATTTGCTGTGGGAAAGTTGATTGTTCTTCCTAAACCTTTGCCTTTGGTTACGGTTCCAGTAAGTTCAAAATGTCTTCCTAAAAATTCGAAGACACGTCTGAAATCACCAGCTGCAATTGCCTTACGAACCTTGGTAGAACTTACAGTAATAGATGAAATATCTTGGGCTGGAATGATATGTACATCGAAGTTATACGTTTTTCCCATGGAGATTAAGTCCTCAGCAGTGGCTTCTCTGTTTCGACCAAAGCGATGATCGTAGCCAATGAAAAGTGCGTCAATTTTTATTTGGTCTGCTAAAATATCACGACAGAATTCAAGGGCTGAAAGCCTCGAAAAAGTTTTTGAAAAAGGATGAATAATTAAATTATCCACACCTAATCTTTCCAATAGACTTTTTTTCTCATCAAGCGTATCAATCAATCCAAGATCTGACTCCTGCTGTAAAACCATTCTCGGGTGTGGGAAAAAGGTTAATATAGTAGATTGAATTTTTTGCTGACGCGCTAGCTTGACGATACTTTTTATGATTTTTTGATGCCCAATATGCACCCCATCAAAGGTGCCTATGGTTAAGATGCATTTTGAATCTGGATTGTAATTTTCAATGTTTTGAAAAACATTCATTATCAGTGGTTCATTCTTCTTTGATGACAAAAGTACAGCAATATCATACAAAGACTAATTTGTTTCATTATTTTTAAGCCTCACGTTAGAAAATACATCTGTGCATAACAAGTTTTCTTTTTTTAATACGCTTATAGTTTTTGTTGGGTGCTTTCTAATGTTTAGCTCTGTGGCTTATGGGCAAAGCTCTTGGAAGCCAATAGAAAACATCAAACCATCTCTGCATCCAATTCCTTTAGTTAAAGAGCGTTATTATGAATTGATTCCTAATAAGGATCAAATTAAAGCCTCAAAAACAGAAGCAGGATTTCTTAATCAAATTAGTTTACCCAATGAAAAAGGGGAAGAAGAATTATTTTTAATCAAGCCAGTTCAAGTAATTTCTGCTTTACTTTCATCAAAATATCCAACTATTCAAACCTATGTTGGGCATAGTAAAAATAGACCTAGTGTTAAAGTTCGTTTAAGCACTCACTTTTCCAAAATTAACGCATGGATTCAATTGGATGGAAAAGAAGATTTATTTATTCAGCCATTAAAAACAAAAGATCGAATTCATTTTGTTTATCAAAAAACTAAAAATGATAAGACGCAAGACTTTTTGTGTAAAACCATTGAGAGTAGTTTAAAATCAAAAATACCTGCCAAAATTAGAAAAAATGCACTTTTGAACAATGAACTGCGAATTTTTAGAATTGCAATTGCCGGTACAGCCGAGTATACGTCTTATTGGGGTGATGATGATCCAACAAACGGAACTAATGCTGAGGATGCTTATGCGGCAGTAGTCAGTACAATTAATAGAATCAATCAAGTGTTTGAAGGTGATGTTGGAATTCGCCTAGAGTTAGTCTCTGATGCCTCATTACTTTATGAAGATGCCGATACAGACCCATTTACTGGTAATTTTTCCTCAGAACTCCAATCTACACTTGATGAGGTGCTTGGAGATGACGCCTATGATGTAGGGCATTTGTTTGATTTTGGAGAACCCAATGGAGATGCTGGATGTATAGGATGTGTTTGTGAATCTGGTGCCAAGGCCAAAGGATACAGTACCCATCCCTTTGAGGATATTTACGGTGGCGAGTACCGTAATGATTATTTTGATTTGGATTATGCAGCACACGAAATTGGTCATCAATTTGGAGCCTATCACACTTTTTCATACGTGACCGAGGATCATACTTTCAATGTTGAACCGGGTAGTGGAACCACCATCATGGCGTATGCAGGAATAACAGGTCCAGACGATCTTCAGCTTCACGGCGACCCCTATTTTCATTATTACAGTATTAAAAATATAACCGATTTTGTTAGCACAATAGATTGTGGTGAAACGGAAACTTTAACTGCAGCTTCTTTTTCAGTTGATGCTGGCCCCGATTATTTTATTCCAACGGGTACTCCTTATGAGCTATCCATTTCACCCTTAGAAGGCGATGATATTACGTACACTTGGGAGCAGTTAGATAATGGGCAGGTTACTTCAGATGGTTTTGGGCCTAATAATCTTACTGGTGGTATGGCTAGATCACTCCCTCCAAAAGCAGAAGCGTATAGATTAATACCAAACCTTGGGAGTGTTCTTGCAAACAATTTGACCCAAGAAAATCCTACCGTAGGTGATAGTTGGGAAACAGTTTCGTTGGTGGAAAGAAATCTAATGTGGGGACTCAGTGTCAGAAAAAGTATGGGAGATTATGTACAAACAGCACAAGATTCAATGAAAGTTTCGGTAATTGCCAACTCTTCTCCCTTTGCGGTGAGCTCTCAAAATAGCAGTTCGTTAGTATGGAAAGGTGGGTCATATCAAACCATTGTTTGGAGTGTAGCCGAAACAAACTTAGAACCGATCAACGTGACTGAGGTAGAAATTTCACTTTTAATTGATGATGGAACTATCGAAATACAATTAGAAGAGCAAGCGCCTAATACGGGTGAAGCCATTGTTTATATTCCAAATACAATTGATACGAATAAAGCTAGAGTTAAAGTAAAAGCAAAGAATAATATTTTTTATGCAATAAACAGTACAGATTTTACCGTTGAATCACGTGAATTGGCCCTCAGCTTTCAAGAGTATCAAAAGTATAATTGTAATTCCGACGATGTTCAATTTGATTTCGATATCAATCGAAAAGAAGGGTTTAATTCCTCGTTTTCAATTCGAGCAGATGACTTGCCTAACGGAGTTGAAGCTGTGGTGTCGAAGTCATCCTATACATTGAGTGACAGCAGCGGCTCATTTGTTTTTAAAGGCTTAAATGAACTGGCTTCAGGAGATTATAATTTTCAAATTACAGCAGTTTATGGAGCAGTAACGGAGTCATTTTTTATCAAGTTGAATCAGCGAAAAACCTTTAATGAAAAACCCTTGCTTGATGCTCCATCAAATAATGCTGAAAACCAAAAAGTGAATCCTGAATTGATATGGCAAACTAATCCAAACGCGGATACTTTTCAATTACAACTCGCCTTAGATCTTGCTTTTCAAAACATTGTACTGGATACTATTGTCAGTCAGAATAAATACAACACTTCAACACTCGAGTCCAACACATCACATTATTGGCGTGTGAAGCAGCAAAATAGTTGTAGTGAATCCTCTTTTTCTGAAATCTACTCTTTCAAGACAACAATAATTTCATGTCAAGAATTTTCAGCAATTGAAGTCCCAAAAAACTTAGTTGATGCAACTAATTCATCCACAGGAATAACCACGGCATCGATAAATTCAAATTACGATTTACCAATTCAGGATATCGATGTAAAGATTGATATAGAACATACTTATCTGCAAGATCTTAATTTATATTTGATAGCTCCTGACGGGACTCGGTTTCTTTTGAGTAGTGAATTGGGAGCGTCCGAAAGCGATTACACGAACACTGTTTTTGACCAAGAAGCTTCTCAAACTATTTCAAATGGAAGTCCACCATTTACGGGAAATTTTAGGCCGATAGATGATTTTTCTGAACTTTACAATAGCTCAGCTTTAGGGATATGGAAGCTACTGATTGAAGATATTTATACAGATGATACTGGGCGTTTGTTAGACTTTACTTTAAGAATGTGCTTAGAGGGATCGCTGCGAACTAATAGCGACTTTGATTCCATTCCCGATGAAGAAGATAATTGCCCCGAGATTACTAATGAAGATCAGGCAGATAGTGATGACAATGGAATTGGTGATGTCTGTGATATATTCTCTGTTCAAAACATTTCCATTACAAAAAAAGATAGCAGTTGTTTAAATAAAGCCAACGGAAGTATTAATCTGAATGCTCAGGCAGAATATGAGTACAGGGCTGAGATTTCTGGAGATAACGGTTACACGAACAGTCTAGAATTTACTTCTAAAGGGACCCGTATTTCTAATTTAGCTGTTGGAAACTATTCTATTTGTATTTACTCATCCTCCTTTGATGATTTTGAATATTGTTATGAAACTCGAATTAGTGCTCCTCCGCCTTTAGAGGTAATATCATCACTTAATGCATTAAACTCAACATTAAATTTAGCGCTGACTGGAAGTGATCGTTATTGGATCACGCTAAACGAAGAGACCTTTGAAGTTGAATCCAAAGAAGAAATAAAACTACCATTGACTAAAAAGTTAAACCGAGTTGAAGTAAAAACCGCCAATTCATGTCAAGGTATTTATGAGCAATGGATCAATACCACTCAAAATGCTTCTGTTTTTCCAAATCCAGTTTCAGAAAATGCCTCATTAGTGTTGCCTGAAAACACTGTTGTAAATGTTTATCTTTTATCGGGAAGTGGAACTCTTTTGTGGGAAAAGAAAGGGGTTCAAAGTGAGGGCCGGGAACTTCAAGTCCCGATGAGCCAACTTGCTCCAGGATTTTATTTGCTTCAGGTGGTCTATTCTAATTCTGTTGAGTCAATTAAATTACTCAAGCGATGAAATTAAATTTAGTTCTTTTGAGTGTATTGATTTTTTGGAGTTGTGGACCCGATCCAATTCCTAAGCCAGAGCCCTCAATACTTAACGCTCCAGAGAATCTAAATGAATGTACTACAGCCACTGTTTTAAACGAACTTGAACGTCAGGTTCGATTTGTATGGACAATTGCATTAAATACGGATAGCTATGAATTGGTTATTGTGAATTCACTAACCAATGCCAAATACAGTAGAACAACTTCTTTGCTCACCGAATCTGTTGTACTTCCAAGCGGTGCGCCTTATCGATGGTATGTAAATTCAACTTCTTTACTTTCTCCTGAGGTAGGCAAGAGTCAGGTTTGGCAATTTTATTTAGAAGGGAGCGCTAATGAAACCTACTTGCCTTTTCCGGCTGTACTTGAAGTGCCTGAAAATCAAGCAATCGTTACACTTGACGCTGGCAGTAGTCTCACCTTTTTATGGGAAGGTCATGATTTAGACCAGGATATTGATCGGTATGATTTCTATATTGGAACAGTAGAGGACGATTTAGTGAAAGAAAAAGAAGGA
>CBFHJD010000058.1:0-5167 GCA_965656215.1 Flavobacteriaceae bacterium
TTAGCTTCCTCTAGTGGAGTACTGTCTGTTTGTATTCCCATGATTTGTTTTCGCAGTTTTTTTTCTGGTAAAAAGACATTGATGGTATTGTTTCTAGACTTACTCATCTTTTGACCATCTGTACCTGGAATGTATTGGGTATTATCTTGAATTTTTGCTTGAGGAATTACAAAAGTATCCCCCATTTGGTGGTTGAATCTCGAAGCTACATCACGGGTAATCTCCAAATGTTGCAGTTGGTCTTTACCAACAGGAACAACGTCAGCATCATACAGTAATATGTCAGCCGCCATCAACATGGGGTAGGCAAAAAGGCCGGCATTGACATCAGCTAATTGCTCTGATTTGTCTTTAAATGAGTGCGCTAGAGTGAGTCGTTGATAAGGGAAAAAACAGTTGAGGTACCATGCCAATTCAGTGACCTCACTAACGTCGCTTTGGCGGTAAAAATGTGTTTTTTCAATATCTAAGCCACAAGCTAGCCACGTTGCCGCTGTAGCAAAAGTATTTTCTCTAAGGGTTTCCCCGTTTTTTATTTGCGTCAAAGAATGCAAGTCAGCGATAAAAAGAAAAGAATCGTTTTGACTGGCCTTAGACATTTCTATTGCGGGAATTACAGCACCCAATAAATTTCCTAAATGGGGAGTACCTGTAGATTGCACTCCTGTTAAAATTCTAGCCATTTAAATGATTTTCCTCAAAGGTACGTTTCCTCCAATAGGAGCGCAACAAAGCCCACAAAATTTTTAATTTAGTAATACCAAAGATGAGAGTGTTCCAATTGAAATTGAATATATTTACTTCATGAGTAGGGCACTTTTAATTATATGGCGAATATGGTTTTACATGCTGGCCGCAATACCCGTCATACTCTTGTTCTTCCCTTTGGCATTTATGTTGCTTTTGCCCAACGGATATAGCTATTTATTCTGGGTTGCACGTAATATTTGGGCTCCATTTGTCCTTTGGGGTTCGGGCTTTTGGATCAATCGCTTAAACGAATTTCCAGCAGAGGATCAAAGTTATATGTTGATTGCAAACCACAGTAGTTACCTGGATATTATGGTCATGTTGCGTATGCGGAAAACGCCCTTCGTTTTTGTGGGTAAAAAAGAATTGGTCAAAATCCCCATTTTTGGTTACCTCTACAAGCACGCCGCCATAATGGTGGACCGTAGCTCATCTAAAAGTCGTTATGAAGTTTATAAGCAAGCACAAGAGGTAATTCGAAAAGGATATAGTGTTTGCATCTTTCCTGAAAAAGAGTATTTGGATGAAACTATTTTACTCAATCCGTTTAAAAAAGGAGCTTTTAAATTAGCCCAAGAACACAAACTCCCAATTTTACCGATGGTTTTTATGGATTGTAAGCGGAAATTTCCTTGGTATACTACCCATGGTTATCCAGGAGGGATACGCGTTAAAGCCCTAGAGGTAATCCCGGCTACAGAATTAGAAAATCAGAATATAGAAACATTGACCAAAGCTTCCTACGAGTTGATCAAAACAAGCTTGGAAAATGACCCTAAAAGAAAGGCGTTAGAAGCAATTGAAGTTTGGAAAAAGAAGACTGTTTGAATTAGGAGTTTACGGCTTTCAGTGTATCCATAATTTTTTGTTCCAGTTCTTCCATCAACTCAGGATTGTCTAGCAGTAAATTCTTAACGGCATCACGTCCCTGTCCGATCTTGGTATCACCATAGCTAAACCAAGAACCGCTTTTTTTAATGATTTCGTAGTTTACACCTAAATCAATAATTTCACCAATTTTAGAAATTCCTTCTCCGTAGATGATGTCAAATTCAGTCATTCTAAATGGAGGTGCTACTTTATTTTTGACCACTTTAACCCGTGTTTTATTTCCTAAAACTTCGGATTCTGTATTTTTAATTTGAGTAGATCGACGAATATCCAAGCGCACCGAGGCATAAAACTTTAGGGCATTTCCACCCGTTGTAGTTTCTGGATTTCCGAACATGACACCAATTTTTTCTCGGAGCTGATTGATAAAGAATACGGTACAATTGGTTTTGCTAATAGAAGCAGTAAGTTTTCTCAAGGCTTGGGACATTAAACGCGCGTGAAGCCCCATTTTAGAATCGCCCATTTCTCCTTCGATTTCACTCTTGGGAGTCAGTGCCGCTACGGAGTCAATGACGACGATATCGATGGCGCCAGAACGGATGAGGTTGTCGGCAATTTCCAAGGCCTGTTCACCGTGATCAGGTTGAGAAATAATCAATTCCGCCACATCAATTCCCAATTTTTCAGCGTAAAAACGATCAAAGGCGTGTTCTGCATCGATAAAAGCAGCAATACCGCCTTGTTTTTGACATTCTGCAATGGCGTGCAGGGTTAAGGTGGTTTTTCCCGAAGATTCCGGACCGTAAATTTCAATTACTCTTCCACGAGGGTAGCCCCCAACGCCTAAGGCAATATCCAAACCAAGAGATCCTGAGGGAATTGCTTCAACCTCCACAATAGCCTCGTCTCCAAGTTTCATTACGGAACCTTTTCCGTAGGTTTTGTCTAACTTATCTAGCGTAAGTTGTAGTGCTTTTTGTTTTGCATTTTTCTGATCGGACATGACACTGTTTTCGGCTAATTTACAGTTTCTTCTTTTGGCTTACAAGGATGAAATCACCGCATTATTAACAATTTTTCGTAAGTTTAAAACTATATTTTTAACTATGAAAAACCTTTTAGTACTGCTTTGTGTGGCCTCTACTTCACTTTTTAGTCAAGATATTTTACCCTTAAGAGCACGTGCCATGCTGATTGATGAAATTCAAAAAGAACGCATTGAGTACTTATTGCCTAAATTGATGGAAGAAGAAGATCTTGACATGTGGGTACTCATTACTCGAGAATACAATGAGGACCCTGTAGTGAAAACCCTATTACCCCCCACTTGGCTCAACGCCAGAAGACGCACCATTTTAGTTTTTTCTAAGACCAAAGAAGGAATGGATGCTGTAGCCATTACCCGTTATAATTTTGGTAAAAATATCCGTTCGATTTGGAACAAAGAAGAAGAGCCCGACCAGTGGAACGCCCTGGCAAACTATATCAAAAGTCAAAATCCACAACGTATTGGGGTGAATATTTCTGAGCATTACGGCCTGGCAGATGGTTTGGTAAAAACAGACTACGACGGTATGATGCAAGCCCTGCCTAATGGTTTACAAAACCGAGTAGTTTCTGCGGAAAAGCTTGCCGTTCGGTGGATTGAGACACGAACTCCAAGGGAGATGACTTTGTTTAGTCAACTGGTTGAAATTACCCATAACATTATTTCAGAGGCCTTTTCTACAGCCGTGATAACTCCCGGAGTAACAACAACGGAAGACGTCGTTTGGTGGCTGCGCGAAAAAGTACTGGCCCTAGGGTTAGATACCTGGTTTCATCCCACCATAGATGTACAACGAACAGGCACAAGTGACTTGTATGCTTTTGATGGAAAATCAAAGTTTGACGTCATCCTTCCTGGTGATCTTGTACATTGTGACTTTGGCATTAGCTACCTTACGTTAAACACAGATTGCCAAGAACTGGCCTATGTTTTACAACCTGAGGAAACAACAGCTCCCGATTTTTTAAAGGACGCCTTACAACAAGGAAATGCCGTTCAAGACCATTTGACGGATAATTTTAAAACGGGTAGAACAGGAAATCAAACCTTACGTATGGCAATTGCCGACAGTAAAGCAGCGGGCTTACGGCCTCAGATTTATACCCATCCTCTGGGCTTGTACGGACATTCTGCAGGGACAACCTTTGGCATGTGGGATGCCCAAGAAGGGGTTCCCGGTTCTGGAGATCACCCGTTGTATGAAAACACGGTTTATGCTATTGAACTTAATGCTAAAGTGTTTTTACCAGAATGGGGTAAAGACATCCGGGTGATGTTGGAAGAAGCCGGTTATTACGGCCCTGAAGGGTTTAGATACGTAAACGGCCGCCAGACCCAATTGATGATTATAGGTGATAAAACACCGCACTTAGAGTAGGATTTGATTCTAAATAGAATGGGAGTATAACATTGCTTTGGCACTGTTTTTGAGCCCTATTGATACTTCCTAAAACCTAGAGAAATGCGGACTCTTAATTTTTTAAATTGTATTTTTTTTATTGGGCTTTTAGCTTTTGGATGTGGCAAAGTCAATCTTCCAGGGGATCTTATTTATCCAGACAATATCTTGGGCGATTGGGATATTGAAGGAGGAGGAACGTTATTTTTTGAAGCGGAAAAATTTTCAGCCTCAGCAGGTTGTAATACGCTGTTTGGTTCTTTTACTGTGGAAGAGAATCGCTTAACTTTTTCTATGTTAGCCACAACATTGATAGGCTGCCCAGAACCTGAAGGCAGTCGAGAGCAAGAATTGGCAGCCCTCTTCGATTCGGCTCGTTTGACTTATGAAATCCAAGGCAATCAAGCCCGTTTACTCAACTCAGAAAACAAAGTAGTTCTCACTTTAAACCGACCCGTAAATGCGGCTTTGGTCAATGCGTGGAAACTAACTTCTATACGAACAGAAAACGCCATTAGCTCTTCCATTTTAGACAAAGAAAGTGGAATCACTTTTAAAGCAGACGGAACTCTCAGCATAGAAACTGCTTGTAATTCTGGTGGAGGAACTTACAGTACAAAAGACCAAGCCTTGACCCCAAAAGGGCTCTATTTTACGGAAATGGGATGTGAACAAGAACGCATGACCCGTGAAGAAGAATTTAGACAAGCGTTGACTCAAATCAATAGCTATTCCATCCTCCGAGAAACCCTAACCCTAGAAAAAGACGGCACGGTATATTTAACCCTCCAACTGGACGAATAAGCCAAACCAATTTTTTTTGTAACTTTATTTACGAAACCCCCTAATTACCTCTTCTTATGAAACACCTACGACCCTACCTTGCTTTTATAAGTATTCCCTTTTTTTAACTAAGATGTTGTTGTTTCATTGGAGAACTGTAGGAGATAATGGATATAAACGAATTGCGTATAGCCCACTTATTTGGGTGGCTAAACGACATATGAGGGATATACAATAGTTGGTCAGTAATTGCCTACGGCACGTTAAATCGCACTTCGTGCTCCATTTAACTAATTACTGACCAATGGCATTCGTACATCGCGCTCATGGCCTAGGACATTGGGTGTCGAGAA
>CBFHJD010000059.1:0-4620 GCA_965656215.1 Flavobacteriaceae bacterium
TTGAGGTCATGAAAAACGAAGGGTTATTCGACTGCAACATCAAATTCATGATCGAAGGCGAAGAGGAAGTTGGCAGTGATCATTTGGAAGATTTTGTTAAAAATAACAAACCAAAATTAGCATGTGACGTTATTCTCATCTCGGATACCGGAATGATATCTAAAGAACAACCCTCTATTTCAACTGGCTTAAGAGGATTGAGTTATATGGAAGTAACGGTAACTGGACCCAATCGAGACCTGCATTCGGGTTTGTATGGAGGGTCTGTTGCCAATCCAATCAATGTTTTGTGTGCTATGATCGCTCAATTACACGACGACCAAAATCGAGTTACCATCCCGGGCTTTTACGACAAAGTTGAAGAACTTTCTCAAGCTGAGAGAGCTGCTATGGCCGAGGCCCCCTTTAGTCTCGATGAGTTTAAACAATCCATTGGAATTAACGAAGTAGTAGGGGAAGCAGGATATTCAAATGAAGAACGTCGTACCATTCGTCCAACCTTAGATGCTAATGGAATTTGGGGAGGTTATATTGGTGAGGGTGCTAAAACCGTCATCCCAAGTAAAGCTCATGCGAAAATTTCCATGCGCTTGGTTCCCAATCAAGACTGGAATGAAATCAGCGAGTTGTTTACATCTCATTTTCAATCGTTAGCTCCTGAAGGAGTTACTATTGATGTTGAAACCCACCATGGAGGTTTTGCTTATGTTACTCCAACAGATAGTATTGCCTATCAAGCAGCTCATCAGGCGTATTTAGAAACCTTTGGAATTCCACCCATACCAAGTCGAGGTGGAGGAAGTATCCCCATCGTTCCTATGTTTGAGAAAGAGCTGGGTGTTAAGTCAATTTTAATGGGCTTTGGGTTAGACTCAGATGCTATCCACTCCCCTAATGAACATTATGGCCTTTTCAATTTTTTCAAAGGAATTGAAACCATTCCCAAGTTTTATAAGCATTTCGTAAAACTGAGAAGTCAACAGGCTTAAACCATAAATAAATCGGCAGCTAAACCATCGGTTAAAAATTTAGCGCTTGCTGATATTTTTAAATGGTCTCCATCCCAAAAGAAATTCTGTTCGGAAAGATGACGTGCCGCTTGTTCTTCTAAATAAAGTGCATACCGTTTCCCAAAGGTTTCTTGAACGTGTAAAAGCGAAACTCCATTAATGGTTCTTAGACCCGTCATCAAATATTCATTATAGCGATCTTTTTGAGTGAGCTGCTCTTCTTCAAATGGAAGTTGGCCTTCTTTAATCGATTTTAGATAGAGCTGGTTGTTAGAAACATTCCATCTTCTGATATGCTTCCCATCAAAACTATGCGCTGATGGACCTATACCCAGATAAGGCTTCCCTTTCCAATAATTCTGATTGTTTACTGAAAAAAAATTGGGCTTTCCAAAATTAGAAAACTCGTAATTGACATAACCCAACTGCTCTAATTTTTGAACCATGAAATGATATTGTTCCTCAACCGCTTCTTCTGGCAGAAGAATTACTTCGTTTTTTTTGACTTGATGGTATAAGACTGTCTTTTCTTCAACTGTAAGCGCATAGGAGGAAATATGGGGTGGATTATAACTCAATGCAGTATCGAGATTTTGTTCCCAGTCTGTTAAACTGGAATACGGCATACCATAAATTAAGTCTACGGAAAAGTTGGTGAAAATTTTTGAAATTAGTTTCAACGCATCAAGTGCCTGTGAACTTTGATGTGCTCTATTCATCAATCTTAAATCATGATCTAAAAAGGACTGAACACCAAGACTGAGTCTGTTGATTCCAGCTTTTTTCAAATCAACTAAATAGGTTTCAGTTACGTCATCAGGATTGACTTCTAAGGTCACTTCAACGGTGCTCTTCAATTCATAGACTGATTTTATGGTACCGAGAAGATCCGAGATTGCTAAAGGATCCAATAAAGAAGGTGAACCTCCACCAAAATAGATACTTTCAATGGGGAGATCTAGTTCTTTTAATCGCAAAGTCATTTCTTTTTTCATTGCAATCCAAAGTGCATTTTCAGTTTTAGAAGTTGTAGAAAAATGAAAATTACAATAATGACAAGCTTGTTTACAAAAGGGGTAGTGGAAGTAGAGGTTTGACATTTGTGATACCCAAATTAAGACTTTATTTTCTTAGGGTTTTGATTGATGTAAGCACTCCAACCCGTATAGCTCTTTTCAGATGTTGAATTGCCTCTATTATAATAATGACATACCGCAGCCGCTAGGCCATCTGTAGCATCTAAATTTTTAGGTAAGGTTTTAATTTTCAGTAACTGTTGAAGCATTTTTGCTACTTGTTCTTTTGATGCATTGCCATTTCCTGTGATTGCCATTTTAATCTTTTTAGGAGAATACTCTGTAATGATTAATTCTCTTGATAATCCTGCAGCCATTGCAACACCTTGAGCCCTCCCTAACTTGAGCATAGACTGAACATTTTTTCCGAAAAAAGGAGCTTCAAGAGCCATTTCATCTGGGTGATATTCATCAATCAACTCAATGGTTCTCTTAAAAATATGATGCAACTTTAGAAAATGATTATCATATTTTTTAAGGTGCAATTCGTTCATTTGAATCATCTTCATGCCATCTTTATTTATCGCTATTAATCCAAAGCCCATAATTGTTGTTCCGGGATCAACACCTAAAATAATTTGTTCCCCCTGCATTAGTATGACTCCTGAGCTAAAATACGAATGGGTAATTGAAATTGTGACACTACAAAAGATCCTACATTGGATTTAATTGCTGGCTTTGCTTGAGGAAGTTGATTTATCGCATCTGATAAGATGTTTTCAATATTGGGAATAGCCTCTACCAAAGCGCTTGAAAAATCAACCTCTACTAACGAAAAATAGCCTTCTTGATCTACCTGAATTAAAACTAAAAGTTCTTCCTGAACGCTGTTATTTGCCTCAAAAATTATGCTCGAAAGGTATTCTTCTATAGTAGTAGATACAATTTCTCTAAAACAATTCTTCATTTCATCAACTTCTAGTGTATCACAAGAATCAAAACTTGGCCCAATATCCGCTGAAGACCATTTGGAAGCAGCTGCAATTTCTTGAGAAGAAACTTTAGTTGAGTCAAACAAATGACAGCCTGTAAATAGGAATGTTATCAAGCAAACAAAAATAAGGGAAGAGAATTTTGACAAGATTTGCATTTGTTTAGAATTATCTAATAAAGTTACAATTTTTATTTATTTTCAACCTGTAATTGCTCCATTTTACTCATCAAAATCAATAATTCAACTTATGGATCTTCTTTTAGTTTGCATCTCAGGATTTTTTATTATACTAGGCATAGCAGGGAGTTTTCTTCCAGTTATTCCTGGACCCCTTACCTCTTGGATAGGATTATTTATAATGAGTTTTGTGCCTGACATTAGTATCAATACTAATTTTCTTATCATTAGTTTCTCCATCGCATTATTTATTTTTTTGCTTGATTTTTTTATTCCTATTGTGGGTGCAAAAAAATTTGGAGGAGGAAAAGGGAGTACTTACGGAGCCACGGTAGGGCTATTGGTAGGGATATTGTTTCTAGGCCCCTTAGGTGTCTTGGTTGGCCCTTTTCTTGGAGCTTTAATAGGGGAGCTGATCATGAATAAAAACAATAAAAAAGGAGCCTTAAAAGCAGCTTTTGGATCTTTGATCGGTTTTTTATCGGGTGTTTTCCTCAAGTTTATTGTTGGTCTTGCTTTTGGTTTTTATTTCATAAACTTCTTATGGAATGCGAGAGGTGAATTGTTTTAAAACATAAAGCAACTCCTTTTCACCAAAAATTCAATCAAACCACAACACTATATTTATTTAATGAATGTTGTTGTATGCCATAAGCATATATATCAATGCTTTTCTACTTTTTGTAGGGCGTTCTTGGGAAAAGGAGTTTACTTCATGAATAGCTTTTTATGGGTTTTTTAAACTCTTTTGTTTCATCTTTAATAGACAGTTTTCCAACTGCATTCATCCATACTTTAATTGGGTTATGCGTTAACCAACCTGTTTTACGATGCCCAAAATTATTTATCCTTATATAATGTGGCGACTCGGTTGTGCTCATATCATTGTGATGAACCAATCTGAATTCATAAAATTTACTGGATAATTTTTGTACACGATAAAGATGTTTCGCTATAAAACTTTTGGACTCATGATTAAAATTGAGCTCCGTTTCATTTAGATCGAGAAGAAATAAATCATTGATCTGTAAGGAAGTTACAAATTCTACTCCATCTTCAGGAAGTTGAAAAACAGGCTCATCAAAGCGAACTCTGCGAATGGCTTCCCAAAAAGAAACTACTTGCTCGCAATATTCTTGATCTTGATTGAGGTAGATAAGAACATGATGATTGTTTCTTAGGTTAACGTATTGATTAATATTTTCTTTCAACTTTACTACCCCGCTTAACGTTTCTCGGATTCGGACATTTTTGACCGGAACTTGGTCACCTTTTTTATTAGGCAAAAACACTTTTGGAAGTGCATATCCATCCTTATCCTTTGAAAAAAATGCCTTATAGGGTACCGAATCTCCATTAAAACCTCCTGCCTCCTCAATGGCTTCTAATACAACACCTCGAATCTCTGGATCGACAATTTTGA
>CBFHJD010000060.1:0-3680 GCA_965656215.1 Flavobacteriaceae bacterium
TTACAGGTCTAATCCAGAAAATTTAATTTTGAAAGAGGACGATATTTTATTTATTGATTTTGGTCCTGTATTCGAAGAATGGGAGGCTGATTTCGGAAGAACATTTGTTTTGGGGAATGACCCGTCAAAGATTAAATTGATGAATGATGTTGAGTCTGCATGGTACGATTGTAAACACTATTTTGACACTCAAGAACAGATCACAGGGGCTGAACTTTATTCGTACACTTTAGCATTGGCAAATCAATACGGTTGGTCATTTGGAGGAGAAATTGCAGGTCATTTAATTGGTCATTTTCCACACGAAAAGTTGGAAGGTGAAGATCGAAAGAATTATCTACATCCTGACAATACTGTTGATGTTTTTGCATTGGGAAAAAACGGAACGAAGAGAGATTGGATACTCGAAATTCATTTTGTTGATGAAGAAAAAGAAATTGGAGGATTTTTCGAGCAATTATTAACCTAAAAAGCAACGAAATCACCTTTTATTTGAAATTCCTCAGATCTTAAATTTTAATCTTTTTTGAAGGTATTTGTATCAATTCACACCTTTTTTGATCAATTTCAACTCATTTTAGCCCTTTTTGCTTAATTTTTGATTTTGTTCAAGCCCAAAAAAATCAATCTTAGAGTCTTTTGAAAGGATTGGTTCATGTTCAACATGATTAAAAGTTTTTTAAATAGCTGAACATGGAAATAGCATAAAAACAGAGGGTAAGCATAACAGTGATAAATCCGACTCCTTTTAGGAGTTCTTTGTCAGTTATTTTATTTATCCATAAGATGGTGGGCTTAGCTCCTTTGATCATTACAACAAGTCCAAAGAAGGCTAAGAAATAGGCTAATAATTCCATTTTTACAATCTTTACTATTGATTTACTTAAAAGTCAACTGGTGATGCATAAATTTAACATTAGTTCAAGAATAAATAGGGCAGCTTACAATAAGATTATATGCAATCCATTGAATGACAAGAATAAAAGATTTTTGTTAGGAAAAAAAGGAACGGCTGAACTATTGGCGATTGGTTTAAATCCTAGTACAGCAAATGAAGCGCAATTAGACCCTACTTCCAGAAATATTGAAAAAATAGCAAATAAAAACGGATGTGACGGATGGTGGTTGGTCAATTTATATCCAAAGAGGACCTCCAAGCCAACTAATTTACCAAAAAAGCCAAATGCAAAGTTGACACAGGAGAACTTATTTTTTATTGAGAACCTTTTTCAAGATCCTAACTTTAACATCGTAAAAGCTTTGTGTTGTTGGGGAAACCACGTAAAAGATCATGCCTATCTTGAATTACAAGCCGCAAAAATCCAAGAATGTATTGAGTCACACGGTATAAATTTTTATTGCATCGGCACTACAAAATCTGGGAATCCATTTCATCCCTCACCAATGGCCGTAAATGTTTTTTTAGGAGGAATTGATCAATTAAAATTGATCGATTACAGCTGATTTAGTTTTCTCTAGTCTTGGGAATTATCCATATGTTATTTCCTTCATCAATTTTGCCACCTAATTTTTCTTGGACAACTCTGTCAACAATGCGTTGTCCTTTTAATGCCATATTCTCAAAATTATCGATTCCTTGATTCGGAAAGCCTTTTCTAGTTCGATGAATATTAAACGAAGAAGACAGTTCTTTGCCGAAGGTTTTTTCCACTTCTTTTTTACCCATCATGAAACCTAACAGCCCACCCCAAGTTGCTGTGGGATTGTCTGAGTCCCACCCTGCTAATGCACCTATTTTAATGGTTTCTTTTATATCTCCTTCACCGTAAAGTAAGCTAACGATACTTGCGCCAAAATTGATTCCTGCTGCGAAACAACCGTTACAGTTCTTGTCTGTTGTTGCCCAATGGTATCCATCTTCCTGACGAATTTGATATTTTTCATGAAGTTCATCACGTGTTACCTCCCAAGGTGTTTTTTGATTGTAGTGCATAAGAACAAAGTCAAACATTTTTGCTGAGTATGAATCATTGGGTAAATGTAGGCGAGCTTTTTTTGCCATCCATTGTACTTTTTCTTTGCTTGATTCATGATCGGTTTTCATTGAGGCCAGTGAATACATTATGATATTAAACTCTGAAATCCAAGCGGCGTTTTCTCTTGCAGATGTTCTCACTGGAAGATACGCTAACTCAATAGCAATCTTGGGGTTTGCAGGAGCAAAGAGTCCAAAAATTTCAGTGGTAAGTTGAGCATCAATCATTTCGAAATTTGGATTAAGATTGGGGTCACTAGTCGCTGGAGGCACAACCCCTTGGTTCATTAAGTCAAATGCTTTTTGATTTGAAACCCATAAAAAGTTTTCCTCTTCTTGATGAATGTGTTTTATCCAAGCAGCTCTTATTTGTTCTCCCGTGAGGTCGAGTGTTGGGCTATTGTAAAGTAATTCTTGGTAAATATATTCGATGTCAGTATCATCATCAGCGCCCCAAATACTGTCCTTTTTAGCATAGATGAAAGTAATTGTATCCGAGTATTTATTGGATCCCCATAAATTTGGTTGGTCAGCTTTACCCCAATCTTCTCGAGTATAAAATCCACCCCCTTTTCCATCAACTGCAATTCCGATTTTATCCATTTCTGTAATTAAACCGGTCCAGTTTGCAATGCATTGACCAAGCCAAAACCCCTCTAGTTGATTTAAATAGTTGGCTCTGTCAATTTTAATAGAGTGTTGATTTGTTTTTGAACATTGATTACACAAGAAAATAATAATGCTGCACACAATTAGTTTTTTCATCGATCTGCTTTTGTAATATTTTAAAATATAACGTTTAATTTAGGGTGAAATATAAAGAATTTAAAGACATTGGCATAAAATGTTATAATGCTTGATTGAGCTCAACAAGAAAACCTCTAAAACGAACTTTGGAGGCTTTCAGAGAGAATAACTTCCTGTTTTCTCATGTTCTGATTTATTGTCTATCTCAGAGTGATGATTACATAAAAGATAGCGCTACCTTCTAGGTTAAATTTAAAAGAATTCAATTTTACTTAATTTCAATAATTGTACTTTCTACACCATTGAATTTTATGCGCTCACCTCTATTTTTCCCAATTAATAATTTACCAATAGGGCTTAGCGAGGAAATACAATAAAATACTTTAGAATTGAGCTCACAAAAATCAGTAGCAATAGCAATATAATAATTCGCACGATCCGTAATGACAACAGACCCTAAACTAATGCTGACTGAAGTTTTTTGCTCTTTGAATGATATCAGTTTTTGATAATTTAATTCAACAGTCCTGATTTGATTGCCTAATTTTTCACGTTCCAACTGAATCATTGCTCTGCCTGTCTCGTGCTTGTCACCAGCTGAACTTTTAGTCTCTGAAGACAAGTCCTTTTGCAGGCTTTTTTTTTGTTGATTTAATGCGTCCATTCTTTGTTCTAGTTGGACTTTACAATGATTAAATAGAGCTTCTTTTAGCACAGTTGTAAGGATCTATAGTAAGATATAAATAGCATTTTTATTATCGGCGAAACTGGTCAAGTTTGGAAAAAAAGCTAAAGAGATTGGGCTTCCAAAATTCAAAGAAGCACGTAAAACATTTATGTCAATATCAGATGAAATAGGCACACCTGACAGCTATAGTAGAGCACTTATGGGACAGAATGACCCTACAATATCTAAATATTATAAAGATATGTCCCG
>CBFHJD010000061.1:0-3420 GCA_965656215.1 Flavobacteriaceae bacterium
CTGAGACTACCTATTTTTGGCAAGTAGTTACTTTCGATGAGGAAAATAATGCCTCTAAATCTCAGATTTTTAGATTTCAAACAGCACCATAATAGTACTATTTTCCATTGAAATTATTCATGGTATTTTGAAGCCCTTGAAGTCCAAAACTTACTACGGCTTCACCGCAAATTTTTATTCGTTCTGTAAGCTTTTTTGTTTCTTCGTCACTCCACGGATCTAGCACAAATTTGACCTGATCAAATGCTTTAACTTCTTGACCAATTCCAAAACGAAGTCGCGCGTAATTGGGGGTATTTAATTCTGCTTCAATATCTTTCAGTCCGTTATGTCCTGCAGGACTTCCTTTAGACTTAACTCGGATAGTGCCAAAAGGAAGGTGTAATTCATCAGTAAGAATTAAGATATTCTCTAAAGGAATTTTTTCTTTTAAAGCCCAGTGCCGAACGGCTTTACCGCTTCGATTCATAAAAGTACTTGGTTTGATCATCACAAAATGTCTTCCTTTCCTTTTGAAGGAGGTATAAGAAGCTAACTTCTTTAATTCCCAGACACATTCGTTTGAACGAGCAAGCTCATCTAGGATTTTAAAACCAACATTGTGTCGAGTGTTTTCATATTCTGATCCAATATTACCTAGTCCAACAATTAAGAACTTATGCATAGCCAGTGATTGATCTTTTTTAAAAAAACGTTTAAATGAAAACATTCACTAAAATAAAAAAAGCATGTGAGAACTCACATGCTTTTATAGTATAGTCTAGGAGAGGAAAAATTAATTCTCAGCAGCAGCTTCTGGAGTTGCTCCTTCTTCAGTTCCTTCCTCAGTACCTTCTGTTGTTTCTAATTGGTCATCCAGTTTCATCGAAGCACGTGAAGTACGAACTTGACAAACTACAGTGTTGTCTGGGTGAAGAATAGTAAAAATATCTGATTGTAATTCAGAAGTATATAACTTATTCCCTAATTCTAGCTTAGAAATATTTGCTACAATAAAATCAGGTAAATTTTTAGGAAGTGCTTTAATCCTTAATTTTCGTTTGTTAAGGGTTAACACCCCACCACCCATTAAAACACCGGGTGCAGCACCTTCAATTTTTACGGGAATATTCATTGAGATTTCTTTATCATCAAATAAACGATAAAAGTCTACGTGTAGAATTTTATCTGTCAATGGATGAAACTGAATATCTTGAAGAATGGCATTGACTTTTTCATTGCCCTCAAGTTCAATCACAACAGTATGTGCATTTGGCGTGTACACTAGTTTGCTGAAACCAAGTTCCGGTGCAGAAAAGTGAAGGGGTTCTCCTCCTCCATATAATACACAGGGAACATTTCCAGCATTACGTAAGGCTTTAGTTGCTACTTTGCCCACGCTTTCTCTTTTAGATCCTTTAATAGTAATCGATTTCATGAAATTGTTTTTACATTATAAATTTTGAACTTATCGACTGATTGAAATGAACATTTTTCATAACCTCAGCGAATAACGGGGCGCAAGATAATACTTTTACTTTAGGGTGACTAACTTTTGGTGGAATAGAATCGGTCACAATAAGTTCTTCTAGTTGAGAGTTTTCTATTTTCTGGTACGCATCTCCAGAAAGTAGGGCATGAGTACAAATAGCTCTTACTGATAGCGCACCTCTTTCTTTCATCAAATCAGCTGCTTTTGTAAGGGTACCAGCGGTGTCAACCATATCATCAACTAAGATTACATTTTTTCCTTCAACATTTCCAATAAGCTCCATATGGGATATGATGTTGGCTTTCTCTCTTTGTTTGTAACAGATAACGACATCACTACTGAGGAATTTTGAGTACGCATAGGCGCGTTTAGAACCTCCCATATCAGGAGAGGCAATGGTGAGGTCAGATAATTTAAGTGAGTCTATGTAAGGCAAAAAGATGGTTGAGGCAAAAAGATGGTCTACTGGTTTTTCAAAAAAGCCCTGAATTTGATCGGCATGTAAATCCATGGTGATGATTCGCGTAGCTCCTGCAGATTCTAAAAGCTTTGCGATTAATTTCGCCCCTATAGGAACTCTAGGCTTGTCTTTTCGATCTTGCCTTGCCCATCCAAAATAAGGCATTACAGCTGTAATATGTCTTGCTGAAGCACGTTTTGCAGCATCCAGCATTAATAGCATCTCCATTAGGTTTTCTGATGAAGGGTGGGTAGAGCCTATAATGAAAATACGAGCACCTCGAACTGATTCTTCAAATGAAGGCTGAAATTCACCATCACTGTAGCGTGAAAAGTTTACTTTCCCAACTTCAATTCCAAACTGGTCAGCAATGGCTTTGGCTAAGATTGTACTTTGCGTACAAGCAAAAATTTTTGCGGGAGTTTTCATAGAAATTTTATCTAAGCAAATGTAAAAATAAAATTATGCTTCACCTTATTGATTATTTTAAATTGAAGGATTAAATATTTTGTTATTTTTGCATCCTACTTTTAAACGATTTCACCTGCCTCGGTGGCGGAACTGGTAGACGCGCTGGATTCAAAATCCAGTTCTTTCGGGAGTGTGGGTTCGATTCCCACCCGAGGTACACTTAAAATCCGTAACTAATTGTTTAACATGAGGTTGCGGATTTTTTTATTTTATATTGGTAATATATTGGCAACAAATCAACCTGTTTTCGACTAATGAAAAGCTAAAATCTCCAATCCAATCTAATCCATTGGCATCATGGTCTTAACCTGAGATTCCTGTGAAGTGGTTTTAGGGGGTGTAGTTGTTTGGGGAAAGTTTGTAGTGTGTGTGGTTTTATCTTCTTCTTCTGTTTGCTTTAAGATAATATTCTCTAGGGGTCATCTTCTCAAACTTTCTAAAAGCGGCATAGAATTGTGACTTGGAGTTAAACCCAGCACACATCCCTACAGAATCAATGGTATCGTTTTTAAACAGTGGATCAAATAGCGCTTTTTTGGACCAGCGGATTTTATACTTAGTCTTATATTCTACAAAAGTAGTCTTACCAACTTCCTTGAATGCTTTTTGAACATGGTGTACGGGAGCCCCCATCTCTTTGGCAAGCTTTGGAAGAGTAAAAGATCGTTCTAAATAGGGCTCTTTATCTTTAAAAAAAGTATCTATTTTATTGTATAGATCAAGCATCTTTTTATTGGGAAGCACCTCAATACGGTTTCTATTTTGCTTTTTGTCTTTGGTGTCCATTTCTTTAACTAGGGCTTTTCCATATATAACATGAGGGAACAAAAGCGGTAGAAAGGAAATAAGCCCAATAGAGACTAACGAAAGTATAGAAAGGTTACCTGTTACCATGTAAAACAGACTTGCTGGGTCTGAGAAAACTTCAGCGATTAAAATGGTATAGGAAAGGATCAGTAATAAAAAAGAAAGCAGGAGACTGCCTAGCCAAAGAAATGTTCTTCTATATCTCTTAAAC
>CBFHJD010000062.1:0-2819 GCA_965656215.1 Flavobacteriaceae bacterium
ATTTAGAACTTGCTGTATATAAAAGTAACCCCAATACCGTTGGAAGTGCAAGTTCACTTTTTGGGCTAGAGTATAGGGATTTAATCAGTATTCAATTTGAATAGTATGTGGAGCATTGCTAAAAGAGAATTACGGGTGTACTTTAGTCAACTGACGGGATATGTAATTGTCGCTGGTTATCTTCTGATCACAGCTCTTATACTCTGGTTTTTTAACACCCCTTTCAACTTAATCAATTCAGAATTAGGAAGTTATTCTCCATTCTTTGAGTTTACACCCATCTTATTTCTCTTTTTAATTCCTGCCTTAAGTATGCGGAGTTTTTCTGAAGAATTTGCTCAGGGAACATTTGAACTATTAATGACCAAACCTTTGAGTCCAGCCCAAATTTTTGGAGGGAAACTCATGGGTGTGATGTTGGTTTTGTTAATGATATTAATTCCTACCCTAGTCCATGCAGTTGCATTAGATAATATACTTCAACTAGATTCAAAACTAGATTGGGGTATTATTTTAAGCGCCTATGTTGCCTTACTCTTTTTAGCACTCTTGTTTGTGCTTACGAGCATATGCGCTTCCCTCCTATTCCAAAGCCAAGTCGCTTCGTTTTTAGTGGCTGTTTTAGGGTGCTTTATTCATTTATATTTCTGGTCATTTTTAGCAGATTTAAGCCCAAATTTAAACCTGTACCAAGGGATTAATAGCCTTAGTGCTCAAGTGCATTACAACGGACTGAGTCGCGGTGTAATTGTACTTGAAGACATGCTCTATTTTATCGGCCTTTCCGTTACTTTTTTCTTCCTTGGAGTTCAACTCATTCTAAAAAAGAAGAACTCAATACAAACCTATAGAAAACCCTTTTTAGCATTGTCGCTGACCCTTGTTTTCATGGCCCTCAGTCAGCAAGTTGGGATTCAAAAAGACCTGACAACAGACCAGCGTTACAGCCTGTCAAATAGCAGTATTTCACAACTGGAAGCTTTAGACGGTCCCGTTCGCATTGACGTTTTTCTGAGCGGTGAATTACCTGGTTTATACCGAGACTTCTGGAGAGAATTGAATACTTTCCTTAATCAAATGCAATTTCACACCGATGAATTAATTATTCAATTCAACGATCCGTATGAAATAGGTTCAAATGAGCAGGTCATTCAAGAAATGCAACGTTATGGAATGTCACCTGAAATAATGGTTGAAAGTAAAGATGGTCAACGAAGTGAAAGCAGTGTCTTCCCCTGGATGATTATCAATTACGGCGAAGTTTCGGAGCGTGTTTTTTTAATAGATAAACAATTTGGCGATACAGAGCGCGCTAAAATTACACGTTCTATTCAACAGTTGGAGTATTTAATTTTAGACGGTATTCGTAGAGTCACATTAAAAGAAAAACCAAATTTAGCCGTATTAACTTCACATCAAACCTCTGAAAATATAAAATTAGCAGATTTACTTCAATCACTTAAGCCTTACTATAATTTAGCCTCGTTCAATTTAAAAAATTCAGAAACTACTCCTCTTCAAAGTTTAACTAACCTTAGGCGGTTTGATGCCCTTTTAGTGAGTAACCCAAATGAACCTTTCAGTCAATCAGAAAAATATATTTTAGATCAATACGAATTGCATGGAGGGAGTATTCTTTGGACGATCAACGGAATTGGAATAAATCGTGACAGTTTATTCAACAATGCAGGTAAAGCTTATGGATTCCCTTTGGAATTAAATTTAGATGATTATTTCTTTAATCGCGGTGTACGACTCAATAAAATGTTGGTGCAAGATCTTTACAGTGCTCCTTTGGTTTTGGCCACAGGAAATCAGAATAACACACAATATGTACCCTATCCATGGCCATATTTTCCTTTACCTACGCCTGAATCCAACTTGATTGGTAAAAGCGTGGGTCCAGTTCTAACTCAATTTGCAAGTCCACTGGATTCGTTAAAAAACAGTATGAATAAAACGGTCTTATTACAAACCTCAGCATTTACCAAAACGTCAGGGGTTCCTGTTTTACTTTCTTTAGAAGAGGCAACCCAAAAAATTCAGCCGAGTAAATACAACGAATCTTCAAAAATTCTTGGGATTTTGACTGAAGGATCTAACCAATCACTTTTCGCGAATCGAATTAAACCTATTGATTACGATAATCATCAAGACGAAGGAAGTCATAAGACTATTATTTTTGGCGATGGAACAATAGGAGAGAACCAAATAGATAAAGGGTTACCCCTCCAGTTAGGCTATGACAAATGGACTAGTAATTACTATGCAAACAAACAGCTTTTAATGAATTCTATCCATTATTTGACTGGTAATCAAGATGGATTGATGATTCGTCAAAAAGAATGGAATTTTGCCTATTTAGACCCCCAAAAAATAAAGTCCACCGGATTTTTTTGGAAATTATTTATAGTGCTAGGTCCCGTATTCTTTTCACTTATTTTTGGATGGTTTCTTCAAAGAGGAAGAAGTAAACATTTATTGAACTGAATGTTGATAAGTTTGTTTTAAGAATCAAAGCATTTCAAATATATTTGAAATAGGTTAAGGGTATTGCGTAAACGCCCCTCTAATTAACCCCAAAACGAAGAATTTTTCTTCGTAAAATTTAATTAATACCGAATTACAAATGAAATTTATCGTTTCAAGTGCCGCACTACTTAAAGAGCTTCAAATGCTTGGGGGAGTTATAAACAGTACCAATACCCTTCCGATTTTAGATAATTTTTTGTTTGAAATAAACGGAAATACCTTAATTCTTTCTGCATCAGATTTGGAAACTACCTTTTCGACACGTTTGGCTGTGGAATCAGAGAGTA
>CBFHJD010000063.1:0-2333 GCA_965656215.1 Flavobacteriaceae bacterium
TCCGTTGAGCCTCACGCAATGATTGAGAAGATGCCTCTGGGGTATATTCATAAGGTGCGATTTGAACAAAATAAAACGGAAAATTTGATCCCCATCGACTGCGCCAATCCGTAATCATTCCAGTAAACAAAGTCTTATAGTCTTGGTGATTTGATACATTACTTTCTCCTTGATACCACAAAGCTCCTTTGACTTTATAGGGAATCACAGGCTGGACCATGGTTTCAAATAAGACACTGTACCGATTCGGATCATCTATTGATTTTCCAACTTTGATGTTTTCTTTCAGCTTTTGATCTTCTTTGAGTAAGGATTCAAAATCCAATTGATGCAGTTGAATTGAAGTATTTAAATAAAATGCATGATGTTTTAATCGCCATGTTCCTTGATCCAAAATTTGCTTTTCGTTTCCTTTTTCAAGATAAGCTTCCCCTTTAAACCCTCCTTCTCCTCCGGTATCAATGATACGGATTGCCAAAACATTTCCTTCTTTTTTCAACAAACCTTCTGGGATAGAATAAGATCGTGAGGTACAACAGGCAAATCCTTGCCCTATTTGAGTACCATTGAGGTAAGTGTAGTCAAAATCGTCTATTCCGCCAGTTACATTAAAGCTATAAGCCCCTGTAGGATCGGACACGTCAAAAGACTTACGCAACCAAACTACACCATTTTCAGCTAAAGTTCCGCTTTTAAAAAAATTTTCAAAAGCAATCGTTTGATCTGAAGAACTGCGCCCCTCGAAAGACTTCCAACTTGAATCATCAAATTCGGGAGCTGCATATTCTAAATCATTCAATACCAATGATTTCAAGCCTGCACTATTTTCAGGAATCGAAAAACTAGGGGCTTCTAAATAGCGTTCGTTTTCTACCCTTAATTCAGTATTAACCGTTTTGCTTTTAGCGTTGATCGCAGTGCGTCCTCCTTGATCTATAATTTCTTGAGCTTCCTTTTTACTGGGCGCCATAGCGGCTAACTTTTCAATACTTGTCCAAGCCTCAACACGTGTGCCTCCCCATGAAGTATTCAGAATACCTATTGGAACTTCTAGATTCCGGATCATTTCTCGAGCAAAAAAATAGCCTACAGCGCTAAACTGTTTTACGTTTTCTGGAGTAGTGACTTTCCATGAGGCCGAATTGATATTGGTACCGTTCAAATTTCGTGGAACTGAAAACATTCTAATTTGAGGATAATTTGCGTTTTTTATTTCCTCTTCTTGATTGTTAATTCTCGCAAAAAGAGGCCACTCCATATTGGATTGACCTGATGCAAGCCAAACTTCACCCAACAACACGTCTTCTAATAAAATCTCATTTGATAAATGGGAAACTTTGACAGTGTAAGGTCCTCCATATTCAGGAGTTTGGATCATAACTTCCCAATTTCCAAGGTCATCAACCTCGGCTTCCTCTGGATTTCCCCAACCAGGGGCAACAGTAACTTTTGCTCCTGGTGATCCTTTTCCCCAAATGGGTACCTGGGTTTGTTGCTGCAAAACCATATGGTCAGTAAATAAAGGTGCCAATTCAAGGGATGTATTTTCTTGCTCGCAGGACAATAAAAACAAAAAAATAATTGATGCGGAGGTAAGTAGATGATTCAAATTATTTAACATAACTAGAATTGTTTTATGTTATTATTCCAATAGGGTCTTAGTGAGCTAAGCGGTTTGCTTTTGATTGAATCAAAAATACAGTAACACTAAAAGCAAACATTATTCCCGCAGGAAGGTATTTTATAGCTTCATCATCAACCCGAAAATGCATGAAAAGAGCTCCAAGCATTAAAACAGCCATAAGTCCAGCAGACGGAATAACGATTTTATCTTTGAAAAAACCTATTAATAATCCCAAAGCTGCTAACACTTTTAAACCTCCAATGATGTAAACCATCGTCTCGTTTAGTCCGTACACAGCAAATTCTTCTATCATATTGGAAGCTTTTCCCCCACGATAAATTGTGGACTGGTTGAACCTAAAAAACCATACGTTAAGTACAACTATTGAAATGGCGGCTGAGAGTATCTGTTTCAAAATCTTCATGTTTTTACTTTTAAGCTTTCTTTAAAGATAAAAGAATTTACACACAAATATAAAAAAGCGGGAAATGAATGAACCCAATCATCTTTAATTAAAATCCGAGTGACTAGAGCACCCGTCATTAAAATCGCTAATAAGAACGCACTGACTTGTGTAAATTTCACCTTATAAAATCCCATTAGAATTCCAAGTCCGGCAAAAACTTGTGCAAAGGCAATGAATACTCGGTAATCTGCAAAGCCAAAACGAGTAAACTCTTCAATATAAAAAGGGTGTACCAAAGCTAAA